>CALVDF010000021.1 GCA_944326245.1 uncultured Bacteroidales bacterium
ACTATGAGTTCAAACGGGAAATACAGGGGCAGTCTGCCGGTTGACTCATATTGATGAAATTAAACGACAGTCCCTATGTTAAGATCCGACATATTGTACAAATCCAGCAGTACATCTGTTGAATCCTACATCAGTAACCCACCGCTGTATCAGGCACTCGGGTTTACAAAGCGGGCCGGACAGAAAAAGCCCCGGACATCAACAATATCCGGGGCCGATAGTCAATATGCTCTCAGCAGCTCTCTTTTCACCTTACAGGGTCAGCAGGAACACCGGGCAGTGGTTTCCAGTCCTGCAGTTCCTGCAGCAGCACCTCTACGGCCTTGTCGAGCTGCGCATCGTTGCCTAGGTAGTCCTCGAAAGGATTGATGTCTACCACGATGTCAGGTTCTACGCCGTGGTTCTCTATAATCCACTCACCGTCAGTAGAGTAAGAGGTGAAGAACGGGGTGCGGACATCCTGGCCGTCGAGATACGGTCTGGATCCGGAGATGCCGACAATACCGCCCCAGGTCCTCGTTCCTATCAGCTTGCCTATGCCGAGCCGGCGGAAACCGTACGGGAACAGGTCTCCGTCCGAAGATGAGTATTTGTCGATGAGGCAGACCTTCGGGCCATAGTGTGCGGCGTCTGGAACTGTTCCAGGCTTCTCACCACCGTTGCGGGCCATGGTCATGCGGTATACCTCCCTCTGGAGACGCTCCAGGATCATCGGAGAGACGTTTCCGCCGCCGTTCATGCGGTCATCGATGATCAGGGCTTTCTTGTCCAGCTGCGAATAGAACAGGCGGGTAAACTCGTCCAGTCCTGCCACGCTCATGTCCGGGATATGTATATAGCCGATCTGGCCGTCCGAAGCCTCCTCGACTTTCCTGATATTGTTCTGCACCCAGTCATAGTAGGCCAGCTGCGTCTCGTCCCCTATCGGGTCGACATAGATGGTGCGGGCACCTTCTTCCGAAGGTTTTGTATTGATTTTCAGGGCAGTAGTCACTCCTACCCTGCCCACAAGTGCCTCATATACGGTTCCAAGCTCCGAAGCAGGTATTCCGTTGACAGCCAGGATATAGTCACCTTCCTGCACACCGAGTCCCGGTTCTCCCAGAGGCGAGCGGCGTTCGCTGCCCCAGGTCTCTCCCCGGTAGAGTTTGCTGATGCGGAAATATCCTGTCCCGTCTTTGGAGATGCGTGCCCCGAGCAGGCCCACGGGCAGCTTCTCTGCTGCAGGACCTTCACCGGTAGTCACATAGCAGTGTCCGGTGTTGAGTTCGGAAATCATCTCTCCTATCAGGTATGTAAGATCCGGACGGTACTGAACGTAGGGCAGCATGACCGCATACTTGTCATGGATGGCGTCCCAGTCACGGCCGACCATGCTCTCCACATAGAAATAGTCGCGGTATACTCTCCATGTCTCGTTGTAGATCTGTTCCCATTCCTTGTGGTAGTCCACTGTAAGACGGATATCACCCATGGGAACAGGTTTGTCGGTCCTGTAGCCGGAAGTGGATACCACGTAGTACTTGCCCTTGTCGGACACGAGGGCGCGGCTGTAGTCGGGAGTCATGGCCAATACTCCGTATCTTGTCACGTCGGAGGTCTTCAGGTCACTCAGCGACAACTTCTTGATGCCGTCGGATGAGCGGTAATACAAAGCCCCGTCATAAGCGGCCATAGGACGCGCATAGCTGCCCTCTACGGGAAGCGCAACAGACCTCTCCACTATACCTTCAAAGTCGATTTTTACAGGTTCCGCAGCAGCAGATTCTTTCTTCGTGGCATTCTTCCTGCCTTTCTTGGAGGGTTCAGGCTTGTCTTCCTCCGGTGCAGGTTCCGTAGGGGTATATTCATCCCCTTTTATCAAGGTGGGATCCTCAGCATCCCCGGTAAGAGGCAGCGCGAAGAGATAGCTGCCGAGAGAGTATGCCGCATTCCATTCCACGGCTGAATATATGGCCCTCAGGTCACGGGCTGAGGTAAAGAACAGATACTTTCCGTCATCCGAAAAGAGAGGGGCGGAAGAATTGTACCATGAGGATGTTACCGGCACGCTGACACCGTCTGAAAGGTTCATCAGATATATGACCGATGCTCCGGATGCAGTGGCAGTAACGTATGCCAGCCATCCGCCGTCCTTCGAGAGGTCGAAACCCCTCACTCCACCGTAGCGGCCCTGGACAACGGTTTCAAGTTCCCTGGTACCGATATCCACAGACATGAGCCGGTTTTTCTCTGTAGTGAAATACAGTTTCCTGGAATCAGGAGCCCAGGTCAGCGACGAAGGATACCCGTCAGCGAAAGAAGTCAGACAGACTCTGCCGTCAGGGTCATCGTAGGGCATCACATAGACCTGATACTCCCCACTCTCATCTGAAAACCAGGCAATCCACTTCCCGTCAGGAGACCATACGGCGCCACGGTCATGGGCTCCGGGAGTACGGGTAAAGTTATATACCGCTCCTTCGGCAGCGGGAACGGAGAACACATCGCCCCTGAAGGTAGTCAGGACCCTGCTGCCGTCGGGAGAAAGGGAGAAGGATGCACCGCGTGGGCGGCCTTCCCAGGCCATGACCTTGTCACGGGCCAGAATACCTTCCTCATTGAGATATACCGGCACCTTGGTGCAGCTGCCGTCCTTGACCGAATACCTGTAGATGTATCCGCCGTTCTCGAAGACTATCCAGTCCTGCGAGAATGACGGGAACTTGCAGTCATACTCCGTGAAATCCGTCATTTTCTCCGTCTGCCCTGTTGCCGTATCATAACGGAAAAGGTTCATTATGCTGTCCCTGTCGGAGAGAAAATATATCTTGTCCCCTATCCACATGGGGAATACGTCCTGAGCGTCATTGTCCGTGATATTCTCGAGTTCCGTAGTTCCCACGGTATTGATCCAGATATCGTCGGCCTGGCCTCCGCGGTAATATTTCCATGTGCGGAATTCACGGTACATCCTGTTCATCGCCAGCTTGCTGCCGTCAGGGGAGAATGAGCAGAAACTGCCCTCTGTTGCAGGAATCTGCACCGGTTCCCCACCGTCTGCCGGCACAGAGAAAAGAAGTCCCCTCAATGAAGAAAATGCATACCAGCGGCTGCGGTATACGATATTCCTGCCGTCCGGAGTCCAGCACATGACGATATTGTTGGGTCCCACGCGATCCCCGATATCGTCACGGACCACCGATGATGTATAGGTGATCCTTCTGGGCACACCGCCCTCCGCCGGCACCGTATAGACCTCCGTATTGCCGTCATACTGTGCGGTAAATGCTATCGTCCTGCCGTCCGGCGAAAATCTGGGGAAAATCTCGAATCCCACGTCGGAAGTAAGCCTTGTGGCCGTACCTCCGTCTATGGGCACTGTATACAAATCACCTGCATAGGTAAATGCGATCCTGTCGCCTCCAACCGAAGGAAAACGGAGAAGGCGGGCCTCGTTTTCATGCGTACCGGCTACTGCCAGAACGGGGAAAACGGCCATAAGTGCTGTCAGTGCAAAACGTTTCATAATATGCTTTTATTTAAGATCAAGTCAGTTCGGCAATCAGCGGTCAGGACCTACAGAACATTGAGGACCTGCTCTTTGATCTTCTCCAGCTCGTCCTTCATCCTCACTACGCATTTCTGCATGCCCGCATGATTGGATTTGGAACCCAATGTATTGATTTCCCGCCCCATTTCCTGGGCTATGAAGCCTAGTTTCTTGCCTGGATACTCTTCCGATTCCATGGTATCGGTAAAATAACGGCAATGCTGTCTCAGGCGTACCTTTTCCTCATTGACATCCAGCTTCTCCAGATAGAATATCATTTCCTGTTCCAGACGGTCACGGTCAGGGGACAATGCCAGTTCCTCCATGCGTGAAAGGATTCTCTGCCTGATGAGAGGGACTCTCTCCGCCTCATACTTCTCCGCCTCACAAAGAATGGAGAGAATGTTTTCTACCTTGGCTCCCAGATCCCTGTGCAGGACCTCCCCCTCCCTGGTACGGAATGCTATCAGCCCGTCCACAGCTTCGTGCAGGGCTTTTTCTATCGCAGCAAGATCATTTTCATCCAGTTCGTCCTTCTCCACAGAGACTACATCCGGGAGCCTGAGTATGGAAGATACCAGACCGGCATTCTGTTCCCCTTCAAGGACCAGCCCTCCGGTAATGGATGTTATCTGCCTGTAATAATTCAGAAAAAGTTCCTTGTCTATTACCCTTGCTTCCGCCCCGGAGACAGACTCCGATGTCATGAACACATCGATATTGCCCCGTACCAGTTTCCTGGCAATATACTGCCTGAACTCGAGGTCCTTGTCTTTGGGCAGCATGGATGACTTGATGGAGATGTCGCAGTTCTTTCCGTTGAGCGAACGCACCTCGACTGTATACTTTTTATTGCCGGAAGTCGCTTCGGACTTTCCGTATCCGGTCATTGACAGTACCATATATTTCAATCTATTGTTTTTTCACAAGTTCTTCATATCTCGCTTTCCAGCGCGCCGCAGACTCGTCCAGTCCCAGTATTTCACAGGCTACGGACAGATTGTAGGCTGCGCATGCGGCCTTGCGCATGTCCGGACTTTCGGCTTCGCCGTACCAGATCTCCATGGCCTTGTCCCACTCGAACAGATAGGCCAGACGGCATGCTTCAGTCCATTTGCGGTCGTTGTAGACATACAGTGTGGTATTGACTGTCTCCCACTGCGGCACAAACCTGCCGGCTATATTGCTTCCAAGAGAGCGGAAAGATCCGTCCAGTTCCCCGTTGACCTTCTCGATTGCCCGCAGACGGGTAAGAGGGGCTTCGGACAACAGCGTCCATTGCAGGAAATCATCTCCACGCAACACCTCTACAGGCTTTGCATTGCTGCTTCCGAATACCTGTATCCTTATACTGTACGGCAGAGTAACGACCGTCTGCCTCAAGAATGTACCGCCGGAATAGGACTTGCCTTCGGGAACCTCCACGGAAAATTCTCCGACAGACATGGAATCGACAGCTATCAGAAACTCCACGCCAACAGCGGAATGTACATATTCAGCGACAGTACTGTCAGACATGTCGACATCTTCGGCATACATCGAGTATACCGGTACCGAACCGGGGTCAAGGCCAAGGTCTGCCTCGAGCTGCTCGGCCATTCCTATCGCCAGGGACGACACCAGTGCGGAATCACTGTCCCCGCGCTGCACAAGAGTGACGATACCGGGGAGTGTACCCTGGAAATCGATGTTTCCAGCCGACTCAGTGCGTTTTTCCACCGGCAGTGTATACGTGACGGGCCCGCATGATGTTACCGCCAGAATCAGCGGCAGGGCCAGAATCCATAATGGTTTTCCTGTCATAATATTATATCTCTTTACAACAATTCCGCATTGAGGTCGTACTCGTCAGCTCCCGTGATACGGACATCCACAAACGTCCCCGGCTCAGGCATGGGAACCCCCTCCGGGCATTCCAGAATCACTTCCCCATCCACCTCAGGCGCTTCCTTCGAAGTACGGCAGGAGCAGGTCCGGCTGGCAGGATCACTGGAGTCCACCAGCACACGTTCTACGGTACCGATGCGGCTTTCGTTGTAACTCAATGATATGCCGGCCTGCAGTTCCATCAGCTCGTCCAGCCTCTCCTGCTTGACGGACTCAGGTATCGAATCTTTCAAATTCTGTGCCCCCCATGTCCCCTCTTCTTCCGAATATGCAAAGGCCCCCAGACGCTCGAAACGGTACTGGCTGACAAATGACAGCAGGTCGTCGAACTCCTTGTCCCCTTCCCCGGGATGACCTACCATCATGGTGGTCCTGAGCGCTATGCCAGGTACCCGGCTGCGGAAACTCTCTACGAGTTCCCTTGTCTGGCGTCCGTCAATGGAACGCCGCATCGCCTTCAGGACAGCGTCTGCACTGTGCTGCAGGGGAATGTCCAGGTACTTGCACATTTTGGGAGAATCGGCCATGATATCCAGAACATCACCGGGGAATGAGGCCGGATAGGAATAAAGCAGGCGTATCCACTCTATCCCTCCGATCGAGGTCAGTCCGGACAGCAGCCTGCCCAGACGTCTTTCACCATAGAGGTCAAGACCGTAGAATGTCGTGTCCTGGGCAATGACAATCAGTTCCTTCACACCCTCCGCCGCAAGTGACGACGCCTCGTCCAGAAGCTTGTCTTCCGGCACTGACGCATGAGGTCCGCGGATTCCGGGAATGGCACAATAGGAACATTTACGGTCGCAGCCTTCAGAAATCTTCAGATAGGCATAATGTCCGGGAGTAGTAAGATATCGCCTGGTTTCCAGGGACGGGTCGGGTCTGACGGACATGGTCCTGAGCAAAGGTTCAATGGAAAAGGCACCGAACCATCCGTCCACCTCCGGTATCTCGGAAGGAAGTTCATTGCGGTACCTCTGGGACAGGCAGCCCATGACGTACAGGCGCGAAACTACACCCCGCTTCCTGGCATCTACCCCTTCGAGTATCGCATCTATGGATTCTTCTTTGGCGTCAAGGATAAAGCCGCAGGTGTTGATGATGAGAACATCCACCCCGGCATCCTCGAGAGGCTCCTCCTCAGGCGAGACCTCCCATCCTGCAGCAGAAAGCTGCATCAGCAGGTGCTCTGAGTCCACCCTGTTCTTGGAGCAGCCCATGGTCACTACCCGGACCCTCTTGCCCCCGAAACTCATACTACTTTTCCTCCTCTGCCGGTTTTTCCCCGGTCTCTTCAGCATTTTCCCCGGGTTCCTCAAAATCCAGGGATGCATACTGTTTGAGGACATTGTACCATGTCACTACCTTCTTCATGTGGGAGACGTAGAAACGGTCCCCGTCGTATCCGGGGATAGCCTTTGCAAAGAACTCCTTGAGAACCTTGGAATCCGATTTGGGGTCAGGGGCATTGTCCTCTCCCAGAATTTCCTTCATCTTGAGCAGCACATCCTTCAGAGGAGTCTCCCCGTCCTCAGTGTAGATGGAGATATCCGAAAGGGACGATACCTTTGCATGGGGGCCGAAGACACTGCGGCGTCCTGTGAGCATTGATTCTGCAATCATACCGTTGCGGGCCTGGGCTACATAGCGGAAAAGTCCCGGCTCGCCTGTGATGGACAATATCTGCTGTAAATCTGTTTTCATGTCGGTTGCTTCTTTTTAAGGATTCAAAAATTATTCGATATTCAAATTTCGTTCATTTGTTTAAAAACATTCCATACCTGCGGCAACAGAGGATGGGTGAAGTCCGATACAATCGTAAAATCGGACATGGAGATACGGAAACCGTCGCTGCACTGGTTGGCAATCCGTTCCAGAACCTGCTCCCGCGACATGGCCGAACGTTCCATCACCCGCCGCACCCTTACGTCCACAGGACAGGTGACAGTCAGGACACGGTCCGCAGTACCTGAGAGAGATGGTTTCTCAAGGTATATGGCGGACTCCATAATGACAAAACGGCCAATCCCTTCATGCGGAGTCGCTTCCATTGACAGTTTCCATTTCCGGAAATCATTGATTACCCGCGGGAATACCAATTCCTCCACTTTCTTTAGAAGAGACTTGTCTGAAAATATACGGGAAGCCATGTACTGCCTGTCAAGAACCCCGTCGCGTACAAGGTCGTCTCCCAGGACCGACTTAAGTCCGGCAAGCAAACCCTGGTCGGAGACATACAGTTCCTTGGTTCTGGAGTCCGCATCGTAGACCGGAACCCCAAGAGCGGCGAACATCCGTACGATATAGCTTTTGCCGCTGCCTATTCCTCCTGTGACAGCAAGGGTCTTCATCATCGGGCAGAGCTGCTTTCCAACAATATGCAGTCAACGTACCTTGGGCTTATCTCCCAGTGCACCACTCCTGGCGGATATGAGACCAGTTCAGGAATCAGTTCCTGATCTATGGTGTTGATAAAGTCCTTATATCTGACGGTAAGCTCAAAATCGTCAGGAGAGTACTGCGTACTGCTGAATACCCGTCTGAATGTCAGTTTTACTGTTGACGGCAAAACGATCAGGTCTTTTCCTTCCGGAACTCCTGACGGCTTCACGGGTACTTCCATTGACTCTTCTATATAGCGGATGACATTCAGGGAGTAGTATATGTTGTCCTCGGAAAATTCCAGCCTGCGTACAGGTACAAGCGAGCACATACCCTGAATGGGACCGTCCACTCCTGAGGCAAAGATAGTCTCTGTCATAACAGAGTCCACTGTCTCCAGAAGACGCGCATCCCCATAGATGTCCACACTGTCCGGACGCAGCTCTATCCTGCCCAAAGGCATATACTGCCCCCGGAAGGAAATCGACGAGCGCGGTGCCACCGGCACTCTCTTGCTGGTTATGCGAGGAAAAACAAAATCCAGAGAATCGGTGACTATGAATTCAAGATTGACATTTCCGCCAAGAGCTTCGACGACATTGCTCTTGATGCTCTCGCACCCTACGGAAAACATGTCTTCAGCCTTGTGTACAAGCACTGTTGCCGGAGCCGTCACTCGGACTGTCTTGCGTCTCCCTATCCGCTGCCTCAGTATATAATAACCCTCTGAACGTCCGCGCACTATCAGGACATCCTCGGAAACGGAACTTCTGGAACGGCCCTCAAGGGAAGATGTCAGCTGGACATTGTATTCGAAGAACACGGAATACTCCAGCGAAAGGCTGTGCAGCAGCCATATAATAAAAGCCAGAAGGAGAGAAAGCAGCAGCAACAGCCACTCCTTCCCGTCCTTCCAGTCTTTTTCTTTGCCTGAGATTCCGCTTCCAGAAGCCATCAGAAAAGCAATTATCTGTTCTGAACGTCAGTAATATCCTTGACTACAGACGATTTATCCACACGGATCCTCACATTGGCATCGATCTCCACGATAAGGAAAGTATCCTTTACCTCAGAAATGGTTCCGTAGATACCTCCTACAGTGACTATCTTGTCTCCTTTTTTCAGGGATTCCCTCCACTTTACCACCTCTTTCTGCTTTTTCTGCTGGGGACGGATCATGAAGAAATACATAACCACGAAGACCAGGATCATCAGTATCAGGAAAGAATACTGCTGGAAGAAGGATTGCTCTGTCTGTGCAGGAGCCTGTGCCTGCAGAAGGAACATCGTTAGAAGATTCATTTTTCTTTTCTTTTAAGTTTAACAATTGACAAATATACTGTTTTTTTTAATTTTCTATAAGCCCGCGGCCTGTCTTGACCACTTCTCCGGTATCGACCATCTTGCGCAGGATCCTGTCCAGCAGACCGTTTACAAACACTTTACTGTTACCGGTACTGTAATACTTGGATATCTCCACGTATTCGTTTATGGTAACCTTAAGGGGAATGTTGGGGAAACGCACAGCTTCGGCTATGCCCTGGACTATCAGTATAAGGTCCGTCGTAACCACACGGTCCGGATCCCAGTTCGTCGTATTGGCCACCACAATATCCATATACTTGCGGTATCCGGTCATGGCCGCCTTGAGCAATTCCACGGCGAACTCCCTGTCATCGTCTTTCAGGAACACTCCCGGTACAGGCATTGATCCCTTGGACCTCAGAATTTCAAGGTTGCGGACTATAGCGGCAAGTACAAATCCCAAATCATCGGTCCAGAACACGGACATGTCCTCCAGAGTAGCCGCAAGATCCTCGTTGTCCTCAAAAAGTTCCAGATCAGAGAATATACGGATGAACAGATCGCAGTCCTCTTCCATGGATGACGTCCCTGATTCCATATATTCCTTGAAATAATCTCTGGTACCAAGAGTCTGCAGAGTTCTTTTTATAAATGTGGCCAAATCCTCGTTCCATGTCAGGCCATGGTCCTCACAATACTTTATGAAACGCGGATCCCCGGCCAGATATGCCGAAACCTTATTGGATGCAAACTTGCGGTTGGGATTACGCTCTTCCAAGGTCGGATTGAACTTCTTGAGCCCGGTATCTATCTTCGCCTGAGCGGCTCCGGCCAATGCCACGGCAGCATTGAGAATGAAGTAGTACAGGTGCAGGGTCTTCTCGCACGAATAGTTCAGGGTTTTCTCAGCTTCTGTCAGAGAATCAGAGCCTGAGGCCACCGCACTGTAAAGAACTTTGAATACTTTTATCCTAATCAAACGTCGGTTCAGCATACAATATTTTTAAAACATTTCGCAAATATACTTTTTAGATGAGAAAAAACTCTATATTTGTATCAAATTTTATAAAATTTAATAAAGATGTACTCAGAAGACATTGATAATGCAGCAGCTATGGACCGTAACGGCGATGATGTATATTCAAAGCCGGTGCGCGCGGGAAAAAGGACATACTTTTTCGATGTGAAGGCAACCAAGGGCAACGACTACTATCTCACCATCACCGAGAGCAAGAGGAGGATAGAGAAAGACGGCCGCTTCGCCTATGACAAGCATAAGATATTTCTTTACAAGGAAGACTTCGAAAAGTTCTCCCAGGGACTCGAGGAAGTCATCGCTTTCATCAAGGAGAAATGTCCTATTCCTGTAGTAGAAAGGACAATGGACGAAGAGAACCACCCTTCGTCGTCCAAGGACAACGACAGCGACCCGCACTTCTCAAACGTCAATTTCGAAGAACTCTAAACAGCAGACGTAAACGAACAATATCAGAAAGGTGTATCGGAAACCGGTACACCTTTTCTGTTTCATCTGTCAGAACATATCGGTATATGGCCTGAAGAAACGGCCTCCCCAGTTCCATACCGGACGCGGGATGAGTTTCATGAGCATCCCGAGAAGAGCCCATCGCCTGTTTATGACTACGGATTTTCTCTTACGCGCGATAGCCTTCACGATCTGCCCTGCCGCCCTGTCCCTACGGATTGTCATCGGGAAATGTCTGCCGTGGATGAAGTCAGTATCCACAAACCCTGGCTTAATGGCAGTAAAGCCGATGTCTGCTTTCCTTATCACAGCTAGCTGACGAAGAGTCTCCAGATAGAAGGCCTCGAACTTCTTGGTGGCCGAATAGGCCGGGCATACCCCCAGAGGGAGTATGGATGCCACAGAGGAAATCACAGCCAGATGTCCCTTAAGTCCATTGACAGCCCAATAATTGAAAAGCCACACGGCACAACGCACGAATCCTTTGGCATTGACATCCACCTGTCCCAGTTCCAGCGACGGTTCCAGAGACGTATTGGTGTGACCGTATCCGGAAGAATACAGACAGATGTCGACCCCGCCCATATCTTCCACCAGCTCCGCAAGCGAATCGGAAGCCGTATCAGCCGATACATCGAAGGGCTTGACAAAGACCTCACAATCCTGATGGCAGCCGGCAATCTCCTCAAGCAGATTGGCCCTCCGGCCAGTAATTCCGACCCGGTGTCCGCGGCTCATGTATATTTCCGCTACCGCACGTCCTATCCCTGACGTCGCACCTATTACAATAATGTTCATATCAGTATTTTTTCAATCTTTTTCTGACGGCATTTCCGTACGTACCCTGAGTGACGGCGGCAGCAGGCTGTTGCATCTCTGCCCTATATTCTTCACCAGACCGAACGGAATTCCTCCATAGGTCAGTACCACATAACCGGTCGGAGCACCCTGCAGGAGGATTGCCTTACGCTGCATGTAATCCATGGCCGTTTCCATGGAGACCTCTACTTCCGGCAGGCTGCCCCTTCTGTATACTTCACTCTGTATCAAGGAGTATTGAGGCAACACCACAGGCCTGCCCCCCGATTTTGATCCGCCCTTCCCATCCATGACATCCGCCACGGCTGTCCCTGACATCATTATCTTAAGACTCTGAATTTCCTCAACTGCAAGCATACTTTCAGCTACACCCGCCGGAAAAGCTTTGAGCTGTCCGCCCCGTCTGTATACTTCAAAGCCGTCCCGGACCCACGGAAGTTTATCTTTCCATATCTGATACTGTCCCTGCCTGGCAGACCTGGATTTTTTTACACGGAGACTGCCTTCCGGATTTCCATCCCTCCTCATCGCCGAGAAGAAAAAACCCTCGCCCGCTTTCGGGTCTCCCGGATAGAAGTGCCTGCAGTCCAACACCTTGAATCCGAAATTTGCAGACAGCCATGCGACATTGTCCTCATCCTCACAATGATTGAACGTGCAGGTCGAGTATACCAGCAGACCGGATGGACGCAGACACGGGAGAATATCAGCAAGAATCCTTCTCTGACGCGCAGCGCAAAGCCGGACATTGTCCTCTGACCATTGGGCCACTGCCTCAGGGTCTTTTCTGAACATGCCTTCCCCCGAACACGGGGCATCCACCACGATGACATCAAAAAAACCTTCCAGACACCGGAAACCGGCCGGATCATTGCTTGTAACCATTACGTTGGCTGCTCCCCACTTGGATATATTGCCGCACAGGACAGATGCCCTGGTCCGTGAAATCTCGTTGCTCACCAGCAATGCATCGGGGATGTCCTTGAGCATGGACAGCAGGTGGGTACTCTTGCCTCCAGGCGCTGCACACAGGTCCAGGACGGCAAACGATCCGGCGGCAGACTCCGCCCTCATTTCCTGCATAAGCGGGAAAATGCTCTCCAGATACATGGAGGACGCTTCCTGCACATAGTAAGCCCCTGCATGAAAAAGCGGATCATGCACAAATGAAGGCCGCTCGGGCAACAGACGCCCCCACCGGGAAAAGGTACCGGTGCCTGATGAAAACTGTGCAGGGAATTCCTTTATTTTAAAAGGATTGATACGTATTGCCACTGATGCCGGCGTAGATGATATAATGGAAATCACCTCTCCCGCCCTTTCCGGGCCGAGAGAGAGTTCCAACTGCTTTTTGAATGCATCGGGAAGCATCAGCGGAAGATTGTCAGCTGAAATCGGCAGGGTTCTTCATTCCTGAAAAATCCGCAGGATTGCCGGAGGCATAGCTGTTGACAGCCTTCTCCACCTGGTCCGTAATGCTGTCCACCATCTCCTGCAGCTTGTTGCCCAGCATCATCTTCATCATGAAGTTCAGTTCTGTGGCGAGTTCGATATGGAACAGAGTGGAATCAAGTCCGACAGGCTCCATGTGGAATGTAACCGAGAAAGACAGAATGGATTTCCCGTCGTCCTTCAACTCCACCAGTGAAAAAGGTTCACGCCTGGCCACGACAAACCCGAGGTTGATGCCCTTGTATTCTATATGGACACTGTCCTTGTCCGCAGTTATCTTGCCCCCGTATTCTTCCGGCACGTTCTGCACCAGAGCGCTCAGATCGGCAAAAAGCCCGAACAGAACCATCGGAGGACGCTTAAGCAGCACCTCACGGCCTGTTACCCTGGTAATCTCACTCATGGTCCTTGCTCCACTTGTCAGGATCGTAACGCCACTCCTTGAGCATCTTCACGTCGCCTTCCTTGATATAGCCCGTATCCAGAGCCACATCCACGAGGGTGTCGTAGTTGGAGAGAGTATGAAGCTCAACGTCGGCATTTTCGAATGCACGGCGGGAACGGTCGAAGTTGTAGGAGAAGATAGCCACCATCCCTGCTATATGCACGCCACACTTGAGAAGTGCATCCACGGCTGCCAGGCTGCTCTGTCCGGTAGATATCAGATCCTCGATGACAACTACCCTTTCGCCTCCGCGCAACACGCCTTCCACCTGGTTGCCCATACCGTGGTCCTTGGCCTTGGAACGGATGTAGACAAACGGCTTGCCCATCATCTCCGCCACGATTGCCCCGTATGCTATGGCACCTGTGGCCACACCGGCCACTACATCGACATCCTTGAAGTCCGCATTGATGGTATCGATCATAGCTTCGCATATAGTCTTGCGGAACTCAGGATAGGACAATGCCTTACGGTTATCACAATAAATCGGTGAATGAAGTCCCGATGCCCAGAGGAACGGTTTTTCAGGACTCAGCTTGACGGCTTCTATATCCAGAAGCCCCTTTGCAATTTTATATTCCATCTTTTCCATATTTTCACGTCTGAAAATCCGCACCAAAGTTAGTAAAAATTCCGTTACCGGCTACAGGGAACAGAAGAATGTAACAAGAAACGGCACTGAAAAGTCCACGACAAAACCATGGTACATCGAAAGCACCGTATACTTTTCACCGCTCGCCTGGACAACGGCAGGAAGCGTCACATCCATGGTGGTAGCACCGCCGGACGAGATTGCCGCCAGAGTACCGAACCATCTCACCAGAAGAGGAGCGGCTACCAGGGTGATGAACTCCCTGACGATATTGGATACAAGTGCGACCGTGCCCAGCTCCGCTCCCTTATATTCTGTAATCAGTACACTGGAAAGGGAATAATATGCAAAACCGGAACCCACAGCCATCGTCTCTGCCACTGTGCGGTGCGGCAACACCAGGCCAAGCAGGGCAGTCGCTGCAACAGTACCAAGAATCGTCATTACAGGGAGAAGGGCGAGACGGGGATTGAGCCTCCTGAATTCTTTCAGAATGCCCGGATTGTTGCCCACACTGAATCCTACACTGAAGATCAGAGCGTACAGCGCATACATGGTTATTCCTGACCCGGTGAGACTTTCCGGCAGCAGGCCGAAGAAGCCCAGCAGAATTCCTGCAATGAAAAATCCTATTATGACCAGACTGTCCTTCATCGTACCGTACCCTCCTTTTCCGATTCTTCATTATCACCGCCACCTGTCCTGCCTGAAGGTTTCCTGCTTTCTGTCCAGCGCCACAGCGCCAGGGCCATCAAACAGCTGCCAAGAATAGCCGCAACGGAAACGGCGACAGCTTCCAGGCCCAGTGACGGCAGACTCCTGATCAGTTCCCGGTTGCTTCCTACCTCAATGCCCAGGAAGAGCAGAAGTACCCAGACAAGTGCTGTAGTCACCTTGCCGACCCATCTTATCCTGATCCTGCGCAGGAGAAAACCGCACAGAAAGCCGGCCACAAGAAACCCGAAAATTATCAGCATACCTACCTTGTTTTTTCTATCGACATGAACGCATCCGGTAAGAAATCAGCTATGTCCTTACTGCACATTGCATTGAGACCGAATCTTTCCGCAGCCGCATCCCCCGCCCGACCGTGCAGCCAAACCCCGAGACGTGCGGCATCATATGAAGCATACCCTGAAGCCAGAAGACCGGTCAGCAAGCCGGCCAGAACATCACCGCTGCCGCCCTTTGCCATTCCGGGATTGCCGGTGGAATTGAAGGCTATATGCCCGTCAGGAGACACTACGGCAGTGTGCGCACCTTTGACCAGAACACAACTGTCAAGTCTGCCTGCCAGTTCCGAAACCTTCCGGAATCTGTCGTAAGGCCCCTTCCATTCCCCTATAAGACGCCTAAGCTCTCCCGGATGGGGCGTAAGTACAGAGCCTGGCGGGACAAGGGACATCATCTCAGGACGGGCGGCAATTATATTCAGCGCATCGGCGTCCAGAACCATAGGCCGCCTGAAGGATTCCAGAAGGCATCCCAGCGCCCTGACAGTCTCAGCACGCATCCCCAGGCCGCAACCGCAGCCTACAGAAGAAAACTTACCGACATCCGGCAGCAAGGCTGAGAAATATCCCTCCGGATCACTGTCCACCATGGCGGAAGGACAATTGCAATGCAGTGCCAACCGCTCACTCCCGGGGAGATGGACTGTTACAAGCCCGCAACCGGAGCGCAATGCACCTGATGCGGCAAGCACGGCAGCCCCGGGCATCCCTTGAGAACCGCATACCAGCAGGGCGTGGCCATAATCTCCCTTATGGACGAACTTGGCCCTGGGGAAGAGAATGCTACGTATATCCTGCTCCTCCTCATAACTGTAAGGTGACCCGGCGGAAACAATGTAATCCGGATCCAGGTCCAAAGGCACTGTGACAATCCTCCCTCCGCAATTACCTGTCTCCGGCAACAGTAGAGAAAGTTTAGGGAAACCCACGCATAAGGTTACATCCGCACGGACAACACATTCTGTCAGTGCCGGCCATGACGGGACTTCCTCAGGAGGTTCCGTAGGAAGTCCCGACGGGATGTCCACCGATATCACATAGGCTCCGCTGGCATTGAGACTGCGGATCATACCGGCCAACGGTTCACGCACCGATCCACGGACGCCTGTACCCAGAACGGCATCCACTACGGTCTGCCTCCTGCACGCTATCGCCCCGTCCCGTTCCATCACGTCCCGCGCATGCAGTACCGCAACTTCAGCAGGAAGCCGCCGCAGGTTTGCAGCAGCCTCCTCCGTAAGCGATGTCTCTGATGATGTCAGGACCACTTCGCAGCGGTACCCTCCGCCTGACAGGATCCTGGCCACGGCCAGACCGTCCCCGCCGTTGTTTCCCTTGCCGATCAGGAATCTAAGCGGCATGCCCGCCGTAGCCTCGGGCCGGACAATACGGGCTATCGCCGCCGCAAGACCGCGGGATGCCTCTTCCATCAATTGCAGACCGTCAATACCCCGCTTGAGGGCTGTAATCCTGTCCGCCTCCCGGATACCGTTGCCAGTAAGAATTTTCATGCCCCGTTCATTTCTACTTGAAAGCCTGCTCGCTCAAGCCTGGGCCCGAAAGCGCCAGATCCTTGAAATAATCCGGGACAGCACGACCCAGGAGAGCATCCACATAAAGCTTTCCTATATACTGCGAAAGCATGAAACCATGCCCCCTCATTCCTATGAAAAGTCCCAGGGACGGGTCCACAATGTATCTGGGCTCCACATAATAACCTGCCCATGTAGCCTGAAGGCCGACGCCCCTGAGTGCCGGAATCCACTCCGAAAATACCTCAGAAGCTATTTCCAGGAAGGCCTGCGTATTGACTTTGAGATCTTTTCCTGTCTCCGCAGGATCCGTAGCGGGAGAAGCACATCCGATTATCTGACCTGTATCTGCAAGCTGCTGTCCGTAGACGGCCGAGAAACCTTTGTAGTGACGGCGGTCTATGAGCATATCCAGGATATCGCCGTCCTTGCCTAGCCTTGGCAGACGCTTGGTGATGAATGCCTGATGCCTTACCGGATAAAGTCCTGTCTCTATTCCGAGCATGGAGGCAAACTTCTCCGCCCCGTACCCAAGAGCATTTACAAATACAGGCGTACGGTATCTTGTATAATGCCTTGAACTGTCACGTACCAGGACCTCATACTCAGCCCCTGTTTTACGGACATCCACCAGCTCGGTCTGTTCCATAACACGTCCCCCATGTGCAAGCCCTATCAGTCTGACTGCATTTACGGTCTTGCCTGGAGTAGCCTGCCAGCAGTCCTCTGTAACCTGGGCCGCCAGATACATGTTCAGGTCCGGATTCATGTAAGGGGATATTTCCTTGCGGAAATCCTTCGGTTCCACCATATAGGCCCTGGACCAGGCGCGTGCGGCGTCGAGTGCCCTGCACGTAGCCTCGTCATGTGCGAAATTGACATACCTTATCAGACGGAAGTCTATATCGGTCTTCTCCTGCAGATTCCTGAATATCTCCAGATTGTGGTTTGCGATATCGGCCAGGGCAGGCAACGAGAAAGCAGGACGTCCTCCCGCTATGTTTCTCCATGATGACCCACGGTCCTTATTGACCAGAACAGGTGCAAACCCGGCCTCGGACATATACCTGAACAGGGCTGACCCGGCCATTCCGCCTCCTGCGATCAAGGCCCCCACCTTTCCCCCGTCACTTACAGCCCCTGGAGAAAGGATTATCTTCTCTGAACCGGAGATGTTGATGACATTGCCGATATCCACAGGACTGGCCATCGGCGCCCTTGGAGTGAAATCCCCTGTCACCTCTATTCCATAGGAACGTAAAGCGGTTTTTGCCCTTGAAAGGCAGCGCTTGCCTCGGCACGGTCCCATACCCATACGGGAGATATGCTTGAGTTCATCGGCTGATATTGTCCTGCGGTCCCCGACAAGGGATAGCATGCGTTCCAGCGTAATGTCTTCACAGTGACAGATATATGTCTTGCCGTCCACTGACGGGGCAGGCTTCATCTCTACAGGTTCAGGATATTTGTCCTTGACAATAAATCCTCTGGCGTCCGTAATCACCTTACAGTCGAAAAGATTTGAAACCTTGACACGGGCCACGTTGGTCCTGTTGGGCTTCAGCATGATCTTTTCAACCACACCGTCTCCGACCTTCTTCCCGTTGTCGTCCACCAGGAATACTTCCGCCCCCTCGTTGACTTCATACTCGATAGGCAGGAAGAGCTTGCCGGCACGCGTATCATACCCGAATATGGCCAGTCCCGGGCACTGGTATACACACTGCATGCAGCCTATGCACTTGTCGTAATCAAGCTTTGGCGTTGTAGAGGTGGAGCTTTTGGTAATGGCCCCCTGCTTGCACGAGAAAGAACAAGGATTGCAGGCAAACCCGTAGAGACAATCCATAATAACAAATGGAGCGGATGCCGCCCTCTCTGCAGACGGCATTGCCGGCTCCTGCAGAACTCTTACAGGATGCTGCTGGGAGTCGATATATTCTTTGGAAACCTGAAGGTAGGCATCATAGTTGAAACGACGGCCTAGATTCTGAAGGATCTCGTACGCACACTGCCGGCCACGCAACACCGCAGAAGTACCTTCTCCTATACGTACCGAATCCCCTACCCCGTGGCAACTTCTGCCGAATACTGCATTGCCCTTTACAAACAGCTGGTTGTCAGGCATCAGCCCTGTGCAGATATTTATGCAGTCGATGCCGTCTATAAGTCTCTCGGTTCCTGGCACAGGCTTGAAATTCTCACATTCAGCAATAATTGCTCCGGTAATGCCTGTATAATCGGCATTCGGGACAGCTTCCACAAGAACATGGGATGTAAGAATCGGTATTCCCAGACGCCTTACCCTATTGGCCTGCACCGGGAAACCGCCTTCCCTGGGCATGCCCTCAATGATCATTTTCACATTAGCCCCTGCCTGCATCGCCTGATACGACGTAAGATAGCCTATATTGCCTGCCCCTACCGTCAGTATATTTTTCCCGAGCAGCGTAAACTGGGTATTCATCATCCTTTGAACTACCGCAGCAGTATACACTCCAGGCACATCGTCATTCCTGAATGCCGGCATGAACGGTACCGCTCCCGTAGCGATTACCAGTTCATCTGCGTCTACGTAGAAAACCTTGTCAGTCGCTATATTTTTGACAGCAAGCCTCTTGCCTTCCAGAATATCCCACACCACAGAATCCAGCAGTATCCCTTCATGTGAATCTCCCGCGAGTGTCCTTGCAATGTCGAACCCTCTCATCCCTCCGAAGCGCATCTCCTTTTCGAAAAAGAAGAACTGGTGCGTCTGCATCAGGAACTGTCCCCCTATCTCACTGTTACTGTCAATCACCAGACAGTCCACCCCTTCTTTCCTCAACTCCTCACGGACTGCCAGTCCCGCAGGTCCTGCACCTATGATTGCCACTGTCGTTCTGTAAACCTCCTTTCCGTCCTCTTCTCCACTCTTTTCTGAAAATAGCATTCCCTTGAAACCATTGTCTGCACTCAGTCTGGCGACATTCCTTACTCCGTCCACCTTAGTCACGCATATCCTGCGTATCTTTCCGTCCACCAGCATCTCGCAGGCCCCGCACTTGCCGATGCCGCATTCCATGGTCCTGTTGCGGTGCTCCAGACTAAGACTGTGGACAGGGTATCCGGCCTGATGAAGTGCGGCGGCTATTGTCTGACCCTTCTGTCCTTTTATGGTTTTCCCCTCAAAATCAAATGATACAAGTTCTTCCGCGGGGACCGGAAGAATGGGATGAGTATTGATACGATACATTTCAGTATAGGTTAGTGTTGTTGTTACAAATTTAGATTTTTTTTAAAAACAAATAAATCCTCACATGTTTTTTTATTATGACTTCCCCGACTTTTTCTTTCCATACCTTTGCCTCCGGTAATAACAAATTAAAAGAAATTGTATGAAAAAGAGATTGTTGAAATTCTTCGTACTGCTGTCGGCAGGAGCGGTTCTGCTCCCCGCATGCAATGACGGAATGGAGGGAGATGCGTATATTTCTTTTACCCTGTCTCCAGACTACAGCTACTATTCGCTCAACCAGCTGGCACAAAAGCTGAAATCGGACGGGAGCGATTTCTCCCTGCCGGACACCTGCGATTTTATCCTTAAGGTAACCGGACAGGACGGGGAGACCGTATATAATGGCCCTTACGGAGAAAGGCCCGACCCCATGCAGGTACAGCCAGGCACTTATGACCTATCGCTGTATTCCATCGAATTCAACGAACCTGCCTTTGCATCTCCACAGTTCGGGGACTGCAGGACTGTCGTGGTGGGCAGCGGGCAGAATCTGTCCGTAGCATTCGCCTGCACACAGCTCAATTGCGGCATGAGACTTATCTTCTCAGAGTCATTCCGCGAGCGCTTCATGTCGGCAGAGACTGTCATTGAGTCAGGAGAGCATTCCCTGCCGTACCCCTACACAGAAAGCCGCATAGGATACTTCATGCCCGGAATCCTCAACGTTGCATGCATGGAGGACGGGAACAGGATCCCCATACTCTCCAGACGCCTGGACGCGGCAGACATACTGACAATCAAGCTTTCCGCCACTTCCGGGCCGTCAGGCTCATTCTCGGTGGAAGTGGATACTGCGCGCAACTGGCTGTTCGAGGATTTCACTGTAGGCAGCGGAAATGACGGGTCCTCCATGGAAAAGGCACTGAGCATAGCCGACCTGGCCATGTACCTTGGAGTCGAGGACGTATGGGTATGCGGATATGTTGCGGGAGGAGACGTCTCCACATCCAAGATAAATACTGAACCCCCGTTTTCCAAAAACACAAACCTTGCCATAGCTGACAGGCCGGGGACTGTAGAAAGGGAAAACTGCGCTGCGGTAGAACTTCCCGACGGAGATGTCAGGGAGTCCCTCAATCTGGTGGACCATCCTGAAATGGTAGGAAAGAAAATATTCGTCAAGGGAGACATAGAGAATTACTACGGCCATCCTGGAGTCAAAACAGTCAAGGAATTTCAGATGGAATGACATATTGGCTCAAAAAGGTTTATCTTTGCGGAGCTTAATCAGGTTCATTATATGAAGGAACAGTTGCTCAATAAAATCAAGAACAGAGAAATCGTTGCAGGTGTGGCTGGACTCGGATACGTAGGACTTCCTCTGGCCGTGGAAATAGCCAAAGCCGGATACCGTACAATAGGATTCGACCTGCTTGAGGACAAGGTCCGTAAAATCAACGCCGGGGAGAACTATATCGCAGATGTAGAGCATGAAACTCTAAAATCATTGACTGCCAAGGGAATGTTGAGAGCCACAACCGATTTCACGAAGATTGCCGAAGCGGACTTCATTGCCATCTGCGTTCCGACTCCACTTGACACCCACCAGCAGCCGGACCTTTCATATATCGAACATTCTTCAATACAGATAGCCCAATACCTCAAAAAAGATACGATGGTAGTGCTGGAATCCACAACTTTTCCCGGCACTACCGCCGATATCGTAAAACCTCTGCTGGAAAAAGGTTCAGGACTGGTGTGCGGACAGGATTTCTATCTTGCATTCTCCCCTGAAAGGGTGGATCCCGGAAATGCCCGTTACAAAACAGGGAACACTCCGAAGGTAGTAGGTGCAATAGGCGATGATGCAAAGACAGTAATCTGCGCCATGTACAACAGTTTTCTGGAAGGCGGAGTGCATCCCGTATCCTCTCCGGAAATTGCAGAGATGGAAAAGATTCTGGAAAATACCTACAGGAATATAAACATCGGCCTTATAAATGAAATGGCCATGCTCTGCGACAGGATGAAGATAAATATATGGGAAGTAATTGATGCTGCACGCACCAAGCCATACGGATTCCAGGCGTTCTATCCTGGTCCAGGACTCGGAGGACACTGCATTCCCCTCGACCCGTACTACCTGAGCTGGAAGGTTCGCGAATATGCGTTCCACACGTCAATGATAGAGACATCCATGATGATAAATGACAGGATGCCGGAATACTGCGCGCAAAGGGTGGCCAACATTCTCAATGACTTTTCAAAATCCCTGAAAGGTTCCAGGATACTTGTTCTGGGAGTGGCATACAAGGCAGACATAGATGACTGCCGCGAAAGTCCTGCAATAAGGGTTATCGATGTATTGCGCAAAAAAGGGGCGGAGGTCCTGTTTTATGATCCTTTCGTCAAAAAATATACTGACAAAAAGAATGGGAAAACATGTTCTGGAGAGCCGTCCCTGTCTGCAGAATTGCTGAGAAGCTGTGACATTACCGTCATTACAACTGCCCACAGCGGAATTGACTACAATCTTGTCCAATCCAATTCACGGGTCGTATTCGACACAAGAAACGCGATGAAGGATGTAGAGGACAGAAGCAATATTGTGCTGCTGTAGAATCTACACAAGTATCACCGCGATAATTCCTATCGATACTATCGACAGGATGCTTATTATTGTCATCAGGTAACTTTTTACGTTTGCTTTCATATCCTTTGCCATAAGTCTGGTTTCTGCGTTGTGCATAGCTGTTAAGTTGTATGTTCCGGACATCAATGCCATATGACAGGATTTGTGACATTCTGCATAAAAATTCACCGGCCCGCCATCCTTCAGATCGGACGCGGGCCGGCTACTTAACCTAAACTTAAACTATGAAAAACTTCGAAATAATTTCTTACAATATCCGTGCCACAATTTACACTTTTTGAAGTTTTGCATACTTGAGGAGTAAAGTTTTTTCACCTCCGGCATCAAATTTAACAACTGCCTTGGCATCTCCCCCATTTCCTGTCACGGAAACGACAACTCCTGTGCCAAAACGGTCATGCCGCACCCTCTCTCCGGCCCCGATGTCAGTTCCCGTGATATTGGGCGCACCGGCTGTCAGTCCGGCAGGGGAGCCGTTCCTTGAAAAGCCCGAACCTGACCCTGACGGCGACAGCTTGCGCAGCCGCGACATGTCTGGGGTAACCTTGACCTGCTGGGGTGACTGATACTGATGTCTGCCGGACCGGAAACGACCGAAGGAAGAATAACTGCCGTCATCCTCATCGAAATCGCCTGAAGAGCCTACTGAGGCATAGTCCTCAACGGTCCCGTCGAGATATGCCTGGTCTATCTCCTTAAGGAAGCGGCTCGGACGGCAGGCAGAGGTCTTCCCGTTGAGAAAGCGGCTGCCTGCATATGATACCGTCACTGCTTTTTCCGCTCTTGTCAGAGCCACATAGAACAGCCGGCGTTCCTCCTCCAGGCCCTCAATGCTTTCTCCTGACATTGATGAGGGAAACAGATTCTCCTCCATACCTGAAATATAGACATACGGAAACTCCAACCCCTTTGATGCGTGGACCGTCATCAGCTTTACCCGGTTGTTTTCATCTTCCTCATCTGTATTGTCGGCATCCGTAAGCAATGCCACATTTTCCATATATGCTTCCAGAGACGGTATCTTACCGTACTCCCCCTGCTGTTCGGCCGATTCGATCTCCTGCTCCACAAATTCCTTGACACCACCCAAGAGTTCCGTAACATTGCCCAATGCCGATATTCCCTCCACGGAAAGGTCTGCCCTCAGAGAAGGAAGATAACCGGAGGTCTCGGCTACCGCTACCGCCAGTGTATAGGCATCGTCTGTATCCAGACGGGATGCGAATCCGTCTATCATGGCCACAAAAGAGCGCAGACGGGCAGCGGCTGCATCCTTGATGTCATATTTGTCCAGACCTCCCTGAATGCACATGTCCCATAGAGAAACCCCCATGGCCGATGCTCCGTCCGAGAGCCTGTTGAGAGACGTCTGACCTATACCGCGGGCAGGAATGTTGACTATCCTTCTGAAAGCCTCGTTGTCATTGTGATTGAGAACCAGCCGAAGATATGCCAGCATGTTCTTGACTTCCTTGCGTTCGTAGAAAGAATGCCCGGCATATATTATATAAGGTATGTTGCGGCGCCTCAGAGCTTCCTCAAGGGTCCTCGACTGGGAATTGGTACGGTACAGGATGGCGAAAGAATCGTATGATGCCTTTGAAGCATAGATGCGCCGCATTATCGACGATACGATCGAAGAAGCCTCGTCCTGTTCATTGTAGGCTTTGAGCAATTCTATCTTCTCACCCTGTTCTCCTTCAGAAAAACACTTCTTTTTCAAGCGGTTGCTATTGTGGACTATTACCGAATTGGCGGCATTTACTATCACTTGAGTGGAACGGTAATTCTGCTCGAGACGGAAGACCTTGGCCTCCGGATAATCCCGCTGGAAATTCAGGATATTCTGTATCCTCGCGCCCCTGAATGCATAGATGCTCTGCGAATCGTCACCCACGACTGTCAGATTGCGGCTGTCGCACGCAAGGAGATTGACTATTCTGTACTGCGCCATGTTTGTATCCTGATACTCGTCCACCAGTATATGGGACACGGATGATTTCAGGTTGGCCGCAACTTCCGGGAAACGGCTGAGAAGGATATTCGTATAGAGAAGGATGTCGTCGAAGTCCATTACACCCTCTTTCCTGCACTTTTCAGAGTACATCCTGTAGATATCGCAGATACGTCCTTTCCGCATCTGGGTGTCCTTGCGGATGGCCTCATGATTGTTCATGTATGCTTCCGCCGTAACCAGATAGTTCTTGGCCGTGGATATTCGGGAAAGGACCTCTCCAGGCTTGTATGTTTTCTCATCAAGCTGCAGTTCCTTGATACACATCTTCACAGCGTTTTTTGCATCCGTCGCGTCATATATCGTAAACGCCTTGGGAAATCCCAACAGGTCGGCATACTCCCTCAGGATTCTGGCAAATATGGAATGGAACGTACCCATCCACAGCCGGCGTGCCCTGTCACGTCCCACTATGGCGGCGACACGCTCCTTCATTTCCTTGGCGGCCTTGTTGGTAAACGTGAGGGCCATAATGGATGAAGGATCCACTCCGGAGTCTATCAGACACGCTATCTTCCATGTCAGCACCCTGGTCTTTCCAGAACCTGCCCCGGCTATGATTATAGACGCGCCGTCAATACACTTAACTGCCTCTTGCTGAACACTATTCAATCCCGACAAATTCATTTTGAATTCTTTTTAAAATTAGGCCACAAATCTACAAAAGTTTTGTCTATATTTGCAGCCAAAATTAATTTATATAATAGGTTATGGTTGACTATATAAAATTGAAACAAGGGCTGGACATACCGATTGACGGTGTACCTTCCGCCCAGATCCTCAAGAGTATAGTTTCTGACACGGTCGCTGTCAAGCCAACCGACTTCAAAGGCCTCATTCCAAAGCTCACAGTCAAGGAAGGTGATTCTGTAAAAGCAGGATCCCCACTGTTCGTGGACAAGAAGAGACCGGATGTGAAGTTCACTTCTCCGGTAAGCGGCACAGTTTCAGAAATTGTACGAGGAGAGAAGCGTAAACTTCTCGAAGTCAGAGTCAAGGCTGACCCTGAAACGGTATATGCCGAGTTCAGTCTCCACAAGCCGGAGAACATCACTGCCGAGCAGGCAATAAGTTCCCTGCTTGAAAGTGGATTATGGGCCTGCATAAAACAACGCCCGTACGGGATCATACCTGATCCGGCCGTCCGCCCCAAATCTGTATATATTTCCGGGTTTGACACGGCACCTCTGGCAGCAGACTACGATTTCATCCTCAGGGACGAACTGCCCAACATCCAGACGGCCATCAATGTGCTGTCAAAGATTACGCCCAAGATACATTTCGGGCTATGTGCCAAGACGCATGCAAGTTCACCCTTCCACAAACTGTCAGGGGTGGAATTCCATGTTTTCGACGGACCCCACCCTGCCGGCAACGTCGGCGTACAGATCAATCATGTCTGCCCCATCAACAAGGGAGACATAGTCTGGACCGTCAATCTTCAGATGCTTGCCATCGTAGGACGTTTCTTCAATACAGGGAAAGTGGACATGCGCAAAACCGTTGCAATAGGCGGGCCCCGTGTAAGCAATCCTGGATATATCAGATGCATGAGCGGCATGTGCCTGAACAGCATCGCCGATATGGCCAATGACAATGTCGACAAGCTGCAGCGCGGTTGCCCCATCCGCTATATCAGCGGAAATGTCCTGACCGGAACCAACGTCGGCAAGGACGGCTACCTCGGATTCTACGATGACTGCATATCGCTTATCACCGAAGGCAAGTACTTCGAGACTTTCGGATGGGCCAAGATTTTCAGGCCGAAGAAGTACAGCTTTGCTTCCACATATTTCTCATGGCTGACACCAAGGAAGAAATACCTTATGGACTCTAACCTCAACGGAGGCGTAAGGGCTTTCGTGATGACCAACAAGTACGCCAAAGTGTTCCCCATGAACATTTACCCCGTATACCTGCTCAAAGCCATCATCGCCGAGGACATCGACAAGATGGAACAGCTCGGCATCTACGAGGTGGTAGAAGAGGATTTCGCACTCTGCGAATACATAGATCCTTCCAAGATAGACATACAGTCTATCGTTTCAAAGGGAATTGACCTCATGATTAAAGAAATGGCATAAATATGGAAAAGAAAGAGAAAAAAGGCTCAATATTCGACTCCACCATCGAGGCTTTCCAGTCATTCCTCAGAGTGCCCGACACCGTCACAAGAAGGGGTTCGCACGTCAGGGACTGCAATGACCTCAAGAGAGTCATGATCATAGTGGTGGTCGCCCTGATCCCCACCTTCCTCTTCGGTATCTACAACATCGGCTACCAGCACAACCTCGCCGCAGGTACAGACATGACCTTCTGGCAGATGGTATGGTACGGCTTCCTGAAGATACTCCCCCTCTACCTTGTATCCTACATCGTAGGTCTTGGCATCGAATTCGCTTCAGCCCAGATACGCGGACATGAAGTCAATGAAGGATACCTCGTTACAGGTATGATTATACCGCTCATAGTGCCTATTACCACTCCTCTCTGGATCCTTGCAATCGCCGTAGCCTTTGCAGTAATCATCGGCAAGGAGGTATTCGGAGGTACAGGCATGAACATATGGAACCCGGCACTCCTCGCAAGGGCATTCCTCTTCTTCGCCTACCCCTCCAGCATGTCAGGTGACAAGGTCTGGGTAGCAGGCGTGGACGGATATTCCGGAGCCACTCCCCTCGCGGAGGCAGCTCTCGGCAATTTCAACAATATGCCCTCAGCCCTGGACATGTTCCTCGGATTCATTCCCGGATGTCCCGGTGAGACCTCTACCGTTGCAATCCTCATCGGTGCTGCCATCCTGCTGTTCTTCGGAGTGGCAAGCTGGAAGACCATGCTGTCCACCGTTATTGGAGCTCTGGCAATCGGCTACCTCTGCAACGCCCTCGCTCCTGACACTTCGTCCTACCTCGCGCTTCCCGCATGGGAGCACCTGATTATGGGCGGCTTCGCATTCGGAGCAGTATTCATGGCCACCGACCCTGTAACCTCGGCCCAGACCGAGACAGGAAAATGGATCTACGGCTTCCTGATCGGTGCATTCACCATTATCCTCAGGGTATTCAACCCCGGATATCCGGAAGGAATGATGCTGGCCATCCTGCTTATGAACACATTCGCTCCGCTGATTGACTACTGTGTAGTTCAGAGGAACATCAAGAAACGTCTCAAGAGAGCGCAAATCAATCAATAAGGGAGAATCACACTATGAATACCAACAGTAACACATATACAATTATCTACTCCACCGTCATGGTGGTGATCGTGGCTGCTGTTCTCGCGTACGTGTCCGTATCCCTGAACGGCAAGCAGCAGGCCAACGTGAACACCGAGACCCGCCAGAGCATTCTGTCCTCGGTCAACCTCGGCCAGGGAGCCGACGAGGCTTCTGACAAGAACGCATACGTGGAACAGGAGTTCAACAAATACATCACAGACTCCTATCTGGTCGATGCACAGGGCAATAAAGTGGATGGAGACGCATTCTCCCTCGCCCTTACAGCAGGCCTGAAATCCCAGTATGATATCATGAAACAGGCCAATCCCGATGTGTCAAAGCTCACCCTCCCCGTCTTCGTCTGCACTCTGGACGACGGCAGCAAGGTAGAGATATTCCCCATCTACGGAGCCGGTCTGTGGGGTCCTATCTGGGGCTATGTATCCCTCAAGGACGACTACAACACCATTTACGGTGCAACCTTCCTCCACAAGGGAGAGACTCCCGGTCTGGGCGCTGAGATAGCCACGCCTAATTTCAGCAACCAGTTCATCGGCAAGTCCATCTTCGACGGAGGCAGCCTGGTATCGGTGACAGTTGTCAAGGGAGGCGCCCCTGAAGGCTCTGCCCATGAAATCGACGCCATCTCCGGAGGTACCATCACCAGCCGTGCCCTGGAGAATGCAATACGCCAGTGGCTCGAATATTATGAACCTTATCTTGAAAAACAGAAAGCTGAAAGATAATCATGAAAAAGGAAATATATCAAAACCCGTTTTTCAAGGCCAACCCGGTAACGGTCTTAGTCTTGGGTATCTGCTCCTCGCTGGCAGTTACCGTAAAGCTTGAGCCTGCCTGCGTGATGGCTCTGTCGGTTACATTCGTGACCGGATTCTCAAGCCTGTTCGCATCCCTGCTGCGCAATACGATTCCCAACCGTATACGAATCATCGTCCAGCTGGTACTCGTATCGCTGTTCGTAATCCTCATCGACCAGTTCCTCAAGGCATACGCCTATGAGGTCAGCAAGCAGCTGTCCGTATACGTCGGTCTGATCATCACCAACTGTATCATCATGGGCCGTATCGAGGCTTTCGCCCTCGGCAACAAGCCCTGGCCCTCTTTCGTGGACGGTATCGCCAACGGTCTCGGCTACGGTATGATCCTCGTGGCTCTGGCCTTCATCCGCGAGCTTCTGGGTTCCGGTACACTGTTCGGACATCAGATCATTCCTGCCGGCTGGTATGAAGCCGGATACATGAACAACGGCCTGATCATCCTGCCTCCCATGGCCCTGATTCTGGTAGGTCTGTTCATCTGGCTGCAGAGAGGCATTCAGAAAGATCTTATAGAAAAATAATAAAGGCACATCACTATGGAATATTTAAGTCTATTTGTCAAGTCGATATTCGTCGACAACATGATTTTCGCATACTTCTTGGGGATGTGCTCATTCCTGGCTGTATCGAAGAATGTCAAGACAGCTTTCGGTCTGGGTATCGCAGTGATATTCGTAATCCTCGTTACCCTGCCTATCAACTACCTGCTCAACAAGTTCTTCCTCACTCCCGGAGCAATGTCCTGGATCAGCCCCGCACTTGCTGACCTCGACCTGAGCTTCCTGAGCTTCATAGTATTCATCGCGGTAATCGCCGCCATCACCCAGCTCGTGGAGATGGTCGTGGAGAAATTCTCCCCCGCCCTTTACTCTTCACTGGGTATCTTCCTTCCCCTGATTGCAGTGAACTGCGCCGTAATGGGTGCCTCACTGTTCATGCAGGAAAGGGATTTCGCCAACCTCGGTTACGCGACAGTATATGCCCTCGGATCCGGAATCGGCTGGTTCCTCGCCATCGTGACCATCGCGGCCATCCGTGAGAAACTCGCATACTCCAACGTTCCCAAGCCTCTCAAGGGCCTCGGAATCTCATTCATCATCACCGGTCTCATGGGTATAGCATTCATGAGCTTCATGGGTATTCAATTATAGGAGGACTGACGTATGACTACAATACTTATCGTATCAATTATCACGTTCCTTGTAGTGACCCTGATACTGGTCGCTCTCCTGCTGGTGGCCAAGGCAAAACTGACCCCTCAGGGCAATGTCAAGATCGACATCAACAATGGCGAGAGAGTCCTCGATGTCAATCCCGGCTCCTCCCTGCTGACCACCCTCTCCAACGAGAAGATATTCCTTCCCTCTGCCTGCGGCGGCGGCGGAAGCTGCGGTATGTGCAAATGCCAGGTGCTTTCAGGCGGCGGCAGCATCCTGCCCACCGAGGTAGGTTTCTTCACCCGCAAGCAGCAGCAGAACAACTGGAGGCTCGGCTGCCAGGTCAAGGTGCGCGAGGACCTCAAGATACTCGTACCCCAGAGCATCCTCGGCATCAAGAAACTCGAGTGCGAGGTGGTAAGCAACAGGAACGTCGCCACCTTCATCAAGGAATTCGTTGTAAAGCTTCCCGCAGGCGAGCACCTCAACTTCCGCTCCGGCGGCTATATCCAGATCGACATCCCCAAGTACGATATCGACTACAAGGATATGGACATAGAGGAGCCCTACAGGGCCGACTGGGAGAAAATGGGCGTATTCAACCTGCACGCACACAACTCCGAGCCTACCTTCAAGGCATACTCCATGGCCAACCATCCTGCCGAGGGTGACATCATCATGCTGAACGTCCGTATCGCCACCCCTCCTTTCGACAAGGCCAAGGGCGGCTTCATGAACGTGCCTCCCGGAATCAGCTCGTCCTACATCTTCTCCCGCAAGCCGGGTGACAAGGTGATCATCTCGGGCCCTTACGGAGAGTTCTTCATCCCGGACAACGCACCCGCAGACCAGGAGTTCATCTTCATCGGCGGCGGTGCCGGAATGGCTCCCATGAGAAGCCACATCATGCATCTGTTCAAGACCGAGAAGACCGGCCGCAAGGTCAACTTCTTCTACGGTGCCCGCAGCCTGAAAGAGGCCTTCTACCTCGAGGACTTCCACGAGATAGAGCGCGACTTCCCCAACTTCAAGTTCCATCTGGCCCTCGACCGTCAGGATCCCGAGGCCGATGCAGCAGGAGTTGCTTACAAAGTGGGATTCGTGCACAACGTCCTCTACGAGACATACCTCAAGACCCACGAGGCACCCGAGGACTGCCTCTACCTGATGTGCGGTCCTCCGATGATGACCCAGTCGGTACTCAAGATGCTCGACAGCCTCGGAGTACCTCCCGAGAACATCCTCTTCGACAACTTCGGATCATAACAATAACCGGCCCAGGCCGGAAAACAAAAAGCCCCGGAAAATATCCGGGGTTTTTTATTGCCAGTTCCGCAGGGGGTGTTTCATGCACGGATGCACGCCCTGTGAATTCAGAAAAAGAACAAGGCACCTCTGACCCGATTCCACCGGCGCTCCTTGAGATCCTGCGCCGGTATCAGGAAGTAATACGTCCCGCAGTCATGGAACCTCAGCCCCCACCTGTCATCTTCGTCTATCTGGAGCAGCTGGACATATCCTGGATTGGAATCCCTGATCTCCTCCTGGTATGGTTCACCCAGCAGCATGTGACCGTCCCCGCACCTGCATTGCGCCCTCGAGAAAATCATTTCCTCGGCCGGACGGAATATGCTTTCATCAGTACCCTCCCAGCACATCCGGTATGGCTTCAGGCCATTTTCCTTTTCTGAAAAAATCACGACCGGCAGCTCATGATAATCCAGGGGGGAATCGTATTCGCCCAAAAAATAATCTATCGGCGCGAAAAAGTACAGCATTCCGGAATGGGGCAGCAGATTTTCCGGATCCAGACGGGCAATGTCGGAACAACGTATCTGACACACGAATGTAAGAGGTTCATAATATGATTCATACCCGTCCATGACCTCCACACACGGATAAGGAACATCTTCCGGCAGGTCCGGCGCACCCCACCAGTGGCTGCGTCCTGTCATGCACAAACCGGTCTGACGTGTTGTAATCTTTATTGCCATGATTTCTGCCAATTTATTTTTATAAAAACTTCTACAAATTTAAAAAATCTATGGAAAAACCTCCAAAATTCGGCAGATTAACGCAATGTAATCTGTGAATTAAGTAGTTAGGAGAAAATCGCGGAAGTTGGATAGAGGGCTGAATAGCGTTTCAAAGCGGATTGGAGAAAGAGAACGGTTTCCTAATCGTTACCCGTCAGAAATGCAGATTTAACAGTCACCGTTCCGTTTGCGCCGCTCTGCGTAGGTTTGCTTGTCAAGGTTTAACTCGTTGATTTATAGTTTTGCAACCAAAATTTGATGTTAAAGCAGGAACTAATTAAAAATAAGCTACTTATGAGCATTCCTCAAAAGGTGAGGTAATGACTTGGCAACGGTCACATTTTCTGCGATATGCAGTGTATTTCTGTCAAACAACTCTTGTTCTATTTGCAAAATTAGCACTTTCTTTTGAGAAACAAGCAAAATACCAAATAAAATTTTGTACCTTTGTAACCGTCAGACAAAAGAATGTGATATGAACCGAATAAAAGAGGTATTGGAGACTAAGGGCATTAGCCAAACAGAATTGGCGAATAGGCTTGGAAAGACTTTTAATATGGTCAATCTATATGCTACGAACAAGGTGCAGCCTCCCATTCCTGTTTTATATCAGATTGCGGACATACTGAATGTAGATGTCAGAGACTTGTTAATGCCTAACAAGATTAGCAGATAACATGGTAAAAACGAAAAGAAGATACGATGGCAAATAGTAATTTGAAAGAAGCAAAGGCAGCTAAAAACGATGAGTTCTATACTCAATTCCACGACATAGAAATTGAGATGAACGCATACCTTGAATATGACCCAAACGTATTCAGGGGAAAGACTATTTTGCTGCCTTGCGACGACCCTGAATGGAGCAACTTCACACGATTCTTTGCCGCCAAGTTCGATGAACTTGGATTGAAAAAGCTGATTTCTACGAGCTATGCGCCGGATAGCAAAAAATATAAAACACCTTACCAACCGTCTTTGTTCGAGCAGGAAGCCCCACAATTCGACAGTACCAAGACTTCCGTCAAAGGAAAGATATTCGTATTGGAACAAGACAAAAGCGGTGACGGACGCATCAATATAGACGACCTTGAATGGGAATACTTGGAAGGCGATGGCGATTTCCGCAGCAAGGAAGTTACCAAGTTGCGGGATGAAGCAGACTTTATCATCACCAACCCTCCGTTTTCCCTTTTCAGGGAGTTCTTGGCATGGATAATGGAGGGAGAAAAGAAATTCATCATTATTGGCAATATGAATTGTATTACATACAAAGAAGTATTCCCGCTGATAATGAATAATAAAATATGGCTTGGCATCCCCTTCCCCGGTGGAAACGCTTATTTTAGACCTGCGATGCAAAATGATTATGCAGTAGGTGTATATGATGAAGATACCAATCTCGTAAAGTTCCGTAACTGCATTTGGTTGACTAATGTTGACCACGGTCGCCGTCACCAACCTCTTTCATTGATGACCATAGCGGATAACCTGCGTTATTCCAAGCATAAAGAGATTCGTGGGAAAGAAACATACGACCATTACGACAATTACGATGCTATAGAAGTACCTTTTACGGATGCCATTCCTTCAGATTATGACGGGGTAATGGGTGTCCCTATATCTTTCTTGGACAAGTATTGTCCGGAGCAATTTGAAATCTTAGGGATAACAAAGGCTTGGTTCGGAAGTGCCTCCAAAATTTATCCCGAACAAATCCAAGTTGACCGTCATGGAAAAGAATCCAAAGTGACGAAACTCAATGATGGGGCAGTCTTGCTTCATTCTGAAGTCCCTCAGAATGAAACTTATTATATGGTTGAAGGGAAATATTATACCCAAGTTTATGCAAGAGTTCTTATTAGACATATCAAATCATAATTTGCGTATGAGTAATCGGGCATATGTTGAAACCAAAGAGCCATTGCTCCAAATAGCTCCCCTACGGTTCAAATCCGCAAAGTTAGGTGTGTCGGAAATGGTGTATTCCTTTGTTTTCAAGCCCCATTCATTTCCTCTATCGGTTATCCCTAAGATTTCAACCATGTTTTTTAATCTTACGAATGAGAACCCTTTCGTAGAGTCGGACAAGTTGCCCGTTACGTTCTACATAGAATCGAGGACCACCATTCAGTCTGCCTAATTTTGATTTAATTTTATCCATATCAGCCAATTCTAAGCTTATGCCTAAGATTTCAACTTAAAACAAGAAAAATATGAAAACAACATTACATACAGAATGGACTGTTGCAGATGTCTGCAAAGGCTTTACATATAACGAATTAGAGGGGAAAGGTCTGTTCGGTCTTGACGGACGGCTTACTATCCAACCTGAATATCAGCGTCATTATATCTACAATGACGGCAAACGCGATGTGGCAGTCATTGAATCGCTGCTGAAAGGCTATCCAATCGGGCTGATATACTTTAACTGTACAAGCGATGGACGGTATGAGGTGCTTGACGGGCAGCAACGCATCACTTCCTTTGGTCGGTTCGTCACTGGGAAATTTGCTATAAAAGATGCCAACGACAATGTGCAGTATTTCTCAGGTTTACCCCAAGAATTGCAGCAAAGGATTATGCTGTCCCCATTGCTTATCTACGAATGCGAAGGAGAAGAAGGAGAAATAAAAGACTGGTTTCAAACGATAAACATCACGGGTGTGCCGCTGAACGAGCAGGAAAAGCTCAATGCCATTTATTCAGGTGAGTTTGTCACGGCAGCCAAGCGTGTGTTCAGTAATTCGCAAAACGCCGAAGTCCAAAAATGGAGCCATTACATAAAGGGTGATGTCAAGCGCCAAGATTACTTAGCAGAAGCCTTAAAATGGGTATGCGCAAGCAAAGGAACGACCATAGATTCCTACATGAGCCAGCACCGCCGAGACAGTACCATAAACGAACTTGAAAACTATTTCCGTTCCGTGATAGATTGGGTTTCCACTACGTTCACTATGGTGGAACGGGATATGTGCGGTCTGGAATGGGGACGGCTCTACGAAACGTACCATAAGACACCTTACAGCATTGACCATGTGACGGAGCGTGTGCTTGCCCTGCAAGCGGACGAGAGCATTAAATGTCCACGTAACATCTATGAATACGTATTAGGTGGCGAACAAGACAAAAGCCTACTTCAAATACGTTTGTTCGAAGAGTCAACGAAACGTGCAGCATACACCCGCCAAACCGAGGTTGCCAAAGAAAAAGGCATTTCCAACTGCCCCTTGTGTGCCATAGGCGACAATGCCAATAAAACGCGGATTTACAAGTTCAATGAAATGGATGCCGACCATGTGACCGCATGGAGCAAAGGAGGTGCTACTTCCATTGAAAATTGCGAGATGCTGTGTAAGACACATAATCGTTCAAAAGGCAACAAATAATGTATATATCGCAGAATATGCGTATTTTGAGGGAGTTATGAAAGTATTAACTTCCTCAAAATTGTGTATGCAGAAAACATTTCAAGAAATTTCAAAAAGCTGGTGCGAAACAAAACGCCCAATCGTAAAGCACTCTACCATGTGTGCTTATTTGCTGACGCTGCAAACCCATTTGCTGCCTTATTTTGGTACTAAGACTGCCATCACAGAGGATGACGTCCAGCAGTTTGTCATTCATAAACTTTCGTGCGGTCTTGCGCGTAAAACCGTGAGAGACATGGTAGCTGTATTAAAATCTGTAGCCAAATACGGAAGAAAACATAAGATTTTTCCATTCGAGGATTGGGAAATAGAATATCCTACAGATACAGAAATAAGCCGATTGCCAACTTTGGCAATAGAGCATCAACGCATACTAATGCGACATCTGATTGAAAAGCCGACAGCACAGAACATAGGTGTACTGTTGTCTCTCTGTACAGGTATGAGAATAGGAGAAGTATGCGCACTGCAATGGCAAGATGTGGACTTCTGCCAACGGATTATCACAGTAAGGCATACCGTTGGACGGGTTTACAATTGTGAGTTGAAATCCACAGAGAAAATACAGTCATCGCCCAAAACAAGAAATTCATATCGCGAGATACCTATCTCCAAGCAATTGTTCCAATGTCTGAAAACAGTCAAGAAAGCCTCTACCTCTCCGTTTGTGGTCGGCACATCAGAACATTCCAAAGAGCCACGCTCTTATCGTGACTATTTTTCCCGATTATTAAAGCGTCTCGGCATACCTCAAATCGTATTTCACTGCTTTAGGCATCACCATTTATCCTACACGCTAAAAATAAGCAGTTTATACGAATCGCTTTATTAAGCAGGTAACGATTTAGAAACGAGCAGAATTCCCTTATCCGTCCTATTTTGCATTATCGAAAAAGAACGCTCTTATTCCAAAAACAAAGATAGGATTTTTTTAGTTATTGCGTTATCCCATCTTTAAAATAGGGACTGTCGCAAAAAGACGAAAAGTTTGTAATAAATTGATTGCTAATATGATAGAAAATTCGTATCTTAGC
>CALVDF010000022.1 GCA_944326245.1 uncultured Bacteroidales bacterium
TCGTCCATGCCCCATCCATATCGCCCATGCCCCATCCACACCGCCCACTATTCCGCCTTTTGTGGGCGTTGTGGCAGCGTCCGGGAGCAGCAGACGCGTCCAGGAGTGCCTCTCGCAGTACCCGGCCAGCATCGCTCCGTCCACACCGCCCACTATTCCGCCTTTTGTGGGCGTTGTGGCAGCGTCCGGGAGCAGCAGACGCGTCCAGGAGTGCCTCTCGCAGTACCTGGCCTGCATCGCCCCATCCACACCGCCCACTATTCCGCCTTTTGTGGGCGTTGTGGCAGTACCCGGGAACAGCAGTCCCGTCCAGGAGTGCCTCTCGCAGTACCTGGCCGCCATCGTTCTGTCCACACCGCCCACTATTCCGCCTTTTGTGGGCGTTGTGGCAGCACCCGGGAACAGCAGTCCCGTCCAGAAGTGCCTCCAGCAGCACCTGGCCGCCATCGTTCCGTCCACACCGCCCACTATTCCGCACTTTGTGGGCGTTGTGGCAGCGTCCGGGAGCAGCAGTCCCGTCCAGGAGTGCCTCTCGCAGTACCTGGCCTGCATCGCCCCATCCACACCGCCCACTATTCGGCCTTTTGTGGGTGTTGTGGCAGCACCCGGGAGCAGTGGTCCCGTCCAGGAGTATCTCTCGGAGCACCCGGCCTGCATCGCTCGGTCCACACCGCCCACTATTCCGCCTTTTGTGGGCGTTGTGGCAGCGCCCGGGAACGGCAGTCCCGTCCACAATGGCCTCTCGCAGTACCCGGCCAGCATCGCTCCGTCCACAGCGCCCACTATTCTGGCATTTGTGGGCGTTGTGGCAATGCCCTGGAACAGCGGCCCCGTCCAGAAGTGCCTCCAGCAGCACCCGGCCTGCATCGCTTCGTCCACACCGCCCACTATCCGGCACTTTGTGGGCGTTGTGGCAGTGCCCGGGAACGGCAGTCCCACCCAGGAGTGCCTCCCGGAGCCCCTGGCCTGCATAGCCCCGTCCACACCGCCCACTATTCCGCCTTTTGTGGGCGTTATGGCAGCACCCGGGAACGGCGGTCCCGTCCAGAAGTGCCTCCCGGAGCACCCTGCCTGCATAGCCCCGTCCACACCGCCCACTATTCGGCACTTTGTGGGCGTTGTGGCAGCGCCCTGGAACGACAGTCCCACCCAGGAGGGCTCCCGCAGCACTTGGCCTGCATCGCCCCGTCCACACCGCCCACTATTCCGCCTTTTGTGGGCGTTGTGGCAGCACCCGGGAGCAGCAGTCGCGTCCAGGAGTGCCTCCAGCAGCACCTGGCCGCCATCGTTCCGTCCACACCGCCCACTATTCCGCCTTTTGTGGGCGTTGTGGCACACCCTAGAACGGCAGTCCCGTCCAGAAGTGCCTCCAGGAGCACCCGGCCTGCATTGCTTCGTCCACACCGCCCACTAATCGGCACTTTGTGGGCGTTGTGGCAGCGCCCTGGAACGACAGTCCCACCCAGGAGGGCTCCCGCAGCACTTGGCCTGCATCGCCCCGTCCACACCGCCCACTATTCCGCCTTTTGTGGGCGGTGTGGCAGCATCCGGGAACGGCGGTCCCGTCCAGAAGTGCCTCCCGGAGCACCCTGCCTGCATCGCCCCGTCCACACCGCCCACTATCCGGCATTTTATGGGCGTTGTGGCAGGGCCATGAAGCATTTCCACTTTCCTATAGGTTCCTAGTCGTAGACAGGGGCGCTTTCGGCCAGAAACGCAAACCTAACATGACATGTAATGCAACGGTATACATGAACGGTCTTATTATCAGTGGATTGTCAACCAAAGGCATTTGGGCAGCCATGTTAGGATTCCTGAAAAACAGTCATGGGATGCCAGCCATCTTCCGAAGGTGAGGTGTACCGTGTAATTTTGCGAATGGACTGATCTACTGCTGTTTGCCGGAACGTAGCGGTTCACCTGCGCAGGCATCGGAGAGAAGTATATTCTTTGGAGACCTCTGTAGGTTATATCGTCGAATTTCCCTTCCCGGAAGGTGGTGACGATTGACGTATTTCATCGTCACCTTGCGGTCAACCGGATCCGGGAATACGCGCGGACCGTAAGGGGGCTGGTGCTGTGCAATGTTGTGCCGGCTCCGTGCAATGTGGTGCAAGCAGTGTTGTGTATATCCAAGTCGTGTAGTGCCTAGCTTGTGGTGCAGCAGTATAGTAGCGTAGAGCAGTGTGGTGTCGTGTAGCGGTGTGTGGTGCAGGTGGCGTGAGTCGCGATGTCGCATGGATGGTGCAAAAGAAACGGCCCGAATGAATCGGGCCGCGTGCATCCTGTGTTCGGATCTAGTAGCGGAGAGAGGACTCGAACCTCTGACCTCCGGGTTATGAGCCCGACGAGCTACCAACTGCTCTACTCCGCGGTATATTGCTTCCTATATTAAGGATTAATTTCCGATTGAGACTGCAAAATTATATAAAAATTTATAAAATCCAAAAAAATGTTGTTAAAACATTTCGGAAATTTTGATTTTTTTCTGCTCTCCTTTTTGGATGTCCTTTATAGTCAGTTCGTTGGATGCGGCTTCGTCTTCTCCGGCGAGTACTATGAATTTTATGCCTTTGCGGTCGGCATATTCGAACTGCTTGCGGAGTTTCGCAGGGTCGGGGTATATCTCGCAGGAGTGTCCGGCGGCACGGCAGTGGGCAGCGGCGCTCAATATATAGGGAAGGGTGGCCTGGCCCATGTTGGCGAAGAGGTATTCAGTACCGCTGACGGCCTCCTTGGGGAATTTGTCCAGGCCGGCCAGGACATCGTATATGCGGTCGGCTCCGAATGAGATGCCTACTCCGGAGGTGTCGCTGAGGCCGAAAATGCCTGTGAGGTCATCGTAACGTCCGCCTCCGCAGATGCTGCCGATGGTGAAATCCAGGGCCTTGACCTCAAAGATGGCTCCGGTGTAGTAGTTGAGGCCGCGGGCAAGGGAGAGATCGAACTCCGTTTCTGTGGTTATTCCTGACTCCCGGATAAGGCGGAACAGCTCTTCCAGCTCATCAAGGCCTCGCATTCCAGTCGTAGACCCTTCCAGGATATGCCTCATGGCGGCTATTTTCTCCTCCGTGGTTCCGGCAAGGGTCAGGACGGGCTCGATGCGGGCAATGCTTTCGGGCAGGACTCCTCTTTCTGCCAGTTCGGCTTTTACTGCTTCGAGACCTATTTTGTCTATTTTGTCTATGGCGACTGTGATATCGGTGAGTTTGTCGCTCTGTCCGGATATCTCGGCCAGTCCCGAGAGGACCTTGCGGTTGTTGATCTTGATGAGGACGCGGATGCCCATGTTGCGGAACACCTCGTCTGCGATCTGTACCATCTCCAGCTCGTAGAGCAGCGAGTCTGATCCCACTACGTCCACATCGCACTGGTAGAATTCACGGTAGCGCCCTTTCTGGGGACGGTCGGCCCTCCATACCGGCTGTATCTGGTAGCGTTTGAACGGAAAAGTCAGCTCGTTGCGGTGCTGTACCACGAATCTGGCGAAAGGTACGGTGAGGTCATAACGGAGACCTTTTTCACAGACTTTGAGAGCGAGGGCGTTGCTGCCTGTTCCGGCAAGATCCGCAGGACTCATCTGCTGGATGTCCTTGAAAGCTTCGCCGGAGTTCAGTATCTTGAAAAGCAGCTTGTCGCCTTCTTCCCCGTATTTGCCGAGCAGGGTGGAGAGATTCTCCATTGCCGGGGTTTCGATGGGGGAGTAGCCGTATTTGCGGAAGACTGTCCTGACTGTGTCGAAGATATAGTTGCGGCCGGCCATTTCTCCTGGACCGAAGTCCCTGGTGCCTTTGGGTATGGATGGTTTCTGTGTCATGCTGTTGATTTTTCTGCTGCAAATTTAGAAACTGTTTTCTACATTTGCGCATAAATTTAAAAATCATGAATATTATAAAAACGGATATAGAAGGTCTGCTGATAGTCGAACCCAAGGTTTTCGGGGATGCCAGAGGCTATTTCATGGAGGTGTTTTCGGAGAGGGATTTCCGGGCTGCCACAGGTCTTGACGTGCATTTTGTCCAGGACAACGAATCCATGTCGGCCAGGGGAGTGCTGCGCGGGCTGCATTTTCAGAAGGCCCCTTACGCCCAGAGCAAGCTTGTGAGGGTTGTGCGTGGTGCCGTGCAGGATGTTGCTGTAGACATGAGAGCCGGTTCCCCTACGTTCGGCAGATATGTGTCGGTGGTCCTCAGCGGGGAAAACAAGCGGATGTTCTACATCCCGGAGGGGTTTGCACACGGTTTCCTGACTCTGGAGGACAATACCGTATTCCAGTACAAGTGCGGTGCGTTCTACGAGCCTTCGTCAGAGGGTGCGGTCCGGTGGAACGATCCTGATCTGAAGGTGGAATGGATGGATCCTGGCTGTGCGTGGATCCTTTCCGACAAGGACCGCAGGTCGCCTTTCCTGTCAGAACAGCCTTATCGCTTTTGACAGGCTGCGCTCCCACAAGGGGACTTTGACACCGAATACAGTCTTGATCAGGGATTTGTCAAGTACAGAATAGGCGGGACGCTTGGCCGGGGACGGGAATTCTGTGGAGGCTACAGGCACTACATCGCAGTCGGGGTGCTCGAGGGTCATTATCTTCTGGGCCCATTCGGCCTTGGAACAGCTGCCTTCGTCGGAATAGTGGAATACTTCCCCGTATCGAGGGGTGGCATCCAGCTGGGGCAGTATGTGCAGTATGGCTTCTGCCAGGTCGCGGGCATAGGTGGGAGTGCCTTTCTGGTCGTACACGACTTTGATGAACTCCTCTTCTTCCCCGAGGCGGAGCATTGTCCTTACGAAATTCCTTTTGCCCATGGGGGAGTAGAGCCATGACGTGCGGATGATGACGGAAAGGCAGCCTGAGCGCTTTACCGCGATCTCGCCGGCCAGCTTGGTGCGGCCGTATTCGGAGATGGGCGAGGGACGGTCTGTCTCGTGGTAGGGTGAGGTCTTGGTCCCGTCAAACACGAAGTCGGTGGAGATGTGGACAAGGTATATACCGTGACGCGCTGCGGCTTCTGCCAGGTTCATGGGGCCGTATACATTGAGCCTGATGGCGGCGTCGGAGTCTGTCTCGGCGCGGTCTACATCGTTGTATGCGGCGCAGTTGATGACCTTGGTCACAGCATTGTCGCTTATGTATCTCTCCACGGCATCGGCGTCCGTGATGTCGAGCTCCCCGAGGTCTGTGTACAGGCAGTGGATGTCTTCCCTTCCCTGGGTCAGTTTGCGGAGCTCGCTGCCGAGCTGTCCGTCAGCACCGGTAATCAGTATGTTTTCCATCTTTCCAAAAATTGTCGGGCAAAGATACTCAAAAGCTAATCTAAAAAAACTATCTTTGTGGAAATTTTTAACATCTTCTATTAGCGCAAATGGATTACAATACCAACAGAGAGAAGCTGATAATGCCCGAATACGGACGGCATATCCAGAAAATGATAGAACACGTCAAGCAGATACCGGACCGCGAGAAGCGCAATGAGCAGATTCAGGCCGTGGTGTCTGTCATGGAGATACTCAATCCTCATCTGACAGAACAGCCTGACTACAAGCATAAGCTGTGGGACCATGTACAGTTCATCGCAGGGTTCGACCTGGATGTGGATTCCCCGTATCCGGTTCCTACAAAGGAGGAATTCACGGCTCCGCCTGATATCGTGCCTATGCCCAAGGAGCCTCTGGTTGCAGCCCACTACGGCCGCAATATCCAGAACATGATCAAGGTAATCGCTGCAATGCCTGAGGACGAGACCCGCGACAGGATGATCAAGTCCATGGCCGTATACATGAGGCAGCAGTATCTGATATGGAACAAGGAATCTGTGTCCGACGAGACTATTTTCAATGATATAGAGAAGCTTTCGGGTGGTGCGCTGAAGGTTCCTTCATACATCCACCTGGAGACGATTTCCGATAAGGAGAAGTTCAACAGGCCCGGAATGATCCTGCAGACAGGGGGACCGCAGACCCGTAACCAGTTCCGTCCCCAGGGCCGCAACAAGAACAAGAAGAACAAATGGAAAAAACAGCAGTAAAGGGAAAGGGCAGCAAGACGAAAAAGAAGAGCGGGGCACCGGCATCTGGAAAGAAGGGCAGCAGGAAAAAGTCCGGGACGGGCGGTGTCCGCCGGGATATAATCGAGCCTGTATCGGCATTTTTCCGGAACGAGGTCGTACGTTTCGTGGCGGGGGTAATTTTCGGCATTCTTGCTGTATTTACCTTTGTCTCGATTATTTCGTACCTCTTTACATGGGCCGAGGACCAGAGCCTTCTTACCGATGACAATATTTTCAGCAATATAGTCACTGCTGAAAATGTGGGCGGGAAAGTAGGTTTTCTTTCGGCCAATCTTCTGGTATCCAATTGGTTCGGACTCGGAGCCTTTATCATCCCGTTTTTCTTTGCGGGGGTTTCGGTCTATTGCTTCCGCAAGGGAAAGATACGTCTCGTGCGGCTGTTCGCCCTGTCGCTGATGGGGTGTATAGTCCTTTCTACCGTATTTTCCTATATTTTCTCGTTTACATCTGCCAATGATCTTTTCGGGGACGGAGCCGGCGGTTCCTACGGCTACTATATCAACGAGTGGCTGGTGTCGATGACAGGTGCTTTCGGGGCTGCCTGCATAATCCTGTTTTTCCTTATATTATGGATTATCCTGTTGAATACCAAGATAGTACGCAAAATAACCGGTTTCTTTGACTCTCTGTTCGCAAAGGCAGGACAAGGCAAGGCATCTGCGGAAGGTGTGCCTGCGGCAGAAGGTCAGGAGGGTGAGACAGGTGAGGACGACGGCGGAGATGAAGGAGACGGTGATGATGAAGGGGACGACTGGGACGAGGAAGACGGAGAGGACGATGATCCGGAGGAAGATGAGGGTGAAAGTGAGGATGAAGAAGAGGCTGGAGAAGAGGACGGTGAAAAGGAGAGGGGAGGACAGGACGGACCTGTCTTCGAGATAATCGAGCAGCCTCTGCCACGTCCTGTAGAACACCGTCCAGCAGGTCCTGGACCGTCTGTGGCGGCTACAGCTGCTGCAGGAGCGGAACATCCCGGAACTGCCGGCATGCCTTCCGGTACAGAAGTGCCTGCCGCATCGGTACCGGGGGTACAGGATGTCCCGCCGCTGGAAGTGCTCAATTCGGATGGAGCCGACTATTCCGAGGTCCTTACTGACGAGCAGTGGAGGACACGCTACGACCCTCGCCTGAGCCTGTCGACCTACAGGATGCCGGACCTGTCCCTGCTCAGGGACTATTCGGACCAGACCTACGATGTGTCCAGGGAGGAGCTGGAAAAGAACAACCGCCGGATAGTCACTACTCTTAAGGATTACAAGATCAGCATATCCAAGATATCGGCAAGGGTAGGACCGACGGTGACCCTGTATGAAGTGGTGCCTGCTCCCGGAGTGCGTGTGGCCCAGATAATGAGACTGGAGGACGATATCGCCAGATCTCTGGCTGCCAGGGGTGTGCGTGTGGTAACACTTGCCGGGACCAATGCGATCGGCATAGAGGTGGCCAACGAGAAGCCCAGCATCGTGTCGATGCGTTCTATTCTGGAGGATCCCAAGTTCAATGCCGTGGCCGGCAAGTACGACCTGCCGGTGGTCATAGGACGTACGATATCCAACGAGGCTATGTCGTTTGACCTGACCAAGATGCCCCATCTGCTGGTCGCCGGTGCTACGGGACAGGGCAAGTCGGTGGGCCTCAATGCGATCATAACGTCGTTGCTTTATCATAAGCATCCTTCTGAACTGAAGTTTGTTCTGGTGGACCCCAAGAAGGTGGAGCTGTCGCTCTACGCGCCTCTGGAAAAACACTATCTGGCGAAGCTGCCTGATTCGGACGAGGCCATCATCACCGATACCAAGCGGGTGGTCTATACCCTCCGTTCGCTGTGCAAGCTTATGGACCGCAGGTATGATCTGCTCAAGGCCGCTTCTGTCCGCAATGTCAAGGAATACAACGAAAAGTTCCTTTCACGCCGGCTCAATCCCTACAAGGGACACGAGTATATGCCGTATATAGTGGTGATCATAGACGAGTTCGCGGATCTGCTGATGACCGCCGGACGCGAGATAGAGGAGCCTATTGCACGTCTGGCACAGCTGGCCAGGGCTATCGGTATCCATCTGGTGATAGCTACCCAGAGGCCTACTACCAATATCATTACCGGTACTATCAAGGCCAATTTCCCTGCAAGGATAGCGTTCAGGGTGATGTCAAGCGTGGACTCAAAGACCATTCTGGACCAGACCGGAGCGAAGCAGCTCATAGGCCGCGGGGATATGCTTATAGCGACCGGAAGCAGCGAGCCTGTCAGGGTACAGTGTGCGTTCATAGATACGCCGGAGGTCGAAAATGTTGCCAGGTTCGTGTCGTCCCAGACCGGTTTCGGAGGTGCTTATCTGTTGCCTGAGTGCGAGATGGACGAGGGTGAGGACGGTCCTGTCAAGAAACTTTCCGGAGGCAACAGGGATGATCTCTTCAAGGAGGCCGCCAGACTTATCGTACGTGAGCAGCAGGGATCTACTTCTCTGATACAGCGTAAGATGAATCTGGGCTACAACCGTGCCGGCCGCATCATGGACCAGCTGGAGGATGCCGGTATCGTAGGACCTTCCGAGGGAAGCAAGCCGCGTCAGGTGAGGATCACCAGCCTGGAATCCCTGGAAGAGTTGCTGTCAACCTTGTAAATACCCCTGAAATGAAAAAAATCAAAACCATTGCCTTATATATTTGTCTTGTCTGCAGTTTCAGTATGCAGGCAAGGCCGGCCTATGCACAGACAGCAGGTAGGGCACCCGAGCCCGCACAACTGCTCCGGCAGATGCGTCAGGCTCTGGATGCTCTGGGTACTGCCGAGTTCGGATTTGCCTTCAGCGCGAAGGATGTTTCCGGCCGTGAACTTGGTCAGGAGTCAGGAACATTCGTAGCACAGGGTGAGCGTTTCAGGCTCTCAGGGTCTGTCATCACCGTGTATTGCGACGGGGTGACCAAATGGGTATACGACATGTCCAATCAGGAGATTACCATATTCCCCCATGATACTTCATCCACCGACCCGGCCGAAAATCCCTTTGCAGTGTTGGGCAAGGCGGATCCGGCGGACTATACTTTCAAGGGAGCTGTCCGCAAGGTGAATACGGCTGACGGTACGCCTGCATGGAAGATTTCGATGGCTTCAAAGGACCGCAATGCGGCATATACCCTTATTGAATTTACCGTGTCGCGTCAGACGATGCTGCCTGTGGCAGTATCCTATGAGAGCCGCAACGGGGACGTGTATGAACTGACGGTCGCTTCGGCCAGAAGTGTCGGACGGCTGGCAGATACTGAGTTTGCACCTCCGGCAGACCTTCTGGAGGATCCTGATGTGTATGTTACTGATATGAGGTAGCGTCAGCTCAGGCCTGGAGCAGTCCTGCACCCCTCAGCACTTCCCTTATGGACGGGTAGGTGTTCTCCGCGTATTCCTGCAGTTTCCCAGCCGGGACCCAAGCCGTCTCCGTGATTCCTTCTTCGGTCTGCGGTCTGGTCCGGCACGGCTCCTGTGCGTCCATTGCGAACCAGTGCGTGTGCTTGAGCACGAATTGCCCGTTCCTGTGATAGGTATGGTCCGTAATGCATATCAGTTGGCGGATGGCGATGGATGTTATTCCGGTCTCTTCCCCGACTTCACGCAGGGCTGTCGCCGGTATCGATTCTCCTTTTTCCCTCTTCCCTTTGGGCAGGTCCCAGATGCCGTTGCGCAGGATCATGAGATACTGTCCGCTGGAGTTGCGGACAAGACCTCCGGCCGCGTCCACTTCCGTGAATAGGGTCCTGAGTCGGTTGTATGTGTCTTCGATGTTGGAACACAGGAGATAGAGACTGGAGATGTTCTCATTGGAGTCTATGGTCCTGATGGCTTCCTTGAGGGATTCGTCCCCATTGTCCACTATGATGACTGCTCCGGGGTCCTGCTGCCCGGGCCGGTCCTCTCCGCAGAGGATGAGTGACCGCGAGTTGAAGAAAATCGTTTTCATTCTACAAAATTAAATAAAATAAGTATATTAGCACCGTAATTCAAACAATAAAAAATATGAAAAAGTACGAATGCACAGTGTGCCATTGGGTCTATGATCCTGCAGTAGGGGACCCTGACAACGGAATCGCTCCCGGAACAGCTTTTGAGGATCTTCCTGCAGACTGGACATGTCCTCTCTGCGGTGTAGGCAAAGAAGATTTCGAGCCGGTAGACTAATTGTCTGTACTACTTTGAAATAAAGGGACGTACCGTTTTGACGGGCGTCCCTTTTTCATAGCAGGCAAGAAACTGTCGGAAAAATTGGCAAAATCCGGGTAATTGAGTATTTTTGCGCCCGAATTCAAGAAGGTTTTAATTAAATACAGACGTATTATGAAAATTAAAAGTATTCATGGCCGCGAGATACTGGATTCACGCGGCAATCCCACAGTAGAAGTAGAAGTGGCTCTCGAATCAGGAATCGTAGGACGTGCATCCGTTCCTTCTGGAGCATCTACAGGTGAGAATGAAGCTCTCGAGCTCCGCGACGGTGACAAGAAGCGTTACGGCGGAAAGGGCGTGCTGAAGGCTGTTGACAATATCAACAACATCATCGCTCCCGCACTCATAGGATGGTCAGTCCTCGAGCAGCGTGCCATCGACCACAAGATGCTGGCCCTGGACGGTACCAAGACCAAATCCAATCTCGGAGCCAACGCCATTCTCGGCGTTTCTCTTGCAGTGGCACATGCCGCAGCGGCATATCTGCACATGCCTCTTTACCGCTATATCGGCGGAACCAATACATATGTCATGCCTGTCCCGATGATGAACATCATCAACGGAGGTTCACATTCAGACGCTCCCATTGCATTCCAGGAGTTCATGATCCGTCCTGTAGGCGCTTCCTCTTTCCGTGAGGGACTGCGTATGGGTGCAGAGGTCTTCCATGCTCTGAAGAAAGTGCTCCACGACCGCGGCCTGAGTACGGCGGTAGGTGATGAGGGCGGTTTCGCTCCTGCTCTCAACGGTACCGAGGATGCCATCGAGTCTATCCTTGCAGCCATCAAGGCAGCAGGCTACGAGCCGGGCAAGGACGTCAAGATCGGAATGGACTGCGCATCTTCCGAGTTCTACAAGGACGGTGTATACGACTATACCATCTTCGAGGGTGCCAAGGGTGTAAAACGTACATCCGACGAGCAGGTTGATTACCTGGAGAGCCTTATCAACAAATATCCTATCGACTCTATCGAGGACGGTATGAGCGAGAACGACTGGGACGGCTGGAAGAAGCTGACCGACCGTATCGGCTCACGCTGCCAGCTTGTAGGCGATGACCTCTTCGTTACCAACGTAGAGTTCCTGGCCAAGGGTATCGAGAAGGGTTGTGCCAACTCAATCCTCATCAAGGTCAACCAGATCGGATCCCTCAGCGAGACTCTCGACGCTATCGAGATGGCTCACCGTCACGGTTACACCACAGTTACCTCGCACCGTTCAGGTGAGACTGAGGATGCAACCATCGCCGATATCGCAGTGGCTACCAACAGCGGCCAGATCAAGACCGGTTCACTCAGCCGTTCTGACCGTATGGCCAAGTACAACCAGCTTCTCCGTATCGAGGAGCAGCTCGGTGACCTCGCAGTATACGGCTACAAGAGGATCAAATAGTCCGCATTCAGAATGTGCTTTGCGCTGAATGGCGCACATATATAGGCTAGGGCCGGCTTCCGTCATGGGAGACGGCCCTTTTCATTCGTTTCATCTGTATCGTCTTTTCCGTCCGGGATTCCAGGACGGGATCCCGGACGGCGATGGCATCCAGGCTGTCAGTAGGACAGCTTGATGCCGGCAAAATAGGTTCTGGGCATGCCGGGACCGTAGATGTAGCCTGAGTCCCTGTCAGGTCCCCGGTCGAAGTCCTTCTGGTAGGAGTTGAGGATGTTGCCTACCCCCGCATGGAGCTGGAGTGTGATGGACTTGTACAGCCTGAAGTCGTAGGTGACCTTGAAGTTGAGTTCGTAGAACCGGGGTGTGAGCTCTGTCCTGTTCTCCGCGATGTACCCCTTGTGGTGCTCGACCAGCATGCGGCCGGTGTATGTTCCGCTTAGGATCAGGGAGAGGTTGGCAACGGGGTTGACGGATGTAGTGAAGTATCCGTAGGCATCAGGTGTCCTGAACATCCTTTTTTCTGCCGGTACGTCGCCTTCCCCGCTCCAGGTGCGGGCTTCCTTGTATTCCGCCCGCTGCAGGGTGAATCCTGCCTGAAGCTGCCAGATATTTTTCCAGGCCAGCTTTCCTTCGATGTTCCCTCCGTAGACCGTAGCTCCTGATTCATTGTACCTTTCCTTTATCAGTATACCGTTTTCCAGCCCTATGTCCCTTAGTGCGAATACGTTGTCAAGGCTGGTGAAGAATCCTTCCACCAGCAGGTTGCCCTGCCAGTCCCCTTTCTGCATGTACATGTCGGCGGAGATGCTGACGCTGTGCGATTTCTCTACTTTCAGGTCATCTGCCAGACGTATTACGGATACGGTTCCTCCCACATTGTCGATGTGGAGGTCCTCGTCAAATGCCTGGGGAGCCCTGAATCCTGATGAATAGCTGGCCCTCAGGTTGATATTGTCTATCGGATTGTATCGCAGGGTGGCGCGGGGGCTGAATACCGGATTGCGGATGAGGTTGTGCTTGTCGAGCCTGCCGCCTATCAGTATGCCGAATCTGTCGTTCTTCCACTCATTCTGCACAAATGCGCTTGCTGTGTAGGTGTTCTGGCGCATATCCCTTCCGTAGCCTGTCATCAGGTCATGGAGTATGTCCTGGTTGAACTCTACGCCCAGGGTGAAATCGGCTGGCATGAAGAGGCATTTGCCGAAGCTGTAGTCGTACTGGCTTCCGGCGACCCATGTCAGGTCAGTCGTTTCCCCGTATGCATTGGGGTCCCTGCCTGCTCCGTAGTAGCTTTCCCTGTTGATGTGCTGTGCCGATGCAAAGGCGCTTATCTTGTGCTTGCCGTTGGGGGAGAAGTAGTCGAACTTGAGCCCTCCTGTATTGATGCTGTGTGATACCTGCTCGGCGATGTCGGCTTCGTGAGGAGGAAGGTCCAGGTTGTTGCCGCCGCGTCTTTTCTCGCTGAGGTGGTGGTATTCGGCTGTAAGTCTGGAATGGAGCCCTGTCTTGAGGTAGGACCGTGTGCCCAGTGTCTGTGCGTTGATCATCGGAAGCTCAGTGTACCCGTCCCCGTCCGCATCGTAGGCATCCCTTTGGCGGTTCTGTCCGAATACTGCTATTCCCAGCTTGTAGTCGTCGGAGACCAGGGATGCGTTGAGGGATGTATTGTTCTCGCCTGATGCGCTGCCGCCTATATTGGTATAGGTATGCGAGAGCTGTGCGCTGTTGTACAGCGGTTCCTTCGTGATGATGTTGATTGTCCCGGCTATGGCCGATGACCCGAACAGGGCTGAACCCCCTCCGCGCATGACCTCGACCCTGTCGACCATGCTTACGGGCAGCTGCTCGATGCCGTAGACATTGGACAGGGCGCTGAATACGGGCCTGGAGTCTATGAGTATCTGGGTGTACGGCCCGTCGAGTCCGTTGATGCGCACCTGCTGGAACCCGCAGTTCTGGCAGTTGTTCTCTACCCTCACCCCGGGCTGGAATGTCAGGACTGAGGATACGGTGGAAGCATTGATGTTCTCGAACTGGACGGGTGTCAGGACGTTGACGATAGTGGGGGCCGTCTTTCTGGTAGTGGTGCTTCTGTTGGCGGAGACGACTATCCCGTCGAGCATGCTCATGTCTTCCTCTATCTCGAAATTGAGTTCAAGCGTAACTCCCCTTTTCAGGGTTACGTCCCTGGTCTGGGTCTTGTAGCCCAGACTGGATACCTCCAGGATATATCTGCCTTCCGGAAGGTTCTTGAGGAAATAATGTCCGGTCGCGTCAGTCGCGGTATATATCATCGTGCCTTTGAGCATGACATTGATGGCCGGCAGATGCTCTCCGGTCTTTCTGTCTGTCACGTGCCCGATGATGTTGGCATCGGAGCCGTCAGGTTCCACTGTCAAGTCTGACGGGAATGCGCTAAGCGGGAGAAATGCAAAAAGTATTGCAGTCAGTATGGAAACTGTTACATTAAGGTTGTTCATATGTTCATTATTCATTGAGACTTGGATAAAAACGGACAGTGCCGTACGGATGATGGATCCACGGCAGTCCGGCAGGAAGCAGCGCCGGTAGCGGTAGGGTAAAATACGGGTACCGGAGCGTCAGAATATGGCCGGAGGGCCTCTTCTGGTCTCTGAATGAATGAAGAAACGGACAGGGGCATCCGGAACGGAAGGGGCCGCGACAAGTCTGCAGAGGTGCAGGAATACAGGCGGCAAGCCGGACTGGATGATGTCTGTGTCCAGGGTGAACAATGACAGGAAGAGAATCGTCTGGGCAGTCTTTCCGCTATGGGTGTGCCCGTTGCTGTAGGGATGGGAGTGGACGATCTTGCATCCGTCTATGATGTGGACATGGGGAAACAGCGAAGTGCTGCCCGCATAAGCTATGAAGAGCAGCGGGAGCAGCAGCTTGACCGGCAGGTATCGCCGTAGGTATTTCCACAGGGTGTCCATTCCGCAAAAATAGGAAAAAAGTTTTTCCGGCAAAAAAAAGCAGTATCCCCTATTGTTGGGATACTGCCTTCATTGTATTGCGTTATGCCGCGGCAGGTGGAGCTGCGCTGCGGCAAAGGGTATGCCTTAGCCGATGAAGTGGTAGTGGGGGCCGAAGCGCTCGAAAGCTGCACGGTCGAGTTCCTCCTGATGGTCGGGGTGGGCGATGCTGATGATGGCCTTTGCCCTTTCCTGGAGGGATTTGCCGTAGAGGTCGACTGCTCCGTACTCGGTCACGAACCAGTGGATGTGGTTGCGGGTGGTGACTACTCCTGCACCTGAAGTGAGGACAGGGGCTATCTTGCTGATACCTTTGTTGGTCACTGAAGGCATGGCGATGATGGCCTTGCCGCCCTTGGACATGGAGGCTCCGTATACGAAGTCGATCTGTCCTCCGACGCCTGAATAGAATTTGGTTCCGAGGGAGTCTGCGCAGACCTGTCCGGTGATGTCCACCTGCAGGGCCGAGTTGATGGCGGTTACCTTGGGGTTCTTGGCGATTACATATGGATCGTTGGTGTATCCTACGTCCATCATGGCTACCATGGGGTTGTCGTCGATGAAGTCGTATACCTCCTGCGAGCCCATGAGGAATGTGGATACCATCTTGCCGCGGTCGATGCATTTCTCGGCACCGTTGATCACGCCCTTCTTCACGAGGGGCAGGACACCGTCGGCAAACATCTCGGTGTGGATACCGAGGTTCTTGTGGTCACCCAGCTGTGCGAGCACTGCGTTGGGAATGGCGCCTATACCCATCTGGAGGGTAGCTCCGTCCTCGATGAGGGCTGCGCAGTTGCGTCCGATTGCGGCCTCGATGGGCGAGGGCTCGGAGAAGTGTGCCGGCTCAAGTTCGGAGTCGCACTCCACGAAAGTGTCGATCATCGATACAGGAATGATGGCATCGCCCCATGCTCTGGGCACGTGCTTGTTGACTACAGCGATGACATGCTTTGCGCATTCCACTGCTGCCAGGGAAGCGTCAACGGATGTACCCATCGATACGTATCCGTGCTTGTCGGGAACAGACACCTGAATCATGGCCACGTCGCAGGGCAGTACTCCGCTGCGGTAGAGTCTCTGTGTCTCGCTCAGGAAGATGGGTATGTAGTCGGCATAGCCAGCCTGTACGCTCTTGCGGACATTGCCGCCTACGAAGAATGCCTGATGGAAGAAGATTCCTTCATATTTGGCATCGGTGTAGGGAGCCGGTCCTTCCGTGTGGAGGTGGTGTATCTTCACGTCCCTGAGCTCACCGGCGTCGCCTCTGCGGCAGAGAGCGTCGATAAGCACCTTGGGGGCAGCGGCAACGCTGCTGAAATGGATGTGGTCGCCGGACTTCACTACCTTTACGGCCTCGTCCGCGCTTACAAAATGGATATCCTTGTACATAAACAATTGTTGAATGGTTTTACTATAAGGGAAAATCGGGTCACAAAGTTATGAAATAATTTTAGAAATTTTCACCAATTTTGTCACAAAAACCTACCCTTATCCGTCTTGGAAATATGAATCCGGAATTCGCAAGTGCAGTGGAAGGCAGCCGAAGACGTCTGCATGTACTCGTAAGGAACATCGTCGGTGACGATGCTCTGGCAGAGGACATAGTGCAGGATACAATATTGATAGGCTTGCAGGCTGTCTCTGAGGGGAATAATGTCAGCTGCCCCGAGGCCTGGCTGATGAGGGTGGCCCGCAACAGGGCTCTCGATACGGTCAGGTCCGCGGGCTTCAGCAGATCTGTGGCTCTGGAAGCTGCGTGGAGGCAGGACAGCGGGGTGAACCTGGAGACCATGGTAGGGATGAAGGACCGGGTAAGGCAGGTGAAGGAGGTCGTGTACAGCCTGCCGGAGTCGCAAAGGACTGTCTTCATTCTCAGGGACGTGCTTGAATATGACATGAAGGATATAGCGGAGATACTGGGTATGGGCGAGGCCAATGTCAGGCAGCTGCTCTCCCGTACAAGAAAGAAAATAAGGGAATATTTGATCAACAATGAATGATATGAGAAAATCCAGATTGCGCAGACTGTTGGAACTGTATTTTGACGGGGAAACGGATCTCCGTCAGGAACGTCTCTTGCGCGGATACTTCGCTGAAGGGAAGGAAGTGGATCCTGAATTCGAGAAGTACAGGGCGCTGTTTACGTATTGTGACCTGGAGGCCGACGGGGCTTGCGGAGATGCGGATGAAGCGGAAATGCAGGTGAAACGATGCAGGCATACCGTCATATGGGCCGTGTCGGCTTCTATGACAGCGGCAGCGGCAGTGTTGTGCGGGTTGGTACTGCTTGTTGACGGGACCGGCAAGGCTGCAGGAGTTATGGAACCCGGTATAGAGTACACCATCGACGGTGTAGCTGTCAACGACGATGCTCTGGCGCTGGATATGCTAGACAGTGAACTTTCCAGGATAGGTACTGTGTCGGAGGCCATGAGACGCAACAGTGACAGGGTGTCGGCCATGCTGTGCAAGGCAGGGAATGCACTGGACGATATGGACAGGAAATTGAAAATAAAATAAATGATACAGTTATGAAAAAGAAATGGATTCTGGTTCTTCTGTTGGCATTTGGCTGTCTGTGTGCATCGGCGCAGTCAATGGAAGACATAATGCAGAAATACAGGTCCGGCCAGTATGTCGAGACCATGTCGGTTTCCAGTACCGTAATAAAGGAGCTTGCAGAGCGGGATGACAACGATATTCTCCGTAGGCTTACAGCCATAAAGCTGATCAGCATGAGGTGTTCGGCAGGGAACGAACGGATATCTGAAATTTCGGATGATATTTCATCCATGATGTCACGATATGAGGAACTGCTGTCCTTCAGTTCTCTTGAAGGCGAGGTTACGATATGTGTCAATGCCAACAATTCTGAAGTCCTGCTTCTGACGAAGGATGATGAGGAAGTCACCCTGATGTGCATGCGGGGCATAATAGACAATGTCGTGATAGAGGCACTGCTCAACAATGAAATAAGCATTAAATAAAAAGGTATGAATAAAATGTTTGACCATATGAAATACTGTTCTATTCTTGCAGTCATGCTGCTGCTTGCATTGCCATGTCCAATGTCTGCCCAGACGGAGATAAACGTGGGCAAAACCAGAATCAGCTTCCATCCCCCGGTCAGATTTGCGGAGAATACAGCCACAGCCGCAGACTCTCTGGAAATAATTCAGGATTCTGTTCCGGGCAGGAAACTCGAGTCTTTCTCGGCTTTGACCTTCGGTATCGGAGGTGTCGCTCAGGACATGACGTACAAAACAGGATATCCGAGGCCTTCTACCGATTATGGTTTTGATGTTGAGATATTTTTCAAACAGATGTTCAAGCCTGTCCCATGGTATGGATTCGGCTTCGGAGGGCATATCTCCGCACAGACCTACCGTCTGCATGGAGTGGCTGCATCGGGGATTATCAAACAGTATCCTGAAGAGGCTGACATATACAAGGAATTTCTCAACTACGGCAACATAGGAATAGACATTGTCAACAGATTCTATCTGTACAGTGACGCGTTGTATCTGGACTTGAGACTTTTCGGTGACTGGGCATACACCAGGGAATTCTATGTGAAATATGTGATGCCAGGCTCCTCCGTGTCTACTCTGGACAGGTTCAAGGACGGTTCGCGTTTTCTGCCTTTCCAGGCAGGCGTTGAAGCTTCGCTGGGATCCGGAAGTCTCCAGATCTATTTCCGGTACCGTTTTACGAACATGTTCAACCACAGTCTGATACCTCTTGAACCTGAACGTATCTCGGCCGGTATAAAACTGGAATTCAACTGATGGAAAAGAGGAATATGATATAATGCAGGAATATGGTAGAATAATGATTACAATGGAGGATTTACATATGAAAAGGACTTTTTTGACAGCAAGCTTACTGGCGGTTTCGGCCATGTTGTTTTTCGCGCAGACTCCTGCATCCGCCCAGACGGATGTGGAGATAGGCAAGACAGTAATCCGTATCCAGTCACCTATAGAAATCAACAGCAAGACTGAGAATAGACAAAACGATGCCGCTAAGAAAAAAAACAGGCCATGGCCTATAACTTATTCCGATCTGTATTTCGGATTCAGTTTCCCGATACCAGGCTGTAACTATGAGCCTACTCCGCAGTTGCCGGTACATTACGGGAACAGTTTTGAAATCCAGCTGGGGTACAGGCAGTGGTTCCGTCCTGCCAGACATTATGCCATCGGACTGTCTGTGCAATATACCCATTACGATTTCAGGACTACAGGCCTTCTGCTTCCCGGGACCATTGCTCCTGGTCCTTTCAACGGCCAGATAACAAGAGAGATCTTCAAGTCAGACAATCTCGGTTTCGGGATATATAACCGCATTTTTGTTTTTGCCGGCTGGCCCGGACTGCACATTGACCTGGGAGCATGGGGTGACTGGGCTTTCAGCAATCAGTACAAAACCAAATATATGGTAGCGGACAGCAAAGAGGTTGACCATTACCGGGATGGGACCAAGTTCTTTCCTCTGCAGGGCGGTGTCTATGGCGCAATAGGCGTGGGTGCATTTTCAGTATACTGCAAATACCGTTTCACCAACATGTTCAACCACTCTTACATAGCCATGGAACCTCCGCGGATGTCGATAGGACTGGTCGTAAGCCTGTCAGATCTGTTCTGACAGGCCCCGGCCCTGCCGGCGGCCCCTCATCGTTCCGCCATCGTTCCGTCTTCGTTCCAGCATCTGTCTGAAGTTTCCTGCAATTCGGCGCAGTTGCTGCAGTGCTGTGTTTATTTGCAGTGGCGGTCCATCGGTCTTTCCGGCTGCCGGTTCCGGTGATTTGCGTGAGTTGCCGTTGCCGAGTATTGTATTGAGTTGTTTAACAGGTAAGTTTCGTATTTTCGTACCGATTGATCCTCAGTGGTTTATCAAACCGAGGACTGCCGTGATGGGGTTTTGAAAAGGCATCAGGGAAGTCCGCTCTGATGTAACTTGTTGAAAACCAGACTTAATTTCAGAACGCGACTTCCCTATGAAACAGATTCACTGTAGCCCCGCCAGCCGTCATTCCGCCAAAGGTCTCTTCCTATAGGTTTCATACGAGATTACGATATCAGGAGCCTTCCGTAGCGTGACTACATTCTGTCCGCATTCTGCGGTCCTGGGAAAGTGAACCGATTCGCCGGGAAAAGTGGGAACTTTCCTTCGTGGTTGCCTGCTCCGCAGTCTTCTGGAGGTTTCCTGCCGCGAGTCCGGATGTCGGCGGTGACGCGGGAGATAACTGGCAGGGAGGTCAGAGTCGGATCGTGCCGGTGATTCTGGCTGATGCCCTTTGTCCGTTATATACCGGGTGAGGTGTATGTGCTGTGCAGTTTTGGCTGGTTTTGTACTTTTTTGGTATTTTTGCCTTTCATTCTTCCTGACAGTATTAAAGATTATTGAAGCATCAAGGCATCGGCATGAAGGATTTTGCAGCCATAGATTTCGAGACAGCGAACAGGGAACCGGCGAGCGTATGCAGTGTCGGCATTGTCGTAGTGCGCGGAGGTGAGGTGACGGACCGCTTCTACAGCCTCATAAGGCCTGAGCCGGAGTATTATTGTTACTGGAATACCCGTGTCCACGGCCTCACGCTGCGGGATACTGCTGATGCCCCTGTGTTTCCGGAAGTATGGGCGAAGGTGGTTCCCTTGATCGAAGGCCTGCCGCTGGTTGCCCACAACAGCCCTTTCGACGAGAATTGCCTGAAGGCTGTCTTCCGGACCTACTGCCTGGACTATCCCGACTATGTTTTCCATTGTACCTGCCGGGCTTCCCGCCGCGTGTTCGGGAAGGAACTGCCCAACCATCAGCTGCAGACCGTCGCAGCCCGCTGCGGGTTTGATCTTACGCGTCATCACAATGCCCTTGCCGACGCCGAAGCCTGCGCTGCCATTGCCTTGAGGATCTTATGATGCCTTTCAGTACAGGCTGCCGGCATGATGTCCCGTAGTATGCTGATATTGCATGCTCTATTGGTATATTTGTGTTCCGATACTCCAACAAAGATATTGAATCTACGCAAAATTTCGTATCTTTGTCTTGCCGGTACATGTTGCCGGCACAACATATTGCAGACGAAAGTGTTTTCGTACTGTCCTCATAAGAAAATGTGGTAGTTTTCAGGATCAGAAGGACGGCTGCGGCACTCGTCACTTGATGTGTCTATGCGTTCCGGCATATCATGCCCGGTACCCATAACTGTCAGGTGTGGAGTATCGGGCGCATGTCTCTGATCAGGTCTTACCACAACCTTCTTATAGACAGGCGGACAGACTCCACACTTTTTTTAATGTGCCGTCTTCATCCGGAGTCTCTGGAGACACAAGATACAGACTATGAAAAAAAGATTTACGTTATTTGTGCTACTTGGCCTATCCGGCTCGGGGCATTGCCGTCTTGTGTAATGTATTATTGGGGATTCTGATCCGGAGAATCCGGATGATTACGGTATTGTGTAGAGTTCCGCCTGAAAACGGAAATGGCCGCAGTGATGAATTGCGGCCATTCTTATGCTTGTGAGCGGAAAACGGGGTTCGAACCCGCGACCTTCGGCTTGGGAAGCCGACGCTCTACCAACTGAGCTATTTCCGCGAAAAATTTCTACCTTTGCGTCAACGGAACGGTGTTCCTTGACTGTTCCGGCTGCAAATATATGAATTTAAATTTATTTATAGCCAAAAAAATTAAGGGGCGGGGAGTAAGCTCCACTGGCAACAGTATAGCCTGTGTTTCCGTGGCCGTCAGTGTGGGTATCATTCTGATTGCCGTTGCGGTTTCCGGAGGTTTCAGAAAGGAGATAGGCAAGAGGGCGGTAGGGTTTACCGGCGAGATCCTGATTACTCCTCCCGGGGCGGATTATATGAATGACGTGTACCCCTTGCAGGCGGATCTGTCCTACCTGGCTGAGATCAAGGAAATACCCGGGATAAGGTCGGTAAGTGAGACTGCATACCGGCCAGGGATGATCAAGACGGATACGGATGTATACGGAGTGATGTTCAAGGGGGTGGACTCGACATATTCGCTGGATTTTTTTGCCGATTTCCTGGCTGAGGGATCCCTGCCTGATTTCTCGGGAAGCAGGATGAGCGATGAGGTGCTGATATCCAAGCGGCTGGCTTCAAAAATGGGCATCCGTCCTGGTGACAGGATGACCGTCTATTTTATAGGTGATCAGGTAAGGGCAAGACGTCTGACAGTGTCAGGACTTTACGACATCCAGCTGGAAAGTCTGGACGAGAAGCTTGCAATAGCGGATATCCGTCAGATACGCAGGCTCAACGGCTGGGACGGGCACGAGTCGTCCTGTCTGGAGATTTCTCTTGGAGGGGACGGAAGCAAGGTCGCCGGCAGGCACCGGCAGGAGGTGTATGACAGGATCGGAGAGGTGATAATGGAAAGGGACATTACGGCTGACGCCCCTGTGGTTGTGCGGACTATAGATGAAATATTCCCGGCATTGTTTGACTGGCTGGCCCTGCTGGATCTCAATGTCCTTGTGGTCATGGTGCTGATGATGGCGGTGGCCGGTTTCAACATGATCTCCGGCCTGCTGATCATACTTTTCGAGCGGATATCCATGATCGGCTTGCTCAAATCCCTGGGCATGAGGACGTGGAATATATGCAAGGTATTCATATACAGGGGTGGGGCAATAGTTCTCAAGGGTATGATATGGGGCAATGCCGTGGCTCTTGTGCTGCTTGCCGTGCAGAAGTGGCTGAAGCCGTTTACTCTCAATCCCGAAAACTATTTTGTCAATTTCGTGCCTGTGGAACTCAATCCGCTGCACATAATCGCGGTGGACATTGCGGCCTTCGCCCTGATGCTGCTGATAATGGTCATCCCGTCGCTCTTCATCTCCCGCGTATCTCCCGACAGGACACTTAAAGTAAGTTGAGATAAAGTAAATTGAGAATATATGAATTGTTCCGGTATTATCGTAGGCCTGTGTACATTTCTGATTATAGGGGTTTTCCATCCGATAGTCATCAAGGCCGAGTATTATCTCGGCAAGGAATGCTGGTGGATCTTTCTGTTGGCCGGAATCGCGGCTGCGGCAGGTTCTGTCCTGATAGACAATATGGTCGTATCGGTGCTGGTCGGGGTGATCGCGTTTTCCTGCTTCTGGTCCATACTGGAACTTTTCGAGCAGGAAAAGAGGGTGAAGAAGGGATGGTTCCCGGCCAATCCCAGACGGAACAATCACGGGCGGAACAATACGCGACGCAGCAATTCCAGTCTAAGCGACCGGAAATGACAGGTCGGTCAGCAGCAGTTCTCAGCGGAGCAGGGAGAGTTTCCCGACATCGGTGATGACGGCTTCTTCCGGGGCGCTGACGCACCGGACCGCATGCTCTGCCGCTACGGTGAGGTAGAAGTCGATGACTGAAAATGTCTCAGGCCAAGAACGCATCATGCCTATGGCTTCTGGCGATATGGTATGGATGCCGCAGAAGGCGTACCGGTGCAGACCTTCTTCCGGAAGTCCTGCCTGTGACGGTGTCTCTGCGGGTATGGCAGCGTGGGGACCGGAACCTTTGAATATGCCTTTTGCCGGATATTCCCATCCGCGCAGCTGCCCGTCGCTGCCGGCAAGCAGGTATCTGGACGATGTACGGCCGTTGACAAGAAGTGCCGCTGCTGGTGTGCCGGATCCGGCGGTTGCTGCGTTGAATGCCCCGTCGCATCGGTAGAACCGGTCCAGGTCGATTCCTGAGGTGACGATGTCCACATTGTGTACCAGTACCGGTTCCTGCCCTATGAGTCCGGACATGAAGGCATGCCTGATGCCTCCGCCCGTATCTCTGAGCAGGTCGCGCTCGTCGGAGAATGCGACATCGAGTCCGAATCCGTCCCGGGAGCGGATGAAGTTTTCCAGCATGTCGGCAAAATGATGTACGTTGATGACTGCCCGGGTGAACCCGGCTTCGCGCAGTCTCAGCATCAGCCTTTCGATCAGTGGTATCCCTTCGTAGGGGACAAGAGCCTTGGGCATCCTGTCGGTGAGCGGCTTGAGCCGGGTACCCAGCCCGGCGGCCAGTATCATGGCAGTTTTCATCACAGTACTTCCCTCTCCAGATGCTGCTCCCTGTGTATCAGAGTGACACTGATCTTTCCGGGAATATTTCCGTATTTTTCCGCCAGATGGCCGGCGAGTCTTTCAGCGAAGTATACCGAGCGGTGTCTCCCTCCTGTGCATCCGAATGACAGCATCAGGTCGGTAAATCCGCGTTCCAGATAGTTGTCGATGTGCATGTCCGCCATTTCGGCAGTGTGCCGTGCGAACTGTTCCGTCTCGCTGAAGCCCTGCAGATACTCTCTTACCGGTGCGTCCATCCCGGTCATTGCCCTGTATTCGGGGAGTCTGCCTGGATTTGGGACCCCCCTGCAGTCGAAGACGTAGCCTCCGCCGTTGCCTGAAGTGTCTTCCGGTATCCCGTTTTTGTAGGAGAAACTGAATATCCTTACCAGCAGATGCCCGTCCTTTCCTTTCTGTACATTCCTGCTGTACACGGGGATGAGCTGCATCAGGGTGCCGCAGAGGGTGGGATATTCCGCGAACGGCTCTGCCAGCAGCTCCCTTATGTTGTCCATCGCGTACGGGATGCTTTCGAGGAAGTGGGGCCGGCGCTCGAACAGGCCTCTGAATCCGTAGGCCCCGAGGACCTGGAGGGTCCTGAACAGTACGAAGTGCCTCAGGTCGTTGAGGAAACCTTTTCGGTCTGTCTTTTCAAAACGGGACTGGGCTTCGAGGTAGGCTCCGGTCAGCTCTTCCTTGAGCTGCGGACTGTAGCGGGCCCGCGCCTGCCAGACGAATGAGGCCAGGTCGTAGTGGACCGGTCCTCTGCGCCCCCCCTGGAAGTCGATGAACCTGAGCTCCCCGTCTGGGGCAAGCATGATGTTGCGTCCCTGGAAGTCCCTGTACATGAAGTTGTCGGAGCAGCATGCTAGGAGGCGTCCGCACAGGCTCCGGAAGTCCTCTTCGAGGGCCATCTCGTCGAATTCCACCCCAGAGGGCTTCAGGAAACAGTATTTGAAATAGTTGAGGTCAAACATGACAGATGTGCGGTCAAACGAGGATATGGGCCGGCACATGGAAAAGTCGAGGCCGACGGCTCCGGCATACTGGAATGCGGGGAGGGTCTCTACGGCTTTCAGCAGCAGGGCTGTCTCTTCGGAAGAATAGGTCCCGCTTCTGCGTCCGGCAGACACGGCGTCGAAGAGGGTGGTGTCGCCCAGGTCCTCCTGCAGATAGCACATGCTGTCTTCGCTCACGGCGAGGACCTTGGGGACCGGCAGCCCGAGCCGGGAAAAATGGCGGTCGAGGTAGAGGAATGCTGTATTCTCCTGAAGGCTTGTCCCTGCTGCGGCGATGCAGCTGCCTTCGTTCCAGGTGATTCTGAAATACCGGCGGTTGCCTCCCGAGGAGGGAAGGGGAGTGATGCCGTATCCGCGGATCCCGGAGTATCGTTCGAACAGTGATTGTATTCTTTCCATATCAGGGGCAAATTTAGGAAAAATGCCGGTGCGGGAGGGCGGACTGAAACAAAAATCTCCTATATTTGCAACCTTATGGACAGGAAAAAGCTAAGGGACATATTGTGTGCATGCGTCATTCTGCTGATGGTGCCGTGCGGATCCTTCATTATCAGAGGAATGTCCGGTCCATACGTCTCATCGCTGCATTTGGCCCAGGATGATACTGTCCGGGCTCAGGATTCTGCGGCGGTGATGCCCGAAGTTGCGGCAGGCAGCACTGATTCCACGGTGGTTGCTGATTTTCTGGCTGGGGTGGATTCGCTGCAGGTGGCGGACTCGGTGGCCATTCCGGATTCCTTGTCCGTGTCGGATTCCGTGGCAGTGTCCGATTCGCTGGCTGTGCCGGACTCGCTGAATGACCCGACGGCTGCGGATACGGTGGTCTATACGAAAAGGCAGCTCCGTCAGATGGCCAAGGACAGTGCCCGCAAGCGTAAGGATGCCTACCTGGACAGTCTTTCGGCCATCAAGCAGGCTTCCATAGACAGTGTGCGCCATATAAGGGACAGCATAAAGGCTTTCAGGGACAGTGTAAGATGGTCCAAGCCCAGGGTACTGGAGACCGGCTTTGTCCCGGACAGTCTGTACTACCGCAGGATACTTTCCTGGAATGTAGGGCCGTATGTCAATGATTACCGGCATATGAAAATGGATACCACGTTCAACGACTGGTATACCGAATATCCGTTCTACAAGGAGGACATCGATGCCGTCTATCTGGGTACGGCAGGCTCTGCCACCCAAAGTGTCAACTTCTTCAAACGCCGGGAGTTCGACCAGTTCAAGGCGTATGCTCCATACCTTACGTATTCACATACACCCGAGAATGCGCCGTTCTTCAATGTCAAGGCTCCGTATACCGAGCTGGCCTACTGGGGAACCTTGTTTGCATACAAGGAAAAGGAGGAGACCAACGTACGCTTCCTGCATACGCAGAACATCACTCCTGAGCTCAACCTGGCCGTGCTGTTCCAGGGATGGAAGGCAAAAGGAATGCTCAACCGGGAAGCAACGACAGACAACTCTCTGGAAGTTACAGCCAATTATCTGGGCCGCAACTATATAGCCAATGCAGGCTTTATCCATCAGAATATCGACAGGGAGGAAAACGGAGGCATACAGGATTCCTACATGGTGAGGGATACGACTGTGGACGGCAAGACCATAGCCATCAATCTGCAGGATGCGCACAACAAGCTGTCAAGGAATACGTTTTTCATAGACCATTCGTACAATATCCATCTGGAGTCCAGGTCTCACCGTCTGCGCAAGGCGATGGAGCAGGACTCTCTGCTTGCAAGGACAGTGGATTCGCTGGTGGCTGTCAGGATGGCCGCATACGAGGCGGCAGTGACGGCAGCAGTGGAGGCGGCAAAGAAAAAGGCCGCGGATACGTTGCAGGCGGTAGCGGACAGTACGGGTGCCGGGACCGATTCGCTGGCCTTCGCCGATCCTGTTGTAGTATCCGATTCTCTTGCCATGCCAGATTCGGTTGCTGTTCCGGATTCGGTCTTTGTTGCAGACTCTCTGGCCGTTACCGATTCGTCCTTCGTTGCCGGTCCGTCCGTGTCGGCCGCTGACTCCGTTTCAGTGCCGGATTCCGTATCTTCCGGAGCTGTACCGCCCATGTCACCGGAGGATTCCCTTGCTGCGGCGAGGGCCGATTCTCTGCTCAGGATTTCCATCATGGATACACTTCTTCCTCCTGCCGAGGATGATATTTACGCGCAACTGGCGGATTCCCTGCTCTTCGGCAAGGCCGGGGACGGTCCCATGCTGACGGTAGGCCATATCGGGGAAGTCTCAAGATTCTACCGTTTCTATACGGACAATATCACGGATGAGGCCGGACGTAATTTCTACAACGGGATGTTCTACCTCAATCCCACTTCATCGGCGGATTCCACCAGAGTGTTCAGTGTCGACAACAAGCTGTTTTTCAGGCTTCAGCCGTGGGCCCGCAATGCGGTGGTGTCGCAGATCAACGGCGGTCTGGGATACAGGTGGAGCAGCATCTACGGATTCAATCCGGACATGTTCCTGAAAGGCAACAGCAATATACATCATCACAATGCCTATGTATATGCCGGTGCGGGCGGCCAGTTCCGCAAATATCTCAACTGGAACGCACAGGCCGAATACTACTTCCTGGGATACAATCAGAACGATTTCAGTCTGGATGCAGGTCTGGATGTGTCGTTCTATCCTTTCAAGGACAAGTCCGAGCCTATAACCCTAAGGGGACACTTCAATACTTCGCTCAAGGAACCAGACTGGTATTCGCAGCATTACTGGTCCAACCACTATGTCTGGAACAATGACTTCGGCAAGACATCCACGACCAAGGTGGAAGCAGTGCTGGAGATACCGAAGTGGAAGATGGAGGCTTCGTTCAGCTACGGACTCGTAAACAATTATATCTACAACGATACATCGGGAATCATACGCCAGCACAACGGCCTGATAAACGTCATGAGCGGTTATCTGCGCAAGGACTTCAAGCTGTGGTGGTTCCATTTCGACAACAGAATACTGTTCCAGTACTCTTCAGACAGGGATGTCCTGCCTCTGCCGATGCTCACCTTCCACATGCGTTACTATATCGAGCTGGAGGCTGTCAAGAACGTGCTCAAGGTCCAGCTGGGCGCTGACGCGACGATGAACACCCCTTACTACGTTCCCGCATACAATCCGGCTCTGGGTACATTCCAGCTCCAGACAAGGGAACAGGTGGGCTATAATCCTTATATAGACCTTTTCCTCAATCTGCAGTGGAAACGGGTCAATGTATTCCTCAAGGTCATCAATGTCGGACAGGGATGGCCTGACGGAAGCAATATGTTCTCAGCCTATCACTACATCAAGCCTTATCGCGGTTTCAAGGTCGGCATCCACTGGCCGTTCTACATCGAGTAAAGGAATGGTGATGGGTAGAGTCTGGAGAACGGCGGCAGCAATAATCGCGGTATTCATCCTGGGCAATTGCCTGAGGATATGGGAAGGTCCCCGGAATTTCATAGCTCAGACCACCTTGTCCCCTGGAAGGGACTCGCTGATATCCAGCATCAATATCCATAGCGGCATGTATACCTCAAAGGGTTTTCTGACCGGATTCCAGTATACGATGCTGACAGCTTTTGCCGATACTGCCGGAGTCCGTATGGTATTTTCCGGAGTGTATGAAAAAAGAGATTGCTGGCCCATGCTGCTGGACTCGACGATAGACGCCGTGGCCGTGGACATAAGCGACTCCATTCCTCATGACTATGCGGACGGAATCGTGCTGAGCATGCCTTTCCACGGTTTTGCCTGGGCTGTCCGCGAAAGTGACCATTCTCTCCTGTATCAGATGAACATGTGGCTTGGCTATACTGTGCACACTGAATGGTTCCGGGAGATGGAGCACAGGTTCTTCCGTTCATACGGACTGAAACCCTATCTGGAGTCCGGCACTTTTGCCGACAGGATTTCCCCGTATGACGAGATAATAAAGGCCCAAAGCCGTATGCTCGGATGGGACTGGAGGCTGCTGGCGGCGGTGGTGTTCAAGGAATCGAGGTTCTCGATGGGAGCCTATTCAAGGCGCGGGGCTACCGGGCTCATGCAGGTCATGGGGTCTACCGCCGCTGCGTACGGGATTACGGATCTTTTCAATCCGGAGGAAAACATAAAGGCGGGTGCAATGCATCTGCGGCAGATTCAGGAAAGGTACAGGAAGATGGGCCTGGATTCTGTCAATGTGGTAAAATTCACACTTGCAGCCTACAATGCCGGGGAGAGCCGGATAGAGGACTGTATCAATTTCACTCTGGACCAGGGCCGCGACTTTACTGACTGGAACGTGGTGGCTGCCACCATACCTCTTATGTCTGAAGACGAATATCTGGAGGATGCGGACTACCTTAAGCACGGCAGGTTCCGCGGCGGTGAGACGGTAAAATATGTCCAGGACGTTCTGTCCAAATACGACGAATACAGGGATTCAGTGGCGGAGTGACTGTTACATCTTTTCCATGGGGGTGGGGGCGGTAACGGTGATCTGCTCCTTCCTGGTAGGGTGCAGGAATGTAATCTGTCTGGCATGCAGGGATATGCTTCCGTCCGGATTGGACCTCCTGGCACCGTATTTCAGGTCTCCTTTGATAGGGCAGCCTATGGATGCCAGCTGGCATCTGATCTGATGGTGGCGTCCGGTGAGAAGCTGCACTTCCACCAGAAAGTAGCTTTTGGTAGGCCGAAGCAGGCGGTATCTGAGGACTGCTTCCTTGGCACCCGGTTTTGGAGTTTCGGACGAATATGATTTGTTCTGCTTTTCGTTGCGCACCAGCCAGCTGCGGATCTCCCCTTCGGCGGGATCGGGTGCCTTTTCAGTGAGAGCCCAGTATATTTTGCCTGCATCCCCGTTTCTGAATGCCTCTGACAGGCGTTCCAGGGACTTGGATGTCTTGGCCATTATGACGGCTCCGCTGACCGGGCGGTCGAGGCGGTGGGGGACACCCATGAATACCCTGCCCGGCTTGCCGTTCCTTGCCGCAATGAACGCCTTCAGGGTCTCTGACAGCGGCTCGTCTCCGGTCTTGTCCCCCTGGACTATCTCCCCCGCACGCTTGTTGAATACAAGGACATGGTTGTCTTCGTACAGTATGCGTGACTCTATGTCATGGTATTCGTCTTCAGAAAGACGGCGGTATGGCTGGGTTTGCGCGGCAGTTGCCGTGCCTTTGGGGGCTGTTGCCCTGCCTTTGCCCTGATCAGTACTGTTCGTTGTCATTGGGGAAATCGCAGGATTTGACATCTTCGATGTACTGGCGGAATGCCTTGAGACTTACGTCGTGGAGGTCGGCATAGCGGCGCAGGAACCTGGGGGAGAATTTGGTGGTAAGTCCCAGCATGTCGTGCATTACCAGAACCTGGCCGTCGACATAGCGTCCTGCCCCTATTCCTATTACAGGGATTTTGAGGGTCTCAGCAACCCTTTTGCCCAGAGATGCCGGTATCTTTTCCAGTACCAGTGCAAAGCATCCGGCATTTTCCAGTGCAATCGCGTCCTGCAGGAGCCTGTCGGCCTCTTCCTGTTCCTTGGCCCTGACTGCGTATGTGCCGAACTTGTGGATGGACTGTGGCGTGAGGCCCAGATGCCCCATTACCGGGATTCCTGCCGAGAGGATGCGCTCCACCGACTCCAGAATCTCCATTCCGCCCTCCATTTTTACCGCATCGGCCTCCGATTCCTTCATTATGCGGATGGCATTGCTGACTGCCATCTTGGAATTGCCCTGGTATGAGCCGAAGGGCATGTCCACTACCACCAGAGGGTTTTTGACGGCCCTCATGACGCTCTGGGCGTGGTATATCATCTGGTCTATGGTTATAGGCAGCGTGGTCTCGTGTCCGGCCATCACGTTGGCGGCAGAGTCCCCTACGAGTATCACGTCTATGCCTGCTTCGTCCACTATCCTCGCGGATGTGAAATCATATGCTGTGAGCATGGCGATTTTCTCGCCCTTTTGCTTCATTTCCAGTAGTCTGTGGGTGGTCATCACCCTTACGTTGCCTTCTGTTGACATTTGTTTTACTGTTTATCACACGGTTTTTGGACATGCAAAGGAAAAGAATTATTATCACAATTCCAATATGACATGTTGTCAGTTTTCTCCATTTGGCACAATCTTCGATGAAGACTCTATCGACCGCTTGAAAATCAGGCGGCGACAATTACGAATAAAATTAAAAAATATAAAATTATGGGAAAGATTATCGGTATAGACCTTGGAACCACCAACTCCTGCGTAGCAGTGATGGAAGGTAACGAACCTACTGTTATTATCAACAGTGAGGGCAAGAGGACCACTCCTTCGGTAGTGGCATTCACGGACAACGGGGAAAGGAAGATCGGCGACCCCGCAAAGAGGCAGGCGATCACCAATCCTAACAAGACCATATTCTCAATCAAGAGATTCATGGGTGAACCTTATGACAGGGTTCAGAATGAAATAGCACGTGTACCTTACAAGGTAGTGCGCGGCGACAACGGTACAGCCCGTGTGGATATCGACGGACGTCTCTATTCTCCTCAGGAGATATCGGCCATGATTCTCCAGAAGATGAAGAAGACAGCCGAGGACTATCTCGGACAGGAAGTAACCGAGGCCGTCATCACAGTGCCTGCATACTTCAGCGACTCGCAGAGGCAGGCAACCAAAGAGGCCGGCGAGATTGCAGGCCTGAAGGTAAGGCGAATCATCAACGAACCTACCGCAGCAGCCCTTGCCTACGGTATGGACAAGAAGAAGAACGATATGAAGGTAGCCGTATACGACCTCGGTGGCGGTACATTCGATATCTCCATCCTGGAACTCGGTGACGGCGTATTCGAGGTAAAATCCACCAACGGTGATACCCACCTCGGAGGTGATGACTTCGACCACAGGATCATAGACTGGATGGCTACGGAGTTCATGAACGACAATCCTGGCGTGGACCTGAGGAAAGACCCTATGGCTCTTCAGAGACTGAAAGAGGCTGCCGAGAAAGCCAAGATCGAGCTTTCAAGCCAGACTTCAACGGAGATCAACCTGCCTTACATAATGCCTGTGGACGGTGTGCCTAAACATCTGGTCAAGACCCTGACCAGGGCCAAATTCGAGCAGATATGCGACGACCTGATCCAGAGGACCATCGAGCCTTGCCGCAAGGCAGTCGCAGACGCGGGCCTGAAGGTATCCGACATCGACGAGGTATTGCTGGTCGGCGGTTCGACACGTATCCCTGCCATCCAGCAGATAGTCGAGAAGTTCTTCGGCAAGACCCCCAACAAGGGTGTCAACCCTGATGAGGTAGTAGCCGTAGGTGCAGCCATCCAGGGTGGTGTGCTCGCAGGTGATGTAAAGGATGTGCTTCTGCTTGATGTAACTCCTCTGTCATTGGGTATCGAGACCCTCGGCGGTGTGATGACCAAGCTGATAGATGCCAATACAACCATACCTACCCGCAAGTCGGAGGTATTCTCGACTGCAGCAGACAACCAGCCTTCGGTTGAGATCCACGTCCTGCAGGGTGAAAGGTCCATGGCCCGCGACAACAAGACCATCGGCCGCTTCCATCTTGACGGCATCACTCCGGCACCCCGCGGAATACCTCAGATCGAGGTAACCTTCGATATAGATGCCAACGGTATCCTGAACGTATCCGCCAAGGATAAAGCTACCGGCAAGGAGCAGAAGATACGTATCGAGGCCTCTTCAGGACTGAGCGAGGACGAGATCAAGAGGATGCGTGACGAGGCCAAAGCCAACGAGGCAGCCGATAAGGCTGAGCGCGAGCGCATCGACAAGATCAATGCAGCAGACGCACTCATCTTCCAGAGCGAGAAGAACCTCAAGGAGTACGGGGACAAGATTCCTGCCGACAAGAAGGGTGCAATAGAAAATGCCCTCGGCCAGCTCAAGGAAGCCCACAAGTCGCAGAACATATCCGACATCGACCGTGCAACCGAGGCATTGAACAATGCATGGCACGCAGCATCTGAGGATATGGCCCGTGCAGCACAGTCCGGTCCTTCAGCCGGAGCCGGTGCAGGCAGCCAGAGCAGCAGTTCTTCCAACTCCGGCAACGGCGGATCCAACTCCGGTGACGACAACGTCAAGGATGTGGATTACGAGGAAGTGAAATAGTCCCGGACCTGTCAGAGGAAGATATTAACTCATTATAGTTATTGATTAGTGTTGAAGCCGTCCAGGCGTGTGCCGGGGCGGCTTTTTTTTTGTGTCTTGCGCTGTGTTTTGCGCATGTCTCTTGGATATTTCGAACATGTGCCTTGAGCTAAATCATAAGTCCTGAGCCCTTTTTTGAACTGCACCAGCGTTATGGCGCCGCTTGCTTCTCTCCGGCTGTGCCTGGACAATCAATATTTCATGCAATAGTTCCGGACTTCGGAAGAGCGTGCGGCATATTTCGTTACATTTGTGCAGCCGTTCAGGTCCATGTGCAGCCGCATTTGTTGCACGTGCTGCTGTTGCTGCTGCACGTGCTGCACGCGGGACCGTCATTGTTTCATTCGGCTCTGCCTCCACTCCGGCAGGAATGTTTCCGCTCCGGTGGGAGGTGGCCAATGTTGCAGTGAGGCGTCACGTTTCGTGTGAGGCCGTCTCCGCTCCAGTGAGACTGTCCCGCTTTGAGTGGGACTGTCCCGGTTTGAGTGGGACGGTCATTGCTTCAGTGGAGCCTGTGGAAGGTATGCTGCGGCAGCAGTCATGGAGCGGTGAAGTAAGGTATGGAACAACAAATTAAATTTGGATACGATGAAGATAGTTTTTCTGGATGCCGCTACAGTCGGCAAGGATGTGTCTCTGGACGGGCTCAGGCAGTTCGGGGATGTGGTTCTGTATGATGCAACCAAGCAGGAAGAAGCAGCCGGACGCATGTCGGACTGTGATATAGTCATAACAAACAAGGTCAAGGTTTTCAGGAATGAAATCGATGCGGCACGAAACCTCAAACTTATCTGCGTTGCTGCCACAGGTGTCAACTGTGTGGATGTGGACTATGCCTCGTCAAAGGGTATACCTGTGAAGAACGTACCGGCATATTCTACCGAGAGTGTTGCTCAGGTATGTTTCATGCACATCCTCAATCTCGTTGGGCACGGCATGTATTTCAACAGTATCTGTCATGACGGTACATATTCCCGTAGCGGAATGTTCTCTGATGTGCTGAACCCGTTTTTCGAACTCAAAGGCAAGAAAATGGGTATCATCGGGATGGGCAATATCGGTTCGAGAGTGGCCGAACTGGCCGTTGCCTTCGGAATGGAAGTGGCATACTACTCCACATCCGGAACCGGCCATTGCAAGACCTATCCTTGTGTCACTCTGGAGGAACTGTTGCAGGACAGCGATGTGATATCTGTCAATTGCCCGCTCAACGACCGCACCAGAGATCTGATAACCTATGTGGAACTGGATATGATGAAGCCTGAGGCCTATATCGTCAACTGCTCCCGCGGTGGCATCATCAATGAGGACGATCTGGTAAGGGCTCTCAACGACGGTCTGATAGCAGGTGCTGCAGTGGATACATTTGTGACGGAGCCTCTGCCTCTCGATCATCCTTATCTTTCCGGAGTCAAGGATCCTTCGAAACTCATTCTCTCTCCCCACATAGGCTGGACCAGTATCGAGGCACGTATACGCCTTGTCGAGATTCTGGAAGACAACATCCGCTCCTTCATCTCATAGCGGTACCGGAAGACTGGAACCGGAAGGCAGTAAGGCGCCCCCGTATTGCCGCGGCGGGCGCCTTCCGCTCCAGCCTTCTCCTTCCTTCTGCCCTTTTCCTTCTGTCTCCTTCAGTTTGTCCTTTTCCGTTTGTCCTTTTCCGTCTGTCCTTTTCCGTCTGCCCTTTTCCGTCTGTCCTTTTCCTTCTGCCCTTTTCCTTCTGCCCTTTTCCTTCTGTCCATTCCTTCTGTCCATTCCGTCTGCCCTTTTCCTTCTGTCCATTCCTTCTGTCCTTTTCCTTCTGCCCTTTTCCTTCTGTCCATTCCTTCTGTCCATTCCGTCTGCCCCTTCCGTCTGTCCCTGACTCCTCCTCCTGCGTCTTTCCGTCTCATTCTTCCTCCTCCTTACGTCTTTCCTGGCCCCCTCCCTTCGGCAGCTCCATCCGTTTGCTCCTGTCTTTTCCTTCAGCGTCCTTATGCCTGCTCCCTGCGATTCTTCTCCCTGACTTTCCCGCCTGCGCAGGTGAACCCTTTCCGGCGTTTTCGGTTCACCTGCGGAAAAGGGAGGGAAGAGGAAAACCGGGCGGTCGCCCCGCATGGGTCTCCCGAAGGGTGTGCCTCTCCACATCGCCCGCTCCGCCTGCGCAGGTGAACCCTTTCCGGCGTTTTCGGTTCACCTGCGGAAAAGGGAGGGAAGAGGAAAGTCGGGCGGTTGCCCTGCATGGGCCTCCCGAAGGGGGTGCCTCTCCACATCGCCTGCTCCGCCTGCGCAGGTGAACCCTTTCCGGCGTTTTCAGTTCACCTGCGGAAAAGGGAGGGAAGAGGAAAGTCGGGCGGTTGCCCTGCATGCGCCTCTCGCAGGGGGTGCCTCTCCCCATCGCCTGCTCCGCCTGCGCAGGTGAACCCT
>CALVDF010000023.1 GCA_944326245.1 uncultured Bacteroidales bacterium
CATCAGGTGGACACGTAATAAATTGTTGCTGCTCATATTTGTTTTTTACTTGTGTCCAATCTTTTTGGTACACCTCACGCCCTATTTTTTCAGGTCAGGAAGAACACCCGTCTTTTTCAACAAACTGTATAACAGCAAGTTGCGAAACCACAGTGCGCTTCTACTTACCGTTGCTGCCGGGCCGTGGGCAAAGGGCTCCTGCGAATGCGATAAATTGATAGATAAAGCAGACCTGTAGTCATAATAGCAGATGATATAAGAGGGAAGTTTGCGGATAGTCATTTTAATTTTTGTAACATTTTTTTAACAGGATATTTCAGATTCATTTCAGAATTATTCTCCATATTTGCGCCGCTGAAATTTATACTATTGGAATATGAACAGACTTCGACTACTTGCAGCCACAGCAGCCATTGTCAGTGCAGTCCTGTGTGCCGGAGCCCAGGAGACCCCCAGGTATGATGTTTTCGAATCCACCATCCCCTCTGACTTCCAGCCGAGAGCAGACATAGAATTCGAATTTCCCCTGGCAGACGATTTCTCCTTTATTCTCAATAATGAGCTCCGCTTCAGGGACAATGCCTCCCGGATAGACCGCAACTACCTGCTCGGCGCATTCTCATGGGAGACCTGCGACTATTTCTCCCTGGATGCCGGTTACATATTCCAGTCTATACTGAATATCGGAGACGTTGAATACCAAAGAGAGTGGCAGTACAGGCACAGAGTGTATCTGGACCTTAAAGCTCAGATAGAGCTGGATGACTGGAAACTGTCCCTCACCGAAAGACCCCTGGTCAATCTCCGCCCGTGGGCAGATGACATCCACGACCCCAAGGCCGAATGGCTCATCCGCTCAAAACTCAAGGTCGACTACGATATCCCCAAGACAGAACTGACCCCGTACGCCTTCTTCGAGCTGTCGAACACTCTCAACACGGTTGACTACGGCGGAGGCCCCTTCGTAGACCGCCTGCGCTTCTGCTTCGGAATAAAATGGGAGACATCCGACTTCAACAGCATAGAGCTGTACTACTACTTCGACATCCGCAACTCCCGCGACGTCAGCTACACCACCGGATCCTCAGGCATCTACGACATCTACCTCAACAAGGAGCGGCAGTACCTCCACATCCTCGGTATCTCCTTCAACTTCGGCTGGGACTAACCTACCATAACCGGTAAGACTACGGGGAGAGGATGAGGGCATTTCGAGGGAATTTTCAGGAAAATCATAGCTACTTGTAAAGCAGAAAAAAGTATTTTTGCAGTACGGAGACGGGGCGACTGTCTCCGAAATGAAATGCTTACGAATAACGAATATGATTAGACCTAGAAATCTGACACTTATCCTCTTGACGGCTACAATCTGCAGCTCTGCCATGTATGCAGACACAATAAACTCCGACACGGCACTTATCGACACGGCACTTGCAAGCGCCATCACATCGGACATTCCGGAGGAAGGCGTTCCGAAAGAGCTGGCACAATGGCGCAAGGCCGCCTACAGCGATGTCAGATACAGACTGCACTTCGACATACCGGAGAAACGCTCGGAGAGAGTGGATGGACGGATTGCTGTCAGTCTGGGACTCAGGGAGCCGGAGGACATCGTGCTGGATTTCCGTGAACCGGCATCCAGCATACATTCGGTCAAGGTCAATGGGCATACAGTCCTGAGGGAACATCTGTCAGCGCAGGAAAATGTATCACACGGCAACGGATCTCCAGAAAGAAACATATCGCATGGTGAAGAGGCACGAGGGGAGAATGCCGGCATACAGCACTCCTGCATAATAGCCAATGAGCACATAATCATTCCGGCGGCCATGACCCGGAGCGGAGAGAACACCGTGGAGATCGCCTTCACGGCCGGGGACCAGTCCCTCAACCGCAACGACAGCTTCCTGTACACGCTGCTTGTACCCGAGCGGGCCCGTACCCTCTTCCCCTGTTTCGACCAGCCGGACATGAAGGCCCTCTACACCCTTTCGCTGGAGGTGCCCGCCGACTGGAAAGCCGTGTCCAACACGTATATAGAAAAAGAGGAACTGATACACACCGGCGATGCGGCAGAGGAGCAAGCCTCCACGCGCAAGCTGATAACATTCTCCCGGACCGAGCCACTTAGCACCTACCTCTTCTCTTTCGTGGCCGGAGAATTCTACCGAAAAGACTATGACGACGGCCAGCACCGTTTCAGCGCCTACTACCGGGAGACCGACACGGCCAAGACCGCCCAGCTCGACGACATCTTTGCAGAAGTAGCCGCCTCGCTCGAATGGCTCGAGGAGTACACCGGCGTACCCTACCCTTTCGCCAAATACGATTTCATCATCCTGCCCGGCTTCCAGTACGGCGGGATGGAACACACCGGAGCCACCCTGTACAACGACGGCCGTATGTTCCTGAGTCCCAACCCCACCCTCGGTGACAGACTCTCAAGGACAGAACTGATAGCCCATGAAACGGCCCACATGTGGTTCGGAGACCTGGTCACCATGAAATGGTTCGACGAGGTCTGGACCAAAGAAGTATTTGCAAACCATTTCGCGGCATGGATATCCGAGCCGCTGTATCCGGAAGTCAACCACCGTCTCAACCGCCTGCGCTCGTTCAACACATCGGCCCTGAGCGAAGACCGCACCGAGGGCACCGTCTCCATATCCCAGGAACTGCCCAACCTGCGCTACGCCGGGCTCGTCTACGGCCAGATCATCTACAACAAGGCCCCGGTAATGATGGAAAAACTCATAGAGATCATGGGCCGCGACGCCTTCCGCCAGGGCATACAGACCTACCTGAAACGGTATGCCTACAGCAACGCCACCTGGGATGACCTCGTAGGCATCCTCGACAGCCTCACCTCTGCCGACCTGCGCGGCTTCAGCCGGGCCTGGGTCTACGAAAAAGACATGCCGGACCTCACGTTCCGCATCACAGGCAAACACAGAGACAGCCTCACCGTCACCCAGAGCGACCCGCTCGGACGCGGCATACTCTGGCCACAGAGTTTCGGAGTAACGGTCAGCGACGGTACTCAATCCGTACAGACGGAAGTTCGCATGGACGCCGCCGAAATAACCGTACCCATCGTGCCCCATGCGACCGGCACACCCTCAGGCACCGGACTTACCGGAGCGCGTTACATCCTTCCCAACACCGACGGCCGGGGATACGGCCGGTTCATCCTGCCACGGGAATCCGCACGGTGGCTGCTCGGCCATTGGTCTGAAATACAGGACGGCACCGCCCGATTCGCCACTCTGATGAACCTCCAGGAGAACTACCTCGCCGGCCTGATATCCGCCCGGGACTGGAGCCGTTCCATCCTCGCCGGCCTGGAGAAGGAGACCGACCAGCTCACCGCCTCCTCCCTTTCCGGTTTCCTCGGCCGGGCCATGGACGACCTCAACGGGACAGACCGCGAAGCCGTAGAGCAGCGGCTGTGGACTCTGGCCCATACCCATCCCGAGCAGCCCATCCGCACGATTCTCCTGCGTTCCTTGCCGTCCGGACTCACCACCACTGCCCTCTGCGACAGCCTGTACGCCATCTGGAAGACCCAAAGCGAGCCCCTGTACAGCGAGAACAACTACACTTCCCTCGCATGGGAACTCGCCATCCGTTTCCCGGACCTGGCCGGACACATACTCGCCACGCAACGGGCCCGCCTGACCGACCCCGACCGGCTCCGCCGCTTCGACTACATCTCCAGAGCGGTAAATCCTGACGAAGCTGCCCGCGACACCCTCTTCCAAAGCCTCATGCAGGCCGAAAACCGACGCACAGAGCCCTGGACATCCTCCGTACTCAGCTACCTCAACCACCCCCTGCGCGAGACCTCCTCCGTCAGATACATCCGTCCCGGCCTCGACATCCTCGAGGAAGTCCAGCGCACCGGCGACATTTTCTTCCCCCGCAACTGGGCAGGAGCCCTGCTCGGCAGCCACCGCAGTCCGGAGGCATGGCAGGAAGTTCAGAAATTCCTCCAGGACAATCCGGACTACCCCGTCCTCCTGCGCAACAAGATACTCCAGGCCGCCTACTCCCTTTTCAGGGCCAACACCACCGTTGCGGTCAGCACGACTCCCGAAGACTCCCTCATCTACGCCCGGACCATGCAGAAACTCCTGCCCCTCGCCGGCCGTCCCTCCGGAGAGATAATGACAGCTGCCGCAGAAGCCCTTTGCGGTACACCATACAAAGGCGGTACACTCGAGAGCACCCCCGAACATCTCACGGTCAACCTGAGGGAGACCGACTGCATCCTCCTGGTGGAAGCCTGCACCGCAATGACCCTTCTGCTGAAGGACAATCCCGGGCTGAAGGACAATCCCGGAGACGGCATTCCTCCATTTGAAGACTTCTGCGCCACGCTCCGCAGCCTACGCTACCGCAACGGCATCATCAGCGGCTATCCTTCGAGGCTGCATTACACCTCTGAATGGCTGCTGCAGGCCCGGGACAACGGCATTTTACGGGAGGTGAGCGAGGAGCTCGGCGGCATCCCGCTGGAGCAGGAATTCTCCTTCATGTCCTCTCACAGGGACAATTATCCCCAGCTTCGGGGAAATGCCGGGAGCGCGGCAGCAGAGCAGATACGCAGGACCGAAGAACGGCTGGACACAGCTGCCGCCTACCATTACATTCCTGCAGAGAAAATACGGGAGGCAGAGGCCAATATACAGGACGGAGACATCATCTGCATAATCAGCAGTACACCCGGCCTGGACATCACCCACACCGGCATTGCCCGCCGCGCCGGGGACGGCAGCCTGCACTTCATCCACGCCTCCATGCGGGAAGGCAGGACCGTCATGGAAGCCCGCACCCTCAGGGAATACGTAAAAAAAGGCGGGATCCGTGTGGCCCGCCTTAACTGATGCCATGATTACCATATGCCAAGACTCATTCTCGGGAATCCTGTCCATACATTACGGCAGTACCCTCTCCGTACTGCCGTCAACAGCAAATCACTTCAACTAACATATACATATCTACGCACGTGAGACACCTTTTACTTACATTCATACTTGCCTGTGGAATTTACGGCATATGCTCCGGCCAGACACTGGAAGCAGCCTTAAAGGCAGACTCCCTTTCCAGAAGCTATTCCGACAGATATCTGTTTTCAGAATCAATAGAATGCCTGGAGACAGCTGTTCCTGTCTATGAAGAACTGTCATACAAGCGTGAACTGGCTGATGCCAAATACAGACTGGGAGACATGTACTGTATGAAAGGCCAGTACCATCTCACACTGGGCTATACTGTAGACGCACTCAGAATATACGAAGCCGAAAAGGACACTTACAATATTCTGAAATGCTACAACAGCCTGGCACAGATATACTACATCTGCGAAGAGTACGAAAGTTCCTCAAGATATCTCGAACTTTTCGGAGAAGGCGCAATAATGCTCCAGGACACTACATTGCTGATAAAGATGCTCAACAACAAGGCAGTCCTTGCCGGCGCAAACGCCGACACTGCTCTGACCGACCGGTACATAACAGAATGTCTGGAACTGACCCGCTCTTCAGGCGATGAAGAAGTCTGGTTGAACGTACTGATGAATCTACTTCCCGTCGCTCTCAATGTCCACAATATCAATGACTCTATTCCAACAGCCCTGTACAGGCTCCTTAACGGGGCTGAAAGTATTGCCGAAAGGCTGGACGACATCAATATATCGGGAAGATATTTCTCAACTATAGGCCTGTGCCACTACATGACTGGAGAATATTCCAAGGCAGCAGAAGAGTACAACAAAGCTGTCGGCTACTTCTCCAAAGGAGAATTCGAACTGTATCTCAACGAGTGTTATACGAGGCTGCACCACATCTACATGCACTTGGGGAACATGGAAAATGCCTACTCGTCTCTCCTGAAAGCACACAGCATAGACTCGGCCATGGGGACTAAAAGCATGTACATATCCCTTTTCAAGTACGAGAACGAGCTGATGCTCTCGCACCAGCTGGAGCTGCTGGCGCATAAAAAAAACCGCCAGAACGTCCTTCTGATGTCTGCAATACTGGTACTTCTGTTACTTACCATCCTTGCCATCATCTACTTCTACCGAAGGGCCATCCGGATACAGGCCAAAGAAGCGTCGCTGAACAACAGAAACGACATCATCAAACTGAAAGAGCTGCAGCAGTCCAAAATGGACTCAATGATGCAGGAGACAGTTTCACGGCTGACCCGCATGAGCTATCATTTCAATGACGAGGCCCTGCACAAGGAAATAGCAGCTGTATGTTCAGACCTGAAGGAAGCCATCAGCACTGAAAATTGGAAGGAAATAGACCAGTTCGTACCGGAATTCAACAGCACCTTCTTCGTTAAGCTCCTGAAAGACTTTCCGGATCTCTCCCTCAACGAGAGAAGACTGTGCGTCCTGCTGAATATGAACCTGACGACAAAACAGATTGCAGAAATCACAAAACAGTCCCCTCACAGCATAGACATTGCCAGATTCAGGCTCAGAAACAAACTGGGAATCAATGACCGTACCGTATCACTCCAGGCATTTCTGTCAAAGTACAACCACTAGGCAGTATATATATTGTGAATATATAATATTGACATGTATATATTTTGTATAATAAGACATGGATTGCAATCTGTAAGAAGTCATTATATTTGTTCCTGACATCCGGACAAGATGTCGCACAACCATTAAAACAACACACAAAACACTAAAGCCATGATGAAGTCAAGTACTACCATTATTCTTTGCCTTGCGGCAGTTGCCCTGCTCCTGCCGTCGTGCAACAAGAACCTTAAGCCGGACCTTCTGCCCGGTATAACCGTTCAGTCGGATACAGTGTATGTATCATCTGAGGGAGGCGAAGCCGGATTTACCTATACCGTGGAGAATCCGGTGGAAAATGAAATACTCAAGGCAGAGCCACAAGCCGAATGGATAAGCGGAGTGACAGTCGGGAATGACGCCGTATCGTTTACCGTCAGCGCAAATACGGAAACAGAGGCAAGGACTGCCGGCATAATTCTCTCCTACTCGTCAGCATATGATACTGTATACGTAAGACAAGAAGCAGCCGAAATAACATATACAGACCTGGGAGAATACGCCAACTGCTACATAGTGCCTACAGAAGGACACTGGTTTTTCAATACCGGCAAAGTAAACGGAGGACAGATAGACGGCATCGCGTCAGTCGACTGGCTATGGGCGACAAGCCCCGTATCAGGCTCTGAGTCGCAGGATATACTGACCGATATTGAATACAGGGACGGAGCTGTCTACTTCACCTCTACAGGACAGAGAGGTAATCTGGTACTTGCCGCCCTGGACGCCTCAGGCAACATAGTCTGGTCCTGGCACATATGGGCGGCAGAAACTCCCGGCTCACACATCTACCCCAACGGAGTGGAATTCATGGACAGGTTCGTCGGAGCCTACGGAACAGAACCCGGGTCTACTGATGCATACGGCATGCTCTACCAATGGGGAAGAAAGGATCCGTTCTACGGCGGAACAATGAATGAAGCCACAGACAACATCGCATTCGCAACAGCCGAGGCAGAGACAATTGTCAACGAGAAACTCGGCAGGTCCTGGAAATTCATCGGGGAAGGAGCTGACGCATCCAGAGGCATCAGCGAACCTATGACTATGTTCTGCGCCCCGTCCAGCAACTGGATTCTCGACCCCGCGGAAACAAAGTGGGCAGAACAGAAAACCGATACGGACCCCTGCCCTGCAGGATGGCGCGTACCTTCTTCCGAGGACTTCTCAGACATAGTCAACGCTGAATTCGACGTGGTGAAAAACGGCTTATCCCTGGATGGAGACGGGTTCACCGCCTGGTATCCGGCCCAAGGCTGCAGAGAAGACATTACCGGCGTATTGGTACTCATCAACAGCATGATGTGCTGGACCTCCACCGAACAGATCAGGGAAGATGTAATAGATCCATCCAAAATATACTATTTCTCAGAAAGAGTAGTCAGCAGCCCTTATCTTACAACAATGAACAACTCTCCAGGTAACAGGGCCATGGCACAGCCCATACGCTGCATCAAGGAATAGAACCTCCAGTTCATGCGTTATTTTCATTTCGGCCCGGAACAGACTCTTGTTCCGGGCTTTTTGTCTGGATCCGGCACAGCTTTTGAAAACAATCTTGCAAGACAAACCGCAACAAACTGCCTGCCATGTTGAAACTAATACTCAGAAATCTGGGCCATACCCTAAGAAAGTACCCTCTCCCGGCGGCCATCAATCTCGCCGGTCTGGTCGTGGCCCTCACCGCATTCATCATCATCATGTCCCATGTGGAGTACGAGACCACCTTCGACCGTTCCTACCCTACCTCCGGGAGGATTTTCAGGGTGGACTGCCCCGGGAACGACGAGACTTTCCGCAGTATCCTGCCCAACGCTTTCGCCCGGGACGTCATCAACTCCTCGGCCCACATCGAGGCCGGAACGATGCTCATGCCCTACTTGGGCAAGCTGCCGTTCTACATCGACGATGCTGCCGGTGAACCGCACGGATACGAGCTGAGATGCGACATGGTGCAGCCGGACTTCATGAAAGTATTCGGAGTCCGTCTGACAAGCGGAGATCCGGAGGCCCTGACCAGCCCCCAGACCGCCATCATTCCCCAGAGCATGGCCGAGAATCTCTTCGAAGGGGATGCTGTCGGCAAGACCCTGCGTACCGACGGCAACTGGTTCTTCCCGGAAGGCGAGCTGACTGTGGGAGCCGTCTACGAGGATTTCCCCTCCAACAGCAACCTGCAGAACAGCATCTATTTCGCAGTGGATGAAAGAGTGACGCCCTACACCTACGGAGGGGCGAACTTCATCTGCTACCTGCTGCTGGATTCCCGGGAATCCGCGTCCCTGGTAGAGAACGAGTTCAACTCCAACTTCGACTTCTCCCTGAGCTGGATGAGCCCCATAGAACTCGTGCCGATGGAGGACATATACTTCATGGAGCAGGGCGGAGACGGCAGGGTGTTCTACAGTGGCAGCCGCAGCACGACAATCCTGCTGACGGCCATCGGCATACTGGTGCTCCTCTCGGGAGTAATCAATTTCGCCAACTTCTTCACCTCCCTCGCCCCGGTGCGCATCCGGAGCATCAATACCCAGAAAGTAGTGGGCGCATCCACCTCCAGACTGCGCTGGATGCTGACCATGGAAACAGTCGTCATTGCGCTCATCGCCCTGATCATCTCCTTCCTGCTGGCCGGTTGGATATCCCCGATGCTGGTCAGCGCCAACATCCTGAAAGGGCTGTTCACGGCTCACAGCATCGGTATCATCGTCACGGTCAGCGTCATCACCATTGCGGCCGGAATCCTTGCCGGACTGTATCCGAGCTGGTACGCTACCTCATTTGCCCCGGCACTGGTGCTCAAGGGAGATTTCGGCCTCTCTAAGGGCGGACGCACGTTCCGCAACGTGATGAGCGGCATCCAGTACACAGTAGCCTTCGTAACACTGGTGTTCATGACTTTCGTGCTGCTGCAGAACCGGCTGATGCGCAACACCATATTGGGATTCGACAAGGATGAGATAGCTGTCGCCAACGCCAGTGCCACCATCACCGCAAAAATGGATATGCTCCGCAGCTCCGCACAGAAATACCCATCGATAGCCGGCATAGCCTATTCCTCAGAGAAAGTCGGCGCCTCGGACTCCTACAGCACACAAGGCATCGAGTACAACGGGGAGAACATCCAGATGTTCTTTATCGGAGTGGACCCGCAGTTCATGGAGGTCATGGGCATAGAGATGGTGGAAGGGCGCAACTTCAACCAGTATGACTCAGCCGGAGTCACGGTAGTGACCCGATACATGATGGACCAGTTCGGAATAATGCCCGGCGACATCCTACCGGAGGCCGGTGAGGTAATAGGCATCTGCGAAAATGTCCGATTCAACTCGGTCCGCGAGCCCAATACCCCCATTGCATTCATTCCTTCCGGCATATACAGCGGGGTTAACGGAGTGCTTTACTTCCGCATCACTGCCGGCAGCAATGCGTTCCAGGCCGCGTCCGATATAGAGTCCCTCATACGCGAGGCCGACCCCTACTGGCCCTCACAGGTAGAGTTCTACGATACCATACAGAACAATCTGTACCAAAATGAGATCCGCACATCCCGCCTCGTAGTGGCGTTCAGCGTCATTGCCGCCATCCTGGCTCTATGCGGAGTCATCGGCCTGGTGCTCTTCGACACCGAGTACCGCAGGAAGGAGACCGCCGTCCGCAAGATTTTCGGAGCCAGCGTCGCCTCCATCCTCGAGCGGGCCAATATCGGCTACGGTACCATTGTCCTCATCTGTTTCGCACTTTCCTGCCCCATAGCGGCCGTCATCACCTCGCGCTGGCTGCAGAACTTCGTCGACCGCGTCCATATCAGCCCCTGGGTCTTTGCCCTTGCCCTCGTGGCTGTATCAGCCGTCACTGCACTGATCGTCACCGCCGTCTTCTACCGCCGGGCCACCGCCAATCCCCGCGACGGCCTGCAATAGTCCGCGACGGTCCCAAGCAGTCCGCAGTCGTCTGTAACCCGCTACAATAGTCCGCCACTGGCCTGCGACGGTCCGCAGCCACCTGCGACGGCCGCGGAAGATACACCCCTGCACGTGGACAGTGCTCTCTCTCGCGGGGTGACCCGCACAGGTGGTTCCCCCCGCCACCAACCCAGCCCGCGCAGGTGAACCCTTTTCGGCATTTCCGGTTCACCTGCGGAAGAGGGAAGACGGACAATATGCCATACAGGGGTCTATCGCGAGAGGATCCCCCTCTATCGCGTTGGATTGTGGGGACGATTTCCGCATATCGTCGGCACCTTCCGGAAAGGCAAAACGAAGGCAATGCCCTACAGGCACCTCTAACTTGGATGGCCGATCTCTCTGCCCTGGGATGGTGGGGACAATTTCCGCACATCATCGGCACCTTCCAAGAGGAAAGTCGTGCGGTATTGTTCATCCTAACATCGCTATAAATTGGCCTCCCTGACTTAATGTTCTATGAATCAGAATATTGCGAACAAAGGCCCGAATGGGCGCAATGTTAGGACAGGGCGGAACGGCCAGTTTTGGCGATTTTACAGGCATCCTAACATCGTCCCAAATTTGCCACTAAGATATAATGCTCTATGAATCAGCGCATTGCGAACAAGGACCCGAATGGGCGCAATGTTAGGATAGTGCGGAACGGCCAGTTTTGGCGGTTTTACAGGCATCCTAACATCGCTCCAGATTGGCCGCTTCGGCATAATACCCTATGGACCAACAGGTTGCTAACAAAGGCCCGAATGGGCGCAATGTTAGGTTGGTGTTCCTGGCCGAAACCGCTTCTGTCTGCGCCTGGCAGCCCCCCGGGGAAATACCGATTTCCCGAATGGAAATATCCCAGGGCGCTGCCACAACGCCCACAAAGTGCCGAATAGTGGGCGGTGTGGCAAAGCCAAGTAAAAAAGGTAAGCAGATCTGAAAACCCGGCCGAAGACCCTGACCGGAAAGTCCAGCAATAAAACAAAAATGAAAAGCCCGGCAGGAATACCCACCTCGAAAGCTGGCCGGAGAACACCGTCGAAAAGCCCCACCGAAGACCGGCAGGAAAACCTCACCGGAAACCCAGGTTGGAAAACCAGGCTGGAAACCCAATACAAAAAAGCCGACCGGAAAACCCGGCAAGAAACCCGACCGGAAACCCGATACAAAAACCAGGTCGGGAATCCAATCCCAAAAGCCGGCTGGAAGCCCCGGCCTGGAACCCTGACAGCTACTTGGCGAGTTCGTCGTTGATGAGCCGGACCATGGAAGCGAATTCAGCCTCGTCGTAGAGGCGGGTCAGCATGATGATCTTGCCTGCGCGGTCCAGGATGATGTTGCGTGTCACGCCTGCACCCTTGTCACAGAAAAGGGCGAAACGTTCGCCGTCCGGATCTAGGGTCAGAGGATAGGTTACGGGTATGGATTTGGCAAAACCGGCAGTCACCTCCGGGGTCTCCTTCAGGTCGATACCGTAAAGGGCAAATTCCGGATTGTCCTTGAGTTTCTGCCAGATGTCGCTCTCGATGTGCGGCATCTCCTTGCGGCATACACCGCACCAGCTGGCGGTGAACTGGAGCATCACCACCTTGCCCTGAAGTTCCTTGATGTTGACGGTTGTACCGTCCTGCATCAGCAGGTCGAAATCCGGGACCTGATCACCTACTTTGACGATGTACCCCCTGTCATCTGCCTTGACGGCTGCCCCTGCTCCGGATGCAGCTGTGCCTACGGTTTCATTGTCCCCGGCCTTGGCATTGCCCTTGGATGTGTTCGCATTGTTTCCGCAGCCGGCCATAAGCACCGCAGCTGCGACAATCATTGGAATAATAGTCCTGATCTTCATATTGCAATTGTTTATTGTCCGAAAACCAGCAAATTTCATTCCTACAGTTGCTGGATTAAGGGTTTTGAGCTAAATTTGTAGGGATATTCGCTGATGGCGGCAGATTTTGAAGAGGCCGTACGGCAGAATGTTTGGAAATTTTATGGAAAACAGTAATAACTCATTAATGTACAGACAGATGAAACGACTGATGGCAATTGGCGCCGCGGCTGTTATGGCTGCTACTGCTGCAGCTGCTCCTGGCACGGAGACCGCAAAGCAAGACAACACACTGAGCCTCAAATCTCCCGACAACAGGCTGGAACTCTGTTTCTACCTTACTGAAAAGGGTGAGCCGTTCTACTCTCTTTCGTTCAACGGGCAAAAGGTCCTGGACGACAGCCGTATGGGCTTCGAAATAAGGCATGAGGGCGGAGTAAGCGATATCCAGCCGTTCATGGCAGGATGGGATATCAAGGAAAGCAATACCGTTCTGCACCCCTCGCAGATGCGGGAGGGCTTCCGCATAGACAGCGTCGTCCGGACATCGGTAGACTGCACATGGGAACCGGTGTGGGGCGAGGAGAGCAGCATCAGGGACCGGCACAATGAGATGGCCGTGTATCTCTGGCAGCCGCTTGACAAGGCCATGAATACGGCAAAAGCCGGAGATGCGGCAGCAACGGACGGGAACGGCGGAAAGGAAGGGAACGGCAAGGACGGGCAAATTGCCGGGGAGAACAACGCCGGAGACGATGAGGCTGAGGGCCGTACGGTCGTGATACGGTTCAGGCTGTTCGACGACGGACTGGGATTCCGCTACGAATTCCCCAAGCAGAAGAATCTGGGATACTTCATCGTGGGCAACGAACTCACCGAATTTGTCCTGGACGAGGACCTGACCACTTTCTGGATAGCAGGCGACTACGACTCCAACGAATTCATGTACACCACCTCCCCGCTGAGCAGGATTGCGGCCCTGTATCCGGATTTCGACCGCAGCGGCAATGCCTGCATCTGCCCGATGCCCGTACCTGGAGTACAGACTCCGGTCATGATGAAGCGCGACAGCGGCGGGCTCTATGTCAATATCCACGAGGCGGCACTGGTCAATTTCCCGGCCATGCAGCTGGAAGTGCACGATGCCACACCGGTCATGGGCACACAGGACACACAGGAAATACTGGGCGCACAGGAAACACAGGGCACACAGGACAAGGGCTCCCTTGGTACTGATTCAGCAGTGGAGCGCCGCACCAAATTCGTGGCACATCTGGTTCCTGACGCCTTGGGCAACAGAGGGCACGTCCAGACCCCGCAGACCACTCCGTGGAGGACGGTAATTGTGGCGGACAATGCTCCCGCAATACTCGAGAGCCGTCTGATCCTCAACCTCAACGAGCCTTGCGCCATTGAGGATACGGACTGGATCAAGCCGCAGAAGTTCGTGGGCGTGTGGTGGCAGATGTTTGCCCCCGGACGCGGAACATGGAGCTACACCAACGAGCCCAACGTCCAGCTGGGCATCACGGACTACACCAAGACGGTACCCAACGGCACCCATGCCGCCAACACCGAGAACGTCAAGAAATACATTGACTTCGCGGCTGCCAACAATATCCAGGGAGTCCTCGTGGAGGGCTGGAACCAGGGCTGGGAAGACTGGTTCGGCCAGTTCAAGGAATTCGTGTTCGACTTCCTCACCCCCTACCCCGACTTCGACGTCGTGGAACTGAGGGAATATGCCAAGAGCAAGGGCGTCCAGCTGGTGATGCACCACGAGACATCCGGCTCGACCACCAATTATGAACGCTACCTCGACAGGGCATACCAGTTCATGAAGGACAACAATTACTCTGTGGTCAAGAGCGGATATGTCGGTCCCATCATTCCCAGAGGCAGCCACCACTACGACCAGTCTACGGTCAACCACTTCCTGCACTGCATCAAACGTGCCGCCGACTATGAGATCATGATCGATGCACACGAGCCTGTTAGGCCTACCGGACTGCACCGTACCTGGCCCAACTATCTGGCAGCCGAATCGGCCCGCGGTACGGAGTTCGAGTCGTCGGATGCCGTAGGCAATCCTCCGGAGCACACCACCATCCTGCCCTTCACAAGACTGATGGGCGGCCCGATGGACTACACCCCCGGCATTTTCCAGCAGGACATGAAATACTACGACGAGAACGCAAAAGGTCACATCCACACCACACTGGTAAAGCAGCTCGCCCTATACGTGGTCATCTACTCTCCCCTGCAGATGGTAGCCGACCTGCCCGAGAACTACGAGCGCTTCCCGGACGCATTCACATTCATCCGCAACGTACCCACAGACTGGGACTACACCAAGGTGCTTGAAGCCGAGCCGGGGGACTACATCACCACAGCCCGCAAGGCCAAAGGCGAGGACAGATGGTACATCGGAGCCATCACTGACGAGAATGCACGTACCTCCGTCATAGACCTTTCCAAGCTCCCGCTCACCAAAGGCAAGACATATACGGCCACCATATACGCCGACGGCGATGATGCTTCATGGGATCTCAATCCCCAGAGCTACAAAATCACCGAGACCATCGTCAACTCCGGATCCAAGCTTGAGATTCCCCTGGCCCGCAGCGGAGGTGCAGCCATCGAGATCAAGTAAACCCATCGAGTTCAAGCAGACCATGCATAAAACTCAAGCAAACCGGCAATAACCCCTAACATCACCACTATATGAGAAAATCACTGTTTTTTGCGATTCTGATCGCACTGTTCGCTTTCTCCTCCTGCTCCCGCTACAAGTACGAGCAGGTCGACGGCGACCCGTCCAAGACACGTATCTACACTCTGGACAACGGGCTTAAAGTATATCTGAGTGTCAACGACGAACAGCCCCGCATCCAGACATTCATCGCCGTAAGGGTCGGCGGCAAGAACGACCCCGCACAGACAACCGGACTGGCCCACTACTTCGAGCACCTGATGTTCAAAGGTACCGAACAGTTCGGAACCACCGACTATGCTGCAGAGAAGCCCATGCTGGACGAGATCGAGCGCCTGTTCGAGGTCTACAGGAACACGACCGACGAGGAAGAGCGCACGGCCATCTACAGCACCATCGATTCGATAAGCTACGAGGCTTCCAAACTGGCCATACCCAACGAGTACGACAAGCTGATGTCCGTCATCGGAGCTTCAGGAACCAATGCATTCACATCCACGGACATGACGGTATACACGGAAGACATTCCCTCCAACCAGATAGAGAACTGGGCAATCATCGAGTCCGACAGGTTCAGGAACCCTGTAATCAGACTCTTCCATACAGAGCTGGAGACCATCTACGAAGAGAAGAACATGTCGCTCACCAATGACTCCAGGAAAGTGTACGAAGCCATGAACGCCGCCCTGTTCCCCAATCATCCCTACGGCAAGCAGACCGTACTCGGAACTCAGGAGCACCTCAAGAACCCTTCCATCACCAACGTCAAGAACTACCACAAGACATACTACGTACCCAACAACATGGCCATCTGCATGGCCGGAGACTTCAATCCCGATGAAGTGATACGCATCATCGACAAGTATTTCGGGGACATGCAGCCCAATCCGGACCTTCCCAAGATGGAGTTCGAGCCTGAACAGCCCATAACCGAGCCCATAGTCAGGACCGTCTACGGACTTGAGTCGGAGAACATCTCCATAGGCTGGAGACTCCCCGGTGCCGAAGACCAATCCAACGACATAGCCCAGATGGCCGGTTTCATACTCAGCAACGGTACTGCCGGTCTCATAGACCTGGACCTGCTGCAGGACCAGAAGATCCTCACCGGTGACGGATATGCCAGCATCCTTCCTGACTACGGCAGCTTCCAGCTGTTCGGCAAGCCCAAACAGGGACAGAGCCTGGACGAGGTCAAAGACCTGCTGATGGCAGAAGTGGACAAGCTCCGCAAGGGAGAATTCGACGACGGGCTCATAGAGGCTACCGTCAACAACCTGAAGCTGTCCTCGATGAACGCCCTCACAAGCAACTACTCCAGGGTCATGGAACAGACCATGTCCTTCATCAACGGAGAGTCCTGGAAGGACAATGTGGAGACCATCGACCGCATGGCCAAAATCACCAAACAGGACATCATGGACTGGGCCGACAAATACCTGACGCCCGAAGGCTATGCAGTAATATACAAACGCTTAGGCAAGGACGACAACATCCAGAAGATATCTGCCCCCGAAATCACCCCTATTGCAACCAACAGGGAGATGCAGAGCGAATTCCTTACCCGCATACAGAATACTCCCGTCAAGGAGATTGAACCTGTATTCGTGGACTACAGCAAGGAGATGTCCATACTGGACGCAGGTTCCGGCATCGATGTCCTCTACAAGCAGAACGACATCAACGACCTCGCCTACGTCATGTTCGTATTCGACAAGGGTGTCAACAACGACCCTGCCCTTTCGCTGGCATTCAACTACCTCGGCTACCTCGGTACCGCAGACAAGAGTGCCGCAGACATCGCCATGGAGATGTACAAGCTGGCATGCAGCTTCGGCATTTCGGCATCTACCGACGAGACAGTGATACGGATCACAGGACTCAGCGAGAACATACCGGAGGCCATCAGCATAGTGGAAGACCTCATCTACAATGCAGTACCCGACGAAACCATCCTCGCCAACATCAAGAACGACATGCAGCAGAGACGCCGCAACAACAAGATGAGCCAGGCCGGCTGCTTCGGGGCCCTGCAGTCCTACATGCTCATAGGTAAGGATGCAATAGACAGGATAACCCTCAATGACAAGGAACTTAAGGAGCTGACTTCGGAGAAACTCCTGGCCAAGGTACACGACCTGATGGACAAACAGCACGAGATACTGTACTACGGCCCCCAGAGCAGCTCTGAACTGCTGGCCACACTGTCCGAAAGGCACCGCATAGCGGACAATCCGGAGCCTCTGAAGAAGGAGTCCCTCAAATACCTCAAGCCGGGAGAGACCAGCAAGGTATATCTTGCCGAGTACGACGCCAACCAGCTGTACTACCTGCAGTATTCCAACAGGGACGAGAAGTTCGACTATGCAGCAGACCCGTATATCTCACTCTACAATGAATACTTCGGAGGCGGAATGAACTCCATAGTATTCCAGGAGATGCGGGAGGCAAGGGGACTTGCATACACGGCACAGGCATATCTGGCAGATCCTTCGACACTCGAGGATTCGTACATGTACATAGCCTTCATCGCCACACAGAACGACAAGATGCAGCAGGCCATCGAGACATTCGAGGACATCATCAACGACATGCCCGTTTCGCAGCCGGCCTTCGACATAGCCAAGAAGGCTGTACTGTCGAGAATCAGGACTTCGAGGATTACCGGTGACGGCATTCTCTGGAACTACCGCGCCACCCGTGAACTCGGACTGGACGAGCCCCTGCAGAGACACATGTTCGAGACCATCCAGAATCTCACCATAGACGATGTCATTGCCACACAGCAGCAATGGGTCAAGGGCCGCACCTACGATTATGCAATCCTCGGCAGGACCAAGGACCTCGACACCGGTTATCTCAAGACCCTCGGTGAAATCGAATACGTGTCATCGGAAGACATGTTCGGATACTAGTCTAAGGCCGGCTCGGGCCTGGGCCCCTGAAACAGGGAACAGCCGAAGCTGAACTGAAGCAGCCGAAGGAGCAAAAGCTGCCGAAGGGCAAAACTTAAGAAGGACAACCTGACAATCAACAACGATTGGAAGGGTTGCCCTTTTTTATTCCCGGCAGGAATACGTCTCTACAGGAGTACTCCTCTCCTGACCAGATTCTCCTGCATAAAGGTATATCCCGATGCACATCTGCTGCGAGCCGTTGCCTTCCTGGGTTTGTAAAGAAAACTGTTCCCAGGGGGCATTTTGAGTGATAAGTGTCTGATAATCTAACGTGCCTTGCCCCAAACGCAGGTTTGAAACGAGCATTTGGGGCAAATTCAAAAGTCAACATATTGATTTTCAACAGATTCAATTTTGCGGTTGCCCCATATGCCAGAGGCTGACCATAAGAATGTTTTTGGTCGGGGGATGGAAGCCGCTCATGCCCATCCCTTCTCGATTGAGATATCAAGCCTGCCTATCATCACGCTGACCGTCCTTAACGGATGGTTTTCAGGAAAGTAATCCAAAATGGCAACCAGAAATCCTTACCTGACCTCTGCGGCCCAATAGGCAGCAGTAAGTTTTTCGCCCGTGGCACGGGTGATCATCTCGTTCCAGGGATACAGCTTGCCGACGGAGAAAATGTTTTCTGTCAGCCAGCGTCCGACTTCGGGACATCCGGTATAGGAATCGGAAGGAAGGTTTCCGCTGCGGGTGACATTCTCCACTATGCAGTGGTGCATCTGCGAGGCAAAGAGCTCTCCCAGCTGGTAGTTGTGGTAATAGCAGGGATACAGGGCAATGTGGATCTTGGCGGCCCAGTCCGGCTCGTCACGGCCTTCCGGGTAAGCGAGGAGCTGGTATTTCTCCACCAGGCTGCGCCAAAGGGCATTGAGGTCCTGCTCCGGGTCGGCATACATGGCCTTCTCGAAGCGGTAGACCACCTGCATGAAACGGGACTGGACCAGCTGACTCAGACGGGCTGCACGGCGGCAGTCCGGGGCAATGCGTTCCGCCTCCCCGGAGGATATCCCGAGGTTGAGCCGCATCCACTCCGGGTTGCGCGAGAGGCGGCCGAACATCATGGCCACTCCCTCGGTGGTGAATATGGCGGCGGACTCCCGCAGGAGGAAGGGCAGCGCGGGATTGCTGTCGTGGCCGACACTGTAGGCGGCATGACCGAACTCGTGCAGCATGGTCTCCATCCACCTTTCGTTGTCGGTGAGGTTGCACAGTACCCGCACATCCCCCATGCAGTCCATGTCGATGCAGAATGCATGCTGGTTCTTGCCCTCGCGGGGATAGAGGTCGCTGCGGCGGAGCATCGGCTCGACATCCAGCCCTATGCTGCGGTAATAGTCAACGGTCAGCCTCTCAAGGTCCCTGCCCTTGTAATACTTGTCGAAATCCACCGGATACAGGTCCGGAGCCTCCTGGAAGAACCGTCCCTGATAATGCCAGGGTCTGAGTTCAGACTGAGGTATCCTGCAACGCAGGGCCATGGCCTCGTCCAGCTCTGCCTTGACGGTAGCAAAACTGCCGCGGGACAGCTCGTCGACTTCGTTCATGAGCAGTTCCACCTCACGCGGCTTCTCCCCGCTGAGCATCAGGCTCATGGAATGGTAATTGGTAAATCCGAGAGCATCCGCAAGCCGGTTGCGGAGCCGCACGACATCCAGAACATCGGATGCGACTTCCCGGCCTACGGCCTTGTGCGCCTCCCAGACCTCCTGCAGCTCAGCCGGGTCACATGAGCCCTTCAGGAGTCTTTCCACCTCATTGTCATTGATCTTCCGGCCCCTGAATTCAGCCCTGAACGCTGCATACTTGCGTTCCAGCTCCGTTTCCTTGTCGATGATGGCGTTGAGCAGGGACTTGTCGGCCTGACGGGCCAGAAAGCTGTTGTACAGCTCGTTGAGCTGCCTTTTAAGTACCGGTTCAGTCACGCTGCCCGACTCCTTTATCCTGTGCAGTTCGGCAAAGGTCCTGCTGTCGGAGAAAAGCTCCGTCATTTTCTTGTTTACCTCCGCATACCGTTCAAATGCTTCGGCACTTCCGGTAGTGGTTCCCTCCCAATAGGCTTCGGAGGCAGCCTTGACAAGAGGCGCATACGCAGCGACCGTCCTGTCTATTATTTCCTGTAAATCCATCATGAACTTCATATTGTTCCGTGTTCCCGGACATACTTCCGCATGGCTTCGGAACACGGATAAATGAAAATAGGGTGTCGCACGGGCACCCTATCGTTTGATATCAAGTAATTGATTACTTCTTCTCGAAGAATTCTTTGGTACGGTCGGTGGCTACGAAATCCTCTTTGAAGATGTAGGCACCGGTACGCTCGGATTTTTCCATCCTTATACATTTGACAAATGTCCTCTTGGAGGCCTTGTCGCCGCTGAAGGTTGCAACCGCTTTCTTTGCCATATGCTAATACTTATTTGATTTCCTTGTGTACAGTTACTCTGCGGAGGTAAGGGTTGTATTTCCTGCGCTCCAGACGTTCTGTAGTGTTCTTTTTATTCTTGGTGGTGATGTAACGGGAGATTCCGGGAACTCCGCTGTCCTTCTGCTCTGTGCACTCGAGGATCACCTGCACTCTGTTGCCTTTTGCTTTCTTTGCCATAATTTGTATCCTCCGTTAATAAATGTCGATTAAACCTTTTTCCTGAGCGGCCTTGAGTGTAGCTGCGAGACCGTTCTTGTTGATAGTCCTCATGCCGGCAGCAGAGACTTTAAGAGTGACAAATCTGTTCTCCTCCTCGAGCCAGAAGCGCTTTACCTTCAGGTTGGGAGCGAACTCGCGTTTCGTACGACGCTTGGAGTGGGAAACATTGTTTCCGATCACCCTCTTCTTTCCTGTTATTTGACAAACACGTGCCATATATTTTTTCCTATTTTATTTCCAAATTCCAAAGGGCTGCAAATATCCCTTTTTTTTCTTTAAATTCCAAATTTTTTAAACAAACTTCAACAATCGGTTCCATCTGATATTCCGAGGGAAAGGTTTGTTGAGATCCTTGGAGAACCATACCACGACTGGTTTGCCGACGATGTGGCTCTCCGGTACGAAACCCCAGTAGCGCGAGTCGAGAGAGTTGTGCCTGTTGTCTCCCATCATGAAGTAGTAGTCCATGGCAAAGGTGTAATGAGTGGCGGGACGCCCGTCTATCATCACGGTGCCGTCTTCCAGAACATCGAGATCATGTCCCTCGTATACCTCGATGATGCGGCGGTAAAGAGGGAGATTTCCGGCATTCAGGGCGACACTGTCTCCCTTTGCAGGGATGTAGAGCGGTCCGTAGTTGTCCCTCGTCCACTTGAAACTCTCGTCGAAAGGAAAGAGCATCAGATAGGAATCGGGATAATCCGGAGGATACACATCCACATTGCGCCTGCATTCCAGGACATTTGCCACCGACGCTATCTTCTCTGCGCCCGAAGCTGTCATGGACAGGGCCGGATAACCGGGAAGGGCTGCATCGAACCAGGCATCGGCTGTCTGGATTCCGGCTTCCTCGAGAATCTTGGGATTGATCGGGGAACCGTTGGTCACTACTGTATAGGAGTTCTGTACAACGGGCCATTCGTCAAGGGCTTCACCGTTGGCGAAAACCACACCGTCACGCACCTCAAGGGTGTCTCCGGCGACAGCAACACATCTCTTTACATAATTGTCCTCCTTGTCCACCGGCCTTACGATCAGGGGACCGTAGGTCTTCTCCGTATACTCCCTGCCGTTGAATCTGACGTGGGTGTAGTAGTCATCCGACGGAAGTCTGGTGAGTACCGTATCCCCGTGGGGGAAGTTGAATACCACCACGTCACCGCGCCTGACGTGGCCGAAACCGGCCAGACGCCTGTAGTCACGCTTGATGAGGTCCGAATAGGACTTCCTGCCGAAAATGGTGTTGTGGACAAAGGGTATGGAAAGAGGTCTCTCGGGCAGCTTGGGGCCATAGGCCAGCTTGCTTACAAACAAGTAGTCTCCCGTCATCAGAGTACTCTCCATCGACGAGGAGGGGATACGGAACGCCTGGAGGATGAAGATATTGAGAGGGACCACCACAATGACGGCAAAGATGATGGCATCGAGCCAGTCCAGCCAGACATTGTGCTTCTCCCCTTCCTTGTACGTCTTCTTCCAGAAAGCCCATTTCACCTTGCGGGTGATGAATATGTCGAAAATCACCGGAAGGCCCAACAGCCACCAGTAATTGCCGAGCCATATCACCCAAAGGAGATACAGGACGCCCCAGACGCCGAAACGGAACCACTTGTTATGCAGAAGCTCTTTCACGTGCTGATAAGGCGGATTACTTCTTCACAGAGTTGATCACAGCCTCGAAAGCCTGAGGGTTGTTCAGGGCAAGGTCGGCAAGCACCTTACGGTTGAGACCTACGTTCTGCTTTGCGAGAGCGCCGATGAACTGGGAATAGTTCATGCCGTGCTCGCGGGCAGCGGCATTGATACGCTGGATCCAAAGAGAACGGAAGTTGCGTTTTTTGGCTTTACGGTCGCGGTATGCGTAGCCCAAACCTTTCTCATAGGTATTCTTGGCTACGGTCCAGACGTTCTTCCTTGCGAGGAAGTTACCGCGGGTCTGTTTGAGAATCTTTTTGCGGCGGGCTCTTGAGGCCACCGAATTCACTGATCTAGGCATACTGCACTTTTTGATTTTAAGAATGTCAGCGCTCCCCCCTTTCGGGAGACTTCTTCTGCTGGCACATTCAGTTAAACAATAAAATTAAATACTTAGGCGACAATCATTTCCTTGATCCTCTTGGTGTCGCATGCATCTGCTATGACGACTTTGTTGAGGTTCCTTTTCTGCTTTGTCGTCTTCTTGGTGAGAATGTGGCTGTGGTAAGCGTGTCTTCTCTTCACTTTTCCAGTTCCGGTAAGCACGAAGCGCTTTTTGGCACCGGAGTTGGTCTTTAATTTTGGCATTGTTACAATAATTTAGTTAATATAAAAACGTTACAAAACGGTTATTTCTTTTTCACCGGGGAGATCATCATGATCATCCTCTTCCCTTCCAGCTTGGGCATCTGCTCTGCCTTGCCGTAATCCTCAAGCTCCAGGGCAAAACGCAGCAGAAGCTTTTCGCCCTGTTCCGAAAACATGATCGAACGGCCGCGGAAGAACACGTACGCCTTGACCTTCGAGCCTTCCTGCAGGAAGTTCATGGCGTGCTTGAGCTTGAACTGGAAGTCGTGCTCGTCCGTGTTGGGACCGAAGCGGATTTCCTTTATCACCACCTTGGAGGCATTGGATTTCATCTCCTTTGCCTTTTTCTTCTGCTGATAGACGTACTTCTGGTAGTCTATGATCTTGCAGACCGGGGGATCCACCTTGGCGGATATTTCCACCAGATCCAGCTCGAGGCTTTCTGCAAGCCTCTGGGCTTCCCGCAATGGATAGATACCCGGCTGCGGGATATTGTCTCCCACAAGCCTGACCTTAGGTGCAGTGATCTCGTCATTAACCCTTGGGCCCTCGTCCTTCCTGTGATCTGACTGACGGTTGCCGGTTCCATTGTTGTTGCGGCCCTCTGCATGCTGCTGGGGAGCAGCGGGCCTGGGAGCACCCGTATAAGGGTGCCTTTTGACAGGTGTTGCGATAAAGTAGTCCTCCTAATCTTTAGTTAATCATGTTCTTTACTTCCTCGTTGACTTTCGCAGCGAATTCTTCGGGAGTCATGGAGCCCTTGTCGCCCTCGCCCTGACGGCGTACGGACACTGTTCCGCTCTCTGCCTCCTTCTCGCCTACCACCAGCAGGAAGGGGATGCGCTTAAGCTCGTTCTCCCTGATTTTCTTGCCGATAGTCTCGTTGCGTTCGTCAACTGAGGCGCGAATATCGTAATTATTAAGCAATTCGCAAACTTTTTTTGCGTAATCGTTGTATTTTTCGCTGATAGGAAGCACCACTGCCTGCTCGGGGGTGAGCCACAGAGGGAACTTGCCTCCGGTATGCTCTATGAGCACTGCCACGAACCTCTCCATGGATCCGAAGGGGGCACGGTGGATCATGACGGGACGGTATTTCTTGTCATCGGCTCCCGTGTACTCCAGTTCGAAACGCTCAGGCAGGTTGTAGTCCACCTGAATGGTTCCCAGCTGCCAGCGGCGGCCGATAGCATCCTTGACCATGAAGTCCAGCTTGGGGCCGTAGAAAGCAGCCTCACCGTATTCCACGATGGTTTTCAGGCCCTTTTCCTCGGCTGCCTCTATGATGGCACGCTCAGCCTTTTCCCAGTTCTCGTCGGTTCCGATATACTTCTCACGGTTGTTCTTGTCCCTGAGGGATACCTGGGCGATGTACTCGTCGAAGTTGAGGGTCTTGAAGATATACAGCACGATGTCGATTACCTTGCAGAACTCCTCCTTGAGCTGGTCGGGACGGCAGTAGATGTGCGCATCGTCCTGTGTAAATCCGCGTACGCGGGTCAGACCGTGGAGCTCTCCGCTCTGCTCGTAGCGGTACACTGTGCCGAACTCCGCGAGACGGATAGGCAGATCCTTGTAGGAATGGGGCTTGCTGCGGTATATCTCGCAATGGTGGGGGCAGTTCATAGGCTTCAGCAGGAACTCCTCACCTTCCTGAGGGGTCTTGATGGGACGGAACGAATCGGCGCCGTACTTGGCATAGTGGCCGGAAGTGACATAGAGCTCCTTCTGGCCGATATGCGGAGTGATCACGGGCAGATAGCCGTACTCCTTCTGCACCTTGCGCAGGAACATCTCCAGACGCTCGCGCAGGGCGGCTCCCTTGGGCAGCCACAGAGGCAGGCCGGCTCCCACTCTTGACGAGAATGTGAACAGCTCCAGTTCCTTGCCTATCTTGCGGTGGTCCCTCTTCTTGGCCTCTTCCATCAGGGCGATGTACTCGTCCAGCATCTTCTTCTGGGGGAAGGTGATGCCGTATATGCGGGTAAGCATCTTGTTGTGCTCGTCACCCCTCCAGTATGCACCGGCTATGGATGTAAGCTTGACAGCCTTGATTACAGACGTGTCACGGAGATGGGGTCCGCGGCAAAGGTCGGTGAAGCTTCCGTTGGTATAGAAGGTGATGGTACCGTCCTGCAGGTCCTTGATAAGGTCGCACTTGTACTCGTCACCTTTCTCGGTATATGTCTTCATGGCCTCGGCCTTGGAAACGTCCTTCCTTACGAAATGCTGTTTCTGGCGGGCCAGTTCTATCATCTTGTCCTCGATCTTCCTGAGATCGGCATCGGTAATGGTCCTGTCGCCAAGGTCTACGTCATAGTAGAATCCGTTCTCGATAGACGGTCCGATACCGAACTTGATTCCGGGATAGAGCAGCTCGAGTGCCTCCGCCATCAGGTGGGACGAAGAATGCCAGAAGGTGGACTTGGCTTCCTGGTCCTCCCATTTATGGAGTTTGAGTTCCCCGCTCTCCTGGAGAGGGAGTTCAAGGTCGATTACCTTTCCGTTGAACGACGCTGCAAGCACCTCGCTTGCAAGACGCGGAGAGATCTGCTCCGCAATCTGGTAAGGGGTTATCCCCTTCTCGTAACTTCTGACACTTCCGTCAGGAAATTTTATATCTATCATAACAGGATAAATTTTCGTGTGTCCGTTGTTTTTCCAAACTGCAAAATTACTAAATTTGCAGTCAAATACAACATTTTCCATGATGAACTACAAACTTAACTGGTCCGAAGCCGCAAAATACGGCCTGATACTCGCAAGTGTCTCCGTAGTGATAAATCTCGTAACCGCGATTTTCCAGCTGCCAGGCTTCCTCAAAATCATTCTTAATGCTGTAAAACTTTGTGCATCAGTCTATATTGTATACTATGCAATGAGGCGCAACGCCGACTCATGGGACTATGTCCGCTACGGCCAGTCTTTCGGCTACGGCATGGCCGTCTGCACCCTGTCAGCCATTGTCTGCACACTTTTCGTGCTGCTTACATACACGGTTTTCATACCGGGGTCGCTGACAGTGATGCTGGACCAGATCTTCGAGACATACGAGTCCATGGGAGTCGCCGGCCTTGTGGACTATGACACCCTGGCCCGTTCCATGCCTGCGATACTGGCAATTTCCCAGTTCCTCAGCTGCGTCTTCTGCGGCCTGATAGTGTCGGCGATAGTGGCCGCAATGGCCAAAAGGACAGACTCGGACCCATTCGGAGGCCAGGGCCGGAACTACGGCACAGGACCTGATGAACAATAACGGATATACGGTATGGATCTGTCAATAGTAATATCCCTGTACAACGAAAAGGAATCCCTTCGGGAGCTGGTGGAATGGATAGACAGGGCAATTGCGGGCTCCCCCATCGCAGGCATCGGGTATGAGATACTCATGATCGATGACGGCAGCGACGACGGCTCATGGGAGACCATCAAGGAACTCTCAGATGTCAACCCCCGCATAAGGGCATACAGCTTCAGACGCAACTACGGCAAATCGGCGGCACTCCAGACCGGCTTCCGCGAAGCCGCAGGGGATGTCGTGATAACAATGGACGCAGACCTGCAGGACAGTCCGGACGAGATCCCGGAGCTGTACCGGATGATACGGGAGGACGGCTACGACCTGGTTTCCGGATGGAAGAAGGTGCGTCATGACAATACTTTCACCAAAAACATCCCATCCCGGATATACAACTTCACTGCCCGCAAGGTCACTGGACTGAAACTGCATGACATGAACTGCGGACTCAAAGCCTACCGCGGGGAAGTGGTCAAGGAAATAGAGGTGTACGGCGACATGCACAGGTACATCCCGTACATAGCCAAAAATGCCGGCTTCACCAGAATCGGCGAGAAAGTGGTGGTCCACCGCAAGCGCAAGTACGGAAAGAGCAAATTCGGAATGAGCCGGTTCTTCAACGGCTTCCTGGACCTGATGACCATCTGGTTCCTCTCCGGCTTCGGGAAGAAGCCCATGCATATCTTCGGGGTATGGGGCATAGTTTTCTTCCTCATCGGCTTCGTCATAGCCGTATGGCTGATCATCGACAAGATAGTGGCACAGATCGGCGGGATGAAATTCCGCTATGTGACAGACCAGCCTCTCTTCTATCTGGCTCTGGTGGCCATAATCATCGGCACCATGCTGTTCCTGACAGGGTTTCTCGGGGAACTGGTTTCCCGCAACAGCACCATCCGGAACGAATATAAAATAAAGGATAAGATAGAACAGGATCCCTCCTGATCTGTCTTATCCCTGTACTTTTACCGGCTACCGGCTTCCGGGCAACCCGGATTACTTGGCGGCCGCGGCCTTGTTCGGAACGGCAGGACCTGCCGCAGGCTTTGCTGCAGCCTCCCTGTTGAGCTCCGGCACCTCGTGGAGGTACTTGTTGTACTCCTCCTTGGTGATGATGTGGCAGCTTCCGTTGAAGATCACTCCGACTTCGATACTGAGTTTCGGAGTCTTCAGGGATCCGGTCATATTGGAATTGGCCTTGAAGTTGACTACATCCTCGATGAAGATGTCGCCTTCCACATGGCCCCATATATCGCAGCTTTGTGCAAAGAGCTTGCCTTTGATGTTGGCGGCTTCGCCTACAACAAGCTTGCCCTTGGTGTACACAGTGCCCTCGAACACTCCGTCGATACGGATGTCGGCACTGGAGGTCATGACACCGGTTATCTTGGTGCCTTTGGAGATCCTGCACAGTTCGTTGGTCTGGGGGATGATTTCTGTTTTTGCCATGATATAAACTGTTTAACCGTTAGTTTCTACTGATGTATGCACTCCCCGTGGGACGCCTCAGCCGCTTCCATGATGGCTTCGCTCATAGTGGGATGGGGATGCACCGAATGGATGATGTCGGAAGCCGTCATGCCTGTATTGCGCCCTGCCACTATTCCGGATATCATTTCAGTGACATTGGCTCCGACCAGATGCGCTCCCAGAATCCTGTCTGTAGCCGCATCGACTATCAGCTTCACGAACCCGTCCTTCTCCCCTGCGGCCGCCGCCTTTCCGGATGCCAGGAAGAAGAACTTGCCGACCTTATACTCCATACCGGCCTCCTTGACCGCCCTCTCCGTCATTCCTACCGATGCCACCTCAGGCGATACGTAGGTACAGCCCGGGATGTTGCCGTAGTCGATGGGCTTGGGGTTGAGTCCGCAGATGGCCTCCACGCAGCAGATACCCTCGGCCGATGCAACATGGGCCAGAGCCTGGGTCGGTAAGATGTCCCCGATAGCGTAGATGCCTTCGACATTGGTACGGTAGTACTCGTCCACCTTGATCTTGCGGCCGTGGACTGTCTCCACTCCCACCTCCTCGAGTCCTATCGAATCCGTATTGGGGATCACGCCGACTGCCGAAAGCACTGTCTCGGCCTCGATGGTTTCGGTTCCTTTCTTTGTCTCCACGGTAAGCCTGCAAAGCTCGCCTGACGTATCTACGCTCTTGACCTGCGCGGCTGTCATCACCTTGATGCCGGCCTTGCGGAACGAACGGCTGATCTGGGCAGACACGTCATCGTCCTCTACAGGAAGGACGCGGTCCATATATTCTATAAGGTATACCTCCACACCCAGACTGCGGTAGAAGAAGGCAAACTCACTGCCTATGGCCCCCGACCCTATGACTGCAAGACTCTTTGGCAGTTTCTCGGGGACAAGCGCCTGGCGGTAAGAGATGATGCGCTCTCCGTCGATGGGCGCAAAGGGCAGGGAATTGGCTCTCGAACCTACAGCCAGTATGATATGGTCTGCTTCGTAGAGGGTCCTGGTACCTGCTTCGAAATCATTGACCTCCACGGTATGGCCGCTCTTGAGGACAGCTTCGCCGCGGATCAGGCTTATCTTGTTCTTCTTCAGAAGGAATTCCACACCCTTGGACATTTGGGCCGCAACTCCCCTGCTGCGCTCGACCATCCTGACTATATCGGGCTTGACGTCCATGGCTTCGAAACCGTATTCCGAAGCATGACGGGCATAGGTATATGCCTGCGCACTCTTGAGAAGAGCCTTCGTGGGGATACAGCCCCAGTTGAGACAGATACCTCCTATCTCGGAACGTTCGATGACGGCTACCGATTTCCCGAGCTGGGCAGCCCTTATCGCTGCCACGTAACCGCCAGGGCCGGAGCCCACTACTATTATGTCAAATCTATCCATATCTTGTTTTTTTAGTTGTTTTCCAGTCTTCCGTGGCAATGTTTGTACTTCTTGCCTGATCCGCACGGACAAGGGTCATTGCGTCCCACCTTCTTCTCGACATGGACCGGAGCATTGCTCTTGGGCTGTCCTCCGTTGGTAACCATGTCCGTACGGGAGGTCTGCATACGGCTCATGTCCGTACGGCGACGCTCTGTCTCCCTGACCTCACCGGGAGCATTTTCCCTTACGGGGATGCTGGCCCTGAGCAGGAATTTGACCACTTCACGGCTTATGCGCTCTATGACGCCCTTGAACAGGTTGAAGCTCTCGAACTTGTAGATAAGCAGAGGATCCTTCTGCTCGTATGTTGCATTCTGAACTGACTGCTTGAGGTCGTCCATGTCGCGCAGATGCTCTTTCCATGCCTCGTCTATCATGATGAGGGTGATGGTCTTGCTTACGGCCCTGATCAGCTCGCGGGCCTGGGTGTCGTAGGCCTTCTTCAGGTTTACGATGACACGCATGACCTTGGTACCGTCCCCGACAGGCACAGCCATATTCTCGAACTGCGCTCCCTGACGCTCATATATGGTCTTGACCACAGGCCATGCCTGGGCGACCATAGCCTCACTCCGGCGCTGGTACTCTTCCCTGATCTGGGTATTGAGGGCCTCGGCTACCTTGTCCCTGGAAGCATTGCGGTAGAACTGCTCGTCGAACGAGGGATCGATCGAAAGCGTCTTCATCACCTCGAGCTTGAAATCCTCGTAGTCCATGTTCTCGGACTTGTCGGCCAGCATCTCGCAGCAGTCTCCTATCATATTGCGCACATCCACATCTATGCGCTCTCCATACAGTGCATTGCGGCGCTTGTTGTAAATCACCTCCCTCTGGGAGTTCATCACGTCGTCATACTCCAGAAGCCGCTTGCGGATACCGAAGTTGTTCTCTTCCACCTTGCGCTGGGCCCTTTCGATCGAGCTTGCAAGCATCGAGTGCTGCAGGGGCTCGCCCTCCTTCAGGCCCATCTTGTCCACCATGGCGGCCATACGCTCGCCTCCGAAGAGACGGAGCAGATTGTCCTCGAACGATACGTAGAATACAGAGGAGCCCGGGTCTCCCTGACGTCCGGCACGGCCTCGCAGCTGACGGTCCACACGCCGGCTGTCATGGCGTTCGGTACCTATGATGGCCAGGCCACCCGCCTCCTTGACACCGGGTCCGAGCTTGATGTCGGTACCACGTCCAGCCATGTTGGTGGCAATCGTGACTGTACCGGCCTCTCCCGCATGGGCCACGATCTCGGCCTCGCGGGCATGCTGCTTGGCGTTCAGCACATTGTGCTTGATGCCTCTCATACGCAGCATCTTGCTGAGCAGCTCGGATATCTCTACAGATGTAGTACCCACCAGCACGGGACGTCCCGCATTGGTAAGCTCCACTATGCGTGCAATCACCGCACTGTATTTTTCTTTCTTGGTCTTGTATATGATATCGTCCTCGTCAATACGGATTACCGGACGGTTGGTAGGGATGACTACCACGTCCAGCTTGTATATGGACCAGAACTCCCCGGCCTCCGTCTCCGCAGTACCGGTCATGCCGGCCAGCTTGTGATACATCCTGAAATAGTTCTGGAGGGTGATGGTCGCGAAAGTCTGGGTCGCTGCCTCCACCTTCACGTTTTCCTTGGCCTCGATGGCCTGATGCAGTCCGTCGGAATAACGGCGTCCTTCGAGGATACGTCCTGTCTGCTCGTCGACGATCTTGATCTTGTTGTCCATCACCACATACTCCACATCCCTCTCGAACATCGCATAGGCTTTCAGCAACTGGGTAACGGTGTGTACCCTCTCGGACTTGAGGGCATAGTCGGCAAGAAGCGCCGCCTTCCTGGCCTGTTTCTCCTCAGGAGCAAGCTCCTGCTTCTCCAGATCGGCTATCTCGCTGCCTATGTCGGGAAGGATGAAGAACTTGTCGTCCGATACGCTTGCCGCTATAAGGTCATTGCCCTTGTCGGTCATCTCGACAGTCTTGGTCTGCTCTTCTATCACGAAATACAGGTCATCCGTAATCAGGTGCATCTGCTTGTTGTTGTCCTGCATGTAGTAGTTTTCCGTCTTCTGCAGGAGCTGTTTCATTCCGGATTCCGAGAGGAATTTGATCAGGGGACCGTATTTGGGCAGTCCCTTGTGGGCCCTCAGCAGAAGCTTGGCGCCCTCCGTCTCATTGCCATCGGCAATCAGTTTCTTGGCCTCCGACAGCAGCTTGGTCACAAGCTGCTTCTGGGCATTGTACAGGTGCTCCACATAAGGCTTGTACTCGGCGAACTGCTGGTCGTCCCCCTTCGGTACAGGACCGGAAATGATCAGAGGTGTACGGGCGTCATCAATGAGCACGGAGTCCACCTCGTCGACGATGGCGTAATGATGCTTGCGCTGCACAAGGTCATTGCGGTCGATGGCCATGTTGTCGCGGAGGTAGTCGAAACCGAATTCGTTGTTGGTTCCGAAGGTGATGTCCGCACGGTAGGCAGCGCGGCGGGCCGCCGAATTGGGCTGATGCTTGTCGATGCAGTCCACCCTAAGACCATGGAACTGATACAGGGGACCCATCCACTCGGAGTCTCGCTTGGAGAGGTAGTCGTTGACTGTGACCACATGCACTCCCTTGCCGGCCAGCGCATTGAGGAATACAGGAAGCGTAGCCACGAGAGTCTTTCCCTCACCGGTGGCCATCTCGGCTATCTTGCCCTGGTGCAGGACAATACCGCCAATGAGCTGCACGTCGTAATGGACCATGTCCCATGTGATGGGGTTGCCTCCAGCCAGCCATGTATGGCTCCAGTATGCCTTGTCCCCCTCTATCTTCACATAATCGTGCTTGGCACTGAACTCGCGGTCCATATCCGTCACCGTAACCTCTATCACCTCTTTCTCCTTGAACCTTCTGGCAGTGGATTTCATCACCGCGAAGGCATCGGGCAGCACCTCATTGAGCACTTCCTCGATCTCCTCGTCTATCTTCTTGGTGAGTTTATCCACCTCGGTGGCAAGGGCTTCCTTCTGCTCTACGGCTATGCTGACGTCCTCCAGCTGTGCCCGCAGTGATTTCTTGCGGTCCTCGTCAGCTGCTATCTTGTTGTGTATTATCTCTCTTATTCTGTCCGTCTCTTGCCGCAGCCCGTCGTCCGAGAGCTTGTCTATCCTCTCGTATGCTGCCAGAACCTTGTCAAGAATCGGCTTGATCTCCTTCATGTCCCTGTCGGCCTTCGAACCGAACAGCTTCTTCAATAGTCCGTTAATTGATGCCATCTAAAAACATTTTTATACAACTTACAAAGATATTGAATTCTCGGGAAGATTTGCAAAAAATGTGCTCTCGGTCTTTTGTTTTTTTTTTTGCGAAAAGAGAAAATACCTATATCTTCGCGGCCGATTTCTAATAGTAACAAATTTGTAACATGAAAAGTTTTAAATTTTTTGCATTAGCAGCATTGGCGGCAGCCATGGTAATCTCATGCGACAAAACAGATCCCAGAGAGGAAGAAAGCACTTTTGAGATCGGTGTCGCACAGGAAAACAACAGCATCAGCCTCAACATCGTGCCATCAAACACGGCCGCGGAATATGTTGCCGGACTTGTCATCGAAGATGAATATCCCGGCGAAGAAGGCCTGACGGCATGGATCGAGCAGAGAGTTGCAGAAGGAACCGACGTCCCTTTCAGCGGTAACTGGAGCGGACTCTTCAGTGATCTGTTCTGGCATACCAAGTATTATGCCTACGTGGCACAGATCTACGAAGGCAAGGTTGTCGGAACTCCTGACGTCAAAGAGCAGCTTGTCTACAGGCCCTACGTAGAGTTTGCTCCCGAAGGAGCCGTAATCGCACCTATAGCAGTATCCGACAACGGTCAATGGGTTGTCGGTAACTTCAACGACGGTACCAGCCCAGTATCCTATATCTACGATGTACGCCGTGACAAGCTCACGACTGTGGAAGGGGTGCTTTTCTATGATGTGGCAGACGACGGGACCGCTTACGGAAAAGACCTTATGGTACCGATTATCTACAAGGACGGGGAAATCACCACTGTCACCGCCCCAAGCGGAGCAATGGAGACAGGCTTCTACGGCGTAACCCCTGACGGTTCCGTAGCAGTCGGCTACTCGATGGACGAAATGTGGAACAACAATGCCGTCATCTATGAGAACGGCACCCTCGGCAACCTTACCGGCACTGACCTCAACGGCAAGACTCCTGCCGGCATAGTTGCGAAAGGAATCGGCAGCAACGGAAACATAGCCGGATACCTTATCGACTATGACACATTCGCAGAAGTAGGCTGCCTCTGGACCGGTGCAGCCCACACATTCGACCTGTTCCCCAAGGACATGATGGTATGGAATCAGGATCTTCTTGACGGCGGCGGAGCATTCGAGAAGAGATACGGAGACCTCGAGATCAAGATCTCCCCTGACGGAAGATATCTGGCCGGCTACGTATACATAACAGAATCCTGGGAGTACATGCCTCAGTTTGCCTATGTATACGATACCGAGACCAAGAACATGTATGAGATATCCGACGACGCTTACTCCGGATGGAGACCCTGCGCAGTCACCTCAGATGGCGTGCTCTTCCTGGCCAACGTGTCCATGGGCATCTCCGACCAGCCTTACGTATATGACATCAGCACAGGATCCGTACAGACATTTGCCGAGTATGCATCTGCCAAATACGGCTATGACCCTGAAGGCGTAAACATCCAGGGCTCTGTCCTGGCTGTTTCAGAAGATGCAAGTGTAATAGTAGGAAACTACGCGGACGATTCCGCTTTCTACACCACCATCTACTTCATGCCTAGATAACATATACCTCAACCGGACATAAAAAGTCCGAAAGGTCCGACACAACACAAAGAGGACCGACTCAACAGAGGACCAACACAATAGAAAGAAGCCGACCCCAAAGAGATTTTTTGAGGTCGGCTTCTCTTTTTATAGCACAATCCGCTCTGTCAAAAACAATTCGCTTAGCCGGAAACGATTCATTATACGTAAGGATAAGGAAGATATCCGGCCGCTATTTGCCAGCCCCCCAGACCGTCATGCCTCCAGGTTGCCGCCAAATTCCTCTTTATTGCCGAAGCGTTCAGGTTACCAGGTGACCAGAGCGCAGCCTAACTCTATTCTGATTCCCTTTTTTTACCGGCTGTCCTTTTTGAAGCAGCCCCTAACGTCACCCTCGGACATCACTCCCAGACATCACCACCAGGCTCACCACCAGACGTAAATTCCCTCTGAAAAACCTGATTCTCTGGGTAGACCCATTGCTAAGACAGGACGCAGGACACTTCAGAGTTGTTCCATCTGCTTCCGTATCTCACAGACCTCAGTCCTCTTCCTCTTCCGCCTGCGCAGGTGAACCCTTTCCGGCGTTTTCGGTTCACCTGCGGAAAAGGGAGGGAAGAGGAAAGCCGGGCAGTTGCCCTGCAGGGGTCTCTTGCAGGGGGTGCCTCTCCCCATCGCCTGCACCGCCTGCGCAGGTGAACCCTTTCCGACATTTTCGGCTCACCTGCGGAAAAGGGAGGACGGATAGGATGGCCTGCATGCGCCAGTCGCTTGAGGGAGCCCCCCTACCGCGCTGGAGGTGTCGGTTTTGGCATATCGTCGGCACCTTCCAAGAGGAAAGTCGTGCGGTATTGTGCATCCTAACATCGCTCCAAATTTGCCGCTCAGATATAATACTCTATGGACCAACTAATTGCAGACAAGAGCCCGGATGATTGCAATGTTAGGATAGCACGAAACGGCCCCTTTCGGCGGTTTTTCAAGCATCCTAACATGACCACAAATCGGCCGTCTTGACGTAATACTCTGTGGACCAATGTATTGCGAACAAGGCCCCGAAAGAGCGCAATGTTAGGATAGCGCGGAACGGACCCTTTCGGCGGTTTTTCAGCCATCCTAACATGGATGCAGATCGGCCGTTTTGACATAATGCCCTGTGGACCAATGTATTGCGGACAAAGACCCGAA
>CALVDF010000024.1 GCA_944326245.1 uncultured Bacteroidales bacterium
GTGAAACGGAACCTTTACAGGAGTATTGGCTCCAGTTGTGTCCGAAAACGAAAAAATCGGCTCCGAAACGAAGCCGAAGATATAAAAAGATGGGTTCGATCGGAAAAATTACAGGTACAGTCTGCCGATTGACTCATAATGACGGAATTAAACGACAGTCCCTAATTAGCTATACATCATTGATAATAAACATATTACTATTATCCATAAAAGTTGCAGCAACTTTTACAGAATCACGTTATTGATTGATTTTAAGCCTATTATCGATTTGCCGGCACAACTTCCCCGCTCCCGGCCTGACAGGACGCCAACATCGTCATCTAAATTAATTCTGTAGGAAATTAACCATACGGCCTTCTTTAAATAAATACAGACCTTCTACGACATTCTGCAAAAACACATCGGGAACCACATAATAACTGAAACCCAGTCCCGATAATCCGAATTCTTCTTTTTTATTCTTATCAAAAAGATAATAATCAATATACATGGTCTCAGCATCCTTTGTGGATACTATCCAAACATTCAACTCTGAACCGGCTTTATCCATTGATTTCAAATCATCAATTATCTGAGCAATACACATTGAGCAACCTATATCCGCCGCATATACTACGCATGACTGTTCCGGCAACATTTCCCCAACTATGGCAACAGACTTCAATACCAAAGAATCATAAGAAAAAGACACTCCTGAAAGGAATGTCCTTATTTTAACATCATTGTCGCTTTCACTACTACCGCAGCCACACAGCAGATAAAGTGATACAAACAAGAAAAATACATTAAAAATACGTGTCATCTTGAAACTTTATTCAGGTCGTAATAAAGAACATGCAGATTCTCCTTATCCTGGAAAATGGTGGACACAAACAGTGTCCCCGGCTCTGTCCCGGCACTCAGCTGCGTGAGGGCAAATGTCACCCCTTCCAAAACATACGATTCAACAAAATTACCCTCCCAGTCAAATTGGAATACATACTGGTCATGGTCGGAATGCTCCCAGTCTACGTCATCGTCACTAACACTTCTTTCCTGACCCTCATACAGGAGGTATACGTACCTGTCATCCGCACAGGCGGACAAATATGAAGTGCAGGCAGTACCGACAAAAGCCAGTTCTCCCGCAGCCTCGATATACTTCACATCATAATCCACAGGGCCCCTCACTGTCTTAAACGGCTCAAGACCACTGTCGAAGAACACCACCAGCGGCTCGGTGCCGTCAGCATACACTATGGTCTCACTGTCAGAACTGTAGAGAAGCTTACCCTGTACGACATTCATTGCAAACATTTTACTCTCATCATACGGTTTCTCCTTGCCGTCACTCAGAAAAAGCATACGCTCGCCGTTGTCTATTCCCATTTTATCGTTCTTGAAATAGTACGGATTCAATGCCAGCAGCTGCCCTTTATAAGGGAGTATGGATGATGACATGAACTCCACGTCATAGGTCGTTGCAATGGATGCTTCCGGCAATGTACGCGCAGGCACTGCATAAAGTTTCTTTTTGGAGACATCGTTTACATAAAGGGTATCCCCGTTCATATAGTATTGGGGAAGCAGCACCTCCTGAGGACCGTTCCCGTAATGCAGGAACCTGCCGGACACCTCTCCGGTCCTCAGGTCAAACACTTCCGCAGAATAGTCATCGGTCTCCATCGCACATACCGCGTAACGTCCGTCACAGACAATAGCATAATATGAATACAGGCTGTCAGGCAATTCATAGACCGCATCAGGGGATATCCGCAATGCGGTCTCCTTTACATCCTGACCCAATACTTCCTCCTTGACAACACCGGTATTGCCACAGCCAGTCAACATCAACAAGGACATTGACTGGCACATGATTAAAAAACGAGGGTACATAAATTCACTCAGTTAATAGTAGCAGTCTCATCCTCCACTTCATCAATTCCTTCACTTGGCCCTACCTCAATAATCAGAGGTTCCGAATACACCCTTTTACCGTTACATTCAACGGAGCCTCCAGAGCTGGAAAATGAAACACATAATGCTTTAGTAATACCCGTGCATTCAAAACCACCCCGCAAGGGATCATTTCCTATGCAATTCACTCTTTTTGCATTAAGAGAAAGCACAGAGCCCAGTAAAGTCACTGCCACACTGGCAGAAAGTAAAAATACTAATTTTTTCATGGTAATAAAAATGTTAAAAACTATATAATAAAACAACCTTCATACTCCCCTGATGGACCATCAAGTTTCAGTATGAACATACCCTCACCGATGCCGGAGAGGTCATAAGAGTACTCCATGCCGTCGGCAGGGAGAGTGGATGTGTAAACAGGGACACCGGAACTGTCCTCAATATATAAGGTGTACATACCTGAAGCGTCAAAAGAAATCCTGAGCACCTCATAGAAAATTGATGCCTCAGGCATATCAACTATACTACGGGTACGCGTATCATTTTTGGACATTACTATCTCCGTATAATCCGGATCTTGACCATACGCACAGATAAAAGACGCGATAAAAGTTACAATTACAAATATTCTTTTCATGGCTGTTGTTTCTCACAGAACAAATCTAGGGTCTTTTCTGTCCCGCACAAAATTAACGCGCTTTACATCCCTATTTACAAATACTTGATTTACAGCCACATATAAAATATGCAAACTTTACATGCCTGTAAGTAAAGTGAGACCGAATCACAAGTAGCTGATTATCAAGGTGTTGATTCTGTAAGTGTAAAGTTTTTTGTCAATCACCGCCATACGGTTTCAATCCGTCAGCGATGAATGCCGACAGACTTCCGGTGATTCCCATTTTCCTGGCGACACGGCTCTTCGTCACATTCAGTGTATTTTCGCTGCATCTGTACAGCACGCACATTGTACTGGTCGAGAAACCACAGCACATCAAAGCCACAAGATACATCTGTCTGTCCGTAAGCGGTCCGTATTCTGAGGACAACGAAGACAGATAACCGGGATAGGCCAGATCGACCATCTCCCGTACCAGTTCTCTAGTCGAGTTTTCCGGGAAATACTCATCTATGATACGGGACACCGCTGAGGAGAATGCGGAGGCCGAACCATACCTGTAGTACGCATCCACCAGACTGTCATTCACTTTCAACAGTTTGCCATTTATCGAGATCAGGGCCTCTTTTGCGGATGATTCCTGCTCAAGCCTGGACAACAAGCGGGCAGACCGTTCCTGAGATTCCATATAGTCCCTTTCCTTTTCTTTCCCTTTCAGATTCAGAGCCGCCGCCATCCGCTCCGCCTCCACAGCCCTCATTTTCATTTTACTGTACAGATAAATGGCCGTTGCAACTATACACAGCAGCGCTATTACAGCAGCCATAACGTGTATGACATGCTGCTTTTTAACGACTGCATAACGCTCTTTCATAAGTCTGTTCTCACTTCTCAGTTCAGACTTGGCGAGGTCGTGCTCATACCCTTGTATCCTTTTAACATAATAGAGGCTGTCCGCTTTCATTTTGTTCTTGAGAAATGCAGTACTGTCCCCTTCGCTCCTCGCGATTTTCATCAGGACCTCATATTTGCACACCTTTGTCCTGAGATCATTTCCGTTGATTTTCTGCAGATAATAACGCGCCGAGTCAGTCTGACCTGCTGCAGCATACGAACCGGCAATAAAATGAAACAAGTCATCGCGGTAATGGAGGATATCCCAGTCTGAGTCTCCCAAAAGTCCCACCGCTGACAATGCTACCCTCCGGCTCATTTCATAATCCGGCGGTTCAAGATAGTAGAAATACCCCGACAACAAAAAACGGCCGTTGGCAACCAGCGATGTATCACCCAATGATTCGGCATATTCCAGCCCACTGACAATACAGTCATATCCTCTGTCCAAAGAATCCACTGCCAGATACATGCTTGCAAGAGAGAACGTTTCATTCACGGCTCTCCTTTCCTTACCCGCCTCTTTGAAACAGGCTACCGCAGCCTTGGTTCTCTCTATACTTTCCATAAAGTTGACAGTTGTCGCATGGTACAACTCTCCTATCCTCGTATGCAGAAGCCCGAGCTGCTCCATGTCCCCCACGCGCTCCGCCACCGGTTCCGCGGACTTATAGGACTCCATGGCAACCTCGGCATCACCGCGCTCGTACTGTACAGCACCCTGCATAATCAGCGCACGCACCAGCCTGTCATCCGGACCGCGCCTGCCGTAGTACGCCGCAGCCTTGAACACAGCTGTATCCTCAGCCACCGGGAGCCAGCACTTGTACTCCGCCTCTGTCTTGAGCAGGGTGTAGAAGGCCATGTCACTGCGGCCAAGCCTCTCCACCGAACTGCTGTCTATCGTCAGAAGTGTGTCCAGGGCTGCCCGGGGATCTGTCATCATCAGAGAGTCCGCCGCGGACAGGGCGTCCTGAACGCCGCTGCCGCCGCGGTGGGAGCACGACGATGAGGACAGAATGATAAGAACCGCCAGAACGGCCGCGTGAATGAACGTCATAGCCATTTGAGGTGTTCACCCATCCTATGTTCCACAATATATGGACAATAAGTCCTGGACTCTACATTCAGATTCTTGTACACGGAACCTCCTATTCCTGGTCTGACCCAGCCATTGGCATCCTTATCATCAGTATTGAATCTTCTCATAACTTTATAGCATTTTGAAAATGTCCTTGGCTGTCGATGGAATCTACAACATCGCACTCAACCAACCAATGACTAAAAATCATTGGCAAGTTATAAAAAAACTATCAATCCGCAAGAGAGGCTATTCTAAGAAGCTGTTTAAAATTTATTCAAAAATAATTTTATGGCAGCGATATGCAGCATGGCTTCGTGCGTGTCAGCCCTGTATTCATAATCAATGGTCAGTCTCCTGAAGTTCTCGAGCCATGAGAAAGTGCGCTCGACAATCCATCTTTTTGGCATGGGGACAAATCTGTCCGTCCGTTTGTCAGACCTGAGTACGACATCCAGGTCGCAATGCAGCAGTCTCATGACCGTGTTCCTGACAGTCTCGCCCCTGTAACCTCCGTCCGCCAGAATCCGTTTCAGCCCCGGGAATTTGTATCTCATGGATTCGAGCACCTCTTCCGCCCCTACGCTGTCATGGACGTTGGGCGGATGGACCCTCACTGACATGGGCAGCCCCAGTGTGTCAACCACTATGTGCTCCTTCCTGCCCTTTATCTTTTTGTTTCCGTCTATTCCCCTTTGACCATCAATATGATGGGAGGTCCTGACACTCCTTGAGTCGATGATCCCAAGGCTGGGACTCTCCGCCCTGCCCGAAAGACGGCGGACAATGCCGCGGAGGGTGTCGAAGATCTCTTCAAGCAGGCCCTCGTTCTTCCACTTGCTGAAATAGTAATACACTGTCTGCCACGGAGCGAAATCCGAGGGGAGCATTCTCCACTGCACGCCGGTCTTCACGATGTACAGGATGCCGTCAAAAACAGAGCGCAGAGAATATTTTCTGAATCTTTCTTTGGGGTCTAACATATTTTTTATAACTTGCCACTGTTTATCAGTCAGGTTGGTTGGGTATTTGTGCATAACATTAATGTCTTGATAACCATAAAGTTACGAAAAATATTCCAATTAACCTACTGATTTACAATTAATTATAAATAAATTTAAACAGTTTCTTAAATTTTTCGGTAAAAATTTACCGAAGTATTGAATCAGAAAACATAGAGGCAAAACAGATTTATCAGATGTCATTGCTGGCAAATCAACTCCTGCAATGACAAATACGGATGCAGTCAGAACTTCAAAGAATAGTGGTACTGACAGACACAGCATAACCGACAATAGCATCACCCTTACGCTGAAATCATAAGGACAATTCTCCCGAGGATTCTTGATGTATTGCCACAACTGCTTCATGAAATAATATCTAAAGATTCTACAAAAGTAATAAAACTCTTTCCCCTAAGCACCTCTAATCAATCGTTTGTTGAATTTGCTATTTGTGATTATGACAAGCCTATGGGGTTGCTATCTCGTTACCCAATTTCAAGCAATCCGACCAATTGATTTATTTTAAGCGAGTTATCTTTTCTTGCAAAAGTTACTTTAAACTTTTGTGGCGTTTTGCTTTAAACTTTTGCGGTATAATCTCACCCATTGATAGCGCGGACAGGATCGACCGTAGCGGCCTTCCAGGCGGGAATGAGGCCGGAGAGGATGCCGAGTACCGCAGCTATCAGCATGCCGGCAACGGCATTGTCAAGAGAGAGGGAGATGGTGAAATGCTCCGAGACGGCATTGACCGGAACGGACACAAGAAATACCAGCAGTATCCCCACGAGTCCCCCGGCAAGCGAGAGGAACGAGGCCTCCACCATGAACTGCGTCAGGATCACGTAGCGCTTGGCTCCGAGGGCCTTCTGGATGCCGATCTGGCTCATGCGCTCCTGTACCGATACAAACATTATGTTGGCGATGCCGAATCCGCCGATGATCAGGGAGAATGCTCCTATGATCCAACCCGCCCGGCTCAGGCCGCGGAACACGGAATCCAGCATGTCGAGCAGGAAGGTCATCTCGTTGATGGCAAAGTCATCCCGCTCCGACGGGGAAAGGCCGCGGCACGAGCGCAGCAGCATGCGCAGCTCATCGATAAATGCCTGACGCTCCACTCCTTCGGCCGGAGCCGCCATCATCATGCCGGAACCCCACGCGGATGCGAGCACCATCTTGCCGAACTGAAGGGGAAGTATGACCGCATCGTCCAGATTGACTATCGATGCCATGCTCTCGCCCTGCTCTTCCAGCACTCCCACCACCGTGGCGGTGCCGCCCCTGACTTTGATCTTTTTCCCGACCGGCCAGCTGTCTCCGAAAAGATCCCTGACAACATTGTGCCCTAGGATAGCGACATTGGCCCCGCCCCGGACTTCAGTCTCCGAAAAATCCCTTCCCCCTGCAAGGGAATAGTTCATCACATTCTCAAGTCCGTCCGTGGTTATCACCAGAAATGCGTTCGAATAGTTGTTGCGGCGGTATGAAGCATTGCCGGAGCCCATCACGACATATACCACGCTCCTGGCCAGAGTGGCATTGCGGGCGACATATTCGAAATTGTCCTCGGAGATTTCCGGCCGCTGCAGATAGTCCCACCACTGCAACGGCTCCCCGTCCTCCCCCTCCTCCTGAGTCATGGGAAAACGGTCGATGTAGACGATGTCGCTCCCGAAAGACTTGACCCCTTCCATGATATTGGACTTGAGCGAATCCACGGCACAGAAGACAGCCACTATCGAGAAAATGCCGACAGTGACACCCGAAAGCGACAGAAATGTCCTGAGCTTGTCGGACCTGATGGAGAAAAAGGCGAAAGAGGCACTCTCCGCAACCAACCCCGCAACTATCCTCAGCTCTTTCACGAATTTTTTCATAAATGTCCTGATTACAGTTATTTGTTAATACCCACCTTGCGCTGGAGCTCCCTCAGCATATCGAATGCGTCCATCGGGGTCATCGAATTGAGGTCCATGGCCTTGAGACTGTCCCTGATGCTCACGAGCAGCGGATCGTCGAGCTGGAATATCGAAAGCTGTATCTCCTCTTCCGCCGCACTGCGGTCCCTTTTCTTCTGCCTCAGGGACTGCACCCTGCCCTTGATGGACGAGTCCCCGGCCCCGGATGCCCCGGCCTCGAGCTTCTTGAGCACCTTCTCGGCCGAGAGGACCACTTCCGGCGGCACTCCTGCCAGCCTTGCCACATGGATACCGAAGCTGTGGGCCACTCCCCCCTCGCAAAGTTTCCTCAAAAATAGGATTTTTCCGTCAGATTCCTTCACTGCTATGTGAAAGTTTTTTACCCTTTTGTAATGCTCCTCCAGCTCATTGAGCTCGTGGTAGTGCGTAGCGAAGAGAGTCTTTGCTCCTCCGCCCCTCTCGTGGATGTATTCCACGATAGCCCAGGCTATGGACATCCCGTCGAAAGTACTGGTGCCGCGGCCTATCTCGTCCAGCAGGATCAGCGAACGCGGCGTCATGTTGTTGAGGATGGCGGCAGTCTCCAGCATCTCCACCATGAACGTGGACTCGCCGCGGGAAATATTGTCGGAAGCCCCTACACGGGTAAATATCTTGTCGAAAAGGCTTATGTGGGCCGACTTGGCCGGCACGTAGGAACCTATCTGCGCCATTACCGCCATCAGTGCCGTCTGGCGCAGCAGGGCCGACTTACCGGACATGTTGGGACCGGTCAGGATGATTATCTGCTGCTTCTCGCTGTCGAGGTACAGGTCGTTGGCCACATATTCCTCCCCGGCCGGCATCATGCGCTCGATGACGGGATGACGTCCCTGCTCTATCTTCAGGATATCCCCGTCGTCCACCAGAGGACGGCAGTAGCCGTAGTCCTCCGCAGCCTGTGCAAACGACAGCAGGCAGTCCAGCCTGGCTATCAGCGCCGCATCCTTCTGCACTGCCGGGATAGCCGCTTGTATCTCCGAAATGAGTCCGTTGAAAATCCTGGATTCGATCGCATATATCTTCTCTTCGGCCCCGCTGATCTTCTCCTCGTATTCCTTCAGCTCCGGGGTTATGTACCGTTCGGCCGAGACAAGGGTCTGCTTGCGTATCCATTCGGGAGGTACCTTCTCCTTGTGGGTATTGCGCACCTCCAGATAGTATCCGAACACATTGTTGTAGCTGATCTTGAGAGAGGTGATACCCGTACGCTCTATCTCCCGCTCCTGTATGCCGGCTATGATGTCCTTGCCGTGGGTCACGATGCCGCGCAGCTCGTCCAGCTCTGCATCCACCCCCGAAGCCACCACCTCTCCCTTGCCTATCTGGGCAGCAGGATCCTGGCTCAGGGTCCTGGAAAGCAATGCCTTCAGCTCCGGGCAATCGTCTATCTCCCTCGCAATGCGGGCAAGCGGGCTCTTCTTGGGTATCTTGTCCAGAATCAATGTCTTCAGCGGCAGGAACTGCTCTATGCCACGCCGCAGCTGCATCACTTCACGGGGCGAGACACGGCCGGAAGCGGCTCTGGAAAGTATGCGCTCCAGGTCACCCATGGCAGCTATCCGTCGGGACAGCTCCGCCGCCAGAGACCTGTCCGCCAGAAGACCATCCACACTGTCCTGCCGCGCGGATATCTCGGCGAGATCCCTCGAAGGCATGGTCAGCCACGAACGCAGCAGGCGGGCACCCATGGGGGAGGATGTCTTGTCGATGACATCCAGCAGGGTCACGCCTCCCGGAGCAGCCGGCTCCACCAGCTCCAGATTGCGCACCGTAAAACGGTCCAGCCATACGAAGCCGCCCTCGTCTATGCGGGATATGTTGCTGATCTGGGCCAATGTACGGCCCGGTACATATTCGGTGTCCTCCAGACGGTTGGACTCCAGGTAGAACAGCAGGGCACCGGCAGCGGTCACGCCCAGTTTCATGCCCTCCACCCCGAAACCTTTGAGCGAATCGGTCTTGAAATGCTTTATAAGCTTGCGGTAACCTGACTCGAAGACGAAAGCCCATCCCTCCATCGTGGATATGTATATATTGGAGGCGGGGGACGTGAACCGCTCGCGGACTCCCTTCTCGAATCCCTTCTGGACCAGCAGTTCCTTGGGCGCGAAATCGGCTATCAGCAGGTCGAGGTAGTCTAAGTCGCCCTCGGCCACCTTGAACTCTCCGGTGGACACGTCTAAGAACGCGATACCGCCCCGGTCCTTCGAGAAACACAGCGCGGCGATATAGTTGTTCTCCTTCTGAGTCAGCACCTGGTCGCTGTAGACCACGCCCGGCGTGACAATCTCGGTGACCCCCCTCCTGACCAGCTTCTTGGCCAGCTTCGGATCCTCCAGCTGGTCGCACACAGCCACCTTATAGCCGGCCCTCACCAGCTTGGGCATGTAGCTCGGAAGCGAATGGTGCGGAAACCCCGCCAGCTCGATATAGCCCTGGTCCCCGTTCGACTTGCGGGTCTGCACGATGCCCAGCACCTTGCTGGTAGTCACCGCATCCTCCCCGTACGTCTCATAGAAGTCCCCCACCCGCATCAGCAGCAGGGCCTCCGGACAAGCCGCCTTGAACTTGTAGTACTGCTTTATCAGCGGCGTATCCTCCTTTTCCTTTTTTTCCTTGTTTGCCATTTCGAGTCACTTCCGATTAAAGAGAGGCAAAAATACTAAAATCCGCGTAATCGCGATAGATGTTTTACGACAAAGCACATCCGGCCTTTTCATTTTGAAACTGCACACCTTCGGAAGGTGAGACGAAAAAGGGGGAATCCTGCACACCTTCGGAAGGTGGAAGAAGGTGGAAGGAGGATAAGGTGTATGATGAGAGAGCCTGTGGCAGGGGCCAAGCGGAATGCGATTCCGCAACGGCACTGAATCGCGGAATCTGCTGCCGTTGTGGAAACGGGACGGAAAACTTTTATTATTTTTACGAACAAAAATACGAATATGATGAAAAAACTTCTTTTGCTCGCATCAGCCATTATCGCAGTCATCGGCTGCGGACAGAATCAGGACGGAAAGGGATACACAGTGGTGAAGGAATTCCCTGTGGAAGAGACCCTTGAGCCGGTCAGAGTCATCCACTACGACCCGGTCGAGAGCAATATCCTCGCGCTGTTCAGGGCCGGGGACTGGTGGATATCGCAGAACATACAGAACTACAGCGGGGAGTCGGGCAAATGTTTCTCGCTGCTGGACGGGGACTTCCGGACTGTAGTGCAGTTCGGCACGTGGGGACGCGGACCACAGGAGTTCATCGGCCCATCGTACCACGGATATGAAGGCATGAAGGGCGACTCTATAGTCATCACGGTGAGGGACTGGACTATGGGCAGGCTGATACGGCTGACGGCCCACACCGGGGACGGAGGCTACCGCACAGAGCTCATCCAGGACTTCCACAAGAGCATGAGGGCCATCCATCCGCTCGGCCAGGGACGCTGGCTCTGCAATGCGGACAACAACCGATACTACACGACCGACTCCCAAGGGACCGTCAAGACCTACCTTGAAGGCTGGGGCGAAGGCGTCAACGAAGCCCTCGAAGCCGAAATCACCTACCAGCCTCCGCAGCTCACAAGCGAGACTGTCTCCCCCGACCGCTCCCGCCTGCTGGTCTACAGCCTCACATGGCCGGTCCTCTACCTGCACTCCCTCAACACCGGAGAGCGTCTGGCTGAAGTGTACGTAGACTACGGCCCCGACGACATCCATTCCAGCAACTATTCAGCCGACCTTTCCTACAACCCTGCCGAATATCTGGGCCACCATATCGTGGGCATGATCAACGACGAAGGCGGATACAGCCCCGTCCCCTCGCGTATCGTCATATTCGACCTGGACCTGAAGCCCGAAGCATCCTACAGCATCGCCCCGGCCAATTATTCCGCCATCGACCCCGCCACCGGCATCCTCGCCACCATCTCCTACAACGAGGAGACCATCAGCCTCTACGACCTCTCCGAGTGGCTGAATTAATCTTAAAAATTAAGATATAATCGTTATTTTTGTACCCATCATGAGTAACTTGATTGAATTATCACATACAGAAATCGTTCTCGCCTTCGCTGCATTCTGCATTGAGAGTACTGCCAGACGGCTTGGGAAGTCTTATATGGAGATATACGAGCGGATGAAGAAAGTGAGGATGATAGACGATTTCATCATTCCGTGCTACGATGCGCTCCATACCCAAAGCCGTGAGCGTGTTACAGATGATATGATTGAGTATCTGAACAATAAAGAAACACAGAGATGATTACGGTATATCATGGAGGTACCCAGACCGTGGAGCGGCCGGTCTGCATGTTCGGCAGAGAGAACTTGGACTTTGGCCGTGGATTCTACATAACACCTCTGCTGAAACAGGCCTCCGACTGGGCTGCCGCTACTGCCAAACGCCGGAACAGCAGTGCTCTCATCAACGTCTACAGTTTAGACAGAGAAGCTGTTATCAAAGAAGGCAAATGCAGGATATTCAACGCATACGACCATGAATGGCTGGACTTCATAGTCGCTAGCCGCCGCGGCCTCAACCCTGCCGCCCCGTACGATTACATAGAGGGCGGAGTTGCAAACGACCGTGTCATAGACACGATAAACCTTTATATGGCCGGATTGATGGACTCCGATACAGCTCTGCGCAGACTTGCGATGCACCGGCCAAACAACCAAATCTGCCTGTTAAATCAGGTACTTACCGACAAATATCTCATCTATGAGCGGACAGAACACATTTAACGATCCCGTCAAGTCTCCTGAGATTCAGGAAACCATCCTGAGCAACCGCATAGGCATCATATCTGCGGAACTTTCCAAAAGGCTCAGGATATCCCCCTCCGAGGCACTGCAGCTGTTCTACGGCAGCAAGACATGCGCCGACCTGCACGACAAAGAGACAGGCCTGTATCTCTACGGAGACCTGTATATCGCCGACGAATTCATCAGAGAATATCAGGATAAAATATGAACCGGGTACTGATCATAACCTACTACTGGCCGCCGACAGCCGGCTCGGGCGTGCAGCGGTGGCTGAAAATGTCCAAATATCTGCCGCAGCACGGGTGGCAGCCGGTCATCTACACACCTGAGAATCCGGAGGCGGGCATGACGGACGAATCCCTGCTGAGGGACATCGCTCCGGAGGTGGAGGTCATCAAGCGGCCAATCCTCGAACCGTACGCCGTATTCAACGCTCTGACAGGCAATAAGGGGAAAAATTCCGGGAAGGCTTCGGCCGGGTCGGGCGCCGTCAATCCCATCAACGCCGTCGGACACAAGTCCCCTCTGATGCGCCTCTCCCTCTGGCTCAGGGCCAACGTCTTCGTCCCGGACCCCCGGTGCTTCTGGATCCGCCCTTCGGTCAGGTTTCTGAAAAAATACCTCCGCGAGCATCCCGTCGACGCCATCGTCAGCACCGGCCCTCCCCACTCCATGCATCTGATAGCAAGGACCCTGCACCGCTCGACCGGCATCCCGTGGACAGCCGACTTCCGCGACCCGTGGACCCGCATATTCTATTTCAAGCACCTGCCTCTGACCAGTTGCAGCAGGAAAAGATACGCCGCCATGGAACTCTCGGTACTGCGTGAAGCGGACCGGGTAGTGGCCGTCACGGACAATATGATACGGGACTTCATCGGGGAATTGGAAGCCAGCACGGATCATCCAGGAACCGGAAGAAGCAATCCACAGACGGGCAAAACCACAGCTACCGGCGACCGTCCCTCCACCGTACCTACAGGCAAATTCCATGTCATCGAAAACGGCTACGATGAGGCAGACTTCACCGGCATCACGCCTGCAGAGCTTCCTGAAGGGTTCAATCTCGTGCACACGGGCCTCTTCTCCGCTGAGGGCAATCCCCGCAAGCTCTGGAAAGTCCTGGCGGAACTCTGCCGCGACCTCCCCGGTTTCGGCCGCGACCTGCACCTGACATTTGCCGGAAAGACCGATCCGGAGATTCTGGCCGCCGTGCAGGAAGCAGGCCTCGCCGACCGGATCACCGACCGCGGGTATGTCCCCCATCATGAAGCCAACCGCCTCCAGAAAGCCGCGGACCTGCTTCTGCTGCCGCTGCGCGAAGAGCCGGAAGCCACCGACATCCTCACCGGCAAATACTTCGAATACCTCGCTGCAGGCCGTCCCATAGCCGCATTCGGCCCGCACGGCAGTATTCTGGAGCGTTCCCTTGACGCCACCCGCACCGGCCGTATATTCGACTGGGACGAAGAAGCCCCGCTCAGGGAGTACCTGACAGCCCTGTACACCCGCACCCTCACATTTAGCCCCGACCCCGGAGCCATCTCCGCCTACACCCGCCGCTCCCTCGCCGGCCGCTACGCTGAAGTCCTGCTGTAAACGCGCATGACGTCTTATTCCAGCAGCCACTCCGCGGCCGGCAGGACTTCTATGGCCCTGCCGCCTGGAATAGGAATGGACTCCTTTTCGTCCCGCGTGACGATAACCATTCTTTCTAAATTCTCAAGCCGGTCCAACTTCATCAGGGCGCTTACCTCCCTGTCTTTAGTATCGGCATCACTTAGGGTTACACATGCCTGTACGGCATATTTCTCATCCGGGACGTAAAAGTCCACCTCTGAATTCCGGCTGTAGTAGTACAGCCTGTCCCCATACTTTCTGAACAGATGGACCGCACACAGATTCTCCAACAGAGGGGATTCTGTACCTGTAAGGAAAATACTCAAAAGACCATTGTCAACGAAATAATGCTTCTTTACAGTCTCGCGCTCGACAAATTTTGACGCATAATTCTCAAGCGCCAGAACGACATACGCATCCTTCGCTGCCTCCACATACTGGATAACCGACGCTGTCGTCGTACTTGTTCCGGTACCTTTTATCAAGTTGGCTATCCTGTTGTACGCTATCGGCTTCGTAACACTCTCCGCCAGACGCTTAAGAGTCATGCGCAGCGCCATTTCGTTCTTTATCCTATTTCTCAGGATAATATCATTCAGCAGTATCTTCTCATACACATCATTCAGCCAGCGGCGCTTGTTCCTGTACAACAACAGTTCGGGGAAACCTCCCCAAAGCATATACTGCTCCAGCATCTGATACACAGTGAATCTCTCTGACCCGAATGCCCATTCACGGCCAGGTACGATGCCCTGAGCCCCAAGATACTCGGCAAAGGAATACGGATATATCTTCTTATCGGTGAAGCGGCCGCCCAATGTAGTATGAATATCACGGCTGAGCATCCTGGCATTGCTGCCTGTGATATAGACGGTATATTTCTGATTGGCAAGCCTTCTCGCAAAATGCTCCCATCCGTCAATATTCTGAATCTCATCGAACAGAAATATCGGTTTATACTGGTACGCAGACATGTAGGCCTGCAGAATCGTATCGAAATCCTGATATGTCATCTCCAGCAGACGCTCGTCGTCAAAATCGATGTACACGAGTTCCTCAAGTTGATGTCCCTGAGCCAGAAGCTGCCTGGCCCGCTTATAGAGCATGTAGGACTTGCCGGCCTGACGGACACCCACAAGAACATACCTGCCGTGATCCTCAAACTCAAAAGGCCTGTCGTAGAGCTCGACATCCCTGATTGTTTCCTGCCCTTCCCGTATCAGTAAACGGAAAACTTCTTTTGGTACTGCCATTCTTTTTTATGCAAAGGTAAAAATATTTATCCATAATAAATAAAATTATGCATATTTGTTTATCATAAATAAATGCATTGTCATTCTAAGGACAAAATTTCCTATTTTTGTGCAGTAAAATGAACAGACTGCTGAAGTTACCGGTTATCGCCGCTGTCCTGCTGACAGCAGCCTCCTGCTCCGTCAACCGGAGGCAGGCGGAGAAGGCACGCGAGCTGTTCTCCCACGGGATGGAGATGGTGGAGCTCGGCGGAGGGGAGATGGCGATGAGCGACTTCAAGAAGGCGGAGCCGATACTGGCGGAGATAGGGGACACGGCCGGGCTCGGGGAGGTAAATTATGCGATAGCGGAACTATATCAGAACAGTGTGGTCAATCAGGGCGAGGCGGTGGAAAGGTACCGAAAGGCCCTGAAGTACTTCGAGGCGGCTGGGCTGGCGGGCAGGGTGGCAGACACTCACCTGGCTTTGGCGAGGATGCTGCTGCCGGACTCGGTGGACGCGGCCCTGTATCACTTAGGTATCGGCAACGACCTGTTTCCGCTGACCCTCGACCGGAGCGACCGCCTGTCGGCATACGGACTCTACGCCTACGCCGGAGTCATACGCCATGACTACCGCAGTGCCGTATCGTATGTATCCCGCGCATTGTCCGAATACGGCTGGTCGGCGGCCACACCGTCAGAAAAAGACCTGTACAACAACCTTTTCTACCTTGCATCCACCGCATACGCCGCACTCGGACAGACCGACTCGGCCGCATTGTTCCGCGACAGGCTCGTAGTCAGCAACGCCGTGGACAGCCTGAACTGGTACCTGACCCAGGCCGGCATCTCCCAGGCCCTCGGCGACTGGAAGTCGGTGCACACGTTCGAGACCCGGACCCGGATAATAGCAGACAGCATCGAGCAGGCCGGCTACCGGGAGCAACTGGCGGCGGCTGAGATGAAATATGACTTCTTCCGGCTGAGGGAGGAGCTGTATCAGCGCAAGATACACAATATGACCGTCGCGATGTTTCTCCTTACATGGCTCGCGGCTGCGGTCATAGTGGCCGTAATCTTCATCATCCTGTACCGCAATCAGAAATCCAGGGCAATGGAGCAGGCCGCTCTCGCCGGAAGGGTCAGGGACGAGCTTATCCGCCGTCAGGACGAGGTCCGCGAGCTGCAGGAGAAGATGCGGAGGACATCCGAGCGGCAGTCGCAGGAAGAGAACGACCTCAGGGCCATCACGGCCGCCCTGAGGCAGACCGCCACGGCCAAGAAGGAGCTGCTGGCGTTCTCTGAAGACCTGCTGGGAGTCACCAAGGAGCTGGCCGACATCTACTACGTCCATGAGGAATCCCCCGAGCACATCTCCCGCAAGGTCAAGGAAGTGCTGCATTCCAAGCTGACGCAGGAGGCCACCTTCGCCCGTATCGGGGATATCGTCGAGGCCGCATGGCCGGGCCTGCTGCCTAAGCTGTATGCGGAATACCCCTGGCTCAAGGACGAGGACCGCAGGCTGATAGCCCTGATGTGCTGCGGCTTCTCCGGCAACGCCATCAGCGTCATCCTGAACATCCCGCCGAAGAGCCTCAACGTGCGCAAGAGCCGCATCGCCCGCCGCATGGGAATCGACACCCGGCTCTCCTCCTGGCTGAGGGAAATCACCGAGAACTACCCGGAAGACGGCAGAAAAAACAGCTGAAATCTGCCGATGCAACTTTTGCGGAGGTTTTTCTCCGAGTATACTTCGCAGATTATCACGATGTTGCATCTTGACTCCATGCAACAAACCGGATTTGCATTTTCCTACCCCGCGCTGTACTTTTGCGGAAAATTCAAGACCATGACCCGACTCCTGAGAATCCTTTCCGCAGTATCAGCACTTCTGCTCTCCGTCCTTCCGCCAGTTGCGGCGCAGCACGGCAGAACGGACAGGATTATCATCCACAGGACCAATCCTGAGGGCATGGACTCTTCCCTCTCCTCCCGGAATGCCGGTGCCGCCTCCGTGGCATTCGACACCTCCGGCATCTACACCTGGTCATACCCTGCGGCCGACTCCCTGACCCTGGTGAGAAAAGGGAACTTCGCCATTCCATGTGCGGCCCGCCCGCACATGACCGTCTTCTTTGACCCCGGCACATCGGATTTCTACTGGTATGACATCTACTCGCACGACGGGGGCAGGATTATCCGCCACAACCTCATCTCTAAGGCAACCGACACCGTGATAACGGATATCCGGGCTGCAATCAACCCTAACAGCATGAATATCGTTTCCGAGGACTCGATATTTCTGCTGAACTCCAATATCCAACGCATATTCCTGATAGACAGCAGCGGAGAGACGAGGAAGACCCTGCCGCTGCATTCCTCGGCCACGATTTTCCCCGGAGGTTCCGGACAGCCGTACTTAGACGGAGGAAATCTGTACTACGTCGTAAGCGACTACCGACGGCTGTATTCCACCTACTGTCTGTATCCAGGCCCGTTTCCCAGAAAGACGAGACAAGAGGCCTTAGTACCGTATCCGGGACTCTATAAGGATTATACAGGCTATGGATATATGCTGATGAGCAACCCTTATTCCGCGTACGATCCGGACCGGGGGCAGATAGTCGTGGGATATCCTCCCGACGGCCACATCTACGTATTCTCGCTCCAGGACCATTCCCTCCGGAAATACACGGTGGAAAGCAGGGATGCCGCGCCGGTAGAGCCGTTTACAGCCGGCAAGTGGCGTCTGGACATAGAGCATTTCAGGTCGCAGACCACATACGCCAATATCCTCTACGACTGCTGGAGAGACCTGTACTACAGGATAGTGGAGCGCAGCACCCCGATGCCGGGGGTGGAGATGAGCGAGAGGGCCAAAAGGCTCTCGGTAATCATTATGGACACTGATTTCCGGATACTCGGAGAAAGTGAGATAGCAGAGGACATCCATGCCTGTTTCCGCTACACCTGCTTCGTATCTGAGGAAGGACTGAACATCCAGCTTCTGGACCCGGATACGGACAGGATGACCTTCGCCACATACGCAACAACTGTAAAACACCATAGACAATGAAAAAGCATCTTCCCATCATCCTGCTGGCCGCCGCAGTGCTGGCCGGTTCCTGCGCCGGAGACGGTGTCAGGACAGTAAACTTCGAGAACAGTCTGAAAAGCAAGCCCGACACTGTCGGCATTGAGAGCATCGCACAGAAGATCGAGAAAGTGGAGCTCAAGTGCGACAGCCTCTACGACATCACCCTCTTCGCGGTCTATGACGGCAGGCTGTTCGGCAAGACCGCCGACTACAAGCTAGTGATCTTCTCAGAGGACGGAGACCTGCTCCATGCCTATGACCGGTCAGGACGCGGGCCCGGTGAGTATGTATGGCCGGATTTCTCGTATGATCCTTACAACCACGAGATACTGATCTATGATTTTATGAACAAGGTCATCCGCTTGGATTCTGACGGCCGTTTCATCGATGAGGTCCGCAACAGCCTGACCGGTGTCCTCGGAGATATCCGCGCCATATCCAAGGACAGGTACGCCGCCACAAAGATGTCCAACACAGAGCGGGACAGCAGCATCATCTTCCTCGACAGGGACCTGAACATAGTTGGCAAGGCCCTGCCCATATACAACAAGAGCCAGCTTTCCACCCGCGGACTGATAGTCTCCGAACCCGTGCTGCTCTACAACTCTACATACCTCTTCAAGCCTTACGGAGGACATACCTACTACACTCTGGACGGTGCTCCCTACCTGCACGTGGAACTGGGCCGGTACGCTCAGCCTGAGGATGACGCTACAGTCGTAGGCGCAAATGAAGCAAATTACCTCCTGGAGAACTCTGAAGATATCTGCGGCGACTGGTATCTTGCAGAATTTGTGTACGAGAAGGAGATGTGCCTGTTCTTCGATGCCGTCAACACCCGCACCGGCAAGCGGGCCATCCACAATACCTATACCGAGCAGGACTTAGAGAACGGAGAAGACCAGGGCTTCTTCTTCCGATACGACGGAGAGACATACCGCATAAGTTACATGAACTTCTACGTCCAGGACAACGTCCTCTACTGGTCCCGCTTCTCCGACGACGGCTCCACGACCATCTTCAAGATCACACTGAAATAACGGAAAATTTTGCCGGGGACTATAACATTTTTTAAATTTGAACGTCATTACATTTAAATCTAAATGCCTATGCGGAAAATCTATGCCATTACAGTCGCCGCAGCCCTGTGCCTGTGCTCATGTTCGGACAACAATTACACCTTCGTCGACAGTTTCCCGATAAGCGGGGAGCTGCAGCCGGTGAGGACCATGAAATACGATCCGGTAAAGGTCAACCTCTACGGCATCGCCCGCGCCGGAGACTACTGGATAGCTTACATAGGAGACAATGATTATAGAGCAGCTGTTACCGATGACAGCCTCAACGTGATAGTCCGCACGCTCAGAACCGGCAACGGTCCGGGGGAGTTCCTATACCCTCTCCGGTACGGAACTCCATACACTGAAGGCGACTCCGTCATCATCTTCGTCAAAGACGCGTTCAAAGGCTCCCTCAACCGCGTGGCCACATGTCTGACTGACGGGAAAACGGACGTAAGAAAGATCGGAGAAGTGCCGGTAATGAACAGGACCTGGCATCCCCTGCCGGACGGCTCGGTCATCGTCAGCAACAACGAGAACCGCTACTTCCTCATCAGCAGTGACTCGGACACCGTTTACTTCGAGACCTGGGGCGAGAACATCGATGCCAAGGAATACGAGGACTGGTGGATTCCCCGTCTGCAGACCAGCGAGATCTTCACACCCGACAATTCTAAGATGCTCGTCTACACCGACCGCCCGTACGTGTGGCTGCACAGCACGGACGGCAGACTTATCCGCAAGGTGTACGTGGAACAGCGGCCGGATGAGGTAAGGGAGAATGCCGGAGGCTTAGGATTCAACGACGGCGACCTCATAGGGAACCACTTTCTCCTGCTTTTCAACGACCTTGTGGACGAGGAGACCTGGACCTGCTCTACCCGGCTTATGGTTTTCGACTTCGACATGAGACCCGAAGCCGTCTACAGCATCGAGGGGGACGTCAGCAGCTTCTACGCCGACCCGGAGACAGGACTGATATACATTAACGACCGGGATGAGGAGCTCATACGGATCTACGACCTCTCCGAATGGCTGCGCAGTTGAGACAGCATTAATTTGCTTTTAAAAATTTTTTAGTTTAACTTTGAATGGTTTTAACTTATATCTGACCTTATGAATAGATTCCGGACATACTTTCTGGCCTGCGCCGTATGCCTGCGCCGTATGCCTGAGCTGTCTGTCAGTTCCAGCGCTGAGCGCCCAGCAGGATACTCTGAAAAGTACTGCCGGTCAGGATTCCGTCAAGCACTGGGAGTTCACACTTGAGGACGTGATAGTGCTGGCGCAGAGCAAGTCCCTGCCGGCTCTCGTGGCCAAATACTCGTTTATCAGCAGTTACTGGCAGTTCCGCTCCTACAAGGCGCAGTTCCTGCCGTCGCTCAACCTGGGGGCCCAGCTTGGACAGTACAACCGCTCCATCGTGGCCCTGCAGGACGCCGAGACCGGCGAGACCAACTATGTCCAGAACGACAACATGAACAACTCCCTGAGTCTGTCCATCGACCAGAACATACCCTTCACCGGAGGTACTATATCCCTGAACACCTATCTCAACCGATTCGACCAGTTCTCTCCTTACGGAGACCTGACCTACAACTCCAACCCTGTCAACATCACCTACTACCAGCCCATCTTCCAGTACAACAGACTGAAATGGGAGAAAAAGACCGAACCCAAACGCTACGAGATGTCCAAGCGGACCTACCTCGAGAACATGGAGGGCATAGCAGTCTCCGCCACCACCTACTTCTTCAACGTACTCCGCACCCAGAAAAGCCTGGAGATGGCCCGCAGCCGTTTCGAGAGCACCCAGCAGCTCTATGCCATCGCCCAGGAGAGATTCAACATCGGCACTTACACCAAGGACGAGCTGCTGCAGATGGAGCTGCAGGTACTCAACGCCGATATCGCGGTAGCCAGTGCGGAAGTGGAGCTCCGGCAGGCCATGCTAAGCCTCAGGTCCTATCTGGGCATGGACGACGCCACGGAGATAACTCTGGTCACCCCGTCCCATTTTTCCGACATAGTCATAAACGAGGAGGACGCCGTCACCCGCAGCCTCCATAACACATCGTTCAGCCTCGACAACGAGATAAGCCTCATAGAAGCTGAGGCCGCGATAGCCCAGGCCAAGGCCGACAGAGGATTCAGCGCGGTGCTGACAGCCCAGTTCGGTCTTACCCAGACAGGAGACGACATAGCCACGTCCTACCGCAATCCCATCGACCAGGAAATCGTAGGGCTGAGCCTCAGCGTGCCCATCGTGGACTGGGGCCTCGGAAAAGGCCGGGTACAGATGGCCAAGACCCAGCAGGAGATAATCCTGACCCAGATCGAGCAGGAAATCATCGAGCGCCGTCAGGACATCTAAATCCGTGTAGTGCAGTTCAATGCTCAGGCCAAGCAGTGCGATGCCTCCCGCAAGGCCGATGAGATCGCCGCCGAACGGTTCGAACTGGCCCTGCAGCGCTTCCGCAACGGCACCATCAGCATCCTGGACATCAATACCGCCCAGAACGAGAGGGACGAGGCCACCTCCCAGTACATCAACGAGCTGGCCAACTACTGGAGCTATTACTACAATCTGCGCAAGGACACCCTCTACGATTACATATACGGAAAGGACCTGGACGCCGAGTTTGACAAGATAATCGACAACTGATCATCCGCATCTTGTCCACAACGCCCACTATTCCGCCTTTTGTGGGCGGTGTAGCAACACCGGAAGAGGGAGATGCCGGCTGGAGACCCTTCTCACTGCGGTACCGCATCCCCACCCTGTCCACACCGCCCACATCTTCCCTTTTTGTGGGCGGTGTGGCAACACCGGAAAAGCAGCGGGTGACAGAAGCAGGCCAGGGGCAGACCAGGGCAGACCAGAGGCGGATAACGAAAAGACACAGTCCCTAAGACCGGAACTGTGTCTGTAATGTGGAGCATATCGGACTCGAACCGATTACCTCGACACTGCCAGTGTCGCGCTCTAGCCAGATGAGCTAATGCCCCGTCACCCACTCTCCTAAGTGGGACTGCAAAGATAAGGCAATTTTTCTATTTACAAAACATTTCTGCCCTACTTGCCCGTCAAATCTGCTTCATCCACCCGAAAACCATAATCACGGCTATGACGATCGGGGCCACATAGCGTACCAGATAGAATATCACATTGTAGAGTTTCGTGTTGGGCAAGGTCCCGCCGTTGGAAATCTCGTCCACGAATGCCTCCCGTTTCATCTTCCATCCTACGAAAATCACTACCAGCAGGCCGCAGAACGGCATCAGGAAGTTGGCTGAGATCATGTCGAAAAAGTCGAAGAATGTCCTGCCGAGAACATGCACGTCAGAGAGCACGCTGCCGGAAAGGGCGCAGAGAGTGCACAGCACCAGACACACGCCGGAAGACAGCAGTACGGCAGTGCGGCGCCGCAGCCTGCACTCTTCGATAAGGAACGTCACGCATACTTCCAGCAGCGAAATGGAAGATGTGACTGCCGCTATGAAGAGTACGAAGAAGAACAGTATGGCTATGATGCCTCCGCCGGCTATCTGGTCGAAGATGTCGGGCAGTACCACGAAGAGCAGACCCGGTCCCTCGCTGGGGGATATGCCGAAGGCAAATACGGCAGGCATGATGGCCAGACCGGCTATGATGGCGAAGAATGTGTCGGATATGGCCGTCAGGGACGACATCTTGACGATCTTTTCATTCTTCTTGACATAGGAACCGTAGGTAAGTATGGTAGCGCAGCCGATACTGAGCGAGAAGAAAGCCTGTCCCAGTGCATTCAGGAAGGTATCCGCCGTCACCTTGGAAAAATCCGGCTTGAAAAGGAATTCGAGACCGGCCCCGGCTCCTGGCAGGGTCACGGACCGTACGGCAATGGCGATAATGGTCAGAAACAGCACAGGCATCATGACCTTGGTGTACCTCTCGATTCCGTCCTTGATGCCGGCCAGCAGCACAAGGGCAGTGACAATCAAGAAGATGTAGGTATACATGAGCGTCCTGCCGGGCGTGGATACCGCTGCAGAGAAAAAGCCCTCAGTGGCCCCTTCCTCAGGCAGGCTGAAAGTGACCGAATGTACGAGATAGTCTATAGTCCAGCCGCCCACCACGCAGTAAAAGGCTATCAGCGAGATAGCCGCCAGCACACCCAGCATGCCGATGATGCCCCAATGCCCTTTGGGCGACAGTACCTTGAACGCTCTGAAGGCATTGACCTGACTGCGGCGTCCCACAACGAATTCCGACATCATGATTGGCAGGCACAGCAGAAACACCAGTACGAGGTAGATGATGATGAATGCAGCACCGCCGTTGGTTCCCATCAGATACGGGAAGCGCCACAGATTGCCCAGACCTATGGCCGAACCGGCCATGGCCACAAGCACTCCGAAAGAGGATTTGAAATTGTCTCTCATTGTCTTTCAAGTATTAGGAATGAATAATATAGTCCTGACTTTTCGTCATACATCCTCTCCGAACGGCTCTCCTCTTTCCACCCTGCAGGGTCCACCTCCGGAAAGAACACCTCGGCATCCTCTATCACGGTCTCAACCTCAGTGATATACAGGCGGTCTGCCAGGGGAAGAGCAGTCCTGTAGAGCTGTCCTCCGCCTATGATGAAGACCTCCGCACTGCCATCCCTGACCTGATCTGTCCTGCCGTCCTTGACCGGACCCGTACCGGAATCCAGGCCTAAGTCCTCGCCGGAGTCTCTGACGGCCCGGACTGCATCTTCCAGCGAAGGGAAGAACTCCGCACCGCACCCCTCGGGAGCACTGTGCCTGCGGCTTATCACCATGTTCCTCCTCCCGGGCAGCGGGCGCTCCCCGACTGAAAGCCATGTATTGTACCCCATGATGACAGGATGTCCCGTAGTGACTTTCCGGAAATATTTCAGGTCACCGGAGATATGCCACAAAAGTCTGTTTTCCTTGCCTATTGCACGGTTCTGCGCTGTCGCGACTATAATCGATATCATGATACAAAAATAGCCATTATTTTCATATGTTCCACAATCAGCGAATATTGCTTACTTTTGTACACTATGATACTGATAATTGACGATGATGATGCCATAAGGGCTTCGCTCACATTTCTGCTTAAGCGCTCGGGCCTGACCGCCAAGGCCGTGCCCGGCCCGAAAGAGGCCCTCGACGAAGTGCGGCTGCAGGAGCCGGAACTGATCCTCATGGACATGAACTACTCGCTGTCCACCAGCGGGGAAGAGGGTCTGGAACTGCTGCGCAAGATCAAGATATTCGCACCCTCCGCCCCAGTGATCCTGATGACGGCATGGGGCAGCATAAGCCTGGCTGTAGAAGGCATGAGGCTGGGGGCTTTCGACTTCATCACCAAGCCATGGGACAATTTGGCCCTGATGGAGCGTATCCGCACTGCCCTGCATCTGGGTTCTGCGCAGCAGGAGGACAAGGGCGGCAATGCGGCAGGCCGCGGATTCGACAGGATCATAGGCCGCAGCCCTCTGATGAAGGAGGTGCTCGATGCGGTGACACGGGTAGCCCCTACCGGAGCATCGGTACTGATAACAGGTGAAAGCGGGACGGGCAAGGAACTGATAGCCGAGGCCATTCACCTCAACTCCCCCAGGGCGGACGGCCCGTTTGTGAAGGTCAATCTCGGGGGACTGAGTTCCAGTCTGTTCGACAGCGAGATGTTCGGACACCGCAAGGGGGCGTTCACCGATGCCTGGACCGACCGCAAGGGACGTTTCGAACTGGCCGACAAAGGGACCATCTTCCTCGATGAGATAGGAGAGCTGGAGCCCGTCTGTCAGGTCAAGCTCCTGCGCGTGCTCCAGGACCGCACCTACGAGCCGCTGGGCGAGAGCATCCCCCGCCGCACTGACGTCCGGGTGGTCTCGGCTACCAACCGCGACCTGCACACAATGGTACGGCAGGGACTGTTCCGCGAGGATCTGTTCTACCGCCTCAACCTTATCCCCATCCACCTCCCTCCGCTGCGGGAGAGAAGGGAGGACATTCCCCTGCTGGTCCAGTATTTTACCAGGAACACCGGCAGCAGGGCACATTTTTCACCCGATGCCATGGAATACCTGTCCCGCCTCCCTTACCCGGGCAATATCAGGGAACTGAAGAATATAGTGGAACGTTCCCTCATACTGGGAGGCAGCAGCGGCACGGTTTCGAGGGAGGATGTCATACGCTGCACCGGTACTGACACGGAACAGGACAGGCCGGCAGCCTATGCACCGGCCCAGACTCTGGAAGAGATGGAGCGCGGCCGCATTCTCCGCGCCCTTAGCGACTGCAACGGCAATGTCACCCGTGCGGCAGCATCGCTCGGCATCACCCGTGCATCCCTCTACCGCAGGATAGAAAAATACAGAATAAATCTATAATCAACGGTGGGCATGAGTTCAAGAGGCCATTTTATTCTGATTGCGGCACTGCTCGCACTGCTTGTGGCAGCACTCATAGCATTTGCATTCATCGCCGGGACCAACGGCCTGCAGACGTGGATGTATGCAGCGGCACAGCTCTTCCTGCTGGCAACCGCCATACTGCTGACAATACTGTACCGCAAGACCGTAAAGCCCATGAACACCCTCTCGGGAGGAATCAACCTTATCAGGGAGCAGGACTTCTCCACCAGGCTGCGGCCAGTGGGGCAGAAAGATGCCGACCGCATCATCGAGCTGTTCAACAGGATGTCCGACCAGCTGCACAACGAGGAACTGCGCATCCAGGAGCAGAACCATTTCCTCGACCTGCTCATCGAGGCATCCCCGATGGGAGTATTGATAATGGACATCGACTCCAGGATTTCTTCCGCCAATCCGGCGATGAACCGTTTCCTCGGCATCCAGGACATAGGGCCGTACCGGGGCATGCGTCTTGAGGACTGCCCACTGCCCCTGCTCAAACTCCTTACGGCCCTGCAGCCAGACGAGGGACGTATCCTCCAGACCGACCCGCTCCACATCTACCGCTGCACCCTGTCTTCCTTCATGGACCGGGGCTTTCCTCACCCTTTCTACATGGTGGAACCTCTGACCGAGGAGCTGTACGAAGCCGAAAAACGGGGCTACAAAAAGGTCATCCGCGTCATCTCCCATGAGGTCAACAACACCATGGCGGGCATAACCTCCGCCCTGTATGCCATACAGCAGACATCCACGGACTCCGGGGACGAAGACACGGCCGCCATGCTTTCGATACTCCTGTCGAGGATAGACCGCATGAGCCGTTTCATCACCGACTACGCCTCCATGGCCAGGATCCCCGACCCGGTATGCCGCCCTACGGACGCATCCGCATTCCTGCACAGAGTGCTGCCGTTCCTCGAAAGTCTCAAGGGACAGAAACGGATAGCATTCATCACAGAGATAGACGACAATGCGGGAGAAGTGTCCATCGACCAGGTATTGATGGAACAGGTTCTGACAAATATCGTGAAAAATGCAGTGGAGGCCTTCCCGGAAGACGCCCGCGATGCCCGCCTCACAGTCACTGCCCGTCAGGGCTACTGGTGCGTGGCAGACAACGGAGACCCCATCCCGGAAGAGACCGCCCGCAACCTGTTCACCCCGTTTTTCTCCACTAAGCCCGAAGGCAAGGGCATAGGCCTGATAGTCATCCACGAAGTACTCACCCGCTCTGGCATCCGGTTCAGCCTCGGCACCGGCGATGACGGCATCACCCGCTTCGAGATGTTCATGTAGGCAGAACGGCACCCGCCGGTATCAGAATACAATCCCCACCCTGAAAGGCAGGAACATGACCTCGCGTGCTTCAGGAAGTATGAACTGTGCACGCACGCCGATATCTATAGCCACCTTCCTGAATTTGATCAACATACCTACCTCAGGAGCGCCATGGAAGGGAGTGCCGCCCTCCATATAGTTCACCCCTGCACCCAGCTCTGCTCCCGCATACCCGCCTACTCTGGGATGTTTGCCGTAATAATACCTCAGATGTGCAGAAAACTGGAAAACCGGAACAAGAGTCCACAAATGCTCGGCACTTATACCGGTATATAGTCCATACTTCTCCAGGAATACTCCATGCGAGGTATGCAGGGACCCGGAAGGCGCACAATAGTAATCTGAAAAGGGCAGGTACGGACTCACATTGACGCTCACCATACCCATGTAGCGGATACCTGTCCGCGTACCCGTACTGTCGGCATCCTTCGCATTTGCCAGCAAGGACACCGAAAAGGCACAAAGAAGTGCAATGATTCTGTTCATAATATAATGTATTAAATACCTGACTACACAGCTACGGGAGCCTTGATGGCAGGCCACGGGTCGTAGCCTTCGAGGGTGAAGTCTCCGTAATCGAAATCGAAGACAGAGCGGATATCAGGATTGAGAACCATGCGCGGCAGGGGACGCGGAGTCCTGGAAAGCTGCTCGTGCACCTGGTCGAAATGGTTGAGATAGATGTGTACGTCCCCGAAAGTATGCACGAAGTCCCCCGGAGTATAGCCGCACTCCTGGGCCACCATCATCGTGAGCAGGGCGTATGAGGCTATATTGAACGGCACACCGAGGAACACGTCGGCACTGCGCTGGTAAAGCTGGCAGGAGAGGCGTCCGTCCGCCACATAGAACTGGAACAGAGTGTGGCACGGAGGCAGGGCCATCCTGTCGACCTCGGCAGGATTCCATGCCGAGACGATATGCCGCCGTGAGTCAGGATTGCGCTTGAGCGATTCCAGCACCTGGGAGAGCTGGTCTATGGTCCTGCCGTCAGGTGCCGGCCATGACCGCCACTGATGCCCGTACACCGGTCCCAGATCCCCGTTCTCATCGGCCCATTCGTCCCAGATCGTGACCTTGTGGTCGTGAAGATACCTGATATTGGTATCCCCCTTGATAAACCACAGCAGCTCGTAGATGATTGAGCGCAGATGCAGCTTTTTGGTCGTCAGCAGAGGGAAGCCCTCCGAAAGATCGAACCTCATCTGATAACCGAACACCGACTTCGTTCCCGTCCCGGTCCGGTCCGACTTGACCGTCCCGTGGTCCAGGATATGCTGCAAAAGGTCTAGATACTGCTTCATGGTAGCTTTCTTTAACTTCTGCCAAAGGTAATAATTTCCTTCAAAAGTCTGACGGCAGAATGAGTACAATGGGCAGATGATCGCTTGCCCCGCCGTTCCAGCGCGGACCGTAATAGGTACGGAAAGGCTTGTATCCCAGAAACTTTCCGTCTTCTTCGAGCAGCAGAGGATGGGAATATGCTTCCATCCTGGCATCCTTCAGCACCGGACTCACGAGGAAAAGGTCTATCAGCTCCCAGCGCCCGTTGTACTTGAGGGTCCCCTCCCCTCTCCCGTGCAGCGGCAATGCAGGATTGAGCAGCCCAGCCCCCTCCTGCAGGGATACCACCGGTTCCGAGTCCGGGGTATCGTTGAAATCCCCCGTCACAATGACCGCAGGAAGCTCTCCGGGGGCCCGGTCCGCAAGAGCCGCCACCGCCCTCCGCAGAGTGTCGGAAGCTGCCTGGCGGAAGGGACGGGAATACTCCTCCCCTCCGAACCTGGAAGGCCAGTGATTGATGAAGAAATGCACCGTATCCGACAGCCGCCCGGGCAGATGCAGCACACATGAGACATGCAGGATGTCCCTCGTCGGCCTGTCCCTTCCGGTCTGTACCCCCAGAGCCTCAACCTCCACGACCGTCAGAAATTCTTCCCGGTAAATGAACCCCACATCTATCCCCCTGCTGTCGGGAGACTCCCGGTGCACCACACCGTAGCCCAGCTTGGCCAGAGGCGTCTGCTCCGTAAGCTGCCTCAGCACCATCCTGTTCTCTACCTCGGCAAATCCCACCGCCAGAGGCCAGTCCCCGTAACTGTCGTGCATTGACAGCAGAGCCTTCGCTATGAGATTGCGCTTGACCAGAAATTTCTTCCAGGTCCAATGCTTGTCTCCGGCCGGAGTAAACTCGTCGTCGAGCTTGAGCGAGTCGTCAAAAGGATCGAAAAAGTTTTCCAGATTCCAGAAAACAACATACGGACAAAACTCCGCACAGGCACCCCCGTCGGCAACCCCATCGGCAGCCCTCTCCTGTCCGCACAGATACCCTGTACAGACACATCCCAAAGCCACTGCCGTTGCAACACAAATCCTTCTCCACATAATGATTCACATATAATTGTACTACTCCTACTTCCTATATCCTTCCCTTATGCGTCCACTTTCACTACCCTGTACCTCCATTCCTTTATTAATCCCATTCTCTATTCCTTATACCTCCTCACTTTTCTGCATCCCCATTGCATCCATTCCACCCGGCACCGATCCATTCCACCCCACACCTTTTGAAGCCCATCCTGCATCCCTCTCCGCACACACCTTATACTACGGTCCTTGCTTCGTTACTTCCGTGTATCCGGTATATCAGGTGTATCCGCTGCATCCGGTGCGTTGCCGGTAAAATTACGTATACGCAGGTCCGTATTGCGGCGCAGATGGTCCTGATAGAAGTTGAGCTCCTGAAGATGGTAATTGCCGGCAGGGAAAATCGAGGAGAGCGACGGCACCGCATAATGTGCCGGATCCAGACCTTCCACCAGCAGGAGGTGGTGCAAAGTGTCCACCGTGACTGTCACCGAATCGTTGAGACGGGCAGGGACAGCACATGTAGTCCAGCTCACGGGATTGATGCATACGTCGGTCGGGGAGAGGACAGGACAGGCATCTTCAGGCTCAGCCACCGAATTGTAGCTGATGACGGTACCCGTACCGGCCGAGTCTGTCGCCGGAACCAGGGACGGATATTGTTCCAGCTCATCGTCAGAGATGCGGTAGCCGATGGCATAGGCCGCCACCATCCGTTCCAGCACGGATGCCGGAGTGTGCTTGACCAGTTCCACAACAGCCTTGCCTCCCTGACTGAATCCCGCCAAAACGAAGGGCCTGCCATCATTGTAATGCTCCAGATAGTAGCCGAATGCCTCACTGACGTCTTCCATCGACAGGGGGAAAAGCCGTTCCACTGCCTCGTCGCCGTCCATCCAGACATTGAGCGAAATCTGCCTGTAGTACGGACAGTAGAACCCGTACCGGCCCTGTGCGAAAATGCTCTCTGCCAGCTCCGCCGAAGGACGGAATGCCTCGATATGGTCCGTACGGGTATAATCGGAATAACGGCAGACAAGGCCATCCCCGGCAGTCCAGTCCCACACGCAGGTAGGCAGAATATAGAAAATGTCTGCTGCCGCAGCTGCCGGAGAATCCTCCCCCGCTGTCCCTGACGGCAGGGAAATATACCATGCGGCGGTATCCGCCCAGTCGGGAGCGGACGGTATGAAAATATCAGTCCCGCCGCTGTTGTTGCGGCAGGACGATATCATCATTGAAGCCAATGCTGCAATCAGCAGCATCCTGGCAGCATTGTTACTTTGTACCGAAGAGTACATCGGGTCCCTGTATGAACTGGATGTCCTTGGGAATGCCGGCGGCATTGATACGGTCGAGATCGGCCTGGAGGGCAGGGGTGATGCCTCCGTTCTTCTCACGGAATTCGGTTGCAAATACCACATCTCCATTGCCCTGGGTTGTCAGGATAAGATCAGCCCAGGCGTTGATGGCAGCCTTGGACTTGTCGAAGTCGATGACATAGAGACCTTCCTCATTGCGGGAGAAAGCACCCTGCTGCTCCATGAAATTGAAGCACATCATATTGGCCTTTCCGTGCGAAGAGGCCGCACCGAAACGCACCGAACGGAGGATTCCGGCGATATAGGTAGTGATGGCATCCTCCACCGTGATGTTTGTAATCTCGCCCATCTCGATCAGACGGCATACCATGAAGAGTCCGAGAATGTCGGCCTTGGCCTCTTCCCAGGATGTCTTCTCAGTGCCCATGGCTGCGTCCACGCTGCCCTTGCCGTTGATGGTCTCCTTGATACCCAGTCCGTGTGCCACTTCATGGAAGGTGACGTTCCAGAAGAAAGCGTCGAATTTCAGGTGCTCGTGGGCTTCCGGAGCAAGGATAAGCTCGCCGATAGGCAGAAGAATCTTGTCGAACTTGGCCTGCATCGAGTTGCGCAGCTGGAGACGGCGGGTACCCTTCATGGCATGTACGCGCTCGTCGTTGGGCAGATTGATGGCAATCGTCTTGCTGCCGGCATTGCAGTCTCCGGCATAGTACACTACATCATATACATTGAGATCCGAAGAAGTTCCGGGCACGAAAGTCTTGTACTCGGGCTTGCAGGGAAGCTCCTTCTGCAGCTGGGGAAGCATGGCCACGAACTTGGCCAGGTCCTTGCTGCGCTCGGTATCCTTGAGGAGAATGAACGACTCGTAGGATGTCTTGGTCTCCTGGAACTTGTCGTCATAGCTCTCGATAGGGCCGATAACGAAATCTATCTTGCTGTCCTTCATGTCCATCCATGCCAGATCACTGGCCAGGTACTCGTCTGTCCTGAAAGCATCGATGCGTTTGAGAAGGTAGTTTTTCAGACCCGGATCCTCCGCCAGGTCGGCAGCCTGCTGCATCAGCGCACACATCTGCTCTACCTGCCCGGCATACTCGTCATGGTACCATACGGTCTTGAGCTTGCCGTTTTCATCGCGGCGGATAACCGTGTACCAGGAAGACTTGTTCGGGTCGTCAAACGCATTGAACTCCTCCAGAGTGATGTCGGCCGGATAATATGTGCATACGTCGGGCTTCTCGCCGTATCCGCTAATGAACGGCTTGTTGTCGTCCAGACGGTCCCACGGGCCGTAATTGATATACGCAAACTGTTTTGCATAAGGATCGGAGATGGTATCCACAAGACTCTTGTCCCCGAATGTCTGCTGCCAGAAAAGGTCGTCTGCAATCTTTCCTATCTGGAAGAACAGCTCGACGATCTGCTTTTCGCTGTCACTTAACTGAGCTGCCAGCGGTGACGACAACTCAAAAGGTGCATACTCCTCAACTTTCTGTTTCATAGGCGATTCTGTCTGATTCCCTCCGCAGGACGACACTCCTGCGACCGCAGCGGTCCCGATAAGGGCCGCGCAGATGGATTTGGCGGTAGTGCTTACTTTCATTTATCGAATTTTTTAGTGATGTATCAGTCCCACAAAGTTAATAAGAATTGCACAAGCACCACCATTTTGCACCACTTTCTGCACCACCGGCACCATCGCCTGCATCACCGGCATCACCTGAACCGCCTGAACCGCCTGCATCACCGCTGCGCAGGTGAACCATTTTCCGCGTTTTCGGTTCACCTGCGGAAGAGGGAGGACGGATAGGATGGCCTGCATGCGCCCGTCGCTTGAGGGAGCCCCCCTACCGCGCTGGAAGGTGGTGACGGTTTGGGCATATCGTCGGCACCTTCCAAGAGGAAAGTCGTGCGGTATTGTGCATCCTAACATGGCCTCAGATTGGCCGCTTTAGCATAATGTTCTATTAACCAGCGGATTGTAAACAAGGGCCCGAATGATTGCAATGTTAGGATAGCACGAAACGGCCCGTTTTGGCGGTTTTTCAAGCATCCTAACATGGAGACAAATTGGATTCCTCTGCATAACACCCTATGGCCCAACATATTGCAGACAAGAGCCAGAATAAGTGCAATGTTAGGATAGCGCGAAACGGCCAGTTTTGATGGTTTTTCAGCCATCCTAACATGGACGCAAATCGGGCACCTCGACGTAACACCCTGTGGACCAACACATTGTGAACAAGAGCCAGAATAAGTGCAATGTTAGGATAGCGGTTCTGACCGAAACCGCTTCTTTCTGCGCCCGGTAGCCTGTGGGATGTGCCACCCCACGAGTGGCAATGCCCGCGGCATTGCCACACCGCCCACAAAAGGCGGAATAGTGGGCGGTGTGGACGGAACGATGGCGGCCAGGTACTGCGAGAGGCACTCCTGGACGCGACTGCTATTCCCGGGTGCTGCCACAACGCCCACAAAGTGCCGAATAGTGGGCGGTGTGG
>CALVDF010000025.1 GCA_944326245.1 uncultured Bacteroidales bacterium
TAATGCTGCGTATCTCCCTGAAAGCCCAATAGTTTACATTATTCTTCCTAAATCCATCCGAAATCGGGCGAGTTTCACTATATTTGCGTCATGAAAAAATTGTTCAGCAAACCATTCAGGTATTCTCTCACCAAGAACATTCTGCTCATCATCGGCATACTGGCAGTGGGCTACATCATCATATCACTGTCCCTCAAGCTCATAACAAGGCACAATCAGGAACTCGCCGTACCAGACCTCACCGGCATGAACCTTGAAGAGGCGGCAGCGGCAGTCGAAAAGTACAATCTGAGGCTGGAAGTCACCGATTCGGTGTACATCAGGGGACTGGAAAGAGGAGCCATATCCAGGCAGAATCCCGAACCTGGCAGCAAAGTAAAGAAAAACAGGCGCATACTGCTTGTCATCAATTCCGTGGTTCCAAGACAGTCCACAATGCCGTCACTGATAGGATTCTCCCTCAGGCAGGCCAGGACGGAACTGGTATCCAACGGACTCAGGATAGGGCGTCTGATATATGTCAACGACATGGCCACAAACAATGTACTGGCACAGCAGCTCAACGGGCAGGACATCGAGCCGGGCACAAGAATAGACAGCGGAACAGGGATAGATCTGGTTCTCGGACTCAACCCTGCAGACAGCACGACATTCGTACCCAACGTCATAGGCTACCGCTACATGATGGCCACGGAACTGCTCCACGACAACTCACTCAATATATGGCGGAGCGAGTTTGACAGCACAGTCACCACATATGCCGATTCGCTCGAAGCCTATGTCTACGGACAGTATCCTCCTGCATCCGACTCCATAAGCGTCCGCAGAGGCCAATCCGTAACGCTGTACCTTTCCAAAGACATTTCACGCATCCCCGTACAGGAGGAGGAAACAGACAGTACCGATGCCGTTCTCTGACAAACCGATTCCCATGCCTGACCCTATAGAGGAGGACATCACCCAGAGTGATGAGGACAATCCTGACGAAGAGAACGACCAGGGGCTCTTCGAGCACTATCACGTGACCGTGGACAAGGGACAGAGTCTGCTGCGGGTAGACAAGTTCCTGACAGCCCACATCATGGGAGCCTCCCGCAACCGCATTCAGCAGGCAATAGATGCCGGCTACGTATATGTAGGAGACAGTCCTGTCAAGTCCAACTACAGGGTCAAGCCACTTGACGACATCCGTATCTATCTGCCATACCGCCGCAGAGGCTATGAAATCCTGCCCGAAAAGATGGATCTCGACATCCGCTACGAGGATGAAGACGTGTTGGTAATCAACAAGCCGGCAGGTCTGGTCGTACACCCGGGCTGCGGACACTACACCGGCACACTGCTGAACGGACTGGCATGGTATCTCGGACGCAGCCAGGGTCCTGACGCCAAGGATGACCGGATGGGCATCCTCGTTCACCGCATAGACAAGGACACGTCCGGGACTCTGCTGATTGCCAAGAATGATGAGGCCCAGGTCTACCTGGCCCGCCAGTTCTTCGTCCACTCCATCGAGCGGAAATACACCGCCATCGTCTGGGGTGACATGGAGCAGGACTCCGGCACGGTAACCGGAGACATCGGACGGGACCCGGCCAACCGCATAAGGTTCAAGGTCGTGGAAGACGGCACCGGTAAACACGCCGTCACCCACTGGAGGGTGATTGAGCGCCTGGGGTACGTGACTGTGATCGAGTGCAGTCTGGAGACAGGACGCACCCACCAGATCCGCGTACACATGAACCATATCGGTCACCCCCTGTTCAACGACTCCACATACGGAGGCGACCGCATCCTCAAAGGCACTCTGTATTCGCGCTACCGCCAGTTCATAGACAACTGCTTCGAGGTGCTTCCCCGCCAGGCCCTGCATGCCGGCACCATCGGTTTCATCCACCCGCGTACACACAAAAAAATAGTCGTCGGGAGCGAACTGCCCGACGACATGAAAAATCTTATAGCCAGATTCAGGAACTTCACCGGTTCCCGCACAGACTGACAGGATACTACCTGTGGGGAGGTCTCGGTCCACCGGGGCCACGTCCTCCACCCATCATCTTGTTGAAGTTGCCGAAACGGTATACCAGGGAAATGATGAAGTACTGCCCCAGTGTATTGTTGTAAGTATCTTCCACGTAGTTGTCCGTGGTCGTACGGTAGTTGTTCTTGGCCTGGTTCAGTATGTCGTAAACCTTGAAACGCAGTGTCATCTTGTCCTTGAGGAAAAGCTGGGATATCTCGGCGTTCCATGTCAGCACAGGCTCCCCGAATCCCTGTTCATACCCGATGTAGTAGTTGTAACGTGCATCGGAACCTATCTCCATACCCCACGGAAGGGTCGCATTGACTTCTGCAAAGACCGAATTGTCCCATGTGTCGGCACGAGCCTGGGCTGCTATCTCGTACCACGCCTTGTTGTATGAAGCACTGGCACCAAGCCTGGTCTCAAGATAATCGTTCCTGAATACAAATGTCAGGTTTTCAGTGAGGGACATGGTCGTCGTACGTCCGCCGACAAGATAGTCCCTGATCTCCTCGAATGTAGTAGCCTCCGGATTGTCGCCGGTATAGGAAAGCGTGCTGGTCACCGACCCGCGCGTAAAAGACATCAGAGAGAAGCCTGACTTGCCGAACTGCGAGTTGGTCATCAGCATGATGTTACCCCCCAGTGTCGGACGGTCGGAATTGACAGGTACGGTATACTGGGTTCCGGTCGCATCATACCAGCTGGCATTGATTATGTCGTCCTTGGTAAAATTGAATCCTCCCATGACCGAATAGGTGGAGTAGGTCTCCATATCGGTATAGCTGTAATGGAGACGGAAACGGTTCTGGAACTCAGGGCGAAGACTCATGTTACCGACTGAAACGTACAGAGGGTCGGAGTTGTCCGGTACAGGCATCAACTGATTGATCGAGGGCTGGGAGGTGTTTCCCCAGTAATTGATGCGCATAAACTGATTCTTGGAGAAATCGTAGTCGAAACGTGCCGAAGGCGCAAAGTTCCAGACTGTATAGTTTACATTCCTTGCCGGATTGAATTCATCGACGGTTATGGTCGTTGAAGGCTGCGCGTTGACACCCAACTGCAGATTGTACTTCTCTTCCTGCTTCATGAAGCTGATCTGCATCCTGTGACGCAGGAACGTATTGGCCATACGCGAAGAGTAGGTAGAGTCGAGCTGGTCGCTTACTGTTCCGTCTTCCAGAATGTCCCTGGTATCCTTCTCGCTCTCATTCCTGCTCCAGCTGAAACGGTAGGACCCCAGCAGGAAGAAATTCTTGCCAAGGGGCTCGGTGTAGGTGAAATCCGCCGACGTCGAATAGCTTTTCTCTACCTGCGTATATCTCTGGTTGATCAGATCGGTTCCGTTCGGCTGACCGTCTGCATAGGTATTAGTCAGGGAATAATTGGTTCCTGAGTAATCATTGTTCGATATGGAATAATCCACATTGAGGGAAATGGTACGGCCAGCCTTCTCCCCTACCTTCTGACGGTAGAGAATACGTCCGTTTGTCCTCCAGGATGTACCCTCCGAGTTGGATGTGCTGACACCGTCATTTACCTTTCCGGTGCTGGAATTTTCAGTACTGTACTCGCTGTTCTCCTCATATCTCGTGGTTCCGTAATTGAACCGCGGCCTGAAGAGGATGGAGGTCTTGTCGTTGAACTTGTAGTCAAGCTCCAGCCCTCCACGGTGGCCGTCACTGAAGAAGCGGCTGACATCTTTGTTGGAGGTGTACTGGCTGACACTGTCGTTGAGGAACGTCGTGCGGCTGCTGCGCTCCTCGACATCACGGATAGAACCGTTGTATAGGTAGTTGCCCCCAAGTTCCCTGTCCTTGTCTCCGCCGATGTTCATATTGGCATTGAGACCGGCCATCCAGGAAGTGGTGATACCGCCTCTGTTGCCGCCGAAACCGCGGCCTCTCATGCCACCTCCCATCTCACTGGCCATATCGTTGAATCCACGGTTGTTGGTGTTGTTTCCGTTGAGTATCACACTTATCTGGCTATCCTCCGTAAACCTGCCCAACATTCCGGATGCCTGGTACCTGGCAGCATGCTCTTCGGTCTGAAGGTCATGTCCGCCACCTGCCGTCACATTCCCGAACCACGCCTGCAGCAGGCCGGGCTTGATGCTCAGGTCTATGACTTTTTCTTCCTCCCCGTCGTCTATTCCGGTAAATTCGGCCTGATCCGACTTCTTGTTGACTATCTTGACCTTATTGATGATATTTGCGGGTATGTTCTTGGATGCCAGGGACGGGTCGTCCAGGAAAAATTCCTTTCCGTCTATCATGATTTTGGTGATGGTCTCACCTTCTGATGTAATGTTTCCGTCGCTGTCCACCTCCACTCCCGGCAATTTCTTCAGAAGTTCTTCCAGGACATCATTGTCATTGGTCTTGAAGAGCTGGGCTGTATACTCGATGGTATCCTTTTTGACCACCATCTGATTGCCGACTGCCGTCACCACTACCTCGTTCAGCATCGTGATGTCCTCGTTCATCAGCATCTCCCCGATATCGTTGGAGCCATCCTTCAGCTCCACATTGTGAATGAGACGGAAATATCCGGTAAGCTCGGCAACGAAGATGTATTTGCCCGCAGGGACATTGGAAATGACCCCGACCCCGTTCCCGTCAGTCATCGCATAATATGCACCTTTGATACCGCCGTCCTTCGATACGTATATCGTAGCATACGAAACAGGTTCGTTGGACAATGAGTCCGTGAGCTTGACCTTTAGCGAACTGTTCCCTTTCTGTTGAGCCGAAAGCCCCCACGCCGAAAGGAACACGAGGAGGAGAACCGGTAAAATGCGTCTGTATGTCATCGCCTTTTTAAAGTTTTGGAATCTTTTTTAAACGTTAGTTTGACAAATATGCGTGGCGATAGTTTAATCTGGGTCAGTTTATTTTACCCTGTCCGGGTGGGATTTTATGAATTTTTTCCAATCGGTCGAGCTGTCCGTGTCGGCAAGAGGATTTACAAGCTGGTAAAAATGGCACATGGCTATTGCCAGAGCATCTGTAGCATCCAGAAACCCAGGCTGCAGATCTACGCCGAGAGTCCTCGACAGAATCAGCGCCACCTGTTCTTTGGAAGCGCCGCCCTGACCTGTAACGGCCATCTTGACCTTGCGCGGGGCATACTCGAAAATAGGCAGGCCTCCTGCGATGGCTGCCGAAATGGCCGCCCCCTGGGCCCTTCCGAGCTTGAGCATGACCTGAGGGTTCTTGCCGTAGAACGGAGCCTCGACGGTGACATCGTCAGGAGAGTAACGCCTTATGAGAGCGCTCACTTCGGTGAAGATTGTATTGAGCTTCGCGAAATGATCCTTTTCTTTTCTCAGGTCCAGTACTCCCATGTCCACAAAATGGACCTTGCGTCTGTCTACAAGAATGACCCCGTAACCTAAAATCATGGTTCCGGGGTCAATTCCCAATATGACTCTCTGCTTTCCGTCCATCCGCAGTCTCAGTCGATACGGAAGAACTTGGTATACTCGTGCAGCACCTTAGGTATCATGATACCGTCAGGGGTCTGGTTGTTCTCAAGCAGCGCGGCCACGATACGGGGCAGTGCCAGGGAACTTCCGTTTAGGGTATGGGCAAGGTTCATCTTGCCCTCGGAGTCCTTGTAGCGGAGTTTGAGGCGGTTGGCCTGATATGACTTGAAATTGGATACTGAGCTGACTTCCAGCCACCTCTTCTGCGCTGCGGAATACACCTCGAAATCGTAGGTAATGGCTGAGGTAAAACTCATGTCCCCTCCGCACAGACGGACTATCCTGTACGGCAGGTCAAGCGAATTGACCAGTCTCTCCACATGGAGTACCATGTCATTGAGAGCGCGTTCGGATGCCTCGGGCAGAGCCAGCTGGACTATTTCCACCTTGTCGAACTGATGCAGGCGGTTAAGTCCGCGGACATCCTTTCCGTAGGATCCTGCCTCGCGGCGGAAGCATGGCGTATATGCTGTCATCTTCACAGGGAAATCGGATTCCGACAGGATGACGTCACGGTATATGTTGGTGACGGGCACTTCGGCAGTAGGTACAAGATAGAACTTGTCCTGGGAAGCAAAATACATCTGGCCCTCCTTGTCCGGAAGCTGTCCGGTACCGAAACCTGAGGCTTCGTTGACCATGATCGGAGGCTCTATCTCCAGATATCCGGCCTTGGTATTGAAATCAAGGAAATACTGGATGAGTGCCCTCTGAAGCTTCGCACCCTTGCCCTTGTAGACAGGGAACCCTGCTCCGGTCAGCTTTACTCCCAAATCGAAATCTATGATATCATACTTTGAAGCCAGTTCCCAGTGGGGAAGGGCGTTTTCGGGAAGATCAGGCATCTCGCCCCCCATGCGTACGACCACATTGTCATCGGCATTCTTGCCTGCCGGCACTATTTTGTCAGGCAGGTTGGGAAGCAGTACCAGCAGTTCGTTCTGCTTCTTCTGGCACTCATCCATCTCCTCCTCCAGTTTCCTGGATTTTTCCTTCATCTCGGCCACTTCCCTCTTGGCTGCCTCCGCCTCATCCTTCAGTCCCTGCTGCATTAATTTGCCAATCTCCTTGGCTTTGGTTTTCTGTACCGCCAGGGCGGCGTCCAGATCAGTCTGGCAGGCCCTGCGCCTGGCGTCCTGCTCAAGTATCTGAGCCACTATTCTGGAGGCATCAAAATTCTTGACTGCCAGCCTCTCTACTACAAATTCGGGCTGTTCCCTCAAAAGTTTCAGAGTCAACATCTCTTATTGGATTTAAAAACAGGTGCAAATATAATAAACTTGTCGTAACGTGATGCACTGCGTAGCAAACCTTCCAGGCTCAACGGACATTACCTTACACGCATCCTTTCACCGGACACTCCACATCCGGAGGGTGCGGAACATGCCGTCAGGGCATGGGAAGGACATTCGGGGACCCTGAGGCTGCGTGCTCCGGAAAGGGAAAACGCACTCATCTGCGCATAGTACTCGTCGAAAAGGGCAAAATCCTTGGAGACCCCGCCCTCTGTCCTCTGGACCACTTCCACATACATATCCCCGAAATTGCCGTCGGCATCAACAGCCACGACCGTAAGAGTGGTAGGAGCCTCGAAATTGGTATAGAAAAGACTCACACATCCTTCCCCTTCAGCATAGAAACTCCCGTTCACCGTAGCATCGAACAGGAAGTCCCCCATGCCCGAGACATCCCCGATCCATGAAGAATAATATGCCCCTACGGCCTCATCGTTCAGATCCAGGACAACAGCCGAAAGCAGGGGGTTGTCTTCACCGGCCGTGAATACATTCCCATACTCCGGATTGTACTCCAGCAGGTCCGAAACGAGCCAGTAGTGGTCCATGTTTCCGGTCGCATAAGCACCGGTCTCACCGGCTCCTGCAGTATAGAATCCGGTCTCCGCCATCTCCGAATTGTACATGTACGAATCCAGGTCTATGCCGAAGGCCACTGCCGTATAGTGGGTTCCAGGAGTCATGCCGCTTACTTCCAGGCCATTGACCGTACCTGTCTGGGCATATGTCTCAAGATCTGCACCGTACGTATTGCAAAGGTACGCCATAATCTCCTCGTCGGAATAGCCGGCTTCGTAGAAAGAGTCTCCGATTACGGTCGCAAAGTACACGGCACTCTGGTCCGAAGGAGTAATGCCAAGCAAGGCGCTTGTCTGCTTAGGCTCTACCTCCAGTACAAATGTCAGGTCAGTCATGACTATCTCTGAAGTGGTAAACTCCGGGCCCAGGAATATGTCCGTTGTGAAATTGCATTCCAGATCCATTCCGAAAGCATACGGAGTGTACGCAGTGCTGGAGGAAAGGCCGGTCCACACATAATCGTCTACATAGTCCGAAGTGTACAGAATGTCATCAACGCTGTATCCCAACTCGGCATACCTGTCCACCAGAGCCTTGAAATCTTCCTGAATCATTCCGGCCAGATCCTGGCCTCCGGTCACCAGAGAGCTCTGCATGAGACCGTCGAACCAACGCTGATCTCCCAGACACCTGGTTATGACCCTGGCAGTGGCACAAGTCACCTCATCCTCCGGAACCTCGATATCGAAAAATACGGTCCGCCCGGTCTGGACGATATTGACCTGGGCTTCAATCGAGCCATCCGCCCATTCGTAGGTAAGAGTAAGTATCGCATTCCTTGATTCTTCTTCGTCACTTGCCAGGACATTGAAGGCTACGACACCGGGATCCCCGTAACTGATATCCGCCACCCAATCCTTGTCGGCCGTGGCTTTCACGATGCCTCCGCCCACCGGATTTTCAATCGTATACTGCAAAGCAGCAGGGCTACCTTCTCCCGGAAACACCATCTGGTTACCTACAACATCAGTAAAAACTATTGCCGGCTGTCCGTTCTCCTCGGGAAATGCCGGTCCCAGACTGCACCCTGTCCAAAGCAGCATGGATGCAATCACACTTAAAATAAACGACTTACTCATATTTCGAACATTTGGGTTGTCAATGGATAAAAAAAAACCTCACGGGAAAGTGAGGTTTTCATATTTTTCAATCGTATGTCACTATTCTGCCGCAGGCGGGATAACGGAAACGTACGAGCGGTTTTCCCTGGTCTTGCGGAAGGAAACGACTCCGTCTACAAGTGCATACAGGGTATGGTCCTTACCCATACCGACATTCTTTCCAGGATAGTGGACTGTACCTCTCTGACGCACCAGAATATTGCCCGCTTTGGCCATCTGGCCACCGAACAGCTTCAGTCCAAGTCGTTTGCTATGTGATTCACGACCGTTCTTAGAACTACCGACACCTTTTTTGTGAGCCATAAGTATTTCCTCCTATTAATTAAGCGATCTCTTCAATGAGAATCTCTGTTAAACACTGGCGGTGACCGTTCAGCTTCTGATAGCCTTTACGGCGTCTTTTCTTGAAGACAAGAACCTTGTCAGCCTTTACATGATCCACGATTGTGGCCTTTACATTGACTCCGTCAACATATGGAGTCCCGACCTTGACAGATCCGTTGTCATCGGTCAGAAGTACTTTGGAGAAATCCAGGGAAGCTCCTTTGTCACCTTCAAGACGGTTGACGAAGATCTTCTTGCCTTTCTCCACTTTGAATTGCTGTCCTGCAATGTCTACAATTGCGTACATTTACTTAAATCTGTTTAATAGTTAACGGCAGTAAGCGGTCATTATATGTATAAATGACTCTTATCCAATAGCTTAACAACCTATATCCTTGTTTTTCGGACTGCAAAATTAATACATCCGGATATTTTTTACAAATTAAAATTAAAAAAATTACTTTTTTTCATAAATTTGCTCCCGCGAAAAACAAGATGACACATGGAATCCCCATTTACACACAACACCATCGCTTCTGGTAACGACTTTCTTTCCAGAAAGAAAGACGTAAGCCAACTCGTATCCATTATCGCAGATGGCAGACATGCCGTCATCTACGAGCCTCCCCGCACCGGAAAAAATTCTCTGATCAACATGGCCCTTAACCAATTCGAGAATAACCCCGGGTACCACTTCACACGCATCAGCCTGCTAAGTACAGTCGACACTGATGATTTCCTGCAACAATTGTACCGCATCCAATCCCTGCCCCCCCAACCGAAGCCGGTCATTCTAATAGAAGAATTCCAGAATGTACTGCGCCTCAACGGATGGGAAAGACTGCTGCACAGTATGGAAAAGGAATGGCAGACGCCTGAATCACCCGTATACATAATCTCGGGTTCAGGAGTCAACGCCATGAAATATATCTTTGAAGAGAGAAAGTTCTTCTACCGTCTCTACGACAGGATAATGCTGTCTCCTATTGACGAGAAGGTGTTCTCTGACCATATTATCAAGACATTCAAGAGAGTCGGCCGGGTAATAGAACCGGCCCAGACAGAATACATCTACAATCTCGCCGACGGACACCCGTGGTATATATGGCAGATAGCCAACAGCTGCTTCAACCTTACCAAAGGATACCTGTCCGATGCACTGCTCAACGAGGCGGTCGACACCATTCTGTATACCCACGCCACACGCTTTCAGGAAATCACTGAAGGCCTGAGCCGCTATCAGGTATATCTGCTCAGGGCCATCTTCGACGGAGTCACCAAAGTGAGTGCCACAGACGTGATTGCGAAATACCGCCTCAACTCCTCGGCCAACGTCCACCGGATCAAGGAAGCCTTAACCAAAAAAGAGGTAATAGTATTCAATGCCCAGGACGCTCCCAGAATCATTGATCCCATGTTCAGGGTATGGCTGGACAGGTTCTACTTCAAAACAGGCAAAACACTAAACACACATTATACTGTATGAAAAAACTGGCAGTACTCTCCGGAGCAGGAGTGAGCAAGGAAAGCGGAATCAACACTTTCCGTGATTCCGACGGGATGTGGGAACAGTACCCGGTGGAGGAAGTTGCCTCCATCGAGGGCTGGTACCGCAATCCCGCGCTGGTGCTGGATTTCTACAATGCCCGCCGCAGGGACATAAAGGACAGGCAGCCCAATGAAGCTCACCGCATAATAGCCTCTCTGGAGAAAGACTTCGACGTCACTGTCATAACCCAGAACATAGACAACCTGCACGAAAGGGCCGGATCCTCAAAAGTAATCCACCTCCACGGAGAGATAACTAAGGCGAGGGGCGAAAAATCGCCTCAGCCGGTCTATGACATAGGGTACAACGACATCCGTCCAGGTGACCGGGACAGCCGGGGCGAACAGCTCCGTCCGGATATCGTATGGTTCGGAGAGCCGGTACCGATGATCGGGAAGGCTGCAGAAGTCGTATCGGAATGCGACATCCTGCTGGTGATAGGAACATCGCTTGTCGTCTATCCGGCGGCAGGCCTTGTAAACTACATACGCAACGGTGTCCCTCTATTCCTGATAGACCCCAAGCCTATACATTTGGATTACAGATACTACACGCAGATCCAGGATGTAGCTACATCCGGTATGCGCAAATTCCGAACCCTAATACCGGAACTGAAATGAGCCAGGAAACTTCCGCACCGAAGGCACCCAAGCCACAGTCTCCCAAATGGTATGTACTGTATACAGCCTCCAGGGCCGAAAAAGCCGTGGAGCGCAGGCTTGCGCTCATGGGCGCGGAAGTTTTCCTTCCTTTATACATTGAAAAACGGAAATGGTCTGACAGGATCAAAACGGTAGAGGTGCCTCTTTACCGCTCATACATCTTCATACACTGCACGAGGGCACAGCTCTCCAAATATGCCGCTACGGAAGGTGTCGCTTGTCCTGTCTACTATTGCGGTGACCCTGCTGTCGTAAAGGACAGGGAGATTGAGGAAATCCGAAAATTCCTCTTGCTTCTTGACAGCAGCCGCATCATTTCCGAGGGCGACATGGTACAAATCCTGGGCGGCCCGTTCGAAAGACGCACCGGCCGCGTAACACGCATAGACAACCGCTTCGTCTACCTTACCTTGGAATCCATCGGCAACCTCACTGTCTGCGCCGAGCTGCGTATCGAAAAAGACTTCGTGGCAGGAACATCATCTCCTGAATAAACAACAAGAGGCCAAAGTCCAAGGTGGCCTGCATCACCTGCATCACCTGCACCACCTGCACCGCCTGCATCACCTGCATCACCTGCACCGTCTGCACCACCTGCACCACCTGCACCGCCTGCGCAGGTGAACCATTTTCCGCATTTTCCGTTCACCTGCGGAAGAAGGAGGGAATATGAAATCCGGGCGGTTGTCCTGCATGGGTCTCCCGAAGGAGTGTCCCCTCTACCGCGTTGGAAGGTGTGGTTTCCTGAAAAAAGTTGCCCTATACCTGTTTTTGGTTGACATCGCATACCGTCACGTGTCACGGAATTCTTCAAATTCGGTTCACCTGCCTGGAGGAAAGACGGACGGCAAAAGCCATCCCAACATGGCTGCAGATCGGCCGCCTTGACGTAATACTCTGTGGAACAACGCATTGCGAACGAGGACCCGAAAGAGCGCAATGTTAGGATAGTGCGGACCGGACCGCTTTGGCGGTTTTCAGTCATCCTAACATGGCTGCAAATCGGCCGCTTTAACGTAATACTCTGTGGACCAATGTATTGCGAACAAGGGCCCGAAAGAGCGCAATGTTAGGATAGTGCGGACAGGCCTCTTCCGGCGATTTTTCTGCCATCCTAACATGGCTACAAATCAGCCGCCTTGACGTAATACTCTGTGGGCCAATGTATTGAAGACAAGGATCCGAATGAGCGCAATGTTAGGATAGCGCGAAACGGCCCCTTTTGGCGGTTTTTCTGCCATCCTAACATGGACGCAAATCGGGCACTTTGGCATAACACTCTGTGAACCAGTAAATTGCAAATAAGGGCCCGAATGATCGCAATGTTAGGATAGTGCGGAACGGCCTCTTTTGGCGGTTTTTCAGCCATCCTAACATGGACGCAAATCGGACACCTTGGCATAACACTCTGTGAACCAATAAATTGCAAACAAGAGCCCGAATGAGCGCAATGTTAGGATAGCGGTTCTGACCGAAACCACTTCTATCTGCGCCCGGTAGCCTGTGGGAATGTGCCACCCCACGAGTGGCAATGCCCGCGGTACTGCCACACCGCCCACAAAAGGCCGAATAGTGGGCGGTGTGGACGGCGCGATGCTGGCCGGGTACTGCGAGAGGCCATTGTGGACGGGACTGCCGTTCCAGGGCGCTGCCACAACGCCCACAAAAGGCGGAATAGTGGGCGGTGTGGACCGAGCTATGCAGGCCAGGTACTGCGGGAGACACTTCTGGACGGGGCCGCCGTTCCCGGGCGCTGTCACAACGCCCACAAAAGGCGGAATAGTGGGCGGTGTGGACGGAGCATTGGCGATATGTACGGAGCGAGGGCGGTGTGGACGAAGCAATGCAGGCCGGGTGCTCCGAGAGGCCCTTCTGGACGGGACTGCCGTTCCCGGGCGCTGCCACAACGCCCACAAAAGGCGGAATAGTGGGCGGTGTGGACCGAGCTATGCAGGCCAGGTACTGCGGGAGACACTTCTGGACGGGGCCGCCGTTCCCGGGCGCTGTCACAACGCCCACAAAAGGCGGAATAGTGGGCGGTGTGGACGGAGCATTGGCGATATGTACGGAGCGAGGGCGGTGTGGATGGAGCGATGCAGGCCGGGTGCCCTAAAATACCGTTCCGCGAAGAATATTGATGGGGTGGCGAAGGCCCTCATGTATGATGTATGGCCTGAAGTATGGCCTGCCGTGAGATACAGGTCAGTGAAATGCCGGTTCATGAGATACCGGCTAGATAAATACCGGTTGGAGAAATGCCGGTTCGAGAAATACTGTCCGTAAAAAAAGGAGGGAAACCCTTCGGACCATCTGAATGGCTTAGAGGTACCCTCCTGTGATATTGTTGAGAAGCAATGTCTGACCTTCCGGTACTGATTACTTCTGGCGGCTCTTGTAGCGCTGGTAGAATTTGTCCACGCGGCCGGCTGTGTCGACAAGTTTCATCTTTCCTGTATAGAAAGGATGGGATGTGTTGGAGATCTCGACCTTTACAAGAGGATAGGTGACGCCCTCTATATCGATGGTCTCACGGGTGTTGACACAGGAGCGGGTGATGAACACGTGCTCGTTGGACATATCCTTGAAAGCTACAAGACGGTAGGATTCGGGATGTATACCTTTTTTCATTGTGTATTGTTATTAAAAATAGTTTCCTTATATTCGGACGGCAAAAGTATATACAATTTCCTTTCCATGCAAATTTTCCGTCATGAACTTTTGCAATCCGGTGCTGACACTCAGCGGTAAGAGATCTCTCTCACCTCCACTCTGACCGGAGAGCCGTCCCGGTAAGTCACACGCTCGGTCCAGTTTCCGGCAGTGTCGGTCTTGAAGGAATACCGCATCTCCACACGGCCTCCCCTGCCCTCCATTTCCATCGCAGAGCAGAAACCGTTGTCTCCGTAGCTCATACGGCTTTCCAGATTCTTGAAGAATATGTCATCGGAAGTTATTGACTTTCTCCTGCCAAGCGAGTCGTACATGATACTCATCCGGCCTATGACACTGTTGTCCCTCGCAGAATACGTGACGGAACCTATATTGCGTCCAAGGGAATCATATCTGGTAACCCTGTATCCGCTCACGGTATCACCCTTGAACGAGAATTCGGACTTCACACTGTCTCTTCCGAAATATATGTAGTCCTCATGCTTGACAAGACTGTCCTTGCCGTCTGTGACGGTTATGGACTGGAGCCGTCCCCTTCTGTAACTGTAGTCTGTCCTTTCCTTGACAGTCCCGTCATCCAGGACAACTGTCTTCGACACAGGCTGCCCGTCCTGGTTGTACTTATATACTTCCTTTGCTGTAAGCTGGTTGCTGCGGTTGAAGTGTTCCAGGACAGCTGTCCTCCCGGCCGTATCGAATTCTACCCTGATATTGTTCATTGATGCCTCTATCCCTGAAGCTACGTATCCGTCAGCCGTCGAATCCAGCTTGTAGACGGTGTTTTTCATGGATGCCACATCTCCCTTAAGTTCATACTTGAGCATGTCCGCTTCCGGTGCCGGAGACCATGCCCGGCACGAGCCAAGCAGCAGGAGAGGCAAACATTTGATAATGGTCTTAAGCACTTTTCTATTTTGGTTCATTGTCTTGTATTTTAGAGTTTTATCGTCTTTACGCGGGAGAGCTGGTCATCATAGAGCATATACCGGCGGGCCTTGCGGATCCATTTCTGTTCCTCCACCTTGATATGCTCCTTCATGTCTTCCCATGCCACGGATCCGCCCACATAGCCGTAGAGTATCTCGTCACCTATAACATCAGGCAGCATGAACACATCCACCTGTACACCGTCGGAGACCATGGCGCGCAGGATACGCAGAGCATGGGCCACCGAATGATACGGAATCCCCGGGCGCGGAAGCAGCTGCATGCCGTAGCAGGCCTGTCCCGCCCATCTTCCGAAGCGAGGGGTAAAAACAGTACGGCGCAGGAATACCCCTGCATCCGAGACTGTCTCTGGATCACAATCCCGCATCCAGTCCTTCAGGTAAGGAGCCCCGATGAACTCGTAGGGCCGGGCCGTACCCTCTCCCCAGCTCAAGTCAGTGCCGGAAAGGAGGACCATGCCGCAGTAGAATCCGGAAGTAAACAGTCCGGGAACATCAGGTCTGGGAGGAATGCTCCATGGCATGAGATACTGCGTGGCAGGACGCACCATAAAGGAAATGATATGAAGAGGGAATCTGGCCCCCAGCTCCGAATAGAAGAGGTTGGCAAGTTCCCCAAGGGTCAGCCCGTGACGGTGGGGTATGCCTTCAAGGCCGGCAGCGACCGAGCTACCTGGACAAAGGGGCGTACCCTCGACCTGACGGCCGCAGATATTCTCCCTGTCAAGTATATACACAGACACAGGAAGATCGCCCAGATGGATCATTTGGAACACGTCATAAAGCACCGCCGTCATGGAATCGTAACGGGAGCCTGTATCCTGATACTCGACTATAAGGGCATCCACATCCTCCAAGACTGAGGGATCAAGCGAAGATTCGCCATCAGGTCCGGACTGAAGCGGGACAAACCGGCATCCGGCCATGCCGAATGCATCCCCGTAATCTACCTTGCCTGCTCCGGGCTGAAGGCTCAAGGGCGGCACTGCCTGCATGGACTGTCCCGCCTGCATGGGCTGATCTGACGGCATGGGCTGTTCTGACGGCATGGCATGGCCGTCGGGGAGAATCTCTCCGAAGAGGCCGTCCGCCGGATAGAACACCTTGCGGAGCCTTCCGCTCCGGTAGAGCTCTCCGAACAGATATTCCTGACGCTCGGGGTCCCAGGCCGACTGGTTGCACAGTACGGCCAGGTTGCCCCGTCGCAGCACCAGATCTTCCTGCCTGTCAAGAGGTGTGGTTCTGAATGAAAACATATTATCCTATTATCTCTCTGGCTATGCCGATTACCTCTGCGGCTATCCTTTCGGCGGCAGCTTCGTCGGCAGCCTCAGAATATACGCGGATGATCGGCTCGGTGTTGGACTTGCGCAGATGTACCCACATCCTGTCACGGTCGAAATCTATCTTGACGCCGTCGATGTCGGTTATACGCTCCGACGCATAACGTTTCTTGATCTCACCAAGTATCTTTTCGATGAGCGAACGGTCGGAAAGTTCTATGCGGTTTTTGGATATCACATACTGAGGCAGGGATGCCCTGACTTCGGTAACCTTCTTTCCGGACTTCACCAGAGAACTCAGGAAGAGGGCCGTACCGATAAGGGCGTCGCGTCCGTAGTGCAGATCGGGCACTATGACTCCTCCGTTGCCCTCGCCTCCGATGACGGCACCCGTACGCTTCATCTCGGTAGTCACGTTGACCTCTCCTACCGCAGATGCAGTGTAGGTACAGCCATGGGCTTCCGTCACGTCACGCAGAGCCCTGGACGACGACAGGTTGGATACCGTAGGACCCGGCTTGACGGACAGCACGTAGTCTGCAACCGATACGAGGGTGTACTCCTCCCCGAAGAATGTCCCGTCCTCGCACACCAGTGCAAGACGGTCCACATCGGGATCTACTGCAATGCCGAGATCGGCCTTCTCCGCAGCCACGGTAGCGCACAGGTCCACCAGATGGGACGGAAGCGGCTCCGGATTGTGGGCAAACTGTCCTGTAGGTTCACAGTTGAGTCTGACGCACTGTACTCCCAGAGCCTCCAGCAGGCGGGGCATTACGATTCCGCCTACAGAATTGACGGCATCCAGCACTACCTTGAATCCGTGTGCACGTATTCCTTCCACATCCACGAGAGGATGCGCAAGCACGGCCTGTATGTGGGCATCTGTAAAGTCCTTCACTACATAAGAGCCCAGCGAATCGACGTCGCTGTACTCAAAACCTTCGCGCTCTGCAATCTCCACCAGTTCGGCCCCCTCGGCGGCATTGAGGAATTCCCCGTGCTCGTTGAGCAGCTTGAGGGCATTCCACTGCTTGGGATTGTGGGAGGCAGTCAGAATGATTCCTCCGTCCGCCTTCTCGAAGATGACTGCCATCTCCACCGTAGGGGTAGATGCCAGACCGGCATTGACCACATCAATGCCGCATGCCCTGAGGGTCCCGCAGACGATTTCGTCCACCATGGGACCGGATATGCGGGCATCACGGCCTACCACTACCTTGAGGCGCCGGCCGCCCTTGCTGCGGTGCAGCATGGAAGAGTAAGCGGATACGAATTTGACGATGTCGAGTGGCGTAAGCGCCTCTCCGCAAGAGCCCCCGATGGTGCCCCTGATGCCGGAAATAGATTTGATAAGTGTCATAGCTATAAGGTTTAAATGATTTCAACATCCTTCCCTTCCATCCATCCCTGACGTCCGTCCGACAATTCTATGCGGTACCAGTCCCCAAGGCGGTCAACCACAGAGACCTTGGTACCCTCATGCAGAATGAAGAGGGACTGGTCCGTAGAGCCGGGTGAGCTCTTGACGCTGCTCACCGGCACTGTAACAATGGCCTGCCCGGAATCTTCGACGGCAGAATACAGACTGAAGGCAAATACCGCGGACATCACTGTAAACAGCAGGGCGGCCACTGCGAGGGCAAAGGCCGTCTTGCGCAATGCCGCAGACCGGCCGAAACGGAATGCCAGTACCAGGACGGCGACGGCCAGAAAGAGGGCCAGGGCTATCCAGGCCCAGGCATCGGATGAAAGGGTATCCCTGAATTCCCGGAACCACGTAATGAGTATGAACTCAGGCACGGAGTCAATCCTGTCCAAGGTAGACTCCCGGGCAATCTCAAGATTGACAGCGGCATCCTCATACGAAGGGTCCAGTTTCAAGGCCTTCTCGTAGTACAGGATGGACTGGCCCAGCCGGTGTCCCAGCTTGTAGCAGCAGTTGCCCATATTGTAGTACAGGTCAGGCGATACGTACCCTGCCTGTTCAATGGCACTGAATCCGTCCAGTGCCGCCTGATAATTCCCGTCAGTATAGTCTTCCACAGCAGAGGACCACAATGAGTCCACATCCTGCGCCCTGCCCGCAACCGCTGCAAGGGCAGACAGCAGCAGTGCTGCAATCATCGTTCTTGTCTTCATGTTCATACTCAACTTTCGATTTGGGATATAACTTTCACAGCCCGTTCATAGATATCGGCCATAGCCTCCGAGCCGGATGACGGGGCATAGCGGGCATACTCGCAGGCATCCAGAATGTCGTTCAGTTCTTTGACCACAGCCTCGTCCTTTCCTCTGGAACGCAGTTCCTCCGCTATCCTCTCGCGGGTCAGGTCGGCAACCGGCAGCATCAGCTTGTCCGAGATATAACCGTGGATGGCCTTGTGCAGCTCTTCGTAGAAGGCACTGTAAAGTCCTTGCCTGAGGAAAGAGGATGCATTCCTGAGACGGGCACGGGCCACTTTCAGGGCCTTGCGGTTGCGGGTACCGGCTACATCGCTGCGGCGGGCCATACTGCGGCCGAGCAGAATCCACACGGCAGCTGCCGCCAGCACGACGAGTATGGGGACAACGTACATGGCAGGGGAAGCCACCATCATCCTGCCGGCCTTCTTCAGCCTCGGTTCAGTGGATATGAAACGGATGTCCTTTCCTATGCTCTCTACACTACGCTTGCCCACACCGGACGGCATGACGGCCGCATCTGTACCTTTGCCCTCTCCCACCTTTATGGTGAGCGGTCCGGATGACATGGTACGGTAGCGTCCGGAAGCTATATCGTAATATGTAAATTCAACGGGATCCACCTCGAAGACTCCCGGAGCCCTGGGGATGAACGGATATTCGAATACGATAGTACCTGAGGCCCCGGCGTCCCCAGTAGTGATGTTCTCGGTCTTGCGCACATCGTAAGTCTCGAAATCTCCGGGGAGAGCGACCTTCGGCGCATCCACGAGATTGATGTTGCCGCTGCCTGAGACGGCCACTCTGAGATAAGTCGCCTCATGGGCAGATACGCTGTCCGCTCCGAAACCGGCTGTCATCTCAAACGAGCCGACCCCTCCCGTAAAGGAAGAAGGTGCACCAGCAGGCAGTGGAGACACTTTAATGGTCACCGGATTGCTTGTCACACGCTTGCGTATGGTCTGGTAGGCACTGAAAAAATCGTCGAAAACGGAACGCGGGCCGGAAGATTCGGCACGCACCTGAAGCAGGCATACCAGCTCGGCCGGATCGATGGTCAGCTCACCCGTCTGCTGAGGCAGCAACATGTAACGCCGCAGCAATGCGGAATTGTATACCTTGCCGTTGTAGTTTTCCCTCACGAACTGTATATTCTGCGGGGCATCCGTTTCCTGACTCCAGAACCCGTCGAAGGTCGGGAAACGCACATCCTCGAACCCGCTTATCGCCGAAGAAAGAACATACAGCTTCAGAGTGACGGTTACAGGCTCCCCGACGACAGCCGATGTCTTGCTTACACTCATGCGCAGCATCAGGTCCTCCCTCGCACTGCGGTTCCTGTCCGGAACGTTTCCGCTCTGGTCCGGGACTTCGCCCTTCACTGCCTCAACAGTCTTCTGCTCAGTACGGCATGTCTCCTTACCGATCTTGACCGAAGCCTGCCCGATAGTATACTTACCTTCCTTCCCGATCCTCACAGTATAGGTATAACTCTGCGTCCTGGTCGTGGAACTCTGGCCGTTGATGCTCTGGAAACTGGTGGAAGACGACGGTATCGGCCCGGCCAGTACCTCCATTCCCCCGAATTCAGGAGGAGTGAAATCCGAGACCCGGCCGTCCTCATATGTAGCTGAAAATACTATCCTGAATATTTCTCCGGTAGAGACCACCGCCGGCACATCTACCGTAAAACTGTTCTGGGCTGCCGCTGCAATCCCGCACAACACTGCCGCCAAGGCGGCCGCGGCATTCCTGATGAATCTGATGTATGTTCTTCCCTTTATCATTTTACCAATTTTTCTCCTTCTCTTTGGATTTCTGCTGCAGGGCCTTCGCCTTCCGGACCTTGTCCTGCGTCTGTTTCTCCTTGTCCTCTATGGCCTGCAGCATCTGCTGTGCAGCCTGAGGGGATATCTGCGGCTGGTCCTGGTTCTGCTGCTGGTCCTGCTGGTTCTGATCCTGGTTCTGATCGTTATTCCGGTCCTGGTTTTGATCCTTGTTCTGATCCTGATCCTGATTCTGGTCCTGCTGGTCCTGGTTCTGGTTGTTCTGGTTCTGATTCTGCTGGTTCTGCTGCTGGTTCTGCTGGTTCTTGAGCATCTTCTGGGCATAGGCCAGGTTGGACTTGGTCTCGAAATTGTCCGGTTCCAGACGCAGAGACTCCTTGAAAGCCTCTACAGCCTCCTGATATTTCTTCTGCTGCAGGGCCAGGTTGCCGCTGTTGTGGAAGTAATCCGAAGCCTTGGACCTGGAAAGGTTCTTCAGGGTATCCCCTAGCCCCTTGAAATACAGTTCCGCCTCATTGTAGCTGGAAGCCTTGTAAAGGGCATTGCCCAGATTGTACCTGGCGGTCACGGATGCGGAATCCTTGAGCAGTGCCCGCTTGTACTCTATCTCAGCCTCGCGGTACTGCCCTTTCTTGAAATCCCTGTTGCCTGCGCGCACCTCTGAACGGTCACTCTGTGCCGAGAGGACAGCAGGCGAAAGCACCAGCAAAGCCGCCAGAACGGCCACCGTCCTGCCGCTGCCGCCGAACAGCTTCCTGCGGTTGCGGGTATCCGAAAGGAAAAACTCCAGCAGGAGGAAAAACAAAGCTATCGCAAAAAAGTACATATACTGTTCGTCATATTCTTCAAATACCACCGACTGGAATTCCTTGTCCTGCAGGGTCCGGATCTCGTCGATGACCGGATTGAGACCGAACTCGGTGTTGCCGGCCCTCACATACAGCCCGTCTCCTGCAGCAGCAACTTCCCGGAGGGTCTGCTCGTCCAGACGGGTGACCACGATATTGCCGTCCTTGTCCTTGAGCAGGTCCCCGTCCATAGGAATGGGCTTGCCCTCGGGAGAGCCTACTCCTATGCAGAAGACCCTGGCTCCCATCTCCACGGCATCCCGCGCTGCGGCGACCGGATCGTCCTCGTGGTTTTCCCCGTCGGTTATCAGGATAATGGCACGGCTGTGCTCACTCTCTGAAGTGAAGCTGCGGATCGCCGTACGGATGGCCTCGCCCATGGCTGTTCCCTGCACGGGAACGGACCCGGTGGTTATGGAATTGAGGAATATCTTGGCCGATACATAGTCGGAAGTGATAGGCAACTGGACAAATGACTCTCCTGCAAATATGATCAGGCCTATGCGGTCCCCCTTGAGCCCGTCGACAAGCTTGGATATGGCCAGTTTGGCCCTCTCCAGGCGGTTGGGCGAATAATCCTGGGCCAGCATGGAATTGGAGACATCGAGCACGACCATTATCTCAGCCCCCTTGATCTCCTTCTCCTTGAGAATCGCACCCAGCTGGGGCCTCGACATGCCTACGGCAAAGAACAGCAGGGCCAGGGAGATAAGTGTAAGCTTCATCCACCCTTTTCGTCTCGGGACATCGGGCGTAAGCCGGTCCACCAGCTCCGGATCGCCGAAACGGGCTATGCGCTTCTTCCTGATACGGCGCATCAGCCAGTATGCAATGAACATCAGGGGTATCAGCAGTATCAGCAGCAGATACCCTACTTGTGCAAAATATATCATGCTATCCTCCTTGCTCCAAAAAGTCTCAAAATAATCTCAAGCAACAATGCGGCCAGGGCCCAGACGGCAAACCGGCCGAATTCTTCGGTATAGACAGGGAAGGAGTCCACTGTTATCTTCACCTTCTCCATCTGGTTGATCTCTCCGTAGATCTGCAGCAGCTTGGTGTTGTCGGTGGCCCGGAAATAGGAGCCTCCCGTCTGCTCCGCGATCTGCTTCAGAAGGTCCTCGTCTATCTCCACGGGGATGTTCTGGATCTGGACCCCGAAAGGAGTCATCACCGGATACGGGGCCGTACCCATGGCTCCGACACCTATGGTGTAGACACGGACTCCGTAGTTTTTGGCTATTTCGGCCGCAGTCAGAGGCGCTATCTCGCCACGGTTGTTGACACCGTCGGTAAGGAGTATCACGACCCTGCTCTTGGCCTGCGAATCCTTCAGACGCGCCACGGCGTTTGCAAGACCGTTTCCAATGGCAGTACCGTCATCTATGAGGCCGCACTCTATCTCCTTGATGAGGTTGATGAGGGTAGCCCTGTCGGTGGTCAACGGCGACTGGGTATAGCTTTCGCCTGCAAATACCACCACTCCTATCCTGTCCGACAGTCTCTGGGATATGAACTCTATCGCGATGTTCTTGGCCGCCTCTATGCGGTCCGGCGTGAAATCCCTGGCCAGCATACTGGTGGAGACGTCGAGAGCCAGCACGATATCTATTCCTTCAGTATCGGTCCTGCTTACATTGGAAGATGTCTTGGGTCTGGCTATGGCCAGAATGAGCAGGGCCACGGCTATCATCCTGAGAACGGCAGGCAGATGGCGCAGCACACCGGCCACCCCGGCACCGTTACTGCCGAAAGGAGCCGCAGTGGACATCGCCACATACGGACGGCGGCGGCGCACCTGCTTCCAGACATACCACGCGGCCATCGGGACGAGCAGGAACTCGAACCACAGTACCCACGTATATTCAAAATACATATTATTCATCTTCCTTCCCTCCTTCCTCCTTGCTCTTGCCGGCAGATGACTCCAGCTCCTGCATGAACGTATCGTTGACAAACCTGACTGCCACAGGAACAGCATTTTCGTTTTCCTGCTCGGAAGCGGTATATTTGGCAAACTTGACGAGATCGGCCGTCCCGAACAGCTCCTTTACAGCCTCGTAGTCCGAAGGCTGTACGTCCTTGGTGGACAAGTCTGTCAGAATCTCTCCTGAAGTACGCTCTATCGTCTTGATACCGAAACGCTTCTCCATATAGACCCTGAGGGTGTCGGTGACCTCCGTATAGTACTGCTTCTGGTTGCCGCTCTGCCACAGTTTCTCCCCGCGGATACGGTCAAGGTCGCGCAGGGCCACAATGTGCGGGGGATCCTGGGGCGCAGGCTTCCCGAACATCGGACGGTTCTTCCGGCGCCTGGCAGCAAGCCTGAATACGGCGACTATTATGGCGGCAAGCACTATGCCTCCCGCTACCCACGGTGCCACTTCGGCAAATGTGACAGGATAGCGGAACTGGGGACGGATATCATAGATCCGGTAAGTGGCAGTGTCGATGGGGACAGTCGTCACCTCCAGAGGAATCTCGGGAAGGCGCAGCGTGTCCACCGCCTCTCCGTCACGGCACACATACACCACCAGAGGGGGCAGCACGTAGCTGCCGCTGTCGAAGGATGTGATGAGGGCATGGGTCCGCACTGTGGAAAAATCCCGGCCGCTGTCTACGGTATCTACGGTAAAATCACCGAGAAGCTCTACTCCGGGCACCACATAGTCCGACATGGGATCTATCCTGACGGACATCCCGCCAGGCAGCTTTATCCTGGATGTCCACTCCACATGATCCCCGATGAGGATCGTATCCTTCGAGACTCCGGCAGAGACGATCTCCTGGGCCCCTGCCGTCATGGCAGAGAGCACCACAGCCGAAACTGCCGTCGCCAGTATGTTCAACATTCTGTACTTCATAACTTTTCTTTTTATGCCCGCGTCTGGAACAGTGCCACCAGACTCTTTACATAGTCCTGGTCGGTCCTGATACTTACCGTATCCACCTTGTACTTGCGCAGAACCAGAAGAGTCTCCGTATATGCCTTCCTGGCCCACTCCCCGTACTGCACGCGGACAGAGCGGCGGGAAGTGTCCACATAGACGATGCGGTCCGTCTCGTTGTCCCTGACAGGCAGAAGCCCTACATCGGGGATGGTGCGGTCCCTCTCGTCGTAGATATTGATCACCGATATGTCGTGCCTGTTGACCGCCACTTTCAGGGCGTCCTCATACCTCGGACGGAAAGTCTGCGGGTCGATGTCCAGCATGTCGGAAAGAAGGAATGCCGTACATTTCTTCTTGAGCGCATTGGTCAGATACCTGAGAGCCTCCCCTATGTCCGTACCCTTTTCCTGAGGCCTGAACTCCAGGACTTCCCTGATGATCCTCAGCAGGTGGCTGCGTCCTTTCTTGGGAGGGATGAATTTCTCTACCTTCGTACTGAAGAACAGAGCCCCGACCTTGTCGTTGTTGATGGATGCAGAGAATGACAGCACCGCAGCGATCTCAGCCGTCAGGTCCTTCTTGGTCTTGGAAGACGTCCCGAACCAGCCTGAGCCGCTCGCATCGATGAGCAGCATCACCGTCAGTTCCCTCTCTTCCTCGAATACCTTTATATAAGGGGTACCCGTACGGGCCGTCACGTTCCAGTCCATGTTGCGCACGTCGTCCCCTATCTGGTACTCGCGGACTTCGCTGAAAGCCATGCCGCGCCCCTTGAAGGCCGAATGGTATTCTCCCGCGAAGATCTGGCTCGAGAGTGCCCGGGTCTTGATCTCAATCTTGCGTACTTTCTTCAACAGATCGTTGCTGTCCATAGACTACGGCACCTCCACTGCGTTGATGATGTCGGAGATGATGTTCTCTGACGTTACATTTTCCGCTTCAGCCTCGTATGTCAGGCCGATACGGTGACGGAGCACCTCGTAGCAGACAGCCCTCACGTCTTCCGGAATCACATAGCCGCGGCGCTTGATGAAGGCATAGGCCTTGGAAGCCATGGCCAGGGAGATCGAGGCTCGGGGCGACGCTCCGTAGGATATCATGTCTGCCAGCGACTTCAGGCCGTATTCGCCGGGTGTCCTGGTTGCATATACTATGTCCACGATATAGCGCTCTATCTTCTCGTCCATATAGACCTCCCGCACCACTTCGCGGGCCTTGACGATGTCTTCGGGCTGAAGCACGGGATTGGCCTTGGGGAATGTCCCGCTGTTGTTCATACGGATGATGAGCTTCTCCTCCTCCTTCCTGGGATACGTAACCACTACCTTGAGCATGAAACGGTCCACCTGGGCCTCGGGCAGCGGATAGGTACCCTCCTGCTCGATAGGGTTCTGGGTAGCCATCACAAGGAAAGGCTCAGGCAGCTTGAAAGTCTGGTCCCCGATGGTGACCTGACGCTCCTGCATGGCCTCCAGAAGGGCCGACTGCACCTTGGCCGGAGAACGGTTGATCTCGTCGGCAAGCACGAAGTTGGCGAACACCGGACCCTTGCGGATCTGGAACTGCTCGCTCTTCTGGCTGTATATCATGGTACCGATGAGGTCGGCAGGCAAAAGGTCGGGGGTAAACTGGATGCGGCTGAACCGGGCATTGACACATGAGGCCAGCGTATTGATGGCCAGTGTCTTCGCCAGACCGGGAACACCTTCCAGAAGTATATGTCCGTTGGCCAGCAGGCCGATAAGCAGATTCTCCACCAGATGTTTCTGACCGACTATGACCTTGGTCATCTCCATCGAGAGGATATCCACGAAAGCGCTCTCTTTCTGAATTCGCTCGTTTAATTCTTTAATGTTTACGGTGTCCATATCAAAATATTTGTATTTTTGTCATCGAAATTTTACAAAAATAATCGATTTTCTCCAACAATGAGGTTTTTCGCTTCAATATCGTACAACGGCTCGGGACTCTCCGGATGGCAGATCCAGGACAATGCTCCAAGCGTTCAGGACGAGCTCCAGAAGGCCATGTCGGCAGCTCTTGGGGAGAAGATCGCCGTAGTGGGTGCAGGAAGGACGGACGCAGGGGTGAACGCTTCGGACTTTACGGTCCATTTCGACTCCGGCAACCGCCTGCTGCTCGAAAACCCCGCGCATACAGTCTACAAAATAAATGCCATTCTGCCTAGGAATATAGTTCTTCACAATATAGTAAGAGTCAGGGATGACGCCCATGCCAGATTCGACGCCGACAGCCGTACCTACCGGTACTACATCCATACCCGCAAGGACCCTTTCATCAGCGGCACCTCGTGGATGTGCCGGTTCCCGCTGGACGTGGATGCCATGAACCTGGCCGCCCTCATGCTGCTGGGAAGACACGACTTCAGCTGTTTCGAGAAGACCGGAAGCGCTGCCACGTCGCCGGAATGCAACGTGACCGCCGCACGGTGGGACAGGTATACCCCGTCCCGGACTCCCCTGCCGGGGACCGACTACCTCGTGTTTACCATCACGGCCAACCGCTTCCTCCGCAACATGGTACGCGCCATTGTGGGCACGCTCGTGGAGATAGGCAGGGGCAAACGGCAGCCCGGATGGATGCTGGAAGTCCTGGCCTCCGGAGACCGGTGCAGGGCCGGACAGTCCGTACCGGGACACGCCCTGTTCCTGACTGAAGTCCACTACCCCGAAGAAATTTTTGATTACAGTTCATAAAGATTTACACACATTACCATTATGCTGACACTACTACAAGCCGACACCGCGGACCTTCTGATACAGGAGGCCGCCGCACCTGAAAAGATGTCCCTCATCAAGATGGCCGTCGCAGGAGGATGGCTCATGATCATCCTTCTGCTGCTCTCCGTCCTGGCAGTCTACATCCTCGGCAACCGCTGGTGGGCCATCCGCCAGGCAGGCAAGACCAACCCACATTTCATGGCCAATATCCGCGAGCTGGTACGCTCCGGCAAGACCGACTCGGCCATCCGCCTGTGCCGTGACGAGAATTCCCCGACATCCCGCATGATAGAAAAGGGACTTGAGCGCATGGGACGCCCCCTCACGGACATTCAGGCCGCAGTCGAGAATGTGGCCAACATCGAGATCGCCAGGCTTGAGAAAGGTCTCCCGATGCTGGCGACAGTAGCCGGAGGAGCCCCCATGATCGGATTCCTGGGTACGGTAATAGGTATGATACAGGCATTCTACAACATGGCTTCGGCCGGAAGCAACATCGACATCACCCTGCTCTCGGGAGGTATCTACACAGCCATGGTCACCACCGTCGGCGGACTTTTCGTCGGCATCATCGCATACTTCGGATACAACTGGCTCACGGCCCGCATCAACGACATAGTCTTCAAGATGGAGAACGACACCATCGAGCTTATGGATCTGCTGGAAGGCAACAACAATAAAGAGATCTGACGATGGCCATCAAACGCAGAACCAAGGTAGAACCGGTATTTTCGATGTCCTCCATGACGGACATCGTGTTCCTGCTGCTGATATTCTTCCTGGTGACTTCCACGCTTATCAACCCCAATGCCCTGAGGCTGCTCCTCCCCAAGAGCACCAACCAGATCTCCGCGAAGTCTACGGTAAGCGTATCCATCAGGCACTATCCGGAGTCAGGCACATTTTCCTACCATATCAACGGCAATCCCGAAGCGATACCGTTTACGGACATCGAGCCCGCACTGCAGCTGCTGCTCAAGGACTCCGATGATCCCACCTTCTCGATTTACGCCGACCGTACGGTCCCCATCGAGGAGGTAGTCAACCTTATGAACATTGCAAAACGCAACCAGTACAAGGTGATACTGGCCACCGCACCGGAATAGCCAGCCGACCGCATGAACAACCGTAAAGCCACATACGCAGGAATCCTCCTGACAGTCGCCGTACACGCCTGTCTGCTCCTGCTGGGCTTCAGGTCCAGCCTGCAGAGCATGGATACCCCGCCCTCAGTCCAGGGAATGCTCATCGAGTTTCCCGAGGAGCCGGAACCTGTGCCCATACGTACGGCAGTAGGTGTGGAACCCAGGGCCACCCATGCCGACCCGCAGGAAGATGTACGCCTCGTGCAGAAGTCCGAAGCTCCGGTAGCCGCGAAAGTGGAAGAAAACGTAGGGGCGGAGACCACAGTCGGGCAGGAAGGGGACGTGGAAGTTCCGGAACCCCCGAGGGAAAAGCCGATAGACCGGCGCGCACTGTTCTCCAGCCGACGCAACAACCGCACAGATACGGCTGCGGTACAGGTTGCTGAGGAAATCTCGGACCGGCTCACGGCCGGACACCCCGAGGGCAATACTGAAGAGGGCTCTCCCGACGGCCGTCCTACGGCACGGCTCGAAGGCAGGACGGTAATGGGCAATCTGCCCCTTCCGGACTACTCTGTACAGAAAGCAGGGACAGTGGTCGTACGCATACTTGTAGACCAGTACGGCACAGTCACAAACGCCGTACCCGGAGCCCGCGGGACCACAGTCCAGGACGCCACGCTATGGGAAGCAGCCAGGAAAGCTGCACTCAAAGCCAAGTTCAACGTCTCTTCCTCGGCGCCTGCGGTCCAGGAAGGCACTATCTCCTACGTGTTTACCCTACGCTGACAACATTGTCGGCAAGCTCCTCGTAATACGGCTCGCGTTCACGGTACAGACGTTCTATGACCTCGCGCAGGGATGCACTCCCGCGGTTTTCCAACAGGGTGCGCCCGCCGGTATCCTTTGACAGACGGCCGAAGATAGTCTCGATGTCGGTCTTTACATAGACACAGTACGTAAACCTGGAGATGAGGTCCCTGCAGCCGGGAGTGATCACTATCCCTCCGCCCAGCGACAGCACCAGAGTACACCGGTGCATATCCTCAAGTGTCTCGGGATGTTCGGATATGTGCTTTTCCAGGATATCCTCCAGACATTCTTCCTCTATCTTGCGGAAACCGCTCTCCCCTACCTCCGCAAAAATTTCCGAAATGGTCTTGCCCTCCCGTTCCTCTATATAGTTGTCCGTATCGATCACGGGAGCACCTACCTTGGCCGAAAGTCCGCGGGCCATAGTCGTTTTGCCCGCCGCCATGAATCCTATCAGGGATATTATCATTGTTTGGTATCAGATTTCAGATTAGAACAGTGTCGGTTCGTCATCCAGTGTAAATTCCACCACGTCGCCGGGCTTTGCCCCATCGTCATCGCTGCTGCCTGAAGATGCCGCTTTGCCGTCTCCGGCTTCATTGCTGCCACCTGCACCCTCTCCGCTTTCCGTCTCACTGCCGCCAGCATCCTGAGCCGCAGAATCCGGGCCGGGATAACTTATACCGTCGAGAGTGTAGGTAGGCCCTTCGCCGGCAACCTCTTCAGAAGTCTCTCCGGACTCTCCGGAGGCCTCTGCCACTTCTTCGGTATCCTCCTTCTGAAGCGGCTCCCCGAAAGATATCGAAGCGATTTTCTCGCCTGCCCTCTTGCCTTTCGCCCTGAAGCCCTTTACTCCTATGAACTCCGATGCGTCAATGTCGGCAGGCTCCTTCGGCCTGTTCCCCGACGGGATGAACTCCACATGCACCGACGGCCAGGGATCCTCCGACACTGCCACCAGCCGGGCCCCCTCCTCCACCGGGATGAAGCTCTGGGAAGTATTGTCGCTCAGTTCGAAGCAGAAACGCTTGATGTAGTAGAAGCCTGAAGCCTTGTCCCAGTATATCGCCGTAAAGACCTTCTCCGGATCGAATTTCTCCACCTTGAGCAGATCGCCCTGGAACCTGGTACTCAAATCCAGACCTGTCGTATAGAACGTTCCGTCCTTGCATACCGCCAGGATATGTTCGTCGCCCCTGAACTCGCCCAGAAGCTCTCCGCGTCCGTCCTCGTTGAGACGGTCTATGTCCCTGTCAAACCACATCTGCTTGCCGCCTATCGTCGAGACTCCGGCAGCACGGAGAAGTATCTTCTGTACAGGATATTTGGTTACGATGTTGCCCATGGAGCCGCGGCCCTTGATGGCAAGGGAAGAGAAATCGTAGTCCACGATGAGACGCTTGAGCCCGTTTCTGGGACGCAGGTAGACCTTCACAGTCTCCGCCTCCCCGTTGGGATTGGCCGTCAGCCAGTATACCTGGGAATCGGGCGTACCTTTGGTAAGGTCATACCAACGGTCACGGATGATGCCCGTTACCGCAAAACGCTTGGCGTACATGTTGCCGCCCTTGCCGTCACGGTATATGGCATTGTAGATGGTACGGGTATCTCCCTTCTTGAACACCGCCGCATGGATAATGCCCTTCTCCACAAACTGTTTGTCGGAGATCTTGCGGAGGGTATAGCGCCCGTCCTTGACAAACACTATCACGTCGTCTATGTCCGAACAGTCGCTTACATACTCGGCATCCTCTATCTTCTTGGCTGAAGTACCTATGAAGCCTTCGGAGCGGTTGATGTAGAGTTTCGCGTTGGATGCTACCACCTTGGTGGCTTCTATATTCTCGAAGGAAGTGATCTTGGTCCGCCTGGGATACTTTGCCCCGTATTTGTCCTTGAGGGACTGGAAGTAGGCGATGCAGTACTCGGTCAGATGCTCGAGATGGTAGCGCAGCTCGGCTTCCTTCTTCTCTATCGCACGGATTTTCTCGTTGACTGCCTTGATGTCGAACTTGGATATCTTCCTCACCGGCTTTTCCACCAGCTTCAGGATATCCTCATCAGTGATGGGACGGCGGAGCAGATGCTGGTATTCCAGCATGGCGGCCTTCACGTCCTTGAGCTGCTTCTCCCATGTGCGGGCATCGTTCTCCAGGACCTTGTAGACCTTGTTCTCGAAGAAGATCTTCTCCAGCGAGGTGTAGTGCCACTCGCCCTCTACCTCGTCCAGGCGGATGCTGAGCTCCTGCCTCATCAGCTCCCGGGTCCGTTCAGTATTGTACCGCAGCACATCGTCCACACCCATGAAGTGCGGCTTCTTGTCCATGATCACACAGGTATTGGGCGATATGCTTACCTCGCAGTCCGTACATGCGTACAGGGCATCTATGGTCCTGTCGGGGGACGTATCGGCATAGAGCTGTATCACTATCTCCGCATGTTCGGCAGTGTTGTCGTCTATCTTGCGTATCTTGATCTTGCCCTTGTCGTTGGCCTTGAGTATGGAATCGATCAGATCCCCGGTAGTCGTACCGTAGGGAATCTCGGTGATGACGAGGGTGTTCTTGTTGACCTTCTGGATGTTGGCCCTGACACGGACCTTTCCTCCGCGCAATCCGCGGTTGTAGGCGGACGTATCGGCATAGCCTCCGGTAGGGAAGTCCGGCTCCAGGGTAAAATACTCCCCCTTGAGTACGGCGATCGAGGCATCGAGCAGTTCGTTGAAATTGTGCGGCAGTATCTTGCAGGCAAGTCCGACGGCAATGCCCTCGGAGCCCTGGGCCAGCAGGAGAGGGAACTTGACCGGAAGGTTGACCGGCTCCCTGTTGCGGCCGTCGTAGGAATTGACCCACTCGGTAAGCTTGGGATTGTAGAGGACCTCGTTGGCAAACGGTGTCAGGCGGGCCTCGATATACCTGCCGGCAGCGGCCGGGTCTCCTGTAAGGATGTTGCCCCAGTTACCCTGGCAGTCGATGAGCAGATCCTTCTGGCCGAGCTGCACGAGGGCATCCTTGATGGACGCGTCTCCGTGCGGATGGTAAGGCATGGTTGCACCTACCAGGCTGGCCACCTTGTTGAAACGTCCGTCATCCTCTTCCTTCATCGCATGCAGGATCCTGCGCTGCACCGGCTTCAGACCATCCTCGATATGGGGCACGGCCCTCTCCAGAATCACATAAGACGCATAGTCCAGGAACCACTCCCGGTACATTCCCGAAAGCTTGTATTTCTTCGTCCCGTCGGAGATGACCTTGTCGAACTTCCCTGACGAGGCCTCCTCCTGGTCTCCGCCATCAAGGTCTCCATCCTCAGGGGCACCGTCCTCCGGGTCGCCGTCCTCCGGGTCGCCGTCCTCAAACTCCTCGCTTCCAATCCTCTTGCCTCCGTCCACATCTTCAGCATCCCCGCTTTCCGTTGTCTCCGTGACATCTATTTCTTCGTCTTCTCTGCTCATGTTCAATTTTATTTTTACAAACAGCAAAATTAAACAAAAAATTACACTTTTCAGACCCGTCCCGCAATAATCCGCACAGCCGCACATCCAACCGTCCAACTGCACAGCTACACCAATACATATTTCTCCTGGAATCGCGCATCCTGCTTTGCTTTGCGACTGAAGTTCTGTTTGCCCCCTTGTTTAAGATAGACGCCCGTTATTTTAAGGCACGCTGATTGCCAACCACTTACAACTTACCGATACTGTCCTGATGGAGTTCAGGGACTGCATCAGAGCAACCATGCCCCCTGTAACTCACTGGATACAAGCACCGCTTTCCGGACAGGCCATCAGGGAAAGTTCCAAGAATTCCCCGCGGGACCTGTGCACACCTGTCCGGACGCAAGGAGATGGCTGACAGTGGATAGCGGATTTCCGAAACACCTGGCCTTTTGCCATATTATTGAATAACAAGCACATGGCTCTTGAGCCGGTGTTTTACGACACCTTTTTCGAGCCCGAGAAACACCAGGCTAAATCATATATAGCTGATATTATGGCACTTGCATAATACCGAGGTGTTTCATGATTCAAGTTGCCTGTCAGCGCAGAATGAAGTTCAATGGTGTCAGTGCCGACCTACCCTACTTTCCGGCCGGCCAGTTCTGTCCCGTCGGGAGCCGCTCACGATGCCGCGGCCGGCACGCTCTGCCACAGAGCTCTGCCACGGAGCCCCGCCGCACCTCCTCCGGTTTCCCCCGGCCGCCGTTCCACTATCTCCACTTTCCCCGGCTTTTCTGGCGATAGTGGAATACCTCGCTGTGTTTCCCCGGAAGGTGACGGCGATACGCGGAAACCGTCACCACCTTCCAAGGACTGCGGAAGTGGCCAACCCTGCTGAAAGTCCCTGTAGGGCATTGCCTCCGATTTGACCTTCCGAAAGGTGCCGACGATATGCGGAAATCATCACCACCTTCCCAAGCGCCACCTGCCGCAAAACACACTGTAGGCATCCAGACCACCGTCACACTTCTGCAGGTGAACCGGAAACGCCGAATAGGGTTCACCTGCGCAAACCGGGGAGGAAAGTGAACCGTTTTCCCGCGTTTTCGGTACACTTTCCCCCTTTGGAATCCGTGCTACCGGTTCTACAGCCTCTTCTGGCTGCCGTCCCAGTCCATTCCCTCCGGGAAAGTGAACCGTTTTCCCGCATTTCCGGTACACTTTGTCTTATCCTGAAAAAAGTTGACTCGCAACAGGATAAAAAAAATGTATTATTTGCACACAGAAAGTCAGGAGAAGTACTTCGAGGACGTAATCCGTCTACACAAGTCAGGCTG
>CALVDF010000026.1 GCA_944326245.1 uncultured Bacteroidales bacterium
TGGGCGGTGTGGCAACACGACGGGAAGCCAATGCCGCCTACAGACACCTCTCGCAGCACTCCGGCAGAATCGCACTCTCCACAACGCCCACATTTCCGCCTTTTGTGGGCGGTGTGGAGACACGGCAGAACATGGAGCACGGAAGGACATGGAGCACGGCACAACACGGCGCTCGGAAGAACACGGTGCACGGAAGAACACGGCGCACGGCAGAACACGGTGCACGGAAGAACACGGCGCACGGCAGAACACGGTACCTGCCATGCCGGAAGGGCTGCCTTGGCAGACCTCCCGGCCGCTGCAGGACCGCCGGCCTACGCAGCCTTGCATTTTTCGCATTTACGGCAACATTTTCCCAACTTCGGTGTATCTTTGCGCCCCGGAATTTTAAAAAATACCATCATGTTGGACATCATATCACAGATGGCAGCCCTTTTCATCCTGATTCTGGTGGGTTTCGCGGCTGCCAAGATGAAAATGACAGACGGGCGTTTCTCCCAGCAGCTTTCGGTCTTCGTTATCAACATCAGCAGTCCGTGCCTGATCCTGTCATCCGTCATGGGAGACATCTCACCCGACAAGAAGCTCATCCTGCCGGTCCTGGGCATAGGAGTCATCACCTACATCCTGTTCGTGGCTGCCGCCATGCTGCTCTCGCATCTGCTGTCCAAGGACAAGGACATGCAGGGAATATACGGATTCATGCTGACCTTCGGCAATGTAGGCTTCATCGGCTACCCTATCGTGGCATCCATCTTCGGACGCTACGCCATATTCTATGCCAGCCTGCTCAACATCCCGTTCACACTTTTGGCATTCTCCCTGGGGCGCAAGATGATACAGGGCGGTGAAGGTGGGCTCAATCTGGACTGGAAGATACTCGTATCTCCTGCCATGGTGGCCTGCTACCTTTCCGTACTCATAGTGGTTCTGGACATCAAGGGCATTCCTGACCTCATAGTGACTCCCCTCACCTTGCTCGGCAATATCACAGTCCCCGCAGCCCTGCTGATTATCGGTACGTCCATGGCGCAGATGAACCTCAAGCAGATATTTACAGGCAAGCTCGTCTGGCTGGTTTCAGCCCTGCGCCTACTCGTCCTGCCTCTGGTAATCTACCTGATCACCAAGATGATCGGCTTCAGCGGAGACATCCTCAACATCAACACGGTCCTCGCAGCCATGCCTGTGGGTACCTACGGGGCCATGTTCTGCCTGCAGTACGGCAAGGACGAGACAGTCATGGTCCAGGGCATCCTGATTTCCACCCTGCTGTCCATCATCAGCATCCCGGTCATCATGCAGATACTCTCATGATGGCGGCAAATGGAACGGAAACAGTATATTTGCATCCGTAAACGGAACAATCAACCATCATCAAATATCCTGAAGTGAAAAAAATGAGCTGGGTTATCCTGATAATAGCCGGACTTTGCGAGACCGGCTTCGCATTCTGCCTGGGCAAGATGAAAGAAGTCTCGGGGCCGGAGCACTGGCTCTGGGGAGCAGGCTTCATCCTGTTCCTGGCTGCCAGCATGATCCTTCTGGCCAAGGCCGTCCAGACCATCCCCATAGGTACCGCCTACCCGGTGTGGACAGGCATCGGAGCGGTAGGTACCGTCATCATGGGCATAATATTCCTGCACGAGCCCGCCACGTTTGCCCGCATCTTCTTTATCTGTACACTGATTATTTCGGTTATAGGACTGAAAATGGTATAGTATCCCCGCCCCTGAAGGCAAAGGATCCGACAACCTTCCCTCCTGACAGGACCGTAGCACGCAACTGCTCCTGACCTGCCTCAACGTCCCGTTCCACTACCACATCGAAATCCGAGCCGAACGCCCTCACATGCCGCAGTGCCATCCTGTCCCACCCGGCAGGAAGCCTAGGGGTGAGTTCAAACGAGCGGAACCCTGTCGGCCGTATGCCGAACAGACCTTCTGTAAAAATACGGCAGTAAAGCCCGCTCTCGGCAGAGAGATGCCTCTGGTTGCCTTCAGGCCATGCCTCTATCGGATACGGGACATGATCCCCGAGCAGTCTCTTACGTGAATAATCCCTGAGGTATTCCAGAGCCCTGTCAGTCTCTCCGCAGGCGAATACACCTCTCAGGGCATACAGTGTCGAACGGTCCCAGTAAGTCTTGTCCCCGGCTTCCGTAAGCAAGCCGTTCTCTGTCCACAGCCTCGGCGAGAACAGCGCGTCCGCCGTACCTTCAGCCCTGTCATAGATTCCGACAGTCAGCGGAATACATATCCAGGCCCTCAGCACATCATTGCCGTCGTAGTAACGGTAAGTCCTGAAACCTTCCACATCAGCGCCGAAATACCTTCCGATATCCTTACGCAGCTTCCTTGCCTGCCTGGCATAGAGTTCAATGCGACCGGAAGGCAGTCCCAGTTCCCGGCCCAGATATACCGCAGAATTGAGCGCATCGTAGTACAGGCATGATGTGCACAGGTTGGCATCCCCTGACGGGAAGCGGCCTTCCAGTTCATCGGAGTCGGAACATACCACCCCCTCGGAGTTGAGCTGACGCCTGCAATACTCCAGACACCACTCGATCAGAGGCCACAGCTGCTCAGCCTCTTGCCGGTCTCCCCTGGCCAGTGCGTACCTGCCTGCACCGTAAGCGATCATGGCTGCATCGCCGCGGTCCCCTGCCCCATCCCAGATATCGGTACCCTCGGCTATGACCGAACTCGGCAACCTTTCGAAACTGTCATTCATATACCTTCCGAAAAGCCTGAAGGAATTGAGTGCAGATCCGTTGCCCGCAGCATAGCCCAGAAACGGGAAGAATGGATTGACGTATTCTGCCTGATCGTTGGCCCAGATAGCCGCATAGTACGACTCTCCACCCGGCCCGTGCATCAGGCCTCCGGCTGTCCTGTAGATACTTTCCGCGGCCCTTATCTTCGCCATGGCAAACATGGTGTTGAGAACGGAATCCGGCGTCTCCAGCACCAGACTGCTCTGAAGACTGTCTACAAGCGCCCTACGGGCCTCCTGCTCTGCCCTGATATCCGGCAGTGCCTGCCCTTCCCCGTCCCGGCAACCGGAAACGGCGACATGGAACTCCAGCGAATCCCCTGGGGCAAGTATCCTGGAGCTTCCCCCGTACAAGGACACTGCCAGCCGGTAGCTTCCGGCAACACCCAGCGAGGCGACAGTCCGCGTAACCACCTCTCCGGACGGAACATCCACCATCACATTACATTCCCCCACATTCCGGAGGACATACAGTTCGCAAAGTACGGGCAGCTCAGTAGACGGGAAAAGGGTCCTTTGCAGCTGCAGACGTCCTTCCCCTTTCCACGACGGAATCAGACTCCGGACCCGCATGGTACCGTCGAGCACTATCTCCCGGACAGCCTCGCCTTGCACGGACCTTCCGTCTACATCAATGCAGTCCAGGGGATCAAACGCAAAACGACGCATCAGACTCGCATGCGTGTTGTTGGGCAAGGTCCTGAGCATAGGCCACACCATACTGCGGTCCAGGATGAATTCCCCGGACGGGGCAACTCCGTAACGCAGTACGGCGGATACCTGCATCCCGCTCATCTCGATATGGTCACTATGTACATCCCCGGCTCCGACGGTCCATACTATGCCCCGGCCGTCGCTCCGGACATGCCATCTGGCGGAAGATTCTCCGTAAGCGGCAGACTGGGAAAGAATGCATGCGGAGACAATGGATAGAACTGACAACGTGAATCTCATAACAAACACAAATATATAAAGAAACCGGATTCCTCCAGATCGATGCTGAAAGTGCTTCGCGGGATTAACCCTGCATGCAGGGTTCTTCCCGACTGCAGCGCCTTTTATTATACGCAGGCTTACAAGAGCAAGCTTTTGACGCCTGCGTATAATAAAAGCACCCGACATTTGTCGGGCGCCATGCTTGTGACCTCGGTGGGATTCAAACCCGCAACCTTCTGATCCGTAGTCAGATGCTCTATTCAGTTGAGCTACGAGGCCAATATTTCCAGGAACTACTCTGCGCTGGATGTCTCTTCAGCGACTACTCCTGCGAACTTCTTCTCCTTGATACGGGCTTTCTTACCGGTCAGACTCCTGAGGTAGAAAATCCTTGCCCTGCGTACCTTACCGCTCTTGTTGAGCTCAATGTCGGAGATGAAGGGTGAGTACAGAGGGAATATCCTCTCGACTCCTACACCGTTGGAAATCTTGCGTACAGTGAAAGTCTGGGTAGTACCGGCACCTTTCCTCTGCATCACTACTCCACGGAACTTCTGGAGTCTCTCCTTGTTCTCTTCTTTAATCTTATAAGTCACAGTAACCGTATCACCTGCCTTGAAATCGGGATACTTCTTCTCGTCCTGTGCAAATGCCTGTTCAGCAATCTTAATTAAATCCATTTCCTTAACTCTTTAGTGGCAACATTGCTGTCATAACAGACATCTGTGCAAGAGGTTGCTTGATTTTTGGGACTGCAAAGATATACAAAACCAGAGACAAACCAAATTTTTTTTGCCGATTAACTGAACATTTTTTTCAGTCTGTCGAAGAAATTCTTGTCCATCTTACTGGGTTTGGGCGTGAAATTCTCTGATCCTCTGAGCTTTTCGAACATTTCCTTCTCGCTCCGGTCAAGCTTTGAAGGCGTCCATGCCTGAACATACACAAGCAAGTCACCACGTCCGTATCCGTTGATATCAGGCACTCCCTTGCCACGTACACGCAGGATAGCTCCTGACTGCGTACCTGCCTCGACTTTGATGCGGACCTTTCCGTCTGCAGAAGGAATCTCGGCAGTCGTACCCAACACCAGATCCGGGAGCGATACGAACAATGTATATATCAGATCGTTTCCGTCTCTCTGAAGTTCCCCGTTCTCCTCTTCCTCGATGAGCACGAGCAGGTCACCGTTCACTCCGTTGCCTTTGGCCGCATTGCCCTTGCCGTGGACAGTCAGCTGCATGCCGCCTACCACACCTGCAGGAATCTTGAACGTAACCTCTTCCATACCGTCGACCACACCTGCTCCATGGCAGTGAGGACAAGGTTTTGTAATCACCTTACCCTGCCCGCCGCAGGTAGGACACGGTGATGTAGTCTGCATACGTCCCATAAAGGACTGTACCATCCTGGTTACCATACCAGTACCGTGGCATGTCTCACACGTATGGATATCAGCCTCGGACTCGGCACCACGGCCGTTGCACTGAGGGCATTTGACAGCCTTCTTGATCTTGACGGTCTTGGTGACACCATTGACGATTTCAGAAAGTGACAACTTGACACGGATTCTGATATTCGAGCCTTTCTGTACCCTTCCGGCACCGCGCCCGGAGGAACTGCCCCCGAAACCGCCGAATCCGCCGCCGAAGATATCTCCGAAACGGCTGAAAATATCCTCCATCGAGAACCCGCCGAATCCTTCGAATCCGCCGCCGGCACCTCCTGCCGCACCGCTCATGCCTGCATGGCCGAACTGGTCGTAACGGGCTTTCTTGTCAGGATTGCTCAGAACATCGTATGCCTCTGCAGCTTCCTTGAACTTCTCTTCTGCTGTAGCATCACCCGGATTGCGGTCCGGATGGTACTTCAGGGCCATCTTACGGTAAGCCTTCTTTATATCTTCCTGTGAAGCGTCCCGGGAGACACCCAGGACCTCATAATAATCTCTTTTATCTGCCATTTCCTACACCCCCACTACTACTTTTGCAAAACGTATTACCTTGTCGTTCAGCTTGTAGCCCTGCTGAATGACATCGACAATCCTGTTTTTCTGTTTCTTTTCCTGGACGGGCAGCTGGGCGACGGCTTCATGGTAATCCGTATCCAGCTCCTTGCCCAATGACTCTATCACACTCAGGCCGCGTCCCTTGAGATAAGCCATCAACTTGTTGTATATGAGTTCTGTTCCCTCAATGGCTGACTTGTCGGCATCCGACTCGCGCAGCACCTGAAGTGCCCTTTCACAGTCATCAAGCACGGGAAGCATCCCCTTGATGATATCCTCTCCTGCCGTCGATATCAGATCCAGCCTTTCACGGGCCGTCCTGCGGCGGTAGTTGTCAAACTCGGCAGCCAGACGTATGTACTTGTCATTGACCTCAGCCACACGGGCCTCCAGAGCCTTGACCGCCTCATCCTCCTGCTTTACATCCTCCTTGGCCTGCTCCTGCTGCTCTCCGGCTGTTTCCTGAGGGGTATCCCCGGGAACTTCCTCCTGGACAACTTCCCCGTTCTTCTTTGTATCCTTGTTTTCTTCCATTGCTTCTTGATTTTAATCCGCAATGCAGTCAGCAAAAACACTGCCAGACAGGAAAAGGGACAAATTGTCAGTACCGCCCCGTCACAGCCTGGTGATCTGAGGTTCCACGCCACGGTACTTCGGCATAGTCGCACCGATAGGCGCTCCGATGTATGTAGGGTCGCACATCACATACCTTACGCCCTCATAGTCGAAGCTGTCACCCTTGACGTCAGCCGGCAGGGCCACTCCACACGACACATGCCCCTTGTAACTGAACATTACCACATCCAGCCCCAGCAGGTCACGTACAATCCAGGAAAAGACCAGCACCCTGTCCTTGCAGTTGTTGGCACCGTAGAAAAACGACTCCTCCACGAAAAGGGGCTTCGAGCGGCCGAACATCTCGTAGTCCGTCTTGTACTCAAACCCTCTCTGCACAAGGGTGAGCACGAAAGACACCGCCTGACGTGCATCCATGCCGTCCTTCAGGATTTTGTACCTGAGACTGGTAAAGATAGCCTTCATCAGTTCTTCGTCTACTGCAGAACGGTGATAGGTAAGCAGATCGGACTGCGGGTAGTCCAGAGTGAACTTTACGCACGGGATATTCAGCGGTACGTTGACATCCTCCCCTACGTACTGGGCCCAGGATGGCAGTGATTTGAGCTGATAGTCGCTCAGATCCACAACAAGCTGCTTGTCAATCACCAGATCCAGCTTCTTGTCGGCAGCCGAGAAATCATCAGAGAATGTATAAAGGGCATCCTGGCTGTTGAGCCTGGAATAGCTGTAGATATAGAAGTCCTCGTTGTCATCCGTGATATACGACACCTGATATACGGGTGCTGTAAAAGGAAGCAAAAGTATCATCTGACCTCCGGACGACCCAACCCTGGCCTTGTACTGCAGCTGACTGAGCAGAAACATCTGGGTCATCACCTTCTCATTGACATATTCCTCTATGTAGAATGCATCCGTTATCTTCCTGATGATTACATACAGGGCCCAGTCGCTGAGGGAATGTTCCTTGCGGATGGACTCCAACGCCTCTACCGTAGGCATGAAATCGGAGCCTGACAATACCTTCCAGGCATTCGAAGCATCCTGTTCCGTAGCCTGTATACGCGGGATCCTCATGTTTGCGGCAAAAGGGACGCTTTCCTGTATACCGAAAAAATCCACCTGTACATCTTCTCCACCGGAATAGCCGGCAGCTACCGCCGGGACAGGTATGGGATATGCCGGAACCGACATGAATCCCGGAGAAGGAAAACCGTGCATGGAGACATCAGCTTCAGCCTCCTGCGGATCATAATACACCGGCTCGTCCGGGACAGGTCCGACCGGATCCTCCTTCCCTCTCTGCACCAGAAACTCTTGCCATGCAGCGGAAAGATACTCGGTAAATTCGGAATTGGCCTTGGAGCGCCAGTCCTTGAACTCGCTGACTCTCTGATTGTAAAAATCCCTGAAGGACTCGTCATTCTGAGCCTGTACGCCAGACGACAATCCCAGCAGCGGTATAAGGCAGAACAATAATTTAGAGACTTTCGACATCATGATAAGTGTTATTTTACAATAAGGCTCCCCGACGGGAAATGCCCGGGGGAGCCTTTGATTCTTCGTTTTCAGAATTTATTTGGCATGCTTCTGCATCTCGAGCGCCATCTCCTCGTTGAAAGTCTTCATGAAGAGGTGCTGGTCGAAATCCACTGCCAGCTTTTCATCCCTTGAGATTGCTTCTTCCAGACCGTCCATAACCTTTGTACGGGGCATTTCGATGTTTACCCAATACTCATACGAACCGTCTTCGTTCTGATATAGCTTTGTACCTCTTACCACTGCACCGTTGAGCTCCTGGTTGACAACCAGTCTTACATTCTGCTCTACCTTCTGGGCAAACTCGGCCTTGTTGGCGACGTTCACCTGGTTCATGTACCTCTCTGTAACGGCTTTCACCACTGATGTGATCTGGGTTCCGAGCTGGGTACGTGCATTGAGGTCTGCGATAGTTCTGGCCATTTCCTGATCAGGGCTGGTACCGGAAGCCGTAGCACGGAAATAATCCATATCGGACATGTCCGCAGGTGTATTGAAGGGGACAATGATTTCAGTCTTACCGGCGTTCATCTTCTTCTGTCCGCCGCATGAGGACACTGCCACTACCATTGCCATAGCGGCAAGTACCATAGGGAAAAGTTTTGTTTTCATACGTTTAAATAAAATTGATTTAATAAAACACAAATTTAATATCTTTTTTGAAAAATGCAATAAAAATAGGAGTGCTACATAAATGTGACACTCCTATCGATACTTTTTACATTTTTTCGGAATTACATCTTGTCGTTGCTGCCCAGAACACAATTGATCTTGTGGATATACAGCTCTTTAAGCTTCTCACGGGCAGGTCCGAGATACTTCCTCGGGTCGAACTCCTCAGGATGCTCCACAAATACCTTGCGGATTGCGGCTGTCATGGCCAGACGTCCGTCGCTGTCGATGTTGATCTTGCAGACAGCTGACTTGGCTGCTTCGCGGAGCTGGTCCTCAGGGATACCGATGGAATCCTTGAGACGGCCGCCGTAATGGTTGATTTCTGCCACTATGTCCTGAGGCACGGAAGAAGAACCGTGGAGCACGATAGGGAATCCGGGGATACGTTTCTCTATCTCGTGCAGGATGTCGAGACGGATCTCAGGCTTCTGGCCGGGTTTGAACTTGTAGGCACCGTGGGATGTTCCGATGGAGATTGCGAGGGAGTCCACACCAGTCTTGCTGACGAAGTCCTCGACTTCCTCGGGACGGGTATAGGTATGACTTTCGGCTTTGACGTCATCCTCAACACCGGCAAGCACACCGAGCTCACCTTCGACGGTAACATCATATTTGTGGGCATACTCCACTACCTTGCGGGTCAGTTCCACATTCTCTGCATAGGGTTTCGAGGAACCGTCAATCATGACTGACGAGAAACCGTACTCAATGCAGCTCTTGCAGAGCTCGAAGCTGTCACCGTGGTCGAGGTGCAGCACGATAGGGATATTGCAGCCCAGTTCCTTGGCGTACTCTACGCCTCCCTGGGCCATATAACGGAGAATTGTCTGATTGGCATACTTGCGGGCACCGCTGGATACCTGAAGGATAACGGGCGACTTGGTCTCGACGCAAGCCTGGATGATGGCCTGCATCTGCTCCATATTGTTGAAATTGAAGGCGGGAATAGCATATCCGCCGGTAATGGCCTTCTTGAAGAGCTCTCTTGAGTTCACAAGGCCAAGGTCTTTGTAAGATACCATAACTATACTATCTTTAAAGTTAAAGTTAATTTTCCGATATTCTTGCTATCGACACGCAAATTTAGATATTTTTGTACAATGAACAAAAAAGTAATCATTTTCTCAGCTCCGTCAGGGGCAGGCAAAAGCACTGTCGTCGGACATCTGCTGAAAACGTTTCCATTTCTGGAATTCTCTATATCAGCCACTTCGCGCGCTCCAAGAGGCAACGAACGGAATGGTGTCGAATACTATTTCTTCTCGCAGGAACAGTTCCGGGACCTGATTGCCAAGGATGCCTTTGTAGAATACGAAGAGGTATATCCGGGATCTTTCTACGGGACACTGAAGTCAGAGGTCGAAAGAATATGGGCCAAGGGCCACGTCATACTCTTCGACATAGACGTCAAGGGCGGTGTCAACCTCAAACGTATCTTCGGGGACAAAGCCCTTTCGGTGTTCGTCAAGCCGCCATCGGTCGAAGAATTGCGCCGCAGGCTCGTAGGACGCGGCACGGACTCACCGGAGGCAATAGAGAAAAGGGTTGCAAAGGCAGAAGAGGAACTGAAGTTCGAACCTCAGTTTGACCGTATTCTGGAGAACGACGTACTGGAAAAGACTCTGGCGGAAGCAGACGAGATAGTAAAAAATTTCACAGGACGATGAGGAAGGTTCTGTATTTCGGATCATTCAACCCCGTACATTACGGGCATGTATCCATAGCACGGTACGTGGCAGCCATGGAGGATGTCGGAGCAGTGGTCATAATCCCCTCCCCGCACAACCCGTTCAAGGACACGTCCACCCTGGCTGATCCTCAACTCCGGCTGTCACAGGTACGCGCCGCCTTTGAAGGCCTCTCCCCTAAAATTACAGTATCGGACATAGAATACACGCTCCCGGAGCCGCGGTATACCCTCAACACGCTCAAGAAGATACAGGAGGCAAGTCCGGACGACGAACTGATACTGCTGATCGGTGCCGACAATATACTCAGTCTGGAAAAATGGTATCACGGTAAAGACATACTGCGGGAATTTGAAGTATGGGTCTACCCCCGCAACGGCTATGACGGTGCCGAGGCATGCCGGCGATACACCGGCTCAACGGAAATCAAAGACGTACGGTATCTAGACGGAGCCCCCCTGCTCAACATTTCATCCACAGAGATACGCAACAGGACAAAATAAAAAAGCCCCTCTAAATGAGGAGCTTGTCTGGAGGTACCAAGCAGAATCGAACTGCTGTACACGGTTTTGCAGACCGTTGCCTAACCACTCGGCCATGGTACCGTTTCTTTTGGAAGCGCAAAGATATGAATTATTTCACAGATTCGCAAATTATCCTGCACAACATCTCAAGATATTCTCTGTCGACCTCATCAAAAGTACCTGTTTCGGTACTGTCGATGTCAAGCACGCCGACAATGCCCCGTTCCTCTGATTGCAGCGGAACCACAATTTCCGACCTGGAGAGAGAACTGCATGCTATGTGACCGGGAAATTGTTCAACATCCTCGACTACAACACTCTTCCCCGACTTCCAGGCCGTGCCGCAGACCCCCCTGCCGTAACAGATGCGCGTGCATGCGACAGGACCCTGAAAAGGGCCGAGCACCAGTTGCTGTTCTCCGGACGGAGTGTCTTTTACCAGATAGAATCCTACCCAGAAAAACTCCATTGCTTCTTTGAGGGCTGCCGCCACATTGGCCAGATTGGCCGTCATGTCTGTCTCACCCTCTATCAGGGAACGTATCTGCGGCAAGAGTTCCCTGTAGCGGGTAGCCTTGTCTCCGTTTTCATTCACCGCTATACTGTGCATACCTTTTAAATATATTGGTTATTCTACATAAAGCATCAGTCCCTTGAGGTAATCCCCTTCGGGATGGTATATATTTACAGGGTGGTCGGCCGGCTGCGTAAGCCTGCGCAGGATCCGCACTTTCCGGCCGGTCTGGGCTGCAGCTGAAAAAACAGTCAGTTCGAAAGTCCTGCGGTCCACTGCCTGGGAGCAGCTGTATGTAAAGACCATGCCGCCTTGCGCCACTTTGGATATCGCTGCGGAATTCAGCCTCCTGTAGGCCCTGAGTGCATTGTCCAGAGCATCCCTGTGCTTGGCAAAGGCCGGAGGATCCACCACCATAAGGTCAAAATCCCCTTTCCGCACATCCCGAAGGTACTCCATGGCATCACAACATACCGCCGAGTGACGTCCTGACGCGTCCCTGGATCCGGTATTGAGCTCCACATTGCGGCACAGCATCTCCACTGCAAGTGCCGACGAATCCACCGATACTACTGAAGCAGCTCCGGAACCCAAGGCATATACCGAAAATCCACCTGTGTAGCAGAACAGATTGAGGACCCTGCGTCCATGGGCATAATCCCCGACCAGAGCCCTGTTGTCCCTCTGGTCCAGAAAGAATCCAGTCTTCTGTCCGGATGCCCAGTTGACCATAAACCTGTGTCCGTTTTCCAGCACGGATGCTTCATCATGTTCGCTGGCCGCCGTAAGGTATCCATCCGCTAGAGAGAGTCCGGCACGATGCGGAGCCGTACCTTCACTCTTGTTGTACACTGCCTTGACAGTACCCTCACAGCAATGCAGCAAAGCTGCGGCTACACGCCTTGACGAGAGATACATGCCAGCTGAATGTGCCTGCATGACAGCCACATCGCCATACATGTCGATGATAAGCCCAGGCAGCGAGTCGCCCTCTCCATGTACGAGCCTGAAACAGTCCGTGGAAGCATCCGACCTACCGGCAAGTCCCAAATCCTTACGCAACTGCCATGCCCTCGCTATACCTGCCTCCCAGAAGCCGTCCGGCATCATCGCATCCTCCCCGGGAAGAAATTCATCAGTAAATCCCAGTATCCTGACAGCTATTGAGCCTTTCTGCCAATGTCCTACAGCCAGGAAACCGCCGTCATGCGCACGAACTTCCACGGCATCACCCTCTCGCGGATTTCCTTGGACTGACTCTACTGCTCCGGAGAAAATCCACGGATGAAAACGGCGCAGGGACTCTTCCCTGCCCTTCTTAAGCACCACACTTCCCATATGCTATTCTTCTGACTTGAGTTTAAGATACATTTCACGGCATACCCATGCGTCTATTGCCGCATACTTGAGCTGTGCGCCGGAGAGCTGGGCTGCCTCCCAATTGGAAAGCTGCTGGGACTTGGATACCTTCTTGCCTAAAATAATGGCTGACATCTTACGGACACTCTTGTCCATAATACCGTATTCGGCAACCATTTTCTGGAGATCCACAAATCCACGCGGAGTAAACTTGCGATAGTACATCAGACCATGGACGTCATCCTTTACAGCCGCCCCTACCTTAACAATCCCGGCATCCGAAAGCAATGCCGCCAAAGCAGCCGGCATGCCAAGCATATTGACACGGAAAATATAGGCCTTGTCTCCCCCTGACAGCTGAAGCAGCGCTACATGATGCCTCGGGGCATGGGACGTAAAACTTGGCTTGGTCTCAGTATCAAAACCTATGACTTTCTGACTTCTCAGATAATCTATCGCCTCTGCAAAATCCTCGTCGACATCGGAGACGACCACGATGGGGCCGGAAAAGTCCACATGTTCCAGTTGGGTCAATTCTTCGGACGATATACTTTCGGGGTACTGCATATTCTAGTATAGAGAATTTCTGATTAATGAAAATGTTTCCGGATACAGCTCTATTTCCTTTACCTCCCGGGAAGTGACGTATCGTAGAGCAAAAGGCACCACTTTAGTGGTTATGGTCTCTGTTCCGCTTCTGCGGCCGAAACGGAGACTTTCCTTCATCATCCCCTGCGGATCCAGGGAATCTGCCGGAACAGATGATGAAGGAAGAGACACAAACGGATACAGGACGGATTTCGAACCGCGGAGGGCAAGCATCCCATCTTCACGCAACATCCTGTACGCATCTTTTACTGCACACTCCGCCGGATCGATAAAACGGAAGTCAGGAGATATGCTTGAACGGTACAGGTATATACCTCCACGCTTGTAGTTGTACAGTTCCGACATCACCTTGTCCATGATATCCCGCACATGACAGAAACTGCAGTCTGCCAAGATTATTGACGAAATGGGGATCCTGCTGCCGCTGCGGCGGTGACGTTCGATCATGGAAACAAGATGGTAACGCACATAATTCTCGACGGAATTGAGCTGGAGCCCTGAAAGATTCCGTCCTCCCGCAGGATACAGCAAGGCATTGCCATGATTGTCAAAGCCGTACCTATCGATTAGTGTAGCGTCTATATTATTGTAGCTTATACCCGTGACAGGACCTGCGTAGTCTTTGCGGGCCACCCGGGCAGATGTATCCACATACCTGATATCTCCGCTCATTGCAGCCGCTATACCGCATCCCTCCTGGTTGAATACCTGCACACGGCCGGCCAGTCCACTGTCGGACGCCATTTCCCGTATGACGGTCTCATACTCTCTGGATGTCACTCCGTCAGGCGAATAAAGTACACCTATACACAGGTTGCCTTCTTCGTCCGCACCTGAAATGGCCTCCCTGACAGCAGAGCCAATCAGATTCACCGCCTTGACTCCAGTACCGCTTCCTTCCAACAGAGCCCCGATATCAGACATACCGTAATAATCCGCTACAGGGGAAGACACGACAATCATCTTTACCGGGTCCTTGTAACCGGACTGATATTCATCCACAGACAGATTGTAATATTTGTCCCCCATCAGGAAAAGCGCATCCCGTATGAACTGTTCCTTCAGGAAGTCAACATTGCCTGCTTCCAGAAATCCGCCATAAGGTGCATTCGACTTGTCATACAACACCTGGAAATGTTCACCGCCGAAATCGGCTATACCGTCCGGAACGGGATGACCCGTAATATTGTCGAAATTGTCGGCCGTGAGCAGTTTTTCCATCACTGCAAGCCCGTCGGTACTGCAGTCAAACACTCCGATGGGCAGCCTTGACAGTTCCTGCGGATATTTCGAAAAATCCGTATAATATACTGAAGTACTGTCCCCGATAGCTTTCTGAGTTATCGGCAGCATGCTGACACTTCCTCCTCCATCGCTGCATGAAACCAGAAGTGCACTGGCAGCCAGCAGCAGCGTATAATGTATGGTACGTCTGATCCTGACAGACATGTTACTTGTTGTATACAAAAGTTCCGTTTTCTCCCGATATCACGACTTCTGCCTCAGCCGCCTCCTCGACATGTCCTATGATTCTGGCGTCCACACCCAGCGCACGGGAGATGTCTATCATCGCTGATGCCGACTCCTTGTCTGTATATATCTCCATACGGTGCCCCATATTGAATACCCTGTACATCTCCTGCCAGTCCGTACCGGACTCTATCTGAATGGCCTTGAAGAGTGGAGGTACAGGGAACAGATTGTCTTTGACGACCTTGAGGGAATCAATGAAATGCAGAACCTTGGTCTGCGCACCGCCCGAACAGTGCACCATACCGTGAATCCTTCCCTTGTAACCGGCATCGAATATCCGTTTCATTACAGGCGCATATGTCCTGGTAGGCGACAGAAGCAGCTTCCCGTAAGTCAGTCCTGTCTCCGGCTCTGTTTCCGTGAGCATGCGGCTACCGGAATACACCAGGGATACAGGCATTGCATGATCGTAACTCTCAGGATATTTCTCGGCAAGATAGTGGGCAAAAAGATCGTGGCGGGCAGAGGTCAGACCGTTGCTGCCGGTACCTCCGTTGTACTCGTCCTCATACTCGGCCTGGCCGAATGATGCCAGTCCCACGATCACGTCTCCGGCCGCAATTCTGGAATTGTCTATGATATCGCTGCGACGGACCCTTGCGCAGACCGTACTGTCCACGATCACTGTACGTACAAGATCTCCGACATCGGCAGTCTCCCCTCCTGTAAGAATCATTCTGACGCCATAGCTCTCCATAGACTTGATGAATTCGTCAGTACCTGAAATGATGGCCGATATGACTTCTCCCGGTATGAGATTCTTGTTTCGCCCGATGGTGGAAGACACAAGCATTCCGCTGTCTATACCCACACAGAGCAGGTCATCTGTATTCATCACCATCGCGTCACGGGCTATACCCTTCCAGACACTCATGTCACCCGTTTCTCTCCAGTAGGTGTAGGCCAGGGATGATTTTGTGCCGGCTCCGTCGGCATGCATCACCAGGCACCATTCAGGATCTCCTGTGAACAGATCCGGGATAATCTTGCAGAAAGCCTTGGGATAAAGCCCCTTGTCTATATTTTTGATTGCATTGTGCACATCTTCCTTGGCAGACGAGACACCTCTGAGCATGTATCTGCTATCACTGTTGTTCATAATCTCCCTTTATCAGATTTTCATTATTTCTATTACAGACTACAAATTTAAGAAGATTTTGCCGAAAAGTTCATAACTTTGTTGCCATAGAGAACATATTTTTAAATTAAGCTATCAAAACAATACTATGCTTACCCTTTCAAAAAAAGCCCAGGCTCTGCCGGCATCGCCAATACGCAAACTGGTTCCGTACGCGGAAGCCGCCAAAAAAAGAGGCATAACTGTCTACCACCTCAACATCGGCCAGCCCGATATAGAATCTCCTGAAGTAGCTCTCAAAGCTGTCAAGGACAACACACTCAAACTTGTAGCCTACCCCAACTCGGCCGGAAACGAGTCTTACCGAAAAGGACTTGCCAAATACTACCAGAACATCGGTATCAACGTCGACTACACAGACATCAACATCACGACAGGGGGTTCCGAGGCCCTGCAGATAGCGCTGACCGTGACCTGCGATCCTGATGACGAAGTCTTAGTGCTTGAGCCTTTCTACACCAACTACAACTCTTTCGCGATCGTCAACGACGTCAAGTTCGTTCCCATCACCACCTCTATCGAAAACGGGTTTGCAATTCCGTCCATCGAGGAATTCGAACGCCACATCACACCGCGTACCAAGGGTATCATCATCTGCAATCCCTGCAACCCTACAGGAGTCCTCTACACCAAGGACGAGATAGAAAAACTCGGAGACATAGCACGCAAACACAACCTCTACATCTACTCGGATGAGGTATACCGCGAATTCTGCTACACAGATGAGCCACACTACTCGTGCATGCACATCAAAGGTCTGGAGAACAACGTGATACTCTGTGACTCAGTCTCAAAGAGATACTCCCTCTGCGGCGTGCGCATCGGAGCCATCGTTTCCAGAAACAAAGAAGTGATGAACGCTGTCCTGCGCTATTCCCAGGCCCGTCTCTGCTCTCCCGCATACGGACAGATTGCAGCCGAGGCCGCCCTCAACGCCCCCGCCTCCTACTTCAAGGCTGTCAGGGACGAATACATCAAGAGAAGGGATTTCCTGGTAGAGACCCTCAGGACCATTCCCGGAGTCCTCTGCCCCACCCCTATGGGAGCATTCTACGCAGCAGTACGCCTCCCGGTAGATGACAGCGACAAGTTTGCACAGTGGCTGCTCGAAGACTTCTCATACAACGGAAAGACCGTCATGGTAGCTCCAATGGCAGGCTTCTACGCCACTCCGGGCAAAGGCAAGGACGAGGTCCGCATAGCATACGTCCTCAAGATCGATGACCTGAGGGAAGCCCTCACATGTCTCAAAGAAGCCCTGAAGGTATATCCCGGAAGGACCAATTAAATGGACATTGCCGGGAAAAATTCCAGAACCCGCTGAGCTGCTGCAAGAAGCACGAGAAGGACAATCCAGACGGTAACTCTGGCCCTACCGGCTCCTGAGAAAAAGTCAAAAACCACAAGGGAAACCGGAACGGCAAACACAATCGATGCAAGAGGCTCTTCCGGCCACCCGCAGAATACGGCAGCCAGCACCGACACTACAGACAAGGCCACAGAAAGACCGAATGCGTTTTTCTGGGCCTTGTTTCTTTCACGCATGCGTCCCAGAACAAAAACGGCAGAACGTACGGCAAGCAGCAGCAGGAAAGAATACCATATATGCTCGTGGACGGTGAGGCTCGCAGGTTCTGGCAGCGATACGGCAATGCCGTCCATATAATTCCCCGCAAAATCCACAAATGACAACCTGGATGGAAAAACGAAACCCCATACAAGAATATACAGCCACGGGACAGCTGCTCCGGCAACTGATGCAAGCAGGTAGCGCATAAAATCATGCCGCCTTCTGAAAAGGCAGTACAGGAATATCATTACCTGCATATACATCACGGAAGGCAATGCCATCGAAGCCGCTCCTGATATCAGCATGGCTCCGAAAATACTGTCCATCCGCACCTTCTCGGAATTGAGATACCTTGCAGCCAGAAAAACCGACCATACTGTCAGGATGGCCGCTACATGGAAAAAACTGAAATGAATGGCTCCGGTGACTGAAAAAGCCACCAGAAGGTAAGGCAGATAGAGCAGCCTGCCGTCAGATGTGAAAAGAAAGCTGTCACTGTTGAGGATACCCATGGAGACTACCGTTGCCCCTATACAGGCAACGGCCAGCAGGACAGAAAGCCATGCTGTCCCTACAATGCCGGATGAGGCATCAGCGCTTCCCCCGGGCAGGAAAAAGCATGATACGGCCAGTCCTCCGGCCACCACTGCCATAAGCAGTATCAGCAGCGGGGATATTCTGTCGTCTCTCATTTGCGTCCAGGCCAACGGATCATGTCCAGTGCTATGTCACTGCGGTGGAACGCGCCTTCAAACCTGACACCATCCACCTTGGAGTACACCTTTCCGCGTGCCGACTCCAGACTGTCTCCCAGTGCCGTCAGAGCCAGAACCCTTCCTCCTGAAGTCACCAGACTGCCATCCTTGACAGCAGTCCCGGCATTGAACACAGTTATATCCCCGATATTCTCAAGCCCGCTGATCGGGTAGCCCTTTCCATACTTTCCCGGATAGCCTCCGGATACGATTATACATGTAACGGCCGACTCAGGCAGTATCTCCATCCTCTCCCCGGAAAGATTCCCGCGGGCCGCAGCCACCATATGCTGAAGCAGGTCACTTCCTATGCGGGGCATCACCGACTCTGTCTCCGGATCCCCCATCCTCACATTGTACTCGATTACATAGGGATCACCTCCGCAATTCATGAGTCCGAAGAAGATGAAGCCCCTGTAGTCCATCCCCTCGCTTTCCAGCCCGAGTACTGTCGGACGGATAATGCGCTCCGTTACCTTTTCCGTGAATTCTTTGTCGCAGAAAGGGACAGGAGAGACTGATCCCATTCCTCCGGTATTGGGTCCCTTGTCCCCGTCCCATATCCGCTTGTAATCCTTTGCCTCAGGCAGCAGCAGCCACCCGTGTCCGTCAGTCAGCACGAAATATGAGACTTCCACCCCGTCCAGATACTCCTCTATCACGACCTTGGCTCCTGCCTTGCCGAACCTTCCGCCGAAAATACTGTCCAGAGCTGACTCTGCCTCGGCCATATCCGGTGATATTACCACTCCCTTGCCGGCGGCCAGACCGTCCGCCTTGATCACATAGGGAGGTCTGAGACTACGCAGGAACTCCATTGCCTCATCCTTCTGTCCTGCCGTGAATGTCCTGTATGCCGCAGTCGGTATTCCGTGCCTTGCCATGAATTCCTTGGCAAAATCCTTGCTGCCCTCAAGTCTGGCCCCGTCCTTGCCAGGACCTACGAAGAGCAGCTCCTTTCCTGGTTTCACCGACTGGAGCAGGAAATCCTTAAGCCCTTCCACAAGCGGATCTTCAGGTCCGCATACAACTACATCTATATCGTTTTTCTCTACAGTTTCCAGAATAAGGTTGAAATCCCCGACACTTCCTTCCACGCCGCGGGCCAGGGAATTGATTCCCGGATTGCCGGGCAGAGCATAGAAATTCCCCAGCAGAGGACTCTTGGATATTTTCCAGGCCAGAGCATGTTCCCTTCCGCCTGAGCCGAGTAGCAATACATTGTACTTCATATCTTTTACAATAAAATAGGTTTACATTTGAATCCTTTTTCCGCTGCTGCCTCCAGTGTCTTGGGCAGGGCATACCACAGATTCTTGGAGGCTTTCATCGAATCGTGGAATACCGTGATGGAGCCAGGTCTCAGATACGGCACCACATTCCTGGCACACGCCTTATGACCCAGCTTGCGGTTGTAGTCACGGCTGAGAATGTTCCACATGACGATGTTGTAACGAAGACTCAGGGTATCAGCCTGACGCCGCGTAATCTTGGCATACGGAGGACGGTAGAGGTTCGTACGGATAAGCTCCGCCGCAATGTCCACGTCCTGGACGTAGTCGTCAAGCGGGACACCCCATCCTTGAACATGGCTGTACGAATGACAGCCTACCGAATGACCGCGCCTCACTGTCTCTGCAAAAAGATCAGGATAAAGCTCGACATTCTTGCCTATACAGAAGAAAGTAGCTTTTGCTCCCCAGCGGTCCAGCTCGTCCAGCACCCATGGGGTGACCTGCGGACACGGACCGTCATCGAAAGTCAGGAAAAGCCCTTCCTTTTCCTTGGGGAAAGACCAGATGAATGACGGGTATATCTTCTTTAGCAGTCTTGGCGGACGTATGAGCATAGCATTTCAATAAGGATGCAAAGATACAGAATAAAAGTTATATTTGCGCATTGAAAACAGACACCGAAAGATATGTTCCAAAAGACCTGTATTATACTGATGTCCCTGATTGTTGCAGCCGTCGTTGTCCAGTCGTGCCGCAACCGCGGCATCATACCGGCCGACACCATGTCTGACATATACTACGACATATACCTCACAGACCAGGCTGTCAGGGGCAACGTCCTGTTCCGCAGGATGACGGACACATTGCTCATATATGAACCGATTTTTCAGAAATACGGATATACCACGGAGGACTACAACAGGAGCATAGACATATACCTGCTCAAACCGGAAAAGCTGCAGGACATACTCGAAGAGACCAAACTGAAGCTCGACAGAAGAGAGAGCCAGCTCAAACAGATACTTGAAGCCGAAGGAAAGCGTTCCGGCAGATGGACCATCCTGGATTCCCTGGAGATATTCACAGCTGAAGGAATCAGTTCCAACCGCTTATACAAAAACCTGAGAATCATGTTCTTCACACCCGATTCACTGGTCATGGAGTCTCCGGTACCGGACTCGGCATTCATCGCCCGTCCCCAAAACCCGTACATGCTGTTCAGTGACTCCGCCATGTATGCCGACAGCCTGTTCTCATTCTATACCACCCCAGGAATGATGGAAGAGATACGCCTGCGGGACGAAGCCAGAATGAAAGAGAACGAAACGGACCCCACCTTGAAGACAGACAAGCCTGAAACAACGGACCTGAAGGAGATGGTACCTGTTCCTCCGAAAGGCCGCAGGAAGCAGCCTATGTTCAGGGGAAGCTCCCAATCCGGCAGACCGGGTAGAACCATCAGGACAACAAACGGAAAATAGATACAAATGAGAAGGATAGCAGCAAATTACATATTCCCCATAACTTCAGATCCCATAAGGAACGGCTATGTGGATTTCGCCGATGACGGAAGCATAATCGGAACAGGACGTCTGACGTCCGAAACGGGAAGCACGGAATTCTACAACGGAATACTGGTCCCAGGCTTCACCAATGCCCACTGCCACATCGAGCTGTCGCATCTCGAAGGCAAGTTCCGCGAAGCGACAGGCATGTCCGGATTCATCGACCAGATCAATGCCCTCCGCGAATCCGCTCCCGCAGAAGAGCGCCAGAGAGCAATGAGGAAGCAGTTCACCAAGCTCTACGAAGAAGGAGTAAGCGCCATGGCCGACATATCCAACTGTGACGAAAGTTTCGCCATGAAAAAGGAAGGTCCGATGTACACAAGGACCTTCGTAGAAGTATTCGGATCAGAACCGGAAGACGCACCGTCAGTCATTGCGGAAGCCGGGAAACTGGTAGAGAAAGCCCGCCAGGCAGGTCTGGATGCAGCAATCACCCCGCACTCACCCTACACCATGAGTGCGGAACTGCTGAGAATGGCATCAGCTGAAGGACTTAAAGCCGGCTTCATATCCTACCACAATCAGGAATCCGCAGAAGAGGACGACATGATAGGATTCCACCGCGGACCACTCTACGAAAATTACCGCAACCGGCATCTCAGCATCGTCCCCGCCACCGGCAAACCGGCCATACTCCACTTCCTGGACCAGCTCACAAAAGTACATCCCGCACCTTTCAACGAACATATCATTCTGGTACACAATACCGTTTCCAGAGAGGACAGTATCAATGCCGCCGAAAACATCCTGCACAACTGCACCTGGGTCACCTGCCCTCTATCCAATATATTCATACACAGGGCAATGGCTGACCTTCCCCTGCTTATGAGCATGGGCGTCCGCATTGCAATAGGAACTGACAGCCTTTCATCCAACCATATACTTTCCATGGTGGAGGAATTCAAATGCATACACCGGCACTATCCGCAGATACCGCTGCAGACCATACTCACATGGGCTTGTCTCAACGGAGCGGCTGCTCTCGGCAAGGATTCAGTCCTGGGCTCATTCGAACCCGGCAAACGCCCAGGTGCCGTCCTGATAGACGCCATTGATTTCGACAATATGCAGCTTACTGCCGGAAGTACTTCCAGACGCCTGCTATAGAAACAGATACAGAACTACATAAAGTACACATCATGTCTACAATACTATTCCACAATATAGTCTTCGGTCCGATAAAGAGCCGACGACTTGGCAATTCGCTTGGAATCAATCTATTGCCAGACAAAGGCAAGATATGTTCCTTCGATTGCATATACTGCGAATGCGGCTGGAACAAGGACGGCAAGGCCGACAGGGCCATCCCTCCAAAGGAAGCGGTATTCTCTACCATGGACACACGCTTCGCCCGGCTCCATGCAGAAGGGACGCCGGTAGATACCATCACATTCTCCGGCAACGGAGAACCCACACTGCATCCTGACTTTCCGGAAATTATCGACTATACCCTTAAAATGAGGGACCGGTATTTCCCTTCAGCTGCCGTATCGGTCCTTTCCAATGCCACCATGATCCACAAGCAGGAAGTGCGCGAGGCACTTATGAAGGTGACAAACCCAATCCTGAAGATAGACAGCGGGCTTGAAGAATACATCCGCCTCGTAGACAACCCCGTTGGCAATTATTCCCTCGCTGATACCATAGAGCATCTCAGGCTTTTCAACGGCAACTTCATACTTCAGACCATGTTCCTCAAAGGCACCGTCGGAGGCCGCAGGATAGATCTCACAAGCCCTGAAAGCGTAGGGCCATGGAGGGACATAGTATTGAGCCTGAAGCCCAGGGAAGTAATGATGTACACCATTGACAGGGAAACACCTGCCAAGGATCTCGAAAAAGTAACCGTCGGGGAGATGGAAGCCATCGCTGCTCCCCTAAGGGAGGCCGGTATAAAGATTCAGATAAGAGGCTGATGCGTACCGTAATCCAGAGAGTAAGCCACTCTTCCGTAGTCATAGGCGGAAAATGCCACGGAGAGATCGGAGAAGGACTGAATATATTGATAGGCATAACGGAAGGAGATACAGATGAGGATATAGACTGGCTTTGCCGCAAAATAGTCAACCTGCGCATATTCGATGACCACGACGGAGTCATGAACAGGTCGATACTGGAGACCGGAGGAGATATATTGGTCATAAGCCAGTTTACCCTGTATGCTTCCACCAGGAAGGGCAACAGACCTTCGTACATAAGAGCGGCCAAGCCAGAGATTTCCGTCCCGCTTTACGAAAAATTTCTCGTAAGATTGGAAAATCTTTTGGGAAAGCCGGTCAAAAAAGGTATCTTTGGTGCAGATATGAAAGTGACCATCGTGAACGAAGGTCCAGTAACTATCCTTATTGACACTAAAAACCGAGAATAATGGATACGATTGAACAGAGGATAAAGGCCATCCATGACAATCTCAATCATTGGATGACCCCTGAGGTCCTGAAAGCATGCCTTGGCATGACAGACCTCACGACACTTAAAACTACAGACACTTATTCAAGTATCAGGAAACTTGCAGGGAAAGTGAACGATTTTCAGTACCGCTTCCCTGAATATCCGCTACCGGCATCCATCTGCGTATATCCCAACTTCGCCAAGACCGTCAAGGAAACCCTGACGGTACCGGGAGTCCACACCACGGTAGTCGCAGGCTGCTTCCCGGCTTCACAGAGTTTCCTGGAAGTCAAGGTACTTGAGAGCCGGATGGCCGTTGAAGACGGAGCTGACGAAGTAGACATAGTACTGGCACTCAACAGCTTTCTTGACAACAACCTCAGCAGGTGCGAGGCTGAGATACGTGCAGTCAGGGAAGTTACACAAGGACGCATCCTGAAAGTGATTCTCGAGACAGGTGCCCTGGCCGATGCACAGAAGATACGCGAGGCCTCCTTCCTGGCAATGGAATCCGGAGCCGACTTCATCAAGACATCCACAGGCAAGATGGAGCCTGCGGCGACCCCGTTCGCAGCCATCGTGATGTGCGACTGCATCAAAGAATATTTCAAAAAGACCGGAAGGAAGATAGGCTTCAAGCCCGCCGGAGGCATTTCCACTGCCAAGGATGCAGCTGTATACTACGGTATAGCCGAGACCATTCTGGGACAGGAATGGCTCAATTCCTCACTTCTGCGCTTCGGAGCCAGCAGGGTCGCTAACTCCATCATCTCCGAGATAGAAAAATCATCGGTAACTTATTTTTAACCAATATTAACACTACAAATCCAACAAAATGAAGAAATTTATTATTCTTGCTATCGCACTGTTCACAGCAGCTGCATTGTATGCCCAGCCCCGCGCAATCGGCGGCAGGCTCGGCTACGGTCTGGAACTTTCCTACCAGCACTCCCTGGGAAACAACATGCTTGACGTAGACTTCGGTCTTCCCGGATTTTACGGCATAGAAGCTGCCGCTACCTATGACTGGATATTCCCCATATCCTCCTGGAATGAAAAAGGTTCCTGGAACTGGTATGCCGGAGTAGGCGCCGGCGGCGGTATGTACGGATTCAAGGATGTAATAGGATACATAGGAGTCGCAGGCCGTATCGGAGTGGAATACAACTTCTGGTTCCCTATGAACCTCTCCCTCGACTGGCGTCCTCTAATTGGCCCCGGTTTCTACAACAATCAAGTTGGATTCAACGGATTGGGCCTCTATCAGGGAGGTGTTGCCTTGAGTATACGCTACCTGTTCTAATCCAGACCTGCATCAAAAAACGAACCGGCCCCAAGAAATTGAGGCCGGTTTGTTTTTTTATATGCTTCAGACAGGACTATCGCAACACTGCTCCGAACTGATGCGAGAGCGCCCCGAGGACGCGGTTGACCATCTGCTCGACATATTTGTCGGTCAAAGTCTTGTCGTAGTCCTGGAATGTCAGGCTGATCGCATACTGCTTCTTGCCGGCAGGAATCTTGTCCCCGCGGTACACGTCGAACAGTACCACCCTGCGCAAGAGCTTTTTCTCTGCTGCGAAAGCAGCCTTGCGTATATCTGCAAAAGTAACACCCTCGTCCAGCAGGAGAGCCAGATCCCGGTGTACCTCCGGATACTGGGGCAGCTCGCGGTAATGTACCTTCTCCTTGAGATAATGCTTCACAAGCACGCTCCAGTTGATTTCAGCGGCAAATACAGGCTGTTTTATGCCGAACTGCCTCAGGCGTGCCTGAGACACTGTACCCATCATCACCAGAGTCTTGCCTGATGCCGGAACCGAATACATAAGTCCTTCAGAGAAGAGGTCTGAAGGGGCAGGAGCACAGTCCAGACTGTACAGGCTTATACCCAGACGTCTGAGCAACAGTTCCAGATATCCTTTAAGAGTGAAGAAATGTCCTGCACCGCATGCGTTTCTCCAGTATTGTGTACCTTTTCCTACGACAAACATGGACAGGTGCATCTGCTCGCTGTATGAAGCCAGGTTGTTCACGGGGTCACCGTCACCCTTTGGCTCGTAACGGTATACATTCCCCATCTCGAACAGCTTCATGTCCCCGGCCTGACGGTTAAGGTTGTATGCCACTACCTCCAGACCGCTGAACAGCAGTGTCTGCCTCATGGCATTGAGATCCGAGCTGAGAGGATTGATTACCATGGGAAGATTTGACTTGGGATAAGTCCTGAGACCGTCGTAGTAGTCTGCCTTTGTAAGCGAGTTATTCATGCACTCCATGAATCCGTTGGCAGCCAGAAGGTCGCAGGCTTTGACCCTTACTGTCTCAGGATCAGGGTTCGGTGTATTGTCATATGAAGAAACTATCCTGTCAGGAAGTTCCACATTGTCATAACCGTATATTCTGAGCACTTCCTCCACCACATCACATTCACGGTATACGTCTACCTTATAGGTCGGGACAGTCACTACCGCCCCGCGGTCATCAGCCGAAACAATTCCGAAATCCATATAACTCAGAATCTTAAGTATGGTCTCGGCCCCTATTTTCTTTCCCATGAGAGCTTCCATACGGGCAAAATCCAGACTTACCTGCTTGCGCTCTATCCTGGCCGGATAATCCTCACGTACACATCCGACAACCTTGGCTCCCGCAAGTTCCTGCATCAGCAGCGCCGCCCTGCAGGCTGCATAGGGGACCATCTCGGGATCCGCACCCCTCTCATACCTGAAGGAGGCATCGGTCTTGATTCCCAGACGTTTGGACGTCTTACGTATTGAGGTAGGATTGAAGTATGCACTCTCAAGGAATACAGATGTCGTGTCCTCGGAGATTCCTGACTCCAGGCCGCCGAATACTCCTGCTATACACATTGGCTTCTCGGCATTGCAGATCATCAGGTCCTGATCCGAAAGAGTATGTTCAACCCCGTCAAGAGTCACGAATTTCTCTCCTTCGGAAGCACGGCGTACGATTACTTTGCCTCCTGATATCTTAGAAGCGTCGAAAGCATGCAGCGGCTGACCTGCCTCCATGAGGATATAATTGGTAATGTCCACAATATTGTTGATGGGTCTCAGGCCCACGGCCAGCAACTTTTTCTGCATCCAATCCGGAGAAGGTGCTATCTTCACGTCCTTAAGGGTTATACCCATATATCTGGGAGCTCCGTCATGACTGATTACCTCGACGGGAATAGACTCTCCGTCTCCCTCCTGGAACGCGGACACATCCGGTAAGGTCAGCTCACCGCCAAGACCGTTAAGCTTGAGCCAGGCCGACAAGTCCCTTGCCACACCTATATGTGATGCTCCGTCCACCCTGTTCGGGGTAAGTCCTATCGAGAAAACCGTGTCCGAACCCAGATGCAGATAGTCCTTGGCGGGAGTTCCGACTTCCGCTTCCGGTTCCAGCACCATGATGCCGTCATGTGATGTTCCTATTCCCAGCTCATCCTCCGCGCATATCATTCCGAAAGATTCCGCCCCGCGTATCCTGGATTTCTTGATCTTCACAGAAGTCCCGTCAGGTGCCGGCAGGTTTGTACCGACTGTCGCAAGCAGTACTTTCTGTCCTGCCGCCACATTGGGAGCCCCGCACACTACCTGCAGGAGTTCACCGTCCCTGGCGACCCTCACCTTGGTTATATGGAGATGATCCGAATCCGGATGGGGCACACACTCCACGACTTCAGCCACCACAACACCCTCCAGACCGCCAGGTATATCTTCTACTGTACTTATTTCCTCTACTTCCAGACCTATGAAAGTCAGGATCTGGGCCACTCTCTCGGGAGAGAGATCGAAAGACACATATTCTTTCAGCCAATTGTAAGAAACGTTCATATCTCTATGTATTACACTCTAGTCAAACAATGAATCCACGAAAGCTTTTTTGTCGAAAATCTGCAAGTCTTCGATACCTTCTCCGACTCCGATAAACTTGACAGGTATATTGAACTGGTCTGCAATGCCGAGAACCACGCCTCCCTTGGCGGTACCGTCAAGCTTCGTCACAGCAAGCGCCGTCACATCCGTAGCCTTGGTAAACTCCCTGGCCTGTATGAAAGCATTCTGGCCTGTAGACCCGTCCAGAACAAGCAGAACTTCATGCGGTGCATCCGGGATCACCTTACGCATCACGTTGCGTATCTTTGTCAGCTCATTCATCAGATTGATCTTGTTGTGCAGACGTCCTGCAGTGTCTATGAGTACAACATCCATGTCCTGAGCTACTGCCGACTTGACCGTATCAAATGCAACGGAAGCCGGATCAGCCCCCATGCTCTGCTTTACAATAGGGACCCCTGCCCTTTCACTCCATATCACCAGCTGGTCAACAGCAGCGGCCCTGAACGTGTCTGCAGCCCCCAGCATTACCTTCTTTCCCGATGCCTTAAGATTGGCCGCCAGCTTGCCTATGGTCGTCGTTTTGCCGACTCCATTGACTCCAACCACCATTATGACATACGGTTTCTTGGTAAAATCGAATACCGGGGCATCTTCCTTCCCTTTCACGTCCAGAAGCGATGCCATCTCTTCTTTAAGGATGCTACGGAGTTCGGCTGCATTGAGATACTTGTCCTTTGCGACCCTCTCCTCAAGCATGTCTATAATCTTCAACGTGGTATCCACTCCAACGTCAGAAGCAATGAGAGCCTCCTCTATGCCGTCCAGCACTTCGTCGTCCACTCTGGACTTGCCTGCAACGGCCCGGGCCAGTTTGTCGAAAAGCCCCTTCTTGGTTTTTTCCAGTCCCTTGTCCAGGGATTCCTTCTCGCGCAGGACTTCCTCCCTGTCACGATTCTTTCTGCTGAACCACATTACGCAACAACCTCCCCGGCCTGTTCCTTGGCCGCTTCTTCTTCCTCTTCAGTCATCCATTTGCGTGGCCATGCCGATCCCTGATGCTTGATGAAATCCAGACCGAAGACCCCTGCACAGCCGAGACATCCTCCAAGGAATGTAAATGCGATCAGTATGATTGCCCTCTTGGGCTTGGACTTCTCCACAGGAACCACTATCGGCTTGATTACAGACAGGACAGGCGTATCCTCCTTGACACGCAGCTCGGCATTGACCCTCTGACGGGCAAGCTCCTGATATATGGTATTGGCAAGATCGTATTCCTGCCTGAGACGGTTACCCTCTATCTGTGCCGTAGATGTCGATGTTCCCCTGTTTGCATCGGAGTACTGGGCATAGGCCAGCTGCTTCTTTTCGAAATCAGACTTGGCCTCGGCAAACCTTTCGTTGACAAAATTCAAGTCGGACTGCGCTTTCTGGACCTTGTACTCTGTAATGTATTTCTCGAGAAGGTTGAATGCCGCCGTAGCCACCTCGGCAGATGCAACGGCCTCAGGCATATTGACTGACAAGTCGATATAACCGTCCTTGTCATTGATGTTGATAGAAACCTTTGATGTCAAGACCTTCATACAGTCATACTCCTTCTGGGACAGGGTATTGAGCCCGTCATCCGAGGAAACCGCGGTATCTTCCTCATCGTCCCCTCTGATAGCTCCGATAATAACTCCAGGGAGTCCTATCGTATATTTTTTCACTATTCCGAAAAACGTCGGCTTGTTGTATTCCTCATTGGTGTAGTAGTCAAACAGTGTCACCTTCTCTGGCCACTCCTCAAACTTTACGGGCGTATACATCAGATCCTTGATGTAGTCCACATTCGAAAGCAACTGGGGATACACGGTAGGTGACAGCGACTCGCTGCCGCCCATGCCTCCGAGATTGATTCCAGCGAGAGATGCGAGGGAAGACATGGATGAATTGACCTTGGCATCACCTGTCTGCGGGACAAATGTGGCGCCGGCAGTATATTCCTTGGCTGAAAAAAGAGCAACCAGCACACCAAGGACCATAAATGCTACAGTTACATATATCACAAACATCTTTTTCTTCCATAGCCTTTTTACCAAAGCTATCAGGTCGATTTCCTGTTCCTGAGTGTCATTTGACTGATTGACAGCCTGTTGATTATTCTGCTGATCTGACATGACTTTTTTCCGTTTTTTCATTGTTTTGATAATCTGCAAAAATATGAAATAGGTTACTATTATCCAAATCTAGAATTGCTACATTTGTACTGACAATAAATCATATATGAACAATAAACAAAGGGATGCTTTATCTCATAATGTTCCGCAAGATGTTCCCTATATAAAATACAAATGATGCACAACACATCCGCCAAAGCCACGGCTGCAATTTTCCTGGCACTGATTTCCATCAGCTTGACTTCTACCGCACATAACCGGGAAACCTCAGGTGAACCGTCAGCCGCAGTCACCTCCCTCATCGAAAGAATACTGCCCGGTACTTCAGAGCGGTTTTCGATACTCATTGACAGCACGGCAAAAGAGTCGTTTTTCGTTATCGGCCAGAACAGCACATTGCCGCCTCGCAGGTACGGTACTATCTGAATTACTGCACATTTTCCTACTCGATGGCCTTTTGGGACTGGGACAGATGGGAGCAGGAACTCGACTGGATGGCACTCCACGGCATCAACCTTTGCCTGGCCCTCACCGGAGCTGACGCCATCTGGCTCAACGTAATGCGCAGACTCGGATACACCGCCCAGGAGGCATCACTGTTCATAGCAGGCCCTGCCTTTCAGGCATGGTGGCTGATGAACAACCTGACAGGCTGGGGCGGACCGAATCCTGAATCATGGTACCCAGGAAGAGTGGAACTCCAGAGAAAAATCCTGACCAGAATGAAAGAACTCGGCATCCAACCGGTCCTGCCCGGGTACTCCGGGATGCTCCCGCATGATGCTGCCGTCAGACTTGGCCTGAACACCTCAGATCCCGGCTACTGGCAGGGTTATCCCAGACCGGCATTCCTTCAGCCGGAAGACGAAGCTTTCATGGATATCGCAAAAATATACTACGAAGAATCTGAAAAACTTTTCGGAAAAGCACTTTACTACTGCATGGACCCGTTCCACGAAGGAGGAATCACGGAGGGGGTAGATCTTGACTCGGCCGGCAGGGCGATATACTATGCAATGAAAAAGCACAATCCGGATGCAAAATGGGTAATTCAGGCATGGGGCGCCAACCCGCGCAGGGCAATGATCCGGAACATCCCGCAGGGCGATCTTCTGGTTCTTGACCTGTATTCAGAGAGCCTGCCCCAATGGGGGGACCCGGAATCTGCTTGGTACCGCAAAGAAGGATTCGACGGACACGACTGGATATATTGCATGCTGCTCAATTTCGGAGGCAATGTGGGACTGCACGGAAAGATGCAACACGTCATTGACGAATACTTCAAGGCTGCCGGAAGTCCATTCCAGGGTACAATGAAAGGAGTCGGGCTGACAATGGAAGGAATAGAGAACAATCCTGTCATGTATGAGCTACTGTACGAACTTCCATGGCGGAAGGAACATTTCACGAAAGAAGAATGGCTGGAAGAATACGTAAAGGCACGCTACGGACATGCATCACAAGATGCCCTCGAGGCATGGATGCTTCTTGCCGGATCCATCTACGAATGTCCGGCCGCATCTGCCCAGCAGGGAACGCATGAATCAATATTCTGTGCCCGTCCCTCACTGGACGCCTACCAGGTATCCTCATGGTCCGGAATGTCTGACTACTATGACCCGCAGGATGTCATCAATGCCGCATCCCTGATGGTCAAAGCCGCTCCCGAGTACTCAGGCAACGACAATTATGAATACGATCTGATCGACATCGTCCGTCAGGCCATTGCAGAAAAGGGCAGGATGGAATTCCGCAATATCGTAGAATCATACAACAGAAAAGATACCGCGGCTATGCGTATACATTGCAACAGATTCCTCTGCCTGATACTGAAACAGGATACGCTCCTATCCACCAGGCCGGAATTCATGGTCGGAAGATGGATTGAACAGGCCAGATCGCTGGGCAGCACACCGGATGAAAAAGACTGGCTGGAATGGAATGCCAGAGTTCAGATAACTACCTGGGGAAACAGGACTGCCTCGGATGAGGGTGGTCTTCACGACTATGCCCACAAGGAATGGTCGGGCATACTTGCCGGTTTTTACTATCACAGATGGCAAATATGGATCGACCGCCTCCTGGCTACTGCTAAGGAATTTCCAACCGGAAAAGATTCCCTGGAGACACGACCGGAAAACAAGATAGATTTCTACTCCATCGAAGAGCAATGGACTCTGAAACACGACAAATATCCGTCAGAAGCAACTTGCTGTCCCGTCGAAACAGCTGTACGCATCTGGAAAGGACTAGAAGCAATGGAATGACATCAGACAGCACTGAATGCAGGTCCCGGTGACGGTTGGGGCACAGGCAAAAAAAAGCCCCTGAGGTTTCTTCCTCAAGGGCTCTAGGGGGCGGCGGCTACCTACTCTCCCACCCCTGTTAGGGC
>CALVDF010000027.1 GCA_944326245.1 uncultured Bacteroidales bacterium
GCCCCTTCGCTGTCCCCGCGCTCTGAGAGTACTGCCCCCTGCATCATCAGTGCACGTGCGAGCCTGCTGTCCGGACCCTTCCGGCGGTAGTAGCCCGCTGCCTTGGTTATGGCGGTATCCTCCGCTACGGGCAGCCAGCATTTGTACCGCGCTTCGGTCATCAGGAGGGTGTAGTCGGCACGCTCACGTCCGCGCAGCGAGGAGGCTACGGTGCTGTCCAGCGTCAGAAGGGTGTCAAGGGCGGCCTCAGGCCGGGACATCATCAGAGAGTCGGCCGCTGTCAGGACGGGACCGACTTGTCCGTTGCGGCCGGAGCATGAGGATGCAGCCAACAGGATGGCGATGATGGCAGCCGGCGGCAGCAGAAGCACTGCCGCCAGAAGATGAAAGAGGCGGGAGAGGATCTTTCTGCGCATGGCGGTCAATAGCCGAATGCGGCAAGCTTACGTTTGTCATCCCTCCAGTGGGGATCTACCTTTACATATATCTGAAGGAATACCTTTTTCTGGAAAAAGTCTTCCATGTCGATGCGGGCCTGGGTCCCGACCCTTTTGAGCGATGAGCCGCGGGCTCCGATGATTATACCCTTCTGGGAGTCACGCATGACATTGATGACTGCCCGTATATCGTACCTGTCCGCATTTTCCTTGAATTCCTCTATTACGACCTCGGTGCAGTACGGGATCTCCTTGTCATAGTTGTTGAGTATCTTCTCGCGGATGATTTCTGAGGCGAAGAAGCGCAGGTTACGGTCTGTGAAGAAGTCCTTGTCGTACCACGGCTCGCCTTCGGGCAGAAGTTCCAATATCCTGCTGAAAATGGGCTCCAGGCCGAAACGTTCCTGCGCCGATGCCGCGAAGACCTGGGCATGGGGCACTGCGGCGGACCACTGCGCAGCCAGGGCTGCCACTGTCTGCTGGTCACTCAGGTCGATCTTGTTGATCACGATGAGTACAGGGCAGGACACTTTCTGCAGCCGCTCGATGTACTCGCGGTTCTTGTCCCCCTTCTCCACCACATCGGTCACGTAGAGGATGATGTCTGCATCCCCGATGGCCGTGTCCACATATTCCATCATGCTGCGCTGCAGGTTGTAGGCAGGCTTGAGGATACCGGGAGTGTCGGAATAGACTATCTGGTAGCCGTCACCGTTGACTATGCCCATAATGCGGTGGCGGGTGGTCTGGGCTTTCGAAGTGATGATCGAGAGGCGCTCCCCGACGAGGGCGTTCATCAGCGTGGACTTGCCCACGTTTGGGTTGCCTATGATATTGACGAAGCCGGCACGGTGTGCGGTGCTGCTACTCATAGAAATTGAGCTTGAGCATGGTCACTTCCTCGTCGCTGAGGAATCTCCACTGTCCGCGGCGCAGATTCTTCTTGGTCAAGCCTGCAAAGTAGACCCTGTCAAGCTTGCGGACCCTGTAGCCGAGTGCTTCAAACATGCGGCGTACGATACGGTTGCGTCCGGAGTGTATCTCGACGCCTACTACGCTGCGGTCCTCCCCGTTGTATGCTACCTCGTCGGCATAGGCCGGACCGTCCTCAAGGTCTATTCCGTTGACCAGACGATCCATGTCCTCCGGTTTGAGGTTCTTGTCCAGGGTCACCTGGTATATCTTCTTTTTCTGGAACGATGGATGGGTCAGTTTCTCTGCCAGCTCCCCGTCGTTGGTCAGCAGCAGCACTCCGGTAGTGGACTTGTCCAGACGTCCGACCGGGAAGATACGTTCCGGACACAGCTCACGGCTTATCAGCTGCATCACGTTCTTTTCCGCATGAGGATCGCTGGTTGTGGTCACAAAATCCTTGGGCTTGTTGAGCAGGACATAGACTTTTTTCTCTCCGCGCAGACGCTCGCCGTTGAAACGTATGTCGTCCTGGGCGGGATTGACCTTGACACCCATTTCGGTCACTACCTGTCCGTTGACAGTGACCAGACCTGCCGATATGTATTCATCGGCCTCACGGCGCGAACAGATTCCTGAATTGGCGATGAATTTGTTGAGACGTACCAGTCCGTCATCCTCCTTTGCGGGGACAGAAACATTCGGCACGGAAGACCTTACCTCCATGCCGGGACGTTCCGAGCGGATGCGGTGCTCGAATCCGCGGGTACGCCTGGGGGTACGTTCCCCACCGGCAAAAGGCCTGTTGCCGTCCTTGCGGAACCCGTCCTTACGGAACCCGTCATTGCCGCGGTATCCTCCGTTGGCGCGATGTGCGTCATTGCCTCCCTTGAAGCCGGGTTTCCTGTCCCTGTGGAATTCCCCGTTCCTTCCGGAGCCGCTACGGTAATCCCGTCCTTCTCCCTGTACTCCGCTCCTGCCGCTGTCATATCCAGGCCTTCCGTTGTTCCGGCCGGGTCCGGAAAATCTTCCGGACGGTCTTTCACCGTTTCCTCCGAATGTTCTGCGGGGCCTGAAGCCTGATTTTTCTTCAAATGGTCTGTTGCCTGCCGGCCTGTTGTCTGTGCGGTCCTGTCCCTCCCGGGTCTGCGGCCGCCTGATGCGTGGTCTCATTTCGATAGCTATCTTTTATTTGATTCAATTTTGCCCGCAAAGGTATGTCAATCGCAGATAATTTCCTATTTTTACGTCTGCAATTTATAAAATGTGTGTAAGTCATGAAGAGGAGAGACATCCGCCGCAACAAGTTCTTCACCCTGGCCGCCGAGAATCTGGACATGGCGCTGAGGGCAGTAAAGTCCAACAAGCTGAGATCATCGCTGACGATAGCCATCATTGCCCTGGGCATAACTTCCCTGGTAGGCATACTGACGGCTGTGGACTCTCTGGACGCCACCCTCAAGGAAGCATACAGCCGCATGGGAGCTGACCTTATCACCATCAGGTCGCTCAACTCCATGCCGTCCGGCATGGCCAGAATACGCAACTCGAGGGAAATATCGCGCGCCCAGGCAGAACGGTTTGCGGACCATTACCGTACCCCTGCTACCGTAACGCTGTTCACGACTGTCAAGTCGGGCACCAGGGCCGAGGCCGGGCAGCGCAGAACCAACCCCACGACAGACATCATCGCCACTGACGGCAATTACATGGGGTACAATATGCTGGAACTGGCTTACGGGCGCAACCTGACCGATGCTGACGTGAAGGCCGGAAAGTTTTACTGCATACTGGGGGACAATGTGGCCCGCACACTTTTCGACCGTCAGGAGGATCCTACAGGACAGTCTGTACATATCTCGGGACACAGCTATATAGTAATAGGAGTGGCAGCACCTGTGGGGAACAATGCCGGAGGCAGCATGGACGGGAACATTCTGGTACCGTATACCAATGCCATGGCCAATCTCGCTTCTTCCACACCGGATTTCAGGATAGGAATCCTCCCCGCACCGTCCGTAGACCCCGAGGCAGCGGCAGCCGAGGCGGAGATGACGTTCCGCGCAGTGAGGAGACTTGCACCGTTCGACGGCTCCGACTTCCGGATTACCCGCAGCGAGGCTGTCATCGAAGAGCTCAACTCCACTATAAGGACACTCACGATAGCTGCAATCGTGATAGGACTGGTGACCCTCACCGGTGCAGCGGTGGGACTCATGAACATAATGCTGGTGTCGGTCCGCGAACGGACCAGGGAGATAGGGACGCGCAAGGCCCTGGGGGCCTCCGCCAAACGCATCAGATCCCAGTTCCTGATGGAGTCCGTAATCATCGGGGAAACGGGGGGCGTCATAGGCATCGCGGCAGGTATCCTGATCGGCAATGCGATAGCTGCCTTTATGGATGCCTCGTTTGTCATCCCGTGGCTCTGGATGGCGGCAGCTATAGTCCTGTGCATGGCTGTGGGGATATTGTCAGGCTACATTCCGGCCAAACGGGCAGCTGCCCTCGACCCGATAGAATGCCTCCGGTACGAATAGGCCGGCGGAAAGACTGTCTACATCAGGGCCAGCAGGGCATCCACATCCTCTTCCGACGTGGCCCAGTCGGTCACGAACCTGATGACACTGCGGCCGCCGTCCAGATGCTCCCACAAGGAAAATGTGGCATGAGGCCTGAGACGTTCAACCACACCATCGTCGACTATGAGAAACAGCTGGTTGGTCTGCGGGGGCGCCAGGAAACGGTAGCCCCGGGATTCGAGGCCGGCAGCCAGACGGTCAGCCGCAGCCAGGGCGTTGCGGGCATTGCCGACATACAGGTCCCCGGTAAAAAGAGTATCGAACTGGACCCCCAGAAGCCGTCCTTTGGCCAGTAGCGCTCCGCGCTGCTTGATCAGTGAGAACAGGTTTCCTACCACTCCGGGACGGGGTACCACCAGTGCCTCTCCGAAAAGGGCCCCGCATTTGGTACCGCCTATATAGAACATGTCGCAGAGTGCCGCCATATCCTTGAGCGATATATCGTTCCTGTCCGATGCCAGGGCATAGGCCAGGCGGGCACCGTCGAGATACAGCGGTATGCGGTACTCCCTGCACACGGCTGACAGCCCGGCCAGTTCGGCAAGCGAATAGAGTGCTCCCTGTTCCGTAGGATGAGTGATGTAGAGCATTCCCGGCTCTACCATGTGGGCATAATTCTCGTCTGCCCAATAGGCTTGCAGATAACTGCGGACCCGGGCAGCGTCCAGCTTGCCTCCGTCATGGGAAGGAAGTGCCAGCACCTTGTGCCCTGTAGCTTCCACAGCTCCGGATTCGTGGTGGTTGATATGCCCGGTGTCAGCGGAGATGACTCCCTGGCAGTGGCGCAGTACGGCACAGGCCGCCAGAGCATTGACCTGTGTTCCTCCTACAAGCAGATATACCTGCGCTTCGGGAGCCCCGCAGGCCTCTCTGATCTTTTCCGATGCAGATCCCGTATAGGGGTCGTCTCCATATCCCAGAGACTGCTCCATGTTGGTGCGGACCAGGGCCTGCATCACTTCCGGGCAGGCTCCCCGCATATAGTCATTCTCAAAGTTGAGCATATTGTCCGTCAAAACAGTTCTTTTTTACGTATATCCTTGACCCGCAGCTGAATGTTCGCGATACCGCGATAGTAGTTCTCAGCTATGGAGTAACAGATGTCCACCGGGTTGCCGGCATGAAGGTGTTCGAAGTGTTCGGCACGGTTGAAGGCGATGGCCGAAATGTGGCGGTAGGGCTCGTCCTCCTGGATAAGCTCCAGCTTCATGTGTCCGTTCTCGGAGCCTACCAGACGGCCGTTGCCGTTGTCGTAGACATTTTCCGTTATGAATACGGGAGACAGGTTGCCCGGGCCGAATGGCTGGAACTGCTTCAGAATCCTGAAGAACTTGGGCGTTATCTGTTTGAAGTCCAGATAGGTGTCTATCAGAACCACAGGCGTCAGGATATCCTCCGTGATCTTGGCTGCCACCACCCTCTCGAATTTTTCGGCAAAGGGTTTCAGGTTCTCCTTCTTGAGAGTCAGACCGGCCGCATACATGTGGCCGCCGAAATTCTCCAGATACTCGGAGCATTCCTCTATGGCCTCGTAGAGGTCGAAGCCCGCTATGCTCCTGGCCGAACCAGTGATGAAACCGTTGGACTCGGTAAGCACTATCGTGGGGCGGTAGAACGCCTCCACCAGCCTGGATGCCACGATTCCCACGACTCCCTTGTGCCAGTTGGGGTTGAACACTACCGTGGATTTGCGCAACGGATAGTCCCTGGAACGTTTTACCGTCTCTATCGCCTCCCTGGTTATCTCCTTGTCCACACTCTTCCGCTCGCGGTTGTGGGTGTCGATGGCCTTGCCTATGCTCTGCGCTTCGTCGTCGTTGCGGCACACCAGCAGATGTACGGCTGTGCGCCCCGACTCCATACGGCCTGCCGCATTGATCCTCGGGCCTATCTTGAACACTATGTCGTCTATCGTGATCTTGTGGTTTTCCAGCCCCGAGAGCTTGATGATCGAAAGCAGCCCCTTGCTCGGAGAGGAATTGAGCCTTTCGAGACCGTAGTAGGCCAGGATCCTGTTCTCGCCCGTCATGGATACAAGGTCGGCGGCAATGCTCACGGCCACCAGATCCAGAAACGACTCCACCCACGCAAAAGGGAGGGCCTTGCGGATCGCATAGGCCTGGACCAGCTTGAAGCCTACTCCGCAGCCAGAGAGGTCGTCGAAAGGATAATTGCAGTCGTGCCTTTTGGGATCCAGTATGGCAGTGGCATCCGGCAGGGTCTCGTCGGGAAGGTGGTGGTCGCAGATGATGATGTCGATGCCCTTTTCCTTGGCATACCTGACCTTCTCGACAGCCTTGATGCCGCAGTCGAGGGAGATTATCAGCGTGTAGCCGTTCTCGCTTGCCCAGTCTATACCCTTGTAGGATATGCCGTATCCTTCATCGTAGCGGTCCGGAATGTAGTATTCGACATTGGGGTTGAAATTGCGTATAAACGTATACATCAGGGCCACGGCCGTAGTCCCGTCCACATCGTAGTCTCCGTAGATCATCACGTGTTCCTCTTCGGCTATCGCTTTCTCGAGACGGTCGACAGCCTTGTCCATATCCTTCATCAGGAAGGGATCGTGGAGCTTGGAGAGATCCGGCTTGAAGAATTCCCTGGCCCGCTCGGCTGTTGTGATCCCGCGCTGTACCAGAAGATTGGCCAGGACCTGATCGATGCCCAGCTCAGAAGAGAGGGCGCGCACCAGAGCCGGGTTGCCCTGTTCCTTGACTATCCATTTTTTTTCGATTGACATAAGCGCAAATTTACAAATTTTAATTGTATGGTGAAAATGTTTCTTAAATTTGCCGTTTGAACTAACAATACCAAGATGGAAAACAATATAGAACTGAATGAGCAGGAGCAGAACCGGCGCGAAGCGGTCACAAAGCTCCGTGAGTTGGGCATAGAGCCCTATCCAGCAGCACTTTTCGACGTCAACACGACAAGCAGGGAGATCAAGGAGAAATACGATGCCGACAAGTGCCCTTTCACTGAAATATCCATCGCCGGCAGGATGATGAGCCGCCGTATCATGGGCGCAGCCTCCTTCATCGAACTCCAGGACTCGGAGGGCAGGATTCAGGTCTATATAAAACGCGACGAGATCTGCCCCGGTGAGGACAAGACCATGTACAACACCGTCTTCAAGAAGCTGCTCGACATCGGCGACTTCATCGGCATCAAGGGCTATGCCTTCATCACCCAGACCGGCCAGCTGTCCATCCACGCCAAGAGCCTTACAGTCCTCTCCAAGACCCTGAGGGTACTGCCCATAGTCAAGGAAAAGGAAGGCGAGGTATACGATGCCTTCTCGGACCCCGAGCTCCGCTACCGCATGAGATACGTGGACCTGGTGGTCAACCCGCACGTCAAGGACGTATTCATCAAGAGGACCCGCATCATACAGACCATGAGGGAGTATTTCAACTCCTTCGGATACATGGAAGTGGAGACACCCATCCTGCAGCCCATACCGGGAGGCGCCAACGCACGCCCCTTCATCACCCACCACAATGCCCTCGACATCCCGCTGTACCTGCGCATCGCCGACGAGCTCTACCTCAAGAGGCTGATAGTCGGAGGCTTTGCAGGAGTATACGAGTTTGCCAAGGACTTCCGCAACGAAGGCATGGACAAGACCCACAACCCGGAATTCACCTGCATGGAGATCTACGTGGCCTACAAGGACTATATCTGGATGATGGAATTCGTGGAGAACCTGCTCGAGAAAGTCGCAGTAGCCGTCAACGGCAAGACCAGATTTACCATCGGCGGCAACGAGATAGAGTTCAGGAAGCCGTACCGCCGCCTCCCCATGCTCGATGCCATCAAGGAGTTTGCAGGGGTGGACGTACACGGCTTGGACGAGCAGCAGCTCCGCAAAGTCTGCGCAGACCTCCACGTGGAAGTCGACAATACCATGGGCGTGGGCAAGCTCATCGACGCCATCTTCGGAGAATACTGCGAGAAGCACCTCATACAGCCTACATTCATCACAGACTATCCCTGGGAGACATCACCTCTGACCAAACGTCACCGCAACGACCCGTCCCTCACGGAGCGTTTCGAGCTCTTCGTCAACGGCAAGGAGCTTGCCAACGCCTACAGTGAGCTCAACGACCCCATCGACCAGCTCTTCCGCTTCAAGGAGCAGCTCAAGCTCAAGGACAAGGGGGACGACGAGGCCATGTACATCGACATGGACTTTATCCGTGCCCTCGAGTACGGTATGCCTCCCACATCAGGTCTCGGCATGGGAATCGACCGTCTCACCATGTTCATGACCGACTCGCCCAATATCCAGGAAGTCCTGTTCTTCCCCCAGATGAGGCCTGAAAAGAAGCCCTCCGCAGGAGAAAATGAACAATAGCACGGAGACCATCACATCCCTCCAGAACCCCAGGGTCAAGGAGGTAACGGCACTACAGGGCAGCTCCTCTCTCCGCAGGGAGAAGGGGCTGTTCGTCGTGGAGGGCCTGAGGGAAGTGCTGCGCTGCACGGAAAGCGGATTCCGCCTCCGCACGGTGTTCACATGTCCGGCATGCTGTCCTCCACAATCCTCAGTACAACTCAGAAAGATTCTGGCCGATGCCGCTTCACAGGAGCAGGTGCGCATATTCGAAGTATCCGAAGCCGTATACTCCAGAATGGCATACAGGGGCGGGACTGAGGGGGTCCTGGCCGTAGTGCACAGCGGCGGGCCCCGCACCCTGGAGGCACTGGACCGCAAGGACATGGGGGACTGTCCCCTCATCGTAGTCGTGGAATCCGTCGAGAAACCCGGCAATCTGGGTGCAATGCTCAGGACTGCCGATGCCTCCGGAGTCTCTGCCGTACTGGTCTGCGATCCCCATACCGACCTCTACAACCCCAATCTCATCCGCGCCAGCCTGGGAGGAGTATTTACCCTCAACATGGCTGTCTGCACATCCGCAGAAGCCATAGCATGGCTCAAGGGCCGCGGCATAGGCATCCTCACGGCCCAGCTGCAGGACTCGGAACTGTACTACGACACCGACATGACACGTCCTGTAGCTCTGGTCTTCGGATCTGAAGCAGACGGCCTTACCGGAATCTGGAGGGAGGCTGCCGATGCCCACATACGCATTCCCATGCTCGGCCGCATAGACTCGCTCAACGTCTCGGCATCGATGGCCGTACTGTGCTACGAAGCACTCCGCCAAAGACATACAGTCAACACACTATGAAACCACATCCATCCGGCACCATGCAGGACAAGCCCGGACCATCTGCGCAAGACACACCTTCCCGCCTCGGCCTGTTAGGATATCCTGTCGCCCACAGCCTGAGTCCCGCCCTTTTCAGGGAATATTTCGCGGACCGCCCCGACATACTCGGAAAGTACAGCTATGACCTCATAGAGCGAAGCAGCTTTGATGAGGCCAGGTCAGTATTCATGCAGGACTACGCGGCAGTGAACGTGACTGCCCCGTTCAAGGAAAACGCATTCAGAAGCGCGGACATCCACGACTATTCCGCCATGCGCTGCCGGGCATCCAACCTGCTGGTCAAGACTGCCATGGCAGACGGCAAGCCGCAGGTAAAGGCATACAACACCGATTTTCAAGCTGTGCTGGACATAATCAGGAAAGAATATCCCGTACCGTCGGGACATAGGGCTCTGGTGGCAGGCTGCGGAGGGGCAGGCAAGGCGGCAACGGCAGCGGCACTGGAGGCAGGCATGCAGACATACATCTGCAACAGGACTATCAGCCACGCATCGGAGTTTGCGGAATATCTGCGGACTTTCGATCCCCACGGCTGCGGTACAGTACTCGGCACAGTGGCTGCCGACTGCTCTGCACCGGCCCTGACGGCCCTGCTGAAAGCCGTCAGCCAGGCAGACCTGATCATCTACACACTGCCTGGAGGCGACGGCAGCAGCAACGGACTTCTGCATCTGCTTGCATCCGATCCGGCCCTGCTCTCCGGCAAGACCGTTCTGGAAGCCAACTACAGGGATCCGGTCCTCGCCGGCAGGCAATGCCGCCGCTACATACCGGGACTCACATGGCTGCGCACACAGGCAGTAGCCACATACAGAACCGTCATCGGATAGACAGGCGGACCTACTTTCCGCCTCCGGCCTTCTCGTCCAGCCTGAGCTCAGGATGACGGTCCGAAGAACGGCTCAACAGGACTGCCACTACTATTGCACATACCGACAGGCCGATGAAGAAATACTCCGCCGACACAGGAGAAGCTGCACGGTCGATGATGTGTCCGACCACTATCGGCACTGTGAAAAGACCGATGTTCTGTACCCAGTAGACCAGGGAAAACGCTGTTCCGAGCCTGTTGTCAGAGATTATCTTGGGAATCGAAGGCCACATGGCGGCAGGCACAAGCGAATAACCCAGTCCCAATACCCCGATGGCTATGAAGCCGAAAACGGGGACACCCGGAGCAAATGCCACGGTAAGGTGGGCAAACAGTATCATCGCCGAACCGGCAACCATGATTTTGGTGCCGCGCCCTACCCTGTCCACAACGGCTCCGAAGAGCGGAGCGAACACCAGAGTAAAGAACGGTATCATGGCCACCATCACCGATGCCACATTGCTGTCTATGCCGAAACGGGGCATCAGGATGGCCGTCGCGAATTTTCTGAACGATACCACACAGCAGTAGAAAAAGACGCACAGCAGGGATATCAGTATGAAATGCCGGTCCGTTATCACCTTGATTACGTCCCTGAAGCGGAAGCGTTCCTCGTCCTTGTTCCCTGACCGTTCCTGCACTCCGGCCGGACTGCCGCCGGCCGCCACGGAAGCCGCCTTCCTGTCCGAGCCGTAGTCCATCGCCACGAAGAGGGCCCAGAGCACAAGCGCCGCAAGCAGCAGGACCATACCCACCGCTGCCGGTCTGGATGTCTCGGAGAAAGGGATATATCCATCCAGATCCACTATCCTGGGAACTACGATCAGGGCCACAGCCGTACCCAGACGGGCCAGGGCGAGCTGAAGTCCCATTGCAAAAGCTATCTCACGTCCCTTGAACCACTTGGCTATTGCCCTGTTGACCGTGACCCCTGCTATCTCGCTGCCCAGCCCGAACATCGCGCATCCGGCATAGGCCAGCGAAAGCGAAGGTTTTGCGAACACTGCCGAAAGCCTGCCGTACAGTCCGCTCGAGGCAAAACTCCCCGAGATGGCATAGGTGATGACAGCCGCACCCGCGACCATCAGCCCTACGAACACCGAGCCCGTGACCCTCACGCCCCAGCGGTCCAGCAGCATACCGCACACTATGAGTCCTCCGAAAATGCACAGCAGCGAATAGGCACTGCGGTAAAAGCCGTAATCGGCCATTGACCATCCGAGAGCCACCATCGACGGATCCTCGAATTCCTGACTTATGGTCGAGAAGATGTCGTCGAAGAAATACGAGGCAAACATCGGAAGGGCCAGACACAAAAGGGCCACCCACCGGATGGCCCCATTTTCCTTCAGAGTCCTGAATAAACTGCTCATATTGCCGGAACTCCGTTTGAAATATTACTCCTCCACATTGGGCAGTTCCAGACCATATCCCTTGCGGCGGTCCTCACTCTTGAGGAACACGCTGAGGATGAATGCCAGGATGCCGAAAGACGAGAATATGACCATCGGGACGAGGTATCCTCCGGTAGCCTGAAGCACTTTGCCTATGAGCAGGGGCACCAGGCACAGGCCGATGTTCTGAACCCAGAAGATCAGACAGTAGGCGCTGCCGAGTACCTTCTCGTCGATAATCTTGGGCACCGAAGGCCACAGGGCGGCCGGCACCAGGGAGAAGCTGACGCCGAGAATGGCTATCAGGGTAACGGCAAGCCATTTGTAAGGATATACAGGGAGGATGAATGCAAATGACAGATGGCAGATAATCATAATCACTGCCCCGAGCATCAGCATGGTGGCTCCCTTTCCTTTCCTGTCAAGGAATATGCCGAGGAACGGAGTCAGACACATGGCCAGTATAGGGAAGAAGCTGAAAAGCTGCGAAGCTGTGGCATTGTCCACACCAAGGGTGATCTCCAGATAGTTGGGGGCATATCTCTGGAAGGGGAATATCGCGGAATAGTAGAGCACGCAGAGCAGGGCGACCAGCCAGAACATCTTGCTGGAGAATATCTTGCCGAGATCCTTCACATGGAATTCGTCCTCCGGGGATTTCTCCTCAGTAGCCATACCGGCTGCAATCAGCTGCTTGTCCAGTCTGGAATCCATCACCGAGAATACCAGGAAGTTGATGAGTCCTATCAGCAGAAGGACCGTGCAGAAGCCCACGGGGGCCACTACCGAATGGTCGAAGCTGTTGGAAATGATGGGCGCCAGCCACATGACTGCGGACACACCCAGACGTGCGATTGCCATCTCCAGTCCCATGGCAAGAGCCATTTCCTTGCCCTTGAACCATTTTGCTATGGATTTGGACACCGTCGTACCAGCCATTTCACAGCCGCAGCCGAAGATCATGAAGCCGAGGGAGGCCATCTTTGCACTGCCGGGCATTGCTGTCCACCAGCTGTTGAGCCATTCATTGAAACCGGTACCCTGGAACCATTCGCTTATACCCACAAACTTGATTGCTGCCCCAAGTACCATGAGGGATGCCGACAGTGTTCCAGTAAAACGGATTCCCATCTTGTCCAGAATGATGCCCGCCAGAATAAGGAATCCGCAGACATTCAGGATGTATTCGGATGCCGCATAAGTTCCGAACGAACCGCTGTCCCATCCCCTTGCCGACTCTATCAGGGACTTCAGGGGGGACATTACATCCACGAACATATATGCGAAAAACATCATCAGCGCAATGAGAATCAACGCTGTCCCACGCGCTACAACACTGTCGTTGAGCATTTTTGCCATTTTTTCTTGCATTTGATATAGAGTATTAAGGTTAATTCGGGTCAAAAGTACAAAAAATAATGCTATCTTAGCAGTCCGAATTTAAAACAATCCTAATATGTCACTTAACAAAGTCCTACTGATAGGAAACGCGGGGAGGGATCCCGAGATAAGGCATCTGGAGAGCGGCGTGATGAACGCATCCTTCTCTCTGGCCACTACCGAGAAGTTCCGGGACCGCAGTTCCGGAGAAATGAGAGAGCAGACGGAATGGCACAACATCGTGTGCTGGAGGAACCTGGCGGAGATTGCAGAGAAATACGTAAAGAAGGGCACACAGCTGTTCATCGAAGGTCGCATACGCACCCGCTCATACAACGACAAGGACGGCAATACCCGGTATGTCACCGAGATACTGGCAGACAACATGCAGCTGCTCGGACGCAAGGCGGACAATCCCGCAGGACAGGGAGGCAGCTATTCCCAGGGCGGACAGCAGCCATACCAGCCCCAGCCTCAGGGAGGATACCAGAGGCAACCCAGGCCCCAGCAGTCCGCACCGACGTACAATCCCCAGCCCAGGACCGAGCCTGACACACAGGATTCATACGACGGCGGAGCCGAGGGGGACGATCTCCCGTTCTGACCCATTGTTCCAAATCCAAACCAGAATCACCATGAACAACAATACAGCTAAAGTAGACGTAGTCCTCGGACTCCAGTGGGGAGACGAAGGCAAAGGCAAGATAGTGGATGTTCTTGCCGGGCAGTACAATATCATCGCCCGCTTCCAGGGCGGCCCCAATGCAGGGCACTCCATCCAGCACAGCGGGAAAGGCTTCGTGCTGCATTCCGTACCTTCGGGCATTTTCAGGGAAGGCACCGACAACCTTATAGGCAACGGAGTGGTTCTCGACCCCATTATCTTCCAGCAGGAATGCACCGAGCTGGAGAAGCTGGGAGTCCCCGTAAGGGAAAGGGTAAGGATATCCAAAAAGGCCCATCTCATCACTCCTACCCACCGTATAATAGATGCAGCTTCGGAAGCATCCAAGGGCAAGTCAAAGATCGGCTCGACCCTCAAGGGTATCGGCCCTACCTACATGGACAAGACAGGCCGCAACGGCCTCCGTGTAGGCGACATCCTGGCCCCTGACTTCCTCGCCCGCTTCGAGGCCCTCAAGAAGAAGCACATAGCCTTCCTGAAACAGTTTGAATACGAGTATGACCCTGACACCAATGTGAAGGAATGGATGGCAGCGGTGGACTATCTCCGCTCGTTCGACCTCGTAGACGGCGAATACTACATCAACGGCAGGCTCGCCGACGGCAACAGTGTCCTGGCAGAAGGCGCCCAGGGATCGATGCTGGACGTGGACTTCGGCTCCTACCCCTTCGTGACATCCTCCACCACCACATGCTCAGGCGCATGCCTCGGACTGGGTGTCGCCCCTTCCGCCATCGGACGCGTATACGGCATATTCAAAGCCTACTGCACACGCGTGGGCAGCGGACCTTTCCCCACTGAGCTTTTCGATGAGACCGGAGAGGAGCTGCGCCGCCAGGGCCACGAATTCGGAGCGACCACAGGCCGCCCGCGCCGTACCGGCTGGCTGGACATGGTAGCCCTCAAATATGCAGTCATGCTCAACGGTGTCACCGAGCTGATCATGATGAAGGCCGATGTGATGGATTCGTTCGATACCGTCAAAGTGGCCACAGGATACATCGTGAACGGACAGCATCAGGACACTGTTCCCTACGACACCTACGCAGAGGTCATCCCGGAATACAAGGAATTCAAAGGCTGGAACCGGTCCCTCCAGGGCATAAGGGACGAGAACGACCTGCCTTCAGAGTTCAAGGATTACATAGCATTCATAGAGCAGCAGACAGGCGTACCTGTTACCGTCATCTCCCTCGGACCGGACCGGGACGAGACTATTTTCAGGAGATAGGCCATGTCCCTGCTGGAGAAAGTCAACAGCCCCGAGGATATCCGGGGCTTTTCTGTCAGACAGCTTGAGACCCTCTGCAGCGAGATCCGCAGGTACATGATCGGCTGCTGCGCCATCAACCCCGGCCACCTGGGATCCAGTCTCGGAGCCGTGGAGCTGGCCGTAGCCCTGCACTACGTATACAACACCCCTGCCGACAAGATAGTATGGGACGTAGGACATCAGGCCTACGCCCACAAGATCATCACAGGACGCCGCGAACAGTTCAGGACCAACCGTACCTACGGAGGCATCAGCGGCTTTCCCAAGATGTCCGAAAGCATTTTCGACACATTCGGGGTAGGACATTCGTCCACCTCCATCAGTGCCGCGCTGGGCATGGCTGTGGCCGCCAAGCTCTCAGGCAGCGACGAGAAGATCGTCGCGGTCATAGGCGACGGAGCCATGAGCGGGGGCATGGCCTTCGAAGGCCTGAACAATGCCGGAGCCATGAAGACTGACATCCTGGTCATACTCAATGACAACCATATCTCCATCGACCACGGCCGCGGAGGACTGCACGACTACCTGCTGAAGATATCCACATCCGACGCCTACAACCGCATCAAGAACCATGTCTGGGACGCCATAGGCTCCACCCGCCTCCGCCGTTCGGTACAGAAAATCATGTTCAGTACCAAAATGGCCATACTGCGCAGCGGCTCCCTCTTCGAATCCTTCGGGTTCCGCTATTTCGGAGCCATCGACGGCAATGACATAGGCCAGCTCACCACTACCCTCGCCTCTCTCCGCAACATCAAGGGGCCGAAACTGCTCCACGTAATCACCAGGAAAGGCAAGGGCTACAAGCCGGCTGAAGAAGACCAGACAGTATGGCATGCCCCCGGCGCATTCGACCCGGTAACCGGGAAACGGAACATTCCGGCAGCAACCGGTGCCGCAAAATACCAGGACGTATTCGGAGAGACTCTGCTTGAACTTGCAAGGGCCGACAGCAGGATAGTCGCCATAACCCCGGCAATGGCCTCAGGATGCGGGATGAACATCATGATGAAGGAAATCCCGGAAAGGACATTCGATGTCGGGATCGCAGAACAGCATGCCGTCACATTCTCGGCAGGCCTGGCCGCTTCCGGATATCTGCCGTTCTGCAACATCTACTCATCATTCATGCAGAGGGCCTACGACAGTGTCATCCACGACGTGGCCCTGCAGAAGCTCAAAGTCATATTCTGCCTCGACAGGGCCGGACTGGTAGGCGAAGACGGGGCCACCCACCAGGGAGTGTTCGACATGGCGGCCTTCCGCCCCGTGCCCAACCTTGTCATAGCCTCCCCTCTCAACGAGCTGGAGCTGCGCAACATGATGTACACCGCCGCACAGCCGTCATTCAGCGGCCCTATTATTATAAGGTATCCAAGAGGAGCCGGAGAGGGGGTCAAGTGGAGAAATGCCGGATTCGAGCGGATCCCTACAGGACGGGGCCGTATCCTCCATCGCGGCAAAGGACTTGCCGTACTGACCATAGGACCTGTAGGCAACCGGGCAGCGGAAGCCGTAGAGATGGCCTCCGCACAGGGGAAGGAAGTCCTGCACTGCGACATGCGGTTCCTTAAACCGATCGACACCGGCATCCTGGAGGAAGCGGGCACACTCGCCAGGACCGTCATCACTGTGGAGGACGGAACGGTGAAGGGCGGGCTGCACGATGCAGTTGCATCCTACATGGCCGAGCATCATCCCGACATCCGCGTGATAGGCATGGGCGTCCCCGACAGATTCGTGGAGCAAGGCGCTGTCAAGGAGTTAAGGGCCGAATGCGGATTTGATACAAAAGATATTTTCGAGACAATATGCAATAATTTTTAAAATTCTTTTGGATATTTTCAGAAATGATATATCTTTGCAGTCCCAAAAATAAGCGCTGCCGATATAGCTCAGTTGGCCAGAGCAGCTGATTTGTAATCAGCGGGTCGTGGGTTCGAATCCCTCTATCGGCTCAAGTTCATTGAACAGTACATTTAAATATACTAACGGGGAGATACCAAAGTGGCCAACTGGGGCAGACTGTAAATCTGCTGGCGCACGCCTTCGGAGGTTCGAATCCTTCTCTCCCCACACATACAATGCGGAAGTAGCTCAGTTGGTAGAGCATCAGCCTTCCAAGCTGAGGGTCGCGGGTTCGAACCTCGTCTTCCGCTCTTTAAAGCCAGTGTAGCTCAGGGGTAGAGCGCTTCCTTGGTAAGGAAGAGGTCATGAGTTCAAATCTCATCACCGGCTCAATTTTAATTACATTAAATCAGACATTATGGCAAAAGAAACTTTCAAAAGGGACAAGCCGCACGTAAACATAGGTACTATCGGCCATGTTGACCACGGTAAAACTACTCTGACCGCAGCCATCACCAAGGTTCTGGCTGAGAAAGGACTCTCCGAGGTCCGCTCATTCGATTCCATCGACAACGCACCTGAGGAAAAGGAGCGTGGTATCACTATCAACACCGCGCACATCGAGTATCAGACTGAGACCCGCCACTACGCACACGTAGACTGCCCGGGCCACGCTGACTACGTTAAGAACATGGTTACCGGTGCAGCCCAGATGGATGGTGCCATCCTCGTTGTAGCTGCTACCGACGGTCCTATGCCCCAGACCCGTGAGCACATCCTGCTCGCCCGTCAGGTGAACGTGCCTAGAATCGTTGTCTTCCTGAACAAAGTTGATATCGTTGACGATCCCGAGATGATCGAGCTGGTAGAGATGGAGGTTCGTGAGCTCCTCAACTTCTACGGTTTCGACGGTGACAATGCACCTGTTATTGCAGGTTCTGCACTCGGAGCCCTCAATGGAGAGCCCAAGTGGGTCGAGAAAGTACTCGAACTGATGGATGCAGTCGACAGCTACATACCCCTTCCTGTACGTGACAATGAGAAGCCTTTCCTGATGCCTATCGAGGACATCTTCTCAATCACCGGTCGTGGTACCGTTGCTACCGGACGTATTGAGACAGGTGTTGTCAAGGTAGGTGACGAGGTTCAGATCATCGGTCTCGGTGAAGAGCCCAAGAAGTCAGTCGTTACCGGTGTCGAGATGTTCCGCAAGATCCTCGATGAGGGAGAAGCCGGAGACAATGTAGGTCTGCTCCTCCGCGGTATCGACAAGAAAGAGGTCAAGAGAGGTCAGGTTATCGCTCACCCGGGAACCATCACTCCTCACAAGAAATTCAAAGCCGCTATCTACGTGCTGAAGAAAGATGAGGGTGGCCGTCACACTCCTTTCCACAACCACTACCGTCCTCAGTTCTTCATCCGTACTCTGGATATCACCGGTGAGATCACTCTCCCTGAAGGAACAGAGATGGTAATGCCTGGCGACAATGTTGAGATTACAGTAGAGCTCATCTACCCTGTAGCCATCAACGAGGGACTTCGTTTCGCCATCCGTGAGGGCGGCCGTACAGTAGGTTCCGGTCAGGTTACTGCAATCCTCGAGTAATACACCTTACGAGGTTTGAAATAGAGGGGGCCTAATCGTCGGCCCCCTTTTTAAAGGGACATAGTTCAAGGGTAGAATAGCGGTCTCCAAAACCGTTGATGGGCGTTCGAATCGCTCTGTCCCTGCAAGATACCGGGTAGTTACGTGCCCGGCATTTTAACAACCGGCTCAAGGCAAGCTTCCGGCCGACAAGCCGACAAAAAATAAAAAATGAGCAGAATATCAGTTTACGTTAAAGAGTCGTACAAGGAACTGACCCAAAAAGTCAGCTGGCCGTCATGGAGCCAGCTTCAGAGTTCGGCTATTGTTGTGATGGTGGCCTCGGTCATCCTCGCAGCTATAATATTTCTGATGGATTTCGTGTTCAGACATCTGATGACCACGATTTATAATTTATTATACTAAGACAATGGCTGAGCTTGAGAAGAAATGGTACGTCATCCGATGCGCCGGTGGTAAGGAGAAAAAGGCTAAGGAGTACATTGAGAGCGAGATAAAAGCACTCGGTCTCAACGACTATGTTTCCCAGATTCTCATTCCTACCGAGAAGATCTACCAGGTACGCAACGGCAAGAAGGTAAGCAAGGAAAGCATTTTCTTCCCCGGCTATGTTCTTATCGAGGCACACCTTACCGGAGAGCTTCAGCACATCATCCGCAACGTACCCCACGTATCAGGCTTCCTCACGGAAAGGCAGGGAAAGGACAAAGAGCCCATACCCCTCCGTCCCGCTGAGATAAACAGGATTCTGGGTATTGTGGATGAACAGCTCGAGCAGGATGAAGAGAACATCACCCAGTTTATCGTCGGAGAGGCTGTGAAGATCACCGACGGTCCGTTCAACGGCTTTGACGGCACTATTGAGGAAATACTGCAGGACAAGAAGAAACTCAAGGTGATGGTCAAGATTTTCGGTCGCAAGACTCTTTTGGAACTGAATTTTGTTCAAGTAGTTAAAGAATAAATCAAGTATTAATTATGGCTAAAGAGATTGCCGCATTTATTAAATTGCAGATAAAAGGCGGTGCCGCAAATCCTTCACCTCCAGTAGGACCGGCTCTCGGTTCGAAGGGCGTGAACATCATGGATTTCTGCAAACAATTCAATGCCCGTACTCAGGACAAGGCCGGAAAGGTACTCCCTGTAATCATTACCGTTTACAGTGACAAATCCTTTACATTTGTCGTTAAGCAGCCCCCTGTAGCAGTCCAGATCAAAGAAGCAGCCAAGCTCGCAAAAGGCTCCGCAGAGCCCAACCGCAGCAAGGTAGGCTCCCTCACCTGGGACCAGGTCAAGGCCATTGCGCAGGACAAGATGCCTGACATGAATGCTTTTACCCTTAAATCTGCCATGAAGATGGTGGCTGGAACGGCCAGAAGCATGGGTGTCACAGTTACCGGAAAATTCCCTGAAGACGTAAAATAATCGCACGCTATGAGTAAATTGACTAAAAACCAGAAAATAGCCGAAGCGAAAGTAGACTTCGGGAAACAGTACAGGCTTCTGGAGGCATGCAAGCTGGTGAAGGAGACCAACTACGCCAAGTTTGACGCATCAGTCGACCTCGCCGTACGTCTCGGTGTCGACCCCCGCAAGGCAAACCAGATGGTACGTGGCGTTGTGAGCCTTCCCCACGGAACCGGTAAAGTTACACGCGTACTCGTATTGTGTACCCCCGATAAGGAGAATGAAGCCCGCGAGGCAGGTGCTGACTATGTAGGTCTGGACGAGTTCGTCGAGAAGATCAAAGGCGGCTGGACCGATGTGGATGTCATCATCTGTACTCCCTCAGTAATGGGTAAGGTCGGAGCACTGGGCCGTATCCTCGGTCCCCGTGGCCTCATGCCTAACCCCAAGACCGGTACAGTTACCATGGAGATCGGCAAGGCTGTCAAGGAAGTCAAGGCCGGTAAGATCGACTTCAAAGTCGACAAGACCGGTATCGTCCATGCAGCCATAGGCAAGATTTCCTTCGAGGCTGAACAGCTTGCAGACAATGCACTCGAGCTGCTCAATACCATCGTGAAACTGAAACCCCAGTCCCTGAAGGGCACATACGTAAAGAGCATATTCATCTCTTCTACCATGAGCCCCGGTATATGCATAGATTCCAAAACTTTCAGCGCAGCTGAGTAAATCCAGTGTATCATGAGAAAAGAGGAAAAAGCACAGATTATCGATCAAGTAGCGGCTCAGCTGTCTGAGACACCCAACTTCTATGTAGCCGACATATCAGGACTCAATGCGGAAAACACCACAGCCCTCCGCAGGGCTTGCTTCGAGAAGGACGTGAAGCTGATGGTGGTCAAGAACACCCTCTTCATCAAAGCCCTCGAGAGAATTGAAGGCGAAGCTGTTGAAGCCATCAAGCCTGTCATGGAAGGTTCTTCCGCCATCATGTTCACCACTACCCCCAACACCCCTGCCAAGCTCATCAAGGAATACGGTGAGAAAATGGGCAAACCCGTGTTGAAAGGTGCGTATGTTCAGGATTGCGCCTATGTTGGCGCCGAGAATCTCGAGGTTCTCGTCAACATCAAGTCCCGTGAAGAACTCATCGGTGACATCATCGGTCTGCTGCAGTCTCCTGCACGCAACGTCATCTCCGCTCTGCAGGCTTCTGCCGGCGGAAAGATCGCAGGACTGGTCAAGACCTTATCGGAAAAAGAGTAAAAATAAAACAAACAATTTAATAATTAGAAATCATGGCAGATATCAAGAAATTTGCGGAAGAGTTAGTAAACCTCACAGTTAAAGAAGTTCAAGAACTCGCACAGGTACTGAAGGAAGAGTACGGAATCGAGCCTGCAGCAGCCGCTGCAGTAGCAGTAGCCGCTCCCGCAGCTGGCGGTGCAGCCGCTGAGGCTGAGCAAACCCAGTTCGACGTTATCCTTACCTCAGCCGGACAGGCCAAACTCCAGATCGTTAAGGTCGTTAAAGAGATCACCGGTCTTGGACTGAAAGAGGCTAAGGATCTCGTAGACAAGGTTCCTGCTCCTATCAAGGAGAAAGTATCCAAAGCTGAAGCTGAACAGGTAAAAGCACAACTCGAAGAAGCCGGCGGAGAAGTTGAAGTTAAATAAACATACTCCATCCCGCTGACGGGAAAATTCAGGTTTAGGGTCCGGCAGGACTCTAAACCTTTTTGTCGTTTTTTCAAGTTTATCTTCAACAAAACCGGACACAATGGCGCAAAACCTTAACAATCAACGTATTTCATTTGCATCTTCCAAAACACTTCTGGACTACCCCGACTTTCTGGAAGTTCAGCTGAAGTCTTTCAAGGACTTCTTCCAGCTGGACACGACACCTGAAAACCGCCGTAATGAAGGACTGTTCAAAGTATTCCAGGAGATATTCCCCATCACCGACACCAGAAACAATTTCGTCCTCGAATTTGTGGACTACTTCATCGATCCTCCACGCTACAGCGTCGATGAATGCCTGGATATGGGTCTTACCTACAGCGTGCCTCTAAAGGCCAAGCTGAAACTCTACTGTACAGACCCCGAACACGAGGATTTCGACACCTCCATCCAGGACGTATATCTGGGAACCATACCTTACATGACAGAAAGGGGAACATTTGTCATCAACGGCTCGGAGCGCATAGTGGTATCTCAGCTCCACCGCTCTCCCGGCGTATTCTTCGGGCAGAGCATCCACGCCAACGGAACCAAACTGTATTCGGCCAGAATCATTCCGTTCAAAGGTTCGTGGATAGAGTTCGCAACTGACATAAACAACGTCATGTATGCCTACATCGACAGGAAGAAGAAACTTCCCGTCACGACCCTTCTGAGGGCCATCGGATTCGAGAGCGACAAGGACATTCTCGACATCTTCGGACTTGCACGCGAGGTGCAGGCCACCAAGGAAGAACTTACGAAGAATATCGGTTCGAAACTCGCTGCCCGCGTCCTCAAGACATGGAACGAGGATTTCGTGGATGAGGATACCGGTGAGGTAGTCTACATCGAGAGGAACCAGATCGTCGTGGACCGTGAAACCATACTCGACGAAAACAATATAGACGATATAGTGGACGCAGGCGTAAGCACCATTCTCCTTCACAGGGATGACGTGGACCTGAGTGACTATACCATCATCTTCAATACTCTGCAGAAAGACGTCTGCAACTCTGAGAAAGAGGCCGTCTTCTATACCTACAGGCAATTGCGCAACTCGGAACCGCCTGACGAAGCTACCGCCAGGGACGTCATCGACAAGCTTTTCTTCTCAGACAAGCGCTACGACCTTGGAGAAGTAGGACGCTACCGTCTCAACCGCAAGCTGGGACTCACCACCCCGTCCGACGTCAGGGTTCTGACCAAACAGGACATAATAGAGATCATCAAGTATCTCATCCAGCTTATCAACAACAAAGCCGCCATTGACGATATCGACCATCTCAGCAACCGCCGTATCAGGACTGTAGGCGAGCAGCTTGCCAACCAGTTCAGTGTCGGCCTTACACGTATGGCCCGTACCATCCGCGAGAGGATGAACGTCAGGGACAACGAAGTGTTTGTCCCTACCGACCTGATCAATGCCAAGACTCTTTCGTCAGTCATCAACTCGTTCTTCGGCACCAGCCAGCTGTCCCAGTTCATGGACCAGACCAACCCTCTGGCCGAGATGACACACAAGCGCCGACTGTCAGCCCTCGGACCCGGAGGTCTTTCCAGAGACCGCGCAGGATTCGAAGTACGAGACGTACACTATACACACTACGGCCGACTCTGCCCCATAGAGACACCTGAGGGACCTAACATCGGCCTCATATCCTCCCTCTGCGTATATGCAAGGATCAATGACCTCGGGTTCATCGAGACACCTTACAGAAAAGTAGAAAACGGCAAAGTGGACTTGACCCCGGAAGGATGTGTCTACATGAGTGCCGAGGAAGAAGAGGACAAGATGGTGGCACAGGCAAACATCCACCTTGACGGTGAAGGCAACATTCTCGATGAACGCATCAGCTGCCGTCGTGAAGCAGACTTCCCGGTAGTCACCAAAGACCAGGTACACTATATGGATGTGGCTCCCAACCAGATAGCATCCATAGCCGCATCCCTCATCCCGTTCCTCGAGCACGACGACGCCAACCGTGCCCTCATGGGATCCAACATGATGCGTCAGGCCGTGCCCGTCATCCATCCTGAAGCTCCTATCGTGGGTACAGGACTGGAACTTGCCGTTGCACGTGATTCCCGTACACAGGTTGTGGCTGCCAGAGACGGAGAAGTGGTCTATGTAGATGCCCGTGAGATACATATCAAATACGACAGGACCGAAGCCGAGAAATTCGTAAGCTTCGCTCCCGACGTTACAGTATACCGCCTGCCCCTTTACCGCAAGACCAACCAGAGCACTTCCATCCATCTGAAGCCTATCGTCCGCAAGGGTGACAGGGTTCATCCCGGTCAGGTACTTACCGAAGGCTACGCGACACAGGGCGGAGAGCTGGCACTGGGACGTAACCTCAAGGTTGCGTTCATGCCCTGGAAAGGATACAACTTCGAGGATGCCATCGTGCTCTCAGAAAGGATTCTCCGCGAAGACATCTTCACTTCCATCCATGTAGACGAATACATCATGGAAGTCCGTGATACCAAGAGAGGAATGGAGGAGCTTACGTCCGACATCCCCAATGTCAGCGAAGACGCCACAAAGGATCTCGACGAACACGGTATCATCAGGGTAGGCGCAAACGTTGAGCCCGGAGACATCCTCATCGGAAAGATCACCCCGAAGGGAGAAAGCGACCCTTCTCCAGAAGAGAAACTCCTCAGAGCCATCTTCGGAGACAAGGCCGGCGACGTAAAGGATGCTTCCCTCAAGGCCTCGCCCTCACTCTCGGGTACAATCATCGGCAAGAGACTCTTCTCGCGCGTGACCAAGGAGCCTGGCAAGAGGGGCAAGACAGCACCGAAGGAAGAACTGGTAAAGGCAGAAGAGGACTTCACAGAGAAGACCACAGCCCTGCGCAAGCTCTTCATCGACAAGCTAATGGTTCTGGTCAAGGATCACAAGAGCAACGGCATCTCAGACCTCTACGAGACAGAGCTGATACCCAAAGGCACTGTCATTACCCGCGCAATGCTCGAGAACATCAAGTATGAAGACGTCAATCCGGCAAAATGGACATCTGACAAGACGGCCAACGACCAGATAAAGACTCTCATCAACAACTATCTCATCGCATACAAGGAGTATGACGCCGAGCTCAAGAGAATCAAATACAATCTTACAATCGGAGACGAACTTCCCTCCGGCATCATGCAGCTGGCCAAGGTATACGTGGCCAAGAAGAGGAAGATCCGCGTCGGTGACAAGATGGCCGGACGCCACGGAAACAAAGGTATCGTGGCAAAGGTCGTAAGGGACGAGGACATGCCTTTCCTCGATGACGGCACCACTGTGGACATAGTCCTCAACCCTCTGGGCGTGCCTTCACGTATGAACCTCGGACAGATCTACGAGACTGTCCTCGGATGGGCCGGAAAGGAACTCGGACTCAAATTCAGCACTCCTATCTTCGACGGAGCATCACTGGAGCAGATCTGCGAGTACACCGACAAGGCAGGACTTCCAAGATACGGAAAGACCTTCCTGAGGGACGGCGGCAGCGGAGAATACTTCGACCAGCCGGCAACCGTAGGCGTCATCTACATGATCAAGCTCGGTCACATGGTCGACGACAAGATGCATGCCCGCTCCATCGGACCGTACTCACTCATTACACAGCAGCCTCTTGGAGGTAAGGCACAGTTCGGTGGACAGCGTTTCGGAGAGATGGAGGTATGGGCCCTCGAGGCATTCGGAGCATCGAATGTCCTGCAGGAAATCCTCACCATCAAGTCAGACGATGTCACAGGCCGTTCCCGTGCATACGAGGCCATTGTAAAGGGAGACCCGATGCCGACACCAGGCATTCCCGAATCCCTCAACGTACTGCTGCACGAACTCCGCGGACTCGGACTGAGCATCAAATTAGACTAGTTTGTATTTGACAATTAAGAATTATCCAAGATATGGCTTTTAAAAAAGACAATAAGATAAAAAGCAACTTCAGCAGGATTTCCATCGGACTGGCCTCCCCTGAAGAGATTCTGGAGAGATCCTCCGGAGAAGTCCTCAAGCCTGAGACCGTCAACTACCGTACATACAAACCTGAGCGTGACGGACTTTTCTGCGAGAGGATCTTCGGTCCCACCAAGGACTACGAGTGCCACTGCGGCAAATACAAGAGGATCCGCTACCGCGGAATCGTCTGCGACCGCTGCGGTGTGGAAGTGACAGAGAAAAAGGTCCGCAGGGAAAGAATGGGTCACATTACCCTTACTGTGCCTGTAGCCCACATCTGGTATTTCCGCTCCACTCCAAACAAGATCGGAAGCCTTCTGGGCATCGCATCCAAGAAGCTCGAGTCCGTAATATATTATGAAAGGTATATCGTAATCCAGGCAGGTGCCGCCCGCGACCTCAACATCAGCGATCTGGCCCTGCTGTCAGAAGACGAGTACCTGGACGTACTCGACCGTCTGCCCAAGGACAACCAGTCCCTGGACGACAGCGATCCGGACAAATTCATAGCAGGGATGGGCGCCGAAGCCATCTATACACTTCTGGCCAACCTCGATCTGGATGAACTTTCCTACGATCTTCGCCACAAGACAGAAAGCGAGACATCCCAGCAGCGTAAGGCTGAAGCCCTCAAACGACTGAGCGTCATCGAGGCATTCAGGGAGTCGAAGGACATAAACCGCCCCGAATGGATGATCATGAAGGTCATTCCGGTGATTCCCCCCGACCTGAGGCCCCTCGTGCCTCTGGACGGAGGACGCTTCGCCACCTCAGACCTCAATGATCTCTACCGCCGCGTCATCATCCGCAACAACAGGCTCAAGAAACTCATTGAGATCAAAGCACCTGAAGTGATTCTCCGCAACGAGAAACGTATGCTTCAGGAAGCTGTGGACTCACTGTTCGACAACTCACGCAAGTCCAATGCCGTCAAGACCGATGCCAACAGGACACTCAAATCCCTCTCCGATTCCCTCAAGGGAAAACAGGGACGATTCCGTCAGAACCTGCTGGGTAAACGTGTCGACTACTCTGCACGTTCCGTCATCGTCGTCGGCCCAGAACTGCACATGCACGAGTGCGGTCTGCCCAAATTCATGGCAGCCGAGCTCTACAAGCCGTTCATCATCCGCAAGCTCATCGAGAGAGGCATCGTCAAGACAGTTCGCTCGGCCAAGAAGATAGTGGACAAAAAGGAACCAGTGATCTGGGACATCCTTGAGAACGTTATGAAAGGACATCCCGTCCTGCTCAACCGAGCCCCTACCCTGCACCGTCTGGGTATCCAGGCATTCCAGCCCAAGCTCATCGAAGGCAAGGCCATACAGCTCCACCCTCTCGCATGTACCGCATTCAACGCGGACTTCGACGGTGACCAGATGGCAGTGCACCTTCCCCTGGGCAATGCTGCAATCCTCGAAGCCCAGCTGCTCATGCTCGGCTCCCACAATATCCTCAACCCGGCCAACGGAGCTCCTATCACCGTGCCTTCTCAGGACATGGTCCTCGGTCTCTACTATATCACGAAACCCAGAGAGGGATCCAGAGGTCAGGGCATGACATTCTACGGACCGGAAGAAGTCATCATTGCCTACAATGAAAAACGCGTGGACCTCCACGCCAAGATTTCCGTCCGCCTGCCCAAGGATCCGGCAGACCTTTCAAAGGGATACCGCATCTTCGAAAACACCACTGTCGGCCGTGTACTCTTCAACCAGGTAGTACCTCCCGAAGTGGGCTACATCAACGAGCTTCTGACCAAGAAGTCTCTCCGTGACATCATCGGTAAAGTCGTGAAGGTCTGCGGAGTGGCACGTACAGCCCAGTTCCTCGACGACATCAAGTCCATCGGCTACACAATGGCATTCAAGGGCGGCCTGTCGTTCAACCTGGCAGACGTCATCATCCCGAAGGAGAAGGCGGAACTCGTGGAGGCAGGATACAACCAGGTTGAAGAGATCCAGAACAGCTTCAACATGGGTCTTATCACCAACAACGAGCGGTACAACCAGATCATCGATATCTGGACCACGACCAACTCACGTCTTACCAACATGGTGACCAAAACCATCGAGGCAGACCAGCAGGGTTTCAACCCTATCTACATGATGCTTGACTCAGGAGCCCGCGGTTCCAAAGAGCAGATCCGTCAGCTCTGCGGAATGCGAGGACTGATGGCCAAGCCCCAGAAGTCTGGTGCTGCCGGAGCGGAGATCATCGAGAACCCTATTCTCTCCAACTTCAAGGAGGGTCTGTCCGTGCTCGAGTACTTCATCTCCACCCACGGTGCCCGTAAAGGTCTGGCCGATACAGCGTTGAAGACAGCTGACGCCGGATATCTGACCCGTAGGCTCGTAGACGTATCCCACGATGTCATCATCAACGAAGAAGACTGCAAGACCCTCCGCGGTATCGTGGCTACAGCCATCAAGAACAAGGACGAGATCGTAGAGTCACTCTACGACCGCATCCTGGGCCGTACCTCTGTACACGACATCTACAATCCTCTCACCGGCGAGCTTATCCTGCCGGCCAACGAGGAGATAACTGAAGACATCGCTGCCAAGATTTCCGCCCTGCCAATCGAGCAGGTGGAGATCCGTTCGGTACTCACCTGCGAATCGCGCAAAGGCGTATGCGCCAAATGTTACGGCCGTAACCTGGCGACAGGTCGGATGGTCGAGAAGGGCGAAGTAGTCGGCGTGATAGCTGCCCAGTCCATCGGAGAGCCCGGTACACAGCTGACCCTCCGTACATTCCACGTCGGTGGTACAGCATCCAGCATCGCATCCGAGTCTGAGATCGTAGCCCGCTACGACGGACGTCTGGAGTTCGAGGAGCTCAGGACTGTCACCAAGCACGAAGATGACGGGGACTTCGAAATAGTCATTGGGCGTACAGCCGAAATGCGTATCGTAGATATCAATACCGGCATCACGCTTTCGCAGCACAACATCCCCTACGGAGCAAAACTCTTCCAGAAGGACGGAGCAAATATTTCCAAGGGCGACCGCATCTGCGAATGGGATGCATACAACGCCGTGACCATCACGGAGCTTCCCGGTACAGTATCGTTTGACAGCCTAGTCGAAGGTGTTACCTACAGGGAAGAGGCCACCGACGAATTCTCCCTCCACCGTGAGAAGGTCATCATAGAGTCCAGGGACAAATCCAAGAACCCTACTATCCGCATCATGCAGAACGGTACTGAAGTCAAGCAGTACAACCTGCCTGTGGGTGCACACCTGACTGTAGAGGACGGAGAGGAAGTCCAGGCCGGAGACGTAATCGTCAAGATTCCGCGCGCCATCGGAAAATCAGGCGATATCACCGGAGGTCTTCCCCGCGTCACCGAGCTCTTTGAGGCCCGCAATCCATCCAACCCCGCCGTTGTTGCCGAAATCAACGGAGAGGTACAGATGGGCAAGATCAAACGAGGCAACAGGGAGATCATCATCCGCTCCAAGTCCGGGGACGAAAAACGCTATCTCGTACCTCTGTCCAAACAGATCCTGGTACAGGAAAACGACTACATCAGGGCGGGCATGCCCCTCTCGGACGGAGCCGTATCCCCGGCCGACATTCTGGCTATCCAGGGTCCCATCAAAGTACAGGAGTACATCGTCAACGAGATCCAGGAGGTATACCGCATGCAGGGTGTGAAGATCAACGACAAGCACTTCGAGATCATCGTAAGGCAGATGATGCGCAAAGTACAGATCGTGGATCCCGGCGATACCAGATTCCTCCCCGAGCAACTGGTCGACAAATGGGAGTTCAACGAAGAGAACGACTCCATGTTCGGCAAGAAAGTGGTTCAGGATGCAGGAGATTCATCCGAGCTCAGGCCCGGCCAGATCGTCACCGCCCGCAGACTCAGAGACGAGAACTCCATGCTCAAGAGACAGGATCTCAAGCTCGTCCAGGCCCGCGATGCCATCCCCGCCACATCCAACCAGATACTTCAGGGTATCACACGTGCCGCCCTGCGTACCAACAGCTTCATGTCAGCCGCCTCCTTCCAGGAGACTACCAAAGTGCTCAGCGAAGCTGCCATCCGCGGCAAGGTCGACACCCTCGAGGGCCTCAAGGAGAATGTCATCTGCGGACATCTCATCCCGGCAGGAACCGGTCAGCGCGAATTCGAGCGCATAATCGTAGCATCCATGGATGACTACAACAAGATGACCGGCAAGCGCAAGGAAGAGTAATCCACGGTACACAAACAACTGAAGAGACCGGCTCAAGCAACATTGAAGCCGGTCTCTTTTTTATTCTCAATCCCCTGCCAGGAAATCCACAAGCAGAATAAGTCTGTCAGGCCGGTCCGGTAGTGTTTCATTCAGTGTGTCTGGATTGAGTCTTCAGACCTTTTAGTTTTGCAAATATATCAATTTATCTGTCAACTCATCGGCAGGCTAGCCTGCCGATGAGCATTTTTATTCGTCCGGGAATAGAGTCCTGTCAAGATCGATTCTCGGGACCTGCCTCAGGTAGGACTTCTTGTCCATTGCTGTCTTACCCATAAGCAGGATTACCGATTCCTCGTTGGGCATGGCCCCGCGCATCCTCGTGACCCGCCGGAAGTCCTTCTGCAGCCGCTCTATCCAGTTCGTGGTGTAGATCATGGACTGGATGCGGTGGCCGTAATTCAGGTAAGTGAAATACGCCTTGTAGGAAGCATCCTCACCGCGTCGCCTGATACTTCTGTAGTACCTGCCCCATTTGGCACAGAACTGCTGCCACTCATCCTAGGCCTGTTCCACGGTATAGTTCCTGTCTCCCGTACGGAAGACCTGTCTCAGGTCGTCAGCAACATCCCCCTTGTCACCGTTGCGGACATCGCTCAGTATGTTGCGCTTCAAGTGGGTGGTGCATCTCTGGAGGCTGGTGCCGGGAAACACTTCGCTGACGACGTCATCAAGTCCCTTGAGACCGTCCGCGCATATGAGCCCTATTTTCGAGACACCTCTCTCGTAAAGGTCATTGAGCATCTCTCCCCATAGATGTCGTTGAACACTTCCCTGACCTGCTCCTGTGTCAGGCCTTTGGTGTACAACGTGCCGGCAAGACGTTCACACTCTTCCTCCTGATCGCGCAGTATGGCCAGTATACGGGGATGGAAGTTGCCGTATCGGTCACGTGGTATACGGAAGGTCAGTGTACGGCCATGACCGTATGTCCTGCCGGGACGGTAGCCGTTGCACTTGTTCCCTGACAAGCCCTCTTCCTGTAAATACTCTCTGCGCTCCGACACCATAAGACTCTCAAGCATTATCTCCATCAGGTCCTGTAACCCGTTTTCTTTTTCCGTATGCTTGCATATTAGCTCGGAAAGTTGTTCCTTTGTGAAATCCATAAAGTCTACTCTTTTTTAGTTTTTGTTTGTTTTGCTTTTACAAATCTAAAAAATCTGTAGACTTTTTTATTAGCCTATCTCAGACACACTTTTTGAAACAGTATCGTACTTGCATCATTGACAGTTCCTTTAACGGTTATGTCCTGAGCGAGAGCATCAGTCATGACCATTAAGAAAAGGCCTGCCAGTGAAAATCTGACTTTTTTCATGTAGATAAATTTAAGTGATAGATAGTTTTAAAGAGAGTATATAAAAAACCACCGGCACCATTGATTCTGATGCCTAAAATAGGTTAACCTCAAAATTAAGTAAGTGTGCTAGAAAATTTAGCAAAACAATCTGTTTAAAACAAAAAAAACGGACAAAAAAAGCGGGGCACCCCCACACGGGTGTCCCCTGACTTCGTCAGTCAAAAAATGAAGATTTTATAATACATTGATAGATAATATTTTGTAAATTCGTGTCACCTATT
>CALVDF010000028.1 GCA_944326245.1 uncultured Bacteroidales bacterium
AGAAACGGCCCTTTCACTGGAGTATTGGCTCCAGTTGGGTCCAAAAATGAAAAAAGGGGCTCCGAAACGGAGCCGAAGATATAAAAAGATGGGTTCGATCGGAAAAATTACAGGGACAGTCTGCCGATTGACTCATGATGACGGAATTAAACGACAGTCCCTAAATTAATCACTTTCATCTCCAACGAAAGTGATTAATGCGCACGCATTATGTGCTTGCTTTTTTGCTTTTTTTGTTTAACTTCGAAGCGTGAACCTTAAAAAGAAACAGCTATGAGAAATTTTTTACAGACATGGAATATATGGCCATGGCATCCCATAAGGGCAGTTATTTGTACCTGAACTTAAATTTCTAAAAACTTCAAAACTTTAAAATCCTCTGAATATGAACAAGTCAGCCTACATAATATTGTCATTGTTTTTAACTGCCATATTTATCCACAGTTGCAACAACGCTGCCTCCAATGATATATGGAAAGATGAAATCATGGCTATTAAAAAACTGCTCTTCATCTATGATTCTGAAATTATTGACTATGACTCAAAAGAAAGGGCTGATACACTTTTCAGAAAAACCGGTCTATTTCCACCTGACAGTGCCAGGCATTTGGTCTATGTTTCAACCGGGGACTGTTCCTCTTGCATAGGCGACCTGATGAATTTCCTGTCTATCTTAGAACAAGATACCACACTCCCTGCTCCCACGATTTTAGTAAAAGGAGAAAACGATGAACTTCTTAAATATTATCTTGGGGAGACAAACAAGAAATATCTTAGCTTCAAAAGACATGTCATTTCACAAGACGCATACTCTCCAGATGGAATATATATTGTTGTCAGAGGCCGGATTATAGATTATTCACCTTGGAACAAACTTTTAAATTAAAAAACACATGAAACGCCTTGCAGTCATTTGCTCATTAATCATATTGCCGGCTGTCATAGCCGGCAATATGATTGCCTATGCCCAGTTAGCTGTTCAAGGGGAAAATGCCAACGGAAGACACTACCATTATTTTTTCGACTATCCGCACACTGGCTACAGAGTTCTGGACAGTGTACAGCTGAGAGTGAACTACATCTCCGATTTTTATGTAGACACCGCAGAAGGTATCAGCATCAGGGAAATCTCGACACTGGAAATAGGTAAATCCATACAGAAATTCTACCATCATCAGTATTTCATAACTGATTCTCTCATGAAAATCGGTTACGGCCTGGATACCGTAGGGAAAATCCTCTTTGAAGACATCTCCTACCCGCTCTCTTTCTTCGAAGCCATATACCAGAACTATCCAGAGAACATGCTGACATGCATAGGAAGAGTCGTAACACAATATTTCCTATATGAAGAAGATATGCCGCATCTGGAATGGTGTATCGGAGACAGCACCAGGACCATAATGGGGATGACCTGTTTCAATGCCACTTGCAGCTTCAGAGGCAGGGACTACACAGCTTGGTTCACCCCGGATATACCCGTAATGACCGGCCCTTGGAAATTTTCCGGCCTGCCCGGTCTGATACTTGAAGTATACGACAGTAGGAATGAATACCACTTCACGGCATTCGAGATATACCGGACAAGGAGCAGCATCGACCGGCCTGAAAAATTGTATCTGAAGACCAAGAGGGAAAATTATACCAAAGCGAAAAGGCTTCTGTTGACAAATCCTGCAAGAGCCAATTCGGTATACCTGACAAATACGCCATGGCAAATCTACGAAAACAGCCCGGGCAAAATTACGGAGATGAAATATGATTTTATTGAAAAAGACTAAAGCCATGAACAGACGATTGATTACAGCGCTGACTGTATGTGTTCTGACAGCAGGAACTCTTCATGCTTGCCATGACAACGACAGCACTGACTATATACAGCTTCCGGCAGATGCTATTTCCTCTGCCGCAAAGATTGACGGTGACACTGTCTGTGTATTCCCGGAACGTACATTTTCAGCTCGCATCACTGACAACGACCGCATTATCACAGTGTCTGCAAACGACAACAAACTTGTTAACGTCATAGACAGACGTACAGGGGACACACTGTTCAGCACCTTGAGTTACGGTGCGGGAGAAGGTATGTTTCTACTGCCTTTCCCTAGATATTGTCCCGACACACTGATAATTATGGACGGTCCGAAAAAACAGCTGGTATTCTACAACCTTGACTCTCTTGCAGCTCTCTCCTCCGGCCCGGAAGAAATTATAACACCGGGCGGCATCCAGAGAGCAACTGTTTTCCCGACTATTCTACCATACCGAGGCCGCCTGTTGGCATTGAATCCATACTGTTTCCGCTCCCCTGACGGAATGATTGATAACCATGACGACAGGAGATTTATTCTTTCAGACAGCACCATGACATTTCCGGAACTGGAATTCAAATATATGACAATCAATGTTGCCCAAGGCAACGTCATTGCAGTGCCTGATGCCGGCAAAATAGCATACATACCGCCGTATGAAAGCCATATTGAGATATACGATTACAATACATTGAAAAAACTCATCGACATAAGTTTGCCGATAGACTTCGCTAATGAGTACTGGGCCACCAGCGACGGCCTGGTATTGGTACAGACCAAGGCGCCAGGATTACCGGATGGATTCTTAGATGGAAACGGCTGCAAGGAGTGGTTCTTGTGCATGCTGACATATCAAGGAATCACGTATATGCTCAAACTGGACTGGAACGGGAACCTGATGAGCAGCTATCGTTTTGAAAAAGGTGAAAGGCCATCCGACATATCTCTGTCAGATGACGGAAAACATATATACCTACTGCATGATATGCGAATTTTAATGCAGTACAGTTTATGAAAATCCGCCACATCATAATCATCACTTTAACTTGTGCTCTATGTATTATCGCCATTTGTTTCCCATGCTGTACCAAGTTGGTGAAGATAAGCGACAGCTCAATGTATCCGACCCTTCAGGACGGTGATATACTTCTTACATGGAAAGCTCACAAGAATTCCGCTAAGAACATCAGAGGACGTATAATCGTATTCTATTTCCCTTTTGGAGAATATGACGACCGCATTCACGCAAGTAGGAACAACATCTACGTCAAACGATGCACCGGCGTACCAGGCGATACTGTTTTTTTCAAAACAAACGATAATACAGACCTGAATCGCCCACACCTGAAATATTACGACTGGATTTGTGACCACCCTGTCATTGTCCCTTACAAAGGATACCGGATTCCCTTAAATGACAGCACCACCAGCTTATACAGAAAACTTATCCTATATGAGACTGATGACTGGAACTACTGCAACAACATAGACAAAACATATTATACATTCCAGGGCAATTACTTTTTTGCAATCGGAGACAACCAATCTTCATCGTATGACAGCAGGCATTGGGGATTCATTCCTGAATCATTTATCATAAGCTATCGTTAACACATAAAATCACTTGACATGAGAATTTCATCAACATTCATTATCGCAATCCTGCTTCTACTTGCAGTAAAAGCTACAGCTGCATACGCTGATGAAATTTCCGGTACAGTAATCGCGCAGAAAGACGGCAAGCCGCTGGAAGGAGCTGTAGTGACCCTGAGCAGACAGTCCGGAGGCATTCTGGCTTTCCGCCAAACCGACAGCGACGGAAATTTCAGTATTTCTCTGCCAGTCGCCGTGACCGATACTCTCCGCATTGATATCCGCCTGTTGGGATACAAATCAGAAAGAATCCTACCGCCCTTTGCGGAAAATATGGTCGTCCGGATGGAGGAAGAATATTTCGAACTTCCTGAAGCCGTCATTACAGCACAAAAACTGGAAATCTCGAACGACACTATACGATATTATGCACCTACACTCATAACGCAGGGAGACCGTGTGCTGGGCGATATACTTACTAAACTGCATGGCGTGACAGTAAGCCGTGACGGATACGTCCAGTATCTAGGACGAAACATTAGCCGCATGTACATTGACAGTACCGATCTGCTCGAAAGCCGGTACAACATCGCGACCATGAATATAGATCCAAGAGACATCAAAAGTATCGAGATATACGAACGCCACCAGCATGTAAAAGCCCTTCGTGGAATAACTGCTCCGGACAGAGCTGCAATAAACATAATTCTTAAGGACGATGCCAAGGGCAAATGGCTAGGCCGACTTAGTGCTGAAGCCGGAGGCTCTACACAGGAACCGTGGATTCCATACTCCGGCAGAATCTTCGCAATGAATGTAGGAGGGAAGATACAGAGCATCAACTCCGCAGAAACTGACGCCAGCGGAAAAAACATAGCCGTGTCACTAAATCCGTCAACACTGTCGAAAATACAGGAAGGTCTGGAGTTCCAATACCGCTATGCTCCCATAGATTATCTGAATATCAGCCACACCAAGGCACCCCTTGATGACACTAGAACCAGATTCAACACCACATATACTGCATCCACTGACAGTAAATTCAAAGCAGGGAATACCCTTCTGGGAATCTCCGGCAAGTTCGAGCACGAAAGTCTCAATTCAGAGAGCACTGTACGGAATATCTACGACAATGGAGACGGGACTGTTACGGATTTTACTGAGATAAACTCAGTTGGCTCCGGTGAATACTACGGCAGCGCAGACCTCTCAGCCGAAATCAATAACAGCAAATTCTATTTCAAGGACAAGCTGCGCCTCGAATTAGAAGGATCCGATGCTGAAGGACATCTTGGTGGAACAGCGGTAAGAGACCAGGATGCTGCAGCCAGAAACATAAACATGATGAACAACATGAGTTTCACTATGCCGTATCGTAACAAGCATATCCTCAACATAAAGATGTTCACTCAATACATCCAACAGGATGAGAGCACCTCCGTCATCGGTCCATCTGAAGACAGTCCCGCAGTACAGGACATTGCTGGAAAATATTTTTACAACGCGATATCTTACGACCAAACCCTGAGACTGGGCAGGAAATGGATTCTGGCCACAAGTACACATCTGAACTACCTGTACAGGAATTTCAACACATCTCTGAACGGCCTTTCTCTAAGCGGGGACGCACCGGTTCCAATAACAGAAAATGCCGTCAGACTCCAGTACATCCAGCCAAAGGAAAACCTCTATCTGGAGTTCACCCACGGAAAGTTCAGTGCAGGCCTGGGAGCGAATATCTGGTATCAGTACATCAACAGTATCATGCAGGAAAAGGAAAAGACAGATCATAATAATCTTGCATTCAATCCCCATCTTAGACTCGAATACACATTCGGTCCAAGATTCAATATATCCGCAACAGCCTTATATGCCTTGAGCGAAGTGAATGAGCAGCAACTCTACGAAGGACTTATCATGACCAACTACAAATACCTAACTCAGGGAAGAACAGAACTGACCCAAACCCCAGAATGGTCTTCGTCCTTACAGATGAAATACAATGATCCAGCCATCGGGTGGGCTGTTGACGCTTCTGCGTCATATAGCGGCAGCCATTCATTCATAAGCACCCGGTATTTTATAGACGATTACATTGTCAACGTCATGTCCAACGACATAACGGATTACGAGTCCGCAGCGGCAAACGCATCAGTAACCAAAACTTTCCTTGATGCCGGCACCAAAATTACTGCCAGTTTCAATTTTTCCAACACATCTTCAACCATCAACCAGAACGGGATTGACTACCTCTATACCGGACGAAATTACGGTACTTCACTTTCTTTAATAGGAAATATCTCTACCTGGATGGGATTCAATTACAATGGCTCCTATAATTTCAGCAGATACAGTACGGACGGGCTATGGACCAGCAGCGGAAACCATTCCTCAACGCATAATCTCACCTTGAATTTCTTTCCTCACAAGAAACTGGACATCAGCGTCAGCGCAGAATACTATCTTGATGATACTGAGGGAAGAGACCTGTCGCAGACCATATTTCTCGATGCTTCTGTCTCGTACAGTATCTCCGAGAAATTAAGACTTTTCCTTACGGCAAAAAACCTGCTGGACAGCAGGGAATACGTTTACTCCGCCCTAATGCCGCTGCAATCAATATACTATGAATACAGAATCCGGCCTCTGAACGCACTGCTTGGACTTGAATTAATATTCTGAGATAAAAGGACATAAACACTGAAAGCAAATAATCATTGTATGTGTAACTTCGTATTTCTGTTTTTTTTTGTCCAACTTTTGGGGTGCAGGTCAATTCAGGACGAGACCCCGCAGCTATCTGCTGGAGCCCAGGATGTCATTTTAACTAACACCCTGTATTATCTCCTTCGCCACGGCGACCTTCTCAGCCAGCAGGTCGGGCGAGGAAGCCTCGCAGATGAAGCGCAGGTAAGGCTCCGTGTTGGAGGGGCGGATATTGAACCACCACTGCGGGAACTCTATCCTGTAGCCGTCGAAGTCCATCACTGCCGTAGGGGTTTCAGCAGATATGAAATGCCTGCGCACGGCCTCCATCGCCGCCGGCTTGTCCGCCACCCTGAAATTGATCTCACCGGAGTTGCAGTACTTCGATATGCCGGCTATGAGCTGCGACAGGCTGCGGCCGCGGCGCTTCATCTCCGCCACGATGTCCAGGATGATGAGCGAGGCCATGATGCCGCTGTCCGAGTAGAAGAAATCCTTGAAATAGTAGTGTCCGGCCAGCTCGCCTCCGAACAGGCCGTCTATCTCCCGGAGCCTTGGAGCCGCGTATGCCCGGCCGACCCGCCATGTGTGCATCTCCACTCCCATCGGCGCAAGGTACTCTCCTACCGCCTTGGAGCTGCGGATATCCTGCAGAGCCCGCACCCCGGAAATCTTGCCGGCGACCCTAAGGGCAGCTCTCTCCCTGGCAGCGGGACTTGTCCCCGTACCCTCCATGAAGAAATGCCCCATAAGCGCAATCATCAGGTCCGGCGAGATGAACTCTCCCCTCTCATCCACGAACATCACCCGGTCCGCATCCCCGTCGTAGATGAGCCCGATGTCGCAGCCGTGGTTCCTGACATACTCCCGCAGCATGGCGGTATTCTCAGGCACCAGGGGATTGGGCTCGTGATTTGGGAAAGAGCCGTCGGGGGTATCGCAGATGTACTCCACCGAAGAGGGAAGCAGGTCCTTGACGAAGAGGGCGGACATGCCGTTGGAGAGGTCCGCGCATATCCTGAGTCCCGAATAATCCCCGACATAGCGCCTCTGGAAAGCCAGATACTCGTCACGCAGATCGAGCGGGACCACTTTGCCTCTGGCTGCCTCTGCCACAGGTACACAAGGCTTTCCCTCTGTGATCCACTTCTCTATGGTGCCCAGCCCCGCATCGTACCCCACAGGCAGTGCATTCTCACGCGAAACCTTCAGTCCATTGTCATCCTTGGGATTGTGGGAAGCCGTTATCTGTACGGATGCCTTGAACCCCTTCGCCGCGGTTGCATAGTACACATATGGCGTGGTTGCCTGACCCAGATCATAGACATCGGCCCCCGCATCTGTCAGGCCTTTCAGCAGGGCCTCGTGTATCTCCGGTGAGGACAGCCGCATGTCCCGTCCCACGGCCACCCGGCGGCAGCCCAAAAGTTCCGGCAGGAAATATCCCACCTTGTATACTGTCCCGCTGTCGAAATCAACTCCCCAGCGTCCCCTGATGTCGTATGCGTGAAATGCTCCCATATAGATTCTGCCGATATGCGTTTATTTTTCCAGTTTTGTCCTGTATGCGGTACGGACCTTTCCCTTGGCGATGTTGTGCAGCCTGGCCGTTATCATTTTCCTCCTGATGGGAGCCACACGGTCCACGAACAGATGTCCGTCCAGATGGTCCATCTCGTGCTGCACCATCCGGCAGGCAAAATCGTCGAGCTCCTCTTCCACCACATTGAGGTCAGGATCGTAGTACCGTACCTTCATCTTCTTGGGACGCACCACATTGCAGTGGATGTCGGGCACACTGAGACACCCTTCGCTGTAGTCTGCGGTTTCCTCGCTCTCTTCCAGCACCTCAGGATTGATCATGGCCCGCCTGAATCCTTTGAGATAAGGATACACATCGGCGATATCGTTTCCGTCCACGACCAGTATCCTCCGGCTGTCACCCACCTGGGGTGCGGCAAGCCCGACCCCGTCGGCGTGTTTCATCGTCTCGAAAAGGTCATCTACATATCTGTGGAGTTCCTCCTTGTCGGCATGCTCCACATCCACCTCTTCGGCCACTTCCCGGAGCACCTCCGAACCATAAACATAAATAGGCAATATCATTGTTTTCAGTTTTTATAATTTTTCAAATTTCAAATCCTCATTTTTTCCTGTCGAGGTACGACTGCAGAATGATGGCCGCACTTATCTTGTCCACTACGGCCTTGTCCCTCCTGTCCATCTTCTTCATTCCCCCGTCTATCATGGCCCTGTGGGCCAGTACGGAAGTAAACCGTTCGTCCTCCAGCTCCACCGGAATATCAGGAAAGTCTTTTGCGAGCCTGCGGAGAAAACCGTCCACAAACCGTGCCGCAGCCGCCGGCGTATTGTCCATATTCATCGGATAGCCCACAACGAACATGGATATGCCCTCCCCCGCTGCATAATTTTTGAGATATTCGATTATCTTTGCAGGATGAACTGTGTCCAGAGGGGACGCGAACATCCCGAGCGGGTCCGAGACTGCAAGTCCTATCCGCTTCGTGCCGTAGTCTATTCCTATGATCCGGTTCATCCTGCAAATGTAGTCAATTATAAAGTATGTCCGAAAAAAATAAAGACACAAAAAAGCAGCCCGACAGGAAATACCTGTTTGCCATACTTGATGACGACACCCACGACTTCCGGTTCATCATCCGCGGGACAAAGCATGCTGCCGTATTTGCCTTGGCAGGTTCCGTTGTCCTCATCTGCATCATCACATTCTGCCTGATCGCATTCACTCCCATAAAGAGGGTTCTGCCGGGATACCCTTCGTATTCCACCCAGCGCGAAGCCATCGAAAATGCCGTCATGGTGGATTCGCTGCAGACAAGGATGCGCATCATGACCCTGCAGCTCACCAATATACGACGGATCATAGCCGGACAGGAGCCGCTTCCTCTGGACAGCCTCTTCTCCAACAGCGGCGTAGAGGGAGCCGAGATGACGGCAGCAGCCATGGAGCACAGCGCAGACTCTATCCTGAGAGAGAAGATCGACTCCATAGAGAAATACAACCTCCATCCTTCCGGAGCCGAAACCCGACTTGAAGGTCTCATCTTCTTTCCTCCTGTCAAGGGTGTGGTAACGGAAGGGTACAACCCGGCCAAAGGCCATCCATTCATCGACATAGCGGTACAGAACAACAGCGCTGTATGCTCCGTGCTGGACGGTACGGTTATTGCAGCATACTGGACGGACGAAACAGGGTACAATATCCAGATACAGCACAGCAACGATCTGGTATCAATATACAAGCACAATACAAAACTGCTCAAGAAGACCGGAGACAAGGTCAATGCCGGGACCACCATCTCCCTTGCCGGAGACAAGGGCAGTCTGAGCACAGGACCGCACCTGCATTTCGAGCTGTGGCACAACGGAGAACCCATTGACCCGTCACTGTATATTAATTTCTGACAATCTGATATGGAAAAAAGACGACTCGCGATACTCGGTTCCACCGGCTCCATCGGGGTGCAGGCCCTGGATGTAGTCAGGGAACACAGGGAATTGTTCGACATACAGCTGCTGACAGCCGGCAGCAACAGCCACCTGCTCATACAGCAGGCAATCGAGTTCAACGCCGCCTGCGCAATAATAGCTGACGAAAGCCTTTACCAGGAAGTGTACGAAGCCCTTAACCCTCACGGCATCACCGTATTTGCTGGAATGGGTTCTATCGTGGACGCCATGGCTACCGCCGGGAATATCGACCTGGTACTGTCGGCAATGGTCGGATTCCGCGGACTGGAGCCGACACTGGCAGCACTGCGCTCAGGCAAGGCTGTCGCCATAGCCAACAAGGAACCTCTCGTGGCAGCCGGCCGGCTGGTAATGCAGACAGCCAGGGAGCACAATGCCCCCATCCTTCCTGTAGATTCCGAGCACTCGGCCATTTTCCAATGCCTGCAGGGACAGCATTCGCCCATCGACAGGATATTCCTGACCGCCTCCGGAGGACCGTTTCTTCGTACCCCCGCATCAGAGCTGGCAAATGTCACTGTAGCGGAAGCAGTAAACCACCCCCGCTGGAAGATGGGACGCAAGATTACCGTGGACTCATCTACCCTCATGAACAAGGGATTTGAAGTGATAGAGGCCTGCTGGCTGTTCGGTGTGGATGTCTCCAGAATTACGGTGGTCATCCATCCGCAGTCCGTGATACACAGCATGGTATCATTCCAGGACGGAGCCGTGATAGGCCAGATGAGCATGCCCGACATGAGACTGCCCATCCAATACGCCCTCACCTATCCTGAAAGGCTGCCTCTGGATATTCCCAAAGTAGACTTCTACAAGCTTGGCGGATTCACTTTCTCAGAACCGGACATGGACAAATTCCCTTGTCTGGGCATAGCGCTTGAGGCCATGAAACGCGGAGGCAACATCCCATGCGCGATGAACGCCGCCAATGAAGTGGCCGTAGCGGCATTCCTGGACGAGCGCATACGCTTCACGGACATACCGGCCGTCATATCCCGCGCCATCGAGAAATGCCCGTACGTCAAAGAGCCTGACCTCAATGCCATAACGGACACGGACAAGGCCACGAGACAATACGCTTCAACACTCATATCCAAACGATAATGGACGTACTGCTGAAAATAATACAGGTTATACTCTCCCTGTCCCTGCTCGTGCTGGTACACGAATTCGGGCACTATATCACTGCCAGGATATTCGGGGTCAGAGTGGAGAAATTCTATCTTTTCTTTCCTCCGGCCATATTCAGGTTCAAGCCGAAAGGCAGTGACACGGAATTCGGAATAGGCTGCATCCCGCTTGGAGGATTCTGCAAGATATCAGGAATGATCGACGAGTCCATGGACACCGAAGCCATGAAAAAGCCGCCGCAGCCGTGGGAACTGCGTTCCCGCCCCGCATGGCAGAGACTCATAGTCATGGCCGGAGGTGTGATAATGAACGTCATCCTGGCCATCGTCCTCTACATCGCCATACTGTTCTCCTGGGGGGAACAATACATCAGGACCGATGACGCCACTTACGGGATAGAAGTCAGCCCGCTCGCGGAAGAAATAGGTTTCAGGAACGGTGACCGCATAATCGCATTTGACAACGGGCCGGCACCCGAAAGCTTCGGAGACATCCAGATCGACCTGATACGCAATCAGGTCAGCACCGTCACCGTGCTTCGCGGAAATGACACGGTCAGGATAGACATCGATTCCGAATACATGCCGGCAATGCTCAACACGCCGGGCATGTTCGGCATTCGCCTGCCCATAATGGTAGGCGGAGTCCCTGACTCATCCCTAAATGCAGGCGCAGGCATGGTTGCCGGGGACAAGTTCATCAGCGCCGCAGGACGTCCGGTCATGTTCTACCAGGACCTGCAGGAAGTATTGGCAGACAATGCAGGCACCGCCATTGACATCCTCCTGCTGCGCGGAACCGACACCATATCCGTTCCCGTACGTGTCGGAGCCGACGGCAAGATCGGTGTCCTGCTTCAGAGGGACGCTTCGGGCATCAATGTCACCCGCAAGGACTACAGCCTGCTCAAAGCCATTCCGGCAGGATTTGTCATGACTTTCACCAATATTGGCCACTATATCAAAGAACTGGGTCTGATATTCTCACCTGAGACGGAAGCCTACAAGTCCGTGGGAAGCTTCATTTCCATAGGGAGCATCTTCCCTTCAAGCTGGGACTGGCAGATCTTCTGGAACATAACGGCCCTTCTGTCCATCATGCTGGCAGTAATGAACCTGCTGCCGATACCGGCACTCGACGGAGGACACATTCTGTTCCTGATCTACGAAATGATTACAGGGCGCAAACCGTCGGACAGGTTCATGGAGATCGCCCAGATGGCAGGGATGTTCCTGCTGCTGATGATCATGGTACTGGCCTTCGGCAACGACATACTAAGACTGTTCAGATAACATCGGGAATACAAATTAAAACAAACCAATACAATATGAGAAACAGAATACTGATCAAGACAGCCATACTGATGCTGATGTCAGCACTGATCCTGTCATCATGCGGAGGCAACAGAAAATCCAAGGACCGCGAGGACTATCTTCCCAATATCACAGGCAACTCAGGAGAAGTCCTGGTAGTCATCAACAAAGGTTACTGGGAAGGGGAGTTAGGCTCTACCCTCAGGAAAATTCTGGCAGGCGAATACCCGTTCCTGCCGCAGAGGGAACCTGTATTCAAGCTGTTCAACGCTACTCCAAGCGGATTCACAGGCAGCTATATGCTTCACCGCAACATCGTGATAGTCAACGTTTCATCAGAAATAGACTCGGCCGGAGTCAAAGTCACTACCAACGCATGGGCCAAGCCCCAGGTCATCGTAACCGTATCCGCGACGACTCCTGAAGAGGCCAGGGACCTGATTGCCGACAACAGCGAGCTGATCATCAACTCTATAGAGCAGGCCGAGAGAGACCGTCTCATAGCCAGCTCCATAAAATATGAAGACAGGGACGTACGAATGGCAGTAACCCGGAACATAGGCGGATCCCCGTATTTCCCCAAAGGGTTCACGATGAAGAAGAATACACCTGACTTTATGTGGATTTCACAGGAAACCACATACGTCAACCAGGGAATCCTCATATTCAAGTTCCCCTACACCGATCCCGAGCAGCTCACCCCGGACTACCTTAAAGACAAGCTGCACGACCTCTGGCAGGCCAACGTGCCCGGAATGCGTGAAAACAGCTACATGACATTCAACAAAGTCATAGATCCCGGCTTCCGCAACATTGAGTACAAGGGCCAGACCATGGTGGAAATGCGTGGACTCTGGGAAGTCGAGAACGACTACATGGGCGGTCCGTTCGTATGCCACATCTTCCCCGACCGTGACAGACAGAACATCATCATCCTCAACGCATTCGTATATGCGCCCAAATATGACAAACGCAAGTACCTGCGCCAGGTGGAATCCATAATCTACTCTTTCAGGTGGAAATAATTTTCAAAAAACTTTGGGAGTTTGGAAATATTGTATATTTTTGCACTCCCAATCGAACGGTGGATTCGTCTAACGGTTAGGACACAAGATTCTCAATCTTGCAATAGGGGTTCGATTCCCCTATCCACTACTTCTTCTTTTTCCCTTTCAACATAATGAGTGAAATAGTCAGAACACGTTTTGCGCCAAGTCCCACAGGATACATGCATATCGGGAATCTGCGCACGGCACTTTTTGCATACCTGTTTGCAAAATCACAACACGGAAAATTCATCCTTCGCATAGAAGACACGGACCAGGGCCGCTACGTAGAAGGCTCCGTCGATGTCATATACAGCACATTGAAAACAGCCGGCCTCGTCCATGACGAAGGTCCCGATATCGGAGGCGACTACGGCCCATATACCCAGAGCGAACGCAAGGGCATCTACAGGCAGTACGCACTTGAGCTGGTGGAAAAAGGTGCAGCATACTACTGCTTCTGCCAGAAGAGCGACAAGGAACAGGAGCCTCAGGAAGGAGGTATCGGGTATGACCGCCACTGCCGCAATCTGAGTCCTGAAGAAGTCAAGGCCCAGCTGGATGCAGGCAAGCCCTACGTTATACGCCAGAGAATACCCCTGGACGGGACAACCTCGTGGAATGACCTGGTCTACGGAGAGATTTCCGTAGAAAACGCCACTCTGGACGATCAGGTTCTCCTCAAGAGCGACGGCATGCCGACCTATAATTTCGCCAACGTCGTCGATGACCACCTGATGCGCATCACACACATCATCCGCGGCTCCGAATACCTTTCTTCCAATCCCAAGTACCTGCTGCTGTATGACGCCTTCGGATGGGAAAGGCCTCAGTACATCCATCTGCCCATAATCAACGGCCGCAACGCCGACGGCAGCATCAGCAAACTCTCCAAACGCCACGGAGCCGTCAGCTTCCAGGCACTGGTAGAGCAGGGCTACCTGCCCCAGGGCATCATCAACTATATTGCCCTTTTGGGCTGGTCTCCCAAAAGCGAGCAGGAAATATTCACCATGGACGAACTTATAGAGCAGTTCTCCATAGAAGGGGTGCACAAGAGCCCGGCCGTATTCGACTACCAGAAACTCGGATGGGTGGACGGCCAGCATATCACCATGCTGGATCCTGCGGTATTTGTCCGTGATGCTTTCCCGTACGCACAGATTTCCGGTACATTCCTGGAGCCCAAATGGACCAAACTGGCATCCCTGCTCCAGAGCCGCATCACGAAATACTCGGACATTCCGGAGAAGATTGCATTCCTGCTGCAGATGCCCGAGTACGACACGAGCCTGTACATACACAAGAAAAACAAATCCACACTGGAAAGTTCCGTTTCTATACTTTCGCATGCCATAGACTGCCTTTCCGGTCTGGAGGACTGGTCTGAAGATTCCCTGATGGCCTCCATGACTGCCCTGGCCACTGAACTCGGCCTCAAACTGGGTCCCTTGACATGGCCCGTCAGGATAGCCCTGTCCGGCCTTATGGCCACACCGGGAGGAGCCATCGACATACTTTACCTGCTTGGAAAGGACGAGTCTTTGAAGCGTTTGAATGACGGGATCAGACTTATATCAAAAGAAAATTTGGAAGATGGAAAATAATATCTATCTTTGCACTCCCAAAATGCAGGGAGAGTGTGCATAAGCACAGAACGGAGGATTCGTCTAGCGGCTAGGACTCAAGATTTTCATTCTTGCAACAGGGGTTCGATTCCCCTATCCTCTACCAAATATAAAAAAAATTAAAATGGCAAACCACGCATCAGCAGACAAGCGCAACCGTCAGAACGAAGTGCGCAGATTGCATAACCGCTATTATGCAAAGACTACACGCAACGCCATCAGGGCGATCAGAAACACAACCGACAAGGAAGCAGCAACAGCCCTTCTCCCCAAAGTATTCTCGATGATCGACAAGCTCGCAAAGATCAACGTGATCCACAAGAACAAAGCTGCCAACCTCAAAAGCGGAATTGCAGTTTACGTAAATAAGCTGTAATCTTTTTACGTTTCTGTACACAGATATAGAAAAAACTTCCCGAACTTAGTCGGGAAGTTTTTTTTATACACTATGAGCATCAATGATTGGAAAACGGATGACAGGCCGCGCGAAAAGATGAGTGTGTCAGGAGCGGCCTCACTGAGCGATTCCGAACTCCTGGCCATACTCATCAATTCAGGGACCCGTGAAAAGAGCGCAATAGATGTCGCCAGGGAAATTCTGGCCAAGGCCGGCAATTCCCTCAACACCCTTGCAGGAATGTCCAGGGAAAAACTCTGTTCCGTTCCAGGCATAGGAGAAGCCAAAGCAGCAAGGCTGATGGCATCCTTCGAGCTGTCTGTAAGAATCCAGAGCGAGATGCCGCAGCCACGCGCAAGCATCACCGCCTCAAATTCCGTCAGCAGGATATTTTCACCTCTGCTACGCAACCTGGATCACGAAGAATGCTGGGTCCTGTTCCTCAACAGGGCAAACAGAATCATTGCAAAGGAAAGAGTCAGCATAGGAGGTGTAAGCGGAGCCGTCATGGACTCCAGAATCATCATACGCAAGGCCGTCGAGAAGCTTGCCAGTGCCATCATACTGGTCCACAACCACCCTTCAGGAAATCCTCTACCCAGCGAAATAGACCGCAAGCAGACCAGAATACTTCGCGATGCGGCAGGACTTCTGGGAATATCCCTGCTGGACCATATAATAATAGCCGGCAACAGATACTACAGTTTCAGCGATGAAGGGCTGTAGAAGTCAATTTTTGTAGTATCTTTGTATAAAATATCTGTTATGACCATACACAATCTTAGCGACGGCAATTCCGTCCTGAACTGCTTCATCGCAGAAATCCGAGACAAGGACATCCAGAAGGACCGGATGAGATTCCGCAGGAATCTGGAACGTATCGGGGAAATATTCGCCTACGAGATCAGCAAGACACTCAACTACAAGACCGCTGAAGTCACTACCCCCTTAGGCATCTCCGAGTGCCGCATCCCCAAGGACCAGATGGTACTGGCAACGATTCTCAGGGCCGGCCTCCCTCTACACAACGGCCTGCTCAACTACTTCGACGGAGCACAGAACGCATTCATTGCTGCATACCGCAAATACGGCAAAGACAACAAATTCGACATCAAGCTGGAATACGTTACTTCACCTTCGATTGACGGGAAAGTCCTTGTTCTGGCAGACACCATGCTGGCTACCGGAGCATCCGTCGTACTGGCCTACCAGAAACTGCTGGAAGACGGATCCCCGATACATACCCACATAGTTTGCCCGATATCCAGTTCATACGGAGTGGAATATCTGTCCAAAAACCTGCCCCACAAGACAGTGACACTGTGGACAGGTGCCATAGACGAAGAACTTACAAACAAATCCTACATCGTTCCCGGTCTGGGAGATGCAGGAGATCTGGCATTCGGAGACAAACTCTAGATTTCCTTGCGCATCCTCGCGATAGGGATATTGAGCTGCTCCCTGTACTTGGCAACAGTACGACGTGCGACCTTATACCCCTTTCCGGACAGGACACTGACCAGTTCCTCATCGGTAAGGGGTTTTTTCTTGTCCTCTCCGGCGATACTTTCTGAAAGGACCTTTTTTATCTCCCTCGTCGACACCTCGTCCCCGCTCTCCGTCTTCATACCCTCGGAGAAGAAATATTTTAGCGGATATACTCCGAAATTGGTCTGGATGTACTTGCAGTTGACCACGCGGGATATCGTAGAAATATCCAGGCCTGTTTTTTCAGCAATGTTCTTGAGGACCATTGGCTTGAGCTTCGTCTCATCCCCGTCCATAAAGAAATCGTGCTGAAAGTCCAGAATGGCTTTCATAGTATTCTGCAAGGTATTCTGGCGCTGTTTTATCGCCTCCACAAACCATTTTGCCGAGTCCAGTTTCTGTTTTACGAATGCAACGGCATCCTTACCCCTTTTCCCGGATGAAGAAGCTGAATTCATGAGCAGGTCCGCATAGCGCTTGTTGACCCTAAGCTCAGGTACCGAAAACTTGGGCATGGTAAGAATCAGCTCCCCGTCCTTGTTGTCCAGAATAAAATCAGGAACTATCTGCTGGGCCTGCTCCACATACGAATCATCGATCTGACCGCCGGGGCGCGGATTGAGACGGACTATCTCGTCTATTGCTTCCTTGAGTTCATCCTTGTCCATCCCGGTCTTGGCCATTATCTTGTCATAATGCTTGCGCGAGAATTCTTCAAAATAATTTTCAAGGATTTCCTCGGCCTTTTCCCGTTGCGGAGTCTGCTCCTTGGCCCGAAGCTGCAGCAGCAGACATTCCCTCAGGTCCCTGGCTCCCACCCCGACAGGTTCAAATTCCTGAATGGTCCGCAATATCTTCTCCACATGTTCCGGTGTTGTCTCGATATTGAGCCTGAAGGCTATGTCGTCCGTAAGGGACTGGACATCACGGCGCAGGTACCCGTCATCGTCTATACTGCCTATAATGAAGGATGCTATGGTCTTGTCTTCTCCCTTCAGATCGCTGTAGCCCAACTGCATCTCCAGATTCTGATGGAAGCTCTCCTTCACGGAGAAGGTATTGTACTGGGGCTTGAGGTCCTTTCCCTGATTATTGACATACAGGCGGTAGGCAGGTGTAGAATCATCCTGACTGTTGTAGTCGCTCAAGGACACATTCTTGGGTTCTCCGTCCTCCGTCTCTTCAGACGAGGGAGCCTCATCGAGTACAGGATTCTCCTCCAGTTCCTTCTTTATCCTCTGTTCCAATTCCAGCGTAGGCAATTCCAGAAGTTTTATAGTCTGAATCTGAAGAGGGGACAATCCCTGCTGCAATTTCTGTTGTAATCCTTGTTTTAACATAACTGACTTCAAAGATAACAATAAATATCTTATCTTTGTACTTTGTTTCTCAGATATGGATTCAAAAAGCGATATCCTTTCCATCGACATAGAAAAAGTGATCCGCGGGAAAAGCAGCAGACTTGCGGACCGCATACCACGGTTTGTCCTGGAGTTCATAAAAAAGACCATCCACCAGGATGAGATCAACCGTCTCCTGCATGACAACAGTGAATACACAGGAGTGGATTTCGCCACACACATCCTCAACGATCTGGATGTAACCTATAGAGTCCACTACACAGCAGACAGGAGGCCGGAGCCCGGAGGACGCTACATCTTCGTTTCCAACCATCCGCTGGGAGGTCTGGACGGAATGGTGCTCATATCCTACATCGGAAGCATGTTCGGGGATGTCCGCTTCATAGTCAATGACCTGCTGATGTACATCAAGCCTCTGGCACCGGTATTTGTCCCGGTCAACAAATACGGGCACATGAAACACGGAAACACCAAGACTTTCCAGGACGCTTTCAACTCCGATGTCCAGATACTGTATTTCCCGGCAGGACTGTGTTCCAGACTCATCAAAGGCCGCGTCACAGACCTCGAATGGAAGAAGACATTCGTTACCAAGGCCATTGAAAGCCGTCGGGACATAGTGCCAATTCACTTCTCGGGTGAGAACTCAAAGCGGTTCTACCGCCTTGCCAATCTGCGCAAACGTCTGGGAATCAAATTCAACATCGAGACATTCCTGTTACCGGACGAAATGTTCCGCAAGAGGGGTTCTACTTTCGACCTGTATATAGGAGAACCTGTCCCGTATACTTCCCTAAGCGGGGAACACAGCCACAAAGAATGGTGTGAAACAATAAGAAACAACAGTTATGCAACCTGTAATCAAACCCGTTGACCGCAAGCTCATACGCCGGGAGCTGACAGCCGCAAAATACATAAGGACCACACGCAAGGGGGACAACGAACTGTACGAAGTCACATACAAGGACTCCCCCAACATCATGCAGGAAATCGGACGGCTCCGTGAGATATCATTCCGTCTTGCCGGTGGAGGATCCGGAAAGGACTGCGATATCGACCAGTTTGACACGGATCCAGTCGATTACTACAGACAGCTCATAGTATGGGATCCGCATGACAAGGAAATCCTGGGAGGCTACCGCTACATCCTGTGCGGAGGCATATCCCCGGAAAAGATGGCAACCAGCGAGATTTTTACATTCTCAGACACATTTGTCAAAGATTACATGCCGTTCACCATCGAGCTGGGCCGTTCCTTCATCCAGCCGAACTACCAGAACATCAACCTCAAGCGCAAAGGACTGTACGCCCTTGACAATCTATGGGACGGTCTGGGTGCCCTAATGCTGAAGTACTCCAACTACAAGTACTTTTTCGGCAAGGTAACAATGTATACATCGTACAATCTACGCGCCCGCAACACCCTGCTGAATTTCCTTCATAAGTATTTCGATGACACTGAAGGGCTTGTAACGCCCATTTATCCCATAGACTACGACTGCAGCAACAAATACTATCAGGAACTCTTCAAAGATCTCGAATACCACGATGCCTACAAGGTACTGCAAAAGGAAATCAAGATCAACGGGGAGCTGATACCTCCCCTCATCAACTCATACATGAATCTGTCCCCGTCAATGAAAGTGTTCGGGACATCCGTCAATAAAGGTTTCGGCGGAGTGGAAGAGACAGGAATCCTGGTCAAGATGGAAGATATCTACCCTGAGAAAAAGGACAGACACCTGGTCCCCATGCAGGAAGCTCTGCATGCCATGGCCGCCAGGTTCAGGCCTAAATGGTGGAGAAAGATTCTTTGACCAGAAATACGGTCGGGTATTCCTTACGGATAGCTTCCATAAAGCGCATGGCATCCGACCTGGACCGGAACTCGCCTACTGTCACCTTGAAATAAGGGTTGTCATATATCCTGAATACCGGAACCTCCGGATAATGTACCTTGAACGTGTCCACTATCTGCTCCGATACAGCTCTTGCGTTCTGGCTGTTGTCAAAGTATATCCGGATTCTGTAGCCCTGCGTACGGCGTCCGCGGTTCTTATCAAGCTGGATTCTCATGGCCTTGGCCAGAGAGTCCGACTGCAGAACCTTGTCTCCAAGATATGTCATAAGACTGTCATAATCCATATAAGTCCCGACATCCGCCTGCAGGGTATCTGCAACCGTCAGAAGAGTATCCTGGACCACTCCTGCCGGCCCCGGAATTTCCCTGTTCTGTGCGGCAGCCGTCAAAACAGCCAGGACCGACAATGACAGAATAAGTATGGCCTTCTTCATATTCATCGTTTTATACTGTTTACAATATCTTTTAGCGGCGTCTTTCTGAACCTGACAGTCTTTCTGACCTTGCCGTCAGAACACAGGACCATCTTCCCGTCCACAGTCAGGCCGTCCACATCCCAGCTCTTCAGGTCAAGGCCGGCCGTAATGATCGAAATCGGATCCAGCACCGATGCCAGCACAGGGATCCTCACCGGACCGTCTGTCTCAGGTCCAGCCGAAGGGGTTCCCTCCAGAGTAAACCTCACAAACTCCTTGCCCTCCCTGAGCAGCACTGCATCTACCTCCTCAACACTTATGGTATGCATCGTAGGATTGTCCACGTCGGCTATAAGCACTATCGTTGCCGAAGAAGTCCCGTTGAAGCGGAAGCTTTCGAGAGCGACCCCGTCCACACTGATCTGACGGTAGTCAGTACATCCGGTCATCAGGGCCACAACGGCAAGTAAAAGTACAATTCTTCTCATAATTCCATGCAGTTTGTCCCGACAAAGATATAAAAAGTTATCTTTGCGGGTACAATGGCAAATAACAAAAGAATATTCATAGAGACATACGGCTGTCAGATGAATGTCTACGACAGCGAGATAGTACTTTCAATCCTGGAAAAGGAAGGATACACTCCATGCAGCAGGCTCGAAGACGCCGACCTCATACTGGTCAACACATGCTCGATACGGGAAAACGCGGAACAGAGGATATGGGGCCGTCTGGACAGATTCATGCAGGAGAAAAAGCACAGAAAAACAACAGTAGGCGTACTCGGATGCATGGCGGAGAGACTCAAGCAGGAGCTCCTCTCCCACCCGGCAGTGGATCTGGTCGCCGGCCCTGACACATACAGGGAACTCCCCCAGATGCTGCGCAATCTGGAAAATGAAGGCGACAAACAGATCGACACCAGACTCTCGATGCGCGAAACATACGCCGATATAGAGCCTGTCCGCACCGATACCGGAGGCGTCACCACTTTCATATCCATCATGAGGGGATGCAACAACATGTGTACCTACTGCATAGTCCCCTACGTCCGTGGAGGCGAACGCAGCCGTGACCCGCATTCCATAGTCAGGGAAGCCCGGCAGCTCCATGCTGCAGGATACAGGGAAGTCAGCCTGCTGGGACAGAATGTTGATTCCTACCTGTGGAAAAATCCCGAAAACCCTACCGAAACCGTAAATTTCGCACAGCTTCTTGAACTGGTTGCCCTGGTATCACCTGACCTGAGGGTAAGGTTCTCCACATCACACCCCAAGGACATGAGCAACGGGGTACTTTACTCAATGGCCATGTATCCCAACATCTGCACCCACATCCACCTTCCGGTCCAGTCCGGAAGTGACAGGATGCTTGAAAAGATGAACCGCAAATACACTGTAGCACAATATCTGGAAAGAATAGATAAAATCCGGGAGATAGTACCGGGAGCGGCTGTCACTACCGATATCATTGCAGGGTTCTGCTCGGAGACCGAGGAAGACCACCAGGCAACGATGGATCTGATGAAGAAAGTCCGCTTCGACAGCGCTTTCATGTTCCAGTACTCCCAAAGACCGGGGACGAAGGCTGCCAGACATTTCGAGGATGATGTTGCTCCTGAGACCAAGACCCGCAGACTCAACGAGATAATCGAACTTCAAAGCGCAATATCCCTCGAACTCAACAGGGAATGCGTAGGACATACCTACGAGGTACTCATAGAAGGGACCTCAAAGAGAGATACCGGCTCACTCTTCGGGAGGACATCTGCCAACAAGGTATGTGTATTCCCGGCACTCGGACACCGCCCCGGCGAATATGTAAATGTAAAGGTAGAAAGCTGTACATCGGCCACTCTACTTGGAAACATCGTAAAATAAACTTTTAAACAGACTAGTTATGACAAAAATGAGAACAACCTATCTCGGCAACCTCCGGACCGAGATTATTCATGAGCAGTCAGGCAACAAAATCATCACTGACGCCCCTCTTGACAACCACGGCAAGGGTGAATACTTCTCCCCCACCGACATATTCGCATCGTCACTTGCCTCATGCATGCTGACAATCATGGGCATATCTGCCCAGTCATACGGATTCAACATAGACGGGACAGAGGTTGAAATAGAGAAGGAAATGGCCGCCAATCCGCGCCGCGTCGCACGCATTGTCGTGGACATCAAATTTCCCAAAGGGCAAAAATACGATGACAAGGCCAAGAGACTCATCGAGTCCGCTGCCCGTACATGCCCCGTATCCAACAGCCTGCACCCTGACATCATAAAGGACATCCGCTTCCATTACGACGAGTAGTCCAGTCAAAAGGCACATACATTACAAAACCGCACTCAAGCAAGCATTTACAGCATGCCGGAGTGCGGTTTTCATATATCTGACGGAGTAACTTTACAGACTCCACTCCGTACCGTCCTTGGTATCCTTGATGGTCACGCCCAGATCCTTGAGCCGGTCCCTGATACTGTCACTGGTCGCAAAATCCTTTCTGGCCTTGGCCTCACGACGTACTTCAAGAATCATGTCCATAAGTCCCTCCACGGTCTTCTCCTCTGAAGACGCAGACACTTCGTCCACAAGCCCAAGCACATCGGGCACCAGCTTGAGGAAAATTTCAGAGAGTGCCTCATAATCGGCATCCGAAAGCTTCAGGCTACCGTCCTTGACCTGATTGACCACCCTTACCGCATCGAACACATGCGCCATGGCTATAGGTGTATTCAGATCATCGCACAGTGCCTCGACCACTTTCTCCGGCAGTCCGCAGATCTCCTCATTCCGACTGCCCGGAGCATGCGGCAGATTCCTGAAGTCCCTTACGGCCTGCAATACTCTCTTGAGCCCCTTCTCGGCAGCAGAGAGGGCATCATTGCTGAAGTCCAGCGTCCCGCGGTAATGTGCCTGAAGGATAAAGAACCTTATGGTCATAGGTGAATATACCTTATAAAGGTCTGCCAGTGTCGTGAAGTTGCCCAACGACTTGCCCATCTTCTGCCCGTTGACTGTCAGCAGATTGTTGTGCATCCAATACTTCACTCCGCCTTGTCCCCTGGAGGCCGTGTTCTGGGCCAGTTCACATTCGTGGTGGGGGAACTGCAGATCCATTCCACCGCCGTGGATATCAAATTCTTCTCCCAGATACTTTTCACTCATGGCCGAGCATTCCAGATGCCATCCGGGGAATCCCTCACTCCACGGTGATGGCCATTTCATGATATGCTGCGGTGAAGCTTTCTTCCACAATGCGAAATCGTAGGGGGAGCGTTTGTCTCCTGTTCCGTCCAATGACCTGGTATTGGCCATCATGTCATCGATATCACGGCCGGAAAGCACCCCGTAGTGATACTTCCTGTTGTAGGCGGGCACATCGAAATAGACCGAGCCGTTGCTTACGTATGCAAAACCGGCATCCAGAATCCTCTTTATGAGTTCTATCTGCTCAATGATATGTCCTGAAGCCCTGGGTTCTATGCTTGGAGGAAGGGTATTGAGCCTTCGCATGGCATCATGATACGCAATGGTATAGGTCTGCACCACTTCCATCGGTTCCAAAGACTCCAGTCTGGCCTTCTTCGCTATCTTGTCATCTCCTTCATCCGCATCATGCTCCAGGTGGCCTACATCAGTGATATTCCTTACGTAACGGACCTTGTAGCCCAGATATCTGAAGAATCTTACCAGTACGTCGTATGTAACGGCAGGCCTGGCATGCCCCAGGTGCGGCTCACCATATACGGTAGGCCCGCACACATACAGCCCCACCATCCCGGGATGAACCGGGACGAATTCTTCCTTTCTGCGTGAAAGGGTGTTGTAGATATAAACTGTCCTTGTCATGATGCTTGATATTTATGATGGCAAATATAATGCTTTTATGGCTTATCCGTCTCCTCAATGTTGACTCTGGATGCAAGCACTTCGTAGTAGGACTTTTCCTCGCCCGCTGCCGTCGTGTACCTTCCTTGCCTCAGACGGCCCAGAACATAGACACATACCCCTTTCCTGATGCGTGTGAAATCCGGCATTCCCTTGCCGCTCCATGCCGTCACCGAATGCCATGTTGTCTCCTCTTTCAGATTGCCTGAGCGGTCCTTGTACGTTTCGTTCGTCGCTATGTTGAACCTTGCGACCGTATTGTCCCCCACTTTCATGATCCTGGCGTCCTGCCCTGCGTTCCCCCGCAGCTCGATTCTGTTGAATGATCTGTCCATAACTTCTGATTTAATGTTTAAGTAATGTTTACGGTTGCAAAGCAAAACATATTTGCCGGAATTATCCGCACCCGTTCCGGCTATAAACGGCTTTAAACGTTTTCAAACGGCTATTTATGAAAGTTTTTACGTTTTATGTCACCGATTTCGGATGCCATTTCCTAACTTTGTGGACACAACCAATCAGACACGAAGAAGTATGGAAGAGGAGAAAAGGTATTGCCTGAACTGCAAAAGAGCCATAGCAGGCAGATTAGACAAAAAGTTCTGTTCGGACTCATGCCGGACCATGTACAACAACCGCCTGTACAGAGAGCGCAAAGGCTCCCTGGAACGCATCGACAGGATTCTCAAGAAAAATCACGCAATCATGGAAAAGCTATACTCCAGAGGCGAAAGGGAGATAGACTTCAGTGAACTTTTCGGTATGGGATTCAACTTTGACTACATAACGTCGCTCAGGGAGAATCCCGATACCGGCAGTTCATTCATAATAGGATGCTACGACTATTCCTACGTCATAGACAGGAACGGCAAAGTGACTATCGGAAAGAAGAATACTATTCTACTGTAACCGACTTTGCCAGGTTCCTCGGCTGATCCACGTCCCGACCCTTTGCTATGGCTATGTGATATGCCAGCAACTGAAGGGGAATAGTGGAAAGCAGCGGCACGAAACATTCCTCGGTGTCTGGAATTTCAAAGCTCCAGTCAGAAATGTTGCGGACATCGGTGTCACCTTCCGTGACTATGGATATGATACGTCCCTTGCGGGCTTTTATTTCCTGTACATTGCTGACTATCTTGTCATATTTGCCTTTTCTGGTAGCTATGACCACCACCGGCAGCTCATCGTCTATCAGGGCGATGGGACCGTGCTTCATCTCCGCAGCCGGATAGCCTTCGGCATGTATATAGGATATTTCCTTGAGTTTCAAAGCTCCCTCAAGAGCTACCGGATAGTTGTATCCCCTGCCCAGATAGATGAAGTTGTGGGCATAGGTGAATACACTGGCTATTCTTGAGATCAATTCATCGTGCTTCAGGATCTTCTCTATCTTGTCAGGAATACGTTGCAGTTCTTCCACAAGTTCCCGTCTGCGGGCATCCGTAATGGTTCCTTTCTCTTTGGCCAGTGAAAGGGCCAGCAGGGCGAGAGTCGAAACCTGCGCGGTAAATGCCTTGGTGGACGCAACACCTATCTCCGGACCGGCATGCGTATAGCAACCGGAATTCGTTTCACGCGGTATGGACGAACCGACCACATTGCATATACCGAAAAGAAACGCCCCGTGGGCCTTTGCCAGCTTGATGGCGGCCAGGGTATCCGCTGTCTCACCGGACTGCGATATCGCAATCACAATATCATCACTGAAAAGCACCGGCTTGCGGTATCTGAACTCGGAAGAATATTCGACCTCTACAGGAATACGCGCAAGCTCCTCTATCATGTACTTGCCTATCTGGGCAGCATGCCAGGAAGTTCCGCAGGCGCAGATAATGATCCTTCTGGCATTGAGGAACCTGTCACGGTTGTCTATAATGCCGGAGAGCTTCACCTCGCCAAGTTCAGTGTTCAGCCTTCCCTTCATGGATGTCCTCAGCGTATTGGGCTGCTCGTATATCTCCTTGAGCATGAAGTGAGGGAAACCGCCCTTTTCTATTTCACTGAGATTCAGCTCCAGTTTCTTCACAATGGGAGTAACTTCCACCTGACGCAGGTCGGTAATGCGGATGCCTCCGCCTCTTTCCATGATGGCTATCTGCTCGTCATCCAGATATATTACCCGGTCAGTGTACTCCACGATCGGAGTTGCATCCGATCCTATCAGGAACTCGTCCTTTCCGATACCTACTACCAGAGGGCTGCCTTTGCGGGCTGCTATCATGATATTTGGATTGTCCCGGTCGATGACGACGATGGCATATGCACCCACAACATTCCGCAATGCCAGGGGCACCGCATCTACAAGAGGCATGTTGTGCGAGTCCATCATATACTGAATCAACTGGATGATTACCTCGGTATCCGTCTCGCTCTTGAAATGGTAGCCCCTGTTCAACAGTTCCTTTTTCAGCGACTTGTAGTTTTCGATGATACCGTTGTGGATCAGAGCCAGATTCTTGTGCTCCGAATAATGGGGATGGGCATTTACGTCATTGGGTTCCCCGTGGGTAGCCCAGCGGGTATGAGCAATGCCGATTGTTCCCGTAGTATCCTTGTCGCTTATGAGTTTTTCCAGATCGCTTACTTTGCCTTTGGACTTGTATACGGAGAGCTTCCCGTCATTGTTGATCAGAGCGATACCTGAACTGTCGTAGCCCCTGTACTCAAGCCTGTGAAGTCCTTTAATCAAAATGGGGGCCGCCTGCTGCCGGCCCATGTAACCTACAATTCCACACATAGTTTTGAGTTTTTATCGGACAAAAATAGTAAAATAAGGTAAAAAAAATATAATTTTGCTCGAGTCAATGCAATCATTACCGAATGTGACAATTAGAAAAATGAAAAAAATTTTGATTTTTACAGGCAGGATTCTGGCCTCCATAATACTCTTTGCAGTATTCGTCCTGTCCCTTTTCAGCCTCTCGCCCATATACAGATTTGAAGGTCCGGTCCCGTTCAAAGGTGACATGATATACAATCCGTACGCTGACCTTGATACCGCAACAGGATGGAAAAGGGCATGTCTGCACACCCACACAAAGGTAGACAAAGGAATCAACGAATGCCCCTATTACCCTGATGTGGTATATTCCGACTACATGAGTTACGGATATGGAATACTCGGATTCTCCAATCACCAGGCTCTCACTCCGCACCCTGTGGATTCTTCCCTCTACATCGCCATATACGAGCACGGATACAACCTATTCAAATTCCACCTCAATGCCTTCGGTGCCGGCAAAGTAGAGAAATTCGACCATATACTTCCCATCCTGCTGTCCCAGAAACAGTTTATGATAGACAGGCTGGCATCTCAAGGTGATTTCGTCCAGTTCAATCATCCGGACAGGACCATATCCGTCAACCGCAGGGTGATGGAACATCTTTCGGGATACAGGCTCATCGAGGGGGACTCCGGATTCGGCGAAAGCGACAACGGCAGCGGCACCAGTCTGAGTCATTGGGACGAAGCACTCTCGGCCGGAAGATACGCGCACAACAATATCAGCGACGACAACCACAACTCCAAGGCCCACGCCAGAATCGCCAGAAGATGCTCCTGGATCAACTCCCCCACCCCATACTGGGAAGATGTAAGGGAACAGCTGGTAAAAGGTAATTTCTATACCACAAGAGTACCTGACTTCGGGTCCGGGGATACAGCAGTGAAACATTCAGAGAACATGAAACTTCCGGGGATAAAGGACATCGGCCTGCATGGAGACACAGTATTCATGACTCTGACCGAACCGGCAGCACTGATCAAAGTCATCTCCAGAAACGGAATGGCTGTTGACTCCGCCAAAAACACGGCATCCATACATTATGTAATGAAGGCCGGAGACCCGTATGTAAGAATGACTGCATGGTACGACAACGGAGTAGCGCTCTACACCAACGCATTTGCACGATACGCAGAAGGGGATTCACCCTACAGGGTATTCCCTCACCCCGTAAGATGGGGCATGACCATACTGTGGAACCTCATGGTCATATTTGTTGCAACTGCTTCAGTATTCTGCATCTTCAGACTCTTCAGGAGAAAACGGAGATCTATCTGACAGTGACCTCCATGGCTCCGCCTCCATAACGGAGCGGGGATGCATCGCATACAGATACTCCCGGGTACTCCCTCAGCCGTTTTTCCAGCTCACGGCGCAATACTCCGCGGCCGTTGCCGTGAATGAACACGACATATTTCACCCCCTTCCTGAAAGCCTCCGCCATACTCTTTTCGAAAACGTCCAGCTGTACGGACAGGGCATCCTCGTCAGGGATATTGCGCGCTGCAGGATATTTTTCCCGGATCTTGCCGATGTGGAGATCCACCTCCATAATGTCCGGCCTGGTACGTGCTTTTCTTCCCTTCACGGCAGGACTGCGCCCCGGTATGGCCGGTTGCTTGAAACGGGACACCTGAGCGTTCCCTTCATACCTGTGCCTCTCCTCTGCCGGATCTTCCTCATACACAGGAACGACCTCCAGAACAGACACATTCATCCTCATGCCGTCAACTTCAATGTCCATTCTTCCGCCCTGCGGCACGGAAAGGACATGCCCGTCTCCCTCGAAGTCCATGAAGCGGACCCTGTCCCCTATCTCATATCCCATATTGCCGGTGTATATCTTTTACCTTTTTTGTAAACATATTCAGTTTTCTGCCATTGGCATTGACGATACTGCCTCAATTAATTTTATTTTTGTACAAACAATTGGCAGCCATGAAGGATATCATCAATCTCGATTCAGTCGACAAATATAACAAACTTTTCGGTCTGGAGACTTTCCATCCTCTGGTCAGTGTCGTAGACCTGTCAAAGGCGACGGACATTCCCGAAGACTTTACCATCAACTACGGCATCTACGCTTTATTTCTGAAACAGGTCAAATGCGGAGACATCAGATACGGCAGAAAGATCTACGACTATCAGGAAGGGACCGTCACAAGCTTTGCTCCGGGCCAGGTAGTCAGCACCACTTTGGACAAGACAGTAAAGCCTGCTGCCCTTGGAGTACTTTTCCATCCTGACCTTATAGCAGGGACATCCCTGGGAAGGGAGATCAGAAGGTACACGTTTTTCTCCTACAATTCTTCTGAAGCACTTCATCTTTCTGAGGATGAGAGAAATATCTTTACAGACTGCCTGAGCAAGATAGATGCCGAGATAAGAAGGCCTATTGACAAACACAGCAAAAGACTGATATCAAGAAACATAGGATTACTCCTGGACTACTGTCTACGCTTCTACGAAAGGCAGTTTACAACCCGTTCCGCAGCAAACAGGGACATTTTAGGCAGGTTTGAGGATCTGCTGGCCGAATACTTCCGCAACGGAAAACCAGCCAACCTAGGCCTACCGACGGTAAAGTACTTCGCCGACAAGGTCTGCCTTTCCCCGAACTATTTCGGAGACCTCATAAAGAAGGAGACAGGCAAGACTCCCCAGGAATACATCCAGTGCAAAATAATCGACACAGCTAAAGACCAGATACTGTACACGGACAAGACCGTCAGCCAGATAGCATTTGATCTGGGTTTCCAGTACTCACAGCACTTCATAAGGGTCTTCAAGAAAAAAGTGGGACAGACACCCCTCGAATACAGAAAATGTTCGAACCTATAAAAAACATCAGGAATCCGCATTACCCTCCGGTACGCGTAAGCGATGCGTCGGAAATATGCGGATGCGACAGGACTGACTTCTATTCCATCATCATAGCCCCGGGTGACAGTGCCCCGTCAAGCAAGGGAAAGCAGCACGACGACTACCAGGACGGTGTCGCATACTTCATCCCGCCCGGCACATCCTGCAAGGCGTTCTCGCAATGCAGGGAAGAAGGCTGCCTACTTAACGGGAGGGGGCTTTTCTTCCATCAGGGACTTCTGACCGATACACCTCTAGAAGACATAGAAGCGACTTACAGCTTTTTCAGATACAGATGCCGCAACGAAGCCCTGCACCTGTCCTCAGGGGAAAAGCAGATTATGGACAGATGCCTTGATGACATTGATGCCGACGCCTCACCGGACATAACGGACGAACTGTCCACCGAAATAATAATCAACCGGCTTGAACTGCTGCTGAACTACAGCAAACGGTTCTACAAAACACAGTTCATACTGCGGCACGAACGGCATTGCCGGATCGTTGAACTTACGGATGAAACATTGAGGAAATATTTTCTGAATCCGTGCGAAGACTGCCGCAGGAAACTTCCTTCAGCATCCGATTGCGCAAGGCAGAGCAACGTATCCCAGGCATATCTGGAAGACATCATAATGAACGAAACAGGAAAGACCTGGCTGGAATTCATACACGAAAGGCAGTCGGAGCTTGCAGGCCAGGAACTGCTGCGGACAGGCAAAAGCCTGACGCAGATAGCACGCCAGATGGGGTACCCCTCTCTGAAATTCTTCAACGAACAGTTCAGAAAGACCCACGGATGCACTCCGGCAGAATACAGGTCCCGGTGACGGTTGGGGTACAGGCAAAAAAAAAGCCCCTGAGGTTTCTTCCTCAAGGGCTCTAGGGGGCGGCGGCTACCTACTCTCCCACCCCTGTTAGGGC
>CALVDF010000029.1 GCA_944326245.1 uncultured Bacteroidales bacterium
TGGCAAAATCCTGAGCAACTTTTTGTTGCTCAGGTACTTAAAAAGTTATATTTGTAATAGTGTTGCGGAATTAAGGAGATATAACCTTAAAACATTGATATTATGATTAAACGTTGGCATTGTCTATTGTGCGCCGCCGTGTTGTCAGTGGCGGCAGTGTCCTGCAACAGGCAGGGCACCAATTCCGGTTCCGGGGAGGAAGCGGAGCTAAACGTACGTATTGAAGATTTCGGGCCGGACTGTGTGTTCATGGCTGTCTTGACAGGCGGTGAAGAGATAGCTGTTAGGGCAGCTGTTGACGGGACACCTGAAATCAGGAAATTCGTTACCGATGCAAATGGAGGGCTTACGCCGGCAGACGGTTTCGGACCATTGGAATTGGCAGAAGGAGCCGGCAGTATGGATATCGATGCATGGTATCCCTATTCGGAGTCTGTAGAGAAGTGGAGCGTCCGGAGCAATCAGGCGGATGAGGAAGGTTACCTGTCCGGTTATTTCGCCGCGGCATTCGGCTTCAAGGCAGTAGCCGGAGCCAATGAAATACCGCTCTATCCACAGACGGCGCGGCTGGTTGTCAACATAATGCCCTCGGAACAGGTTTCGGCGCTAGAGATGGTAGGGGTAAGGATCGGCAACGGCAATATGGCCCTGGACGGAACCTTCGCCCCCCCGGTTTCAGGGCAGAGATACGGAAGCTGGACGGCAGGTGAGGCAACGGGCTCCATTCTTCCGGTCGAATCCGATGCCGACGGAATCGCAGCCATAAGCTGTCAGGCTGTGATCATTCCTCAGGACATGTCAGGCAAGGAGCTGGTAACCTTGACACTCGCTGACGGGCGGGAACTTTCATACATTCTGCCGGATGATGCCGGCAGTTTCGAGGCAGGCAAGAGCTACGGATTCGATCTGTATGCCTACGGGGACATGCTGTCAGCGGAGGAACCGGATTTTTCCGGTTATGCTCCGGAAGACCTGAAGCCTGGAGACTATTTCTATTCCGACGGGACATGGTCCGACGGAGGTCTCCGGAGTGTTTCCGGGTCGGGTCTTGTTTGGGAAGACGAGAAACCGTCACCTCTGTCCGGGAAGAAGGTTATAGGAATCGTATTCTGTACCGATCCTGAAAGAATAGGGCAGGGGGAGAAGGATGCGCTAGCTGCAATTGGAGTCCAGGAGCCCCACGGACTGGTGGTGTCCACCATTGCTTCTTCGTACAACGGTTATGTCAAATGGTATGACAATAACGGGGACTACATCAGGGACGAGACGGAAATAGGACTTTCGGAAGTAGGGGCGGACCTTCCCGGAGACGAAGTCTTTTCTCTGATTGATGCCGATATTGAGGGATACAGGAACAATATGATCATGCGTACCGAAAGGGCAGATGATATCGATGCCGGTCATTATCCAGGTTTCCGGACGGCACTTGATTTTGCGGCAGAGGCAGGAGGCCCTGATGCTTCGGCCAAGACCACAGGGTGGTACATCCCGTCCAACGGTCAGCTGGTGGATATCGTCAGGAATCTGACAGGGGCTGACCTGAACGGGTCCAACTTCGTCTGCGATACGGACGGCATCATTTTCTGGCAGGGGCTTGGGAATACCCCTGCCCGCCTGAATGAATTGATGTCCCTGGTGGATAATCTGCAGAAGACTGAATATCCGGGATACAACAACGCGCTTATGTCCTCTACACAGGGCAATGCCGAGACCATGAGATACATAGATTTCACGGAATCCGGATATCTGGACTGCATGCGTGACTACAAGAACAGAGGAACCCATGTCAGATGCGTGCTGGCTTTTTAATTTAAAATGAATGATGAACAGAAACACTGTTGAGGAAAATATAGAAGGCAGGGGTTACGTCCTGCATACCCTGAATCCAGGGGTAAGGGCAGTTTTTGACACGGAAGGCCTCGATAGACTGGTAGCGGCTGCGGAGGGATGCAGAGCGGCAATGGCGTATTCGGATTACAGGGAGGGCGCCGGTGCCGGATCAGGTGACGGACTCGCCGGAAGCCACCCCTTGATCGACTATCATGAGGGGAGTGTAAGGGATGATTTCGATTTCGGCCCTGTTGCAGTGGTCCGGAAAGATCTTTTCGAAGAGTGGAGTTCCGGGTATGGGGACAAGTACCGTTACGGGCGCGACTATGCCCTGAGGCTTTTTCTGTCCCGCAGGGGCAGGATACTTCATGTAGGAGAGGAACTCTATACTGCGATGCCAGTGTCGGCGGGCATCGCTGAAGGCAGTGACGGAAGTGCGGTAAGGGAGAAGCAGTTCGAGTACGTGGATCCAAGGAACAGGGATGTGCAGATTGAGAGGGAGCATATTTTCACAGAACATCTGAAGGAGATAGGGGCATGGCTTCCTGAGAGGACGGAGCTTCTGCCGGAGAGCCTCTTCGCTTCCGTGCCGGATACCGCAGCTCCGCATGGGCCGGAACCTGCATCTGTTCCCGGCCGTCCCCTGCTCTCGGTCGTGATACCTGTCTTCAACAGGGTCTCTACGGTAGGGGATGCCATATCCTCGGCGCAGAAGCAGGAAACGGATTTCCTGTACAATATCCTCGTGGTGGACAATTATTCCACGGACGGGACGGGGGACAGGATCATGGAGGCTGCTGCCGGTAGCGGCGGTAAAGTCATCCGGATAGTGCCGGAGACGAAGGGACACGGTATAGGCGGCTGCTGGAACATCGCGCTTGACCATCCTTTGTGCGGGGATTTTGCGGTGCAGCTTGACAGTGACGACATGTATTCAGGTCCGGATACTCTGCAGAGGATCATGGACAAATTCAGGCAGGAAAGGTGCGCTATGGTGGTCGGCAGCTATATGATGAGGGACTTCAATCTCAATCCAATACCTCCGGGCATCATAGATCACCGGGAGTGGACGGATGCCAACGGACACAACAATCTGCTTAGAGTCAACGGACTGGGGGCTCCGCGCGCCTTCTGTGTCCAGGCCTTGAAGGAAGCCGGTGGCTTTGAAGACGTGTCCTACGGGGAAGATTACGGCGTGGGGCTGAGGATGAGCCGCAGATGGCGGATAGGCCGTATCTACGAGCCGATTTACAATTGCCGCCGCTGGGGGGGCAATTCTGATTCGTCCCTGTCGCTGGAACGCATCAATGCCAACAATGCGTACAAGGACTCTCTCCGCACCAAAGAGATCATGGCCCGCATCCGGCAGTAGTTAGCGGTTATAGTGAGCCTCGATTCTGCAATAACTAGTGATGTAAAACCGATGTAATTACTATTTATAGCGATTGTCAGGCAATAGCATGTAAAATACTTTTGCAGTCTCAATGTAAAACATAAAGATTAAAACAAATGAGACTGAAAAAACTTATCCCTATTGCCGCTGTTGCGGTCCTTTCAGCAGTCGGCTGCAACCCTGTAGAAGAAGTCAAACCTGCCTCAGAAGTGGCCGGAACATATTCCGGCTATTCGACTTCATTGTTCCAGTATGTATCCACTCCAATGGTGAGTAACGGGCAGACCGTAACTCTCGCTGAGGTGACAGATGAGACTGTGTCAGTCAGCTATGTCTCCGACACATGGGGTACCTTCACTATTTCAGAAGCCACGGTTAAAGAGTCTGATGGTGTATATACTGTGGTCGGGGAAGGAACCTCCCTGATGGGCATGGGTGGCGAGAGCAGCGAATATCCCTGCACTGTGACTGCATCCATTATAAGTGCAAGCGACTTCTCTATAGTATTCGACATACCCTCAGTAATGGGTGGCCTGACCATAACCGTCCTGCCCGGAGAAGCTCCTGTAGGGCTTATAGTCAGCGGCACGTATACAGGAACGATGGACATTTCTGTTATGGGCAACAGTATGGGCAAGGTGGAAGATGCTGCCATCACCATCGATGCCACTACCGATGATATTACGGTTACTACTCCCACTATGGGCTCGGAATCCATGACTATCGAGTCTATGGTCATCACTGGAGTGCATATGACAGAGGCGGACGGGGTCTATACCCTCACCCAGGAAAGCATCAATGTGACAGCCGGGGATATGAATATCACCGGCAATATGACCGGTACAGTGACATCAGAAGGATCGGCCTCCTTTATCTTTGAGCTTATTCCGGGGGCCATGCCTATGGCAATCACAGTGACTTTTGAAGGAAGCAAGTAGAAATACAGAAACAGAACTTCCGGAAATATGAACAGGATGACTTTGATAGTTTTGGCGGGGACTGCCTTATGGCTGCTCCCGTCATGCAACGGCATTTTTCAAGGCTTGTACGATGCCCCCCAGGCCGTTTCGGAGTTCGGCTTTGTCTCCATCGATGAGTCCACCTTCTCCGGTACCATTTATATAGATGCGTCCTCCTATACCAAATGGACATATATCGACTTGAATGCCAAGACCATTGATACTACTCTCCTCAGTAACGACGGTACGGAGGAGGGACTAGTTCCGGATGGGTGGCATTTTGCAGTCCACCGCTACGATACCAAGACGAACGAAGGGACTGTGATAGGAACAGATTTTACCTCCTTTGACGAGCTTCTTGCTTCCGGATCCATTCCTTCAGGAGAATACGTGGGGGACGTCTGGACAGAGGATAGGATAACGGTGGATATGTCTGGAATGATGGAGGGTATAATCGTCTATGCCCCTTCATATTACAATCCGGAGTTATCGCTGTGGCTGAATGTGGATACTTCTTCTATGCCTCCTATATATACTATGTCTGGGAAGGTGTATGTACTTCGGAACAGCGACGGGAGCTATGCGGCGATAAAACTTACAAACTATATGAACGACAGCAATGTAAAGGGATTCATGACCATAGATTACATTTATCCCCTCGAATTTTAGAAAAATATGAAAAGAGCAAATTCCCTATTGTTTTTTCTGCTTCTTGCCATGTGTACCGGCTACGGCCAATCCAGGAATGTATGGGGAACGGTGACTGATGCCGAAGGGGAACCCCTAGCGGGGGCGGTGGTTACCGTAGAGGACCGCAAAAATTTTTATTCCGTTACCGATGACAACGGAAAATTTTTCATGGACATACCTTTCGATCATATTGTAACATTGCACTTTCAATTAATGGGATACATATCGGAAGATCTGGAGATTTCCAAAGAAATGGCAGGAGGCCTGAAGGTGGTGCTGGAGGCTGACTATATGAATCTGGAAACAGTGGTGGTGACAGGCACCAGGACACCGCGCCTTCTGAAAAACACTCCTATTATGACCAGGGTCATTACCAACGAAGATATAACTAAGGTAGATGCCCTGAACATCGTGGATCTTTTGGAGTCGGAGCTGCCTGGTATAGAGCTCTCATACGCTATGGACCAGCAGCTAACTCTGAATATGCAAGGCTTCGGCGGAAACTCCGTCCTCTTTCTTGTGGACGGGGAACGCATAGCCGGTGAGACCCTGGACAACATCGACTATAACCGCCTGAATCTCGACAATGTGGAGAGAGTTGAGATAATCAAGGGAGCGGCTTCTTCGCTTTATGGTTCGAACGCAGTGGGTGGAGTGGTGAATCTGATAAGTTCCGGGGCAAAGGATCCCTGGTCGGTGAATCTTAATGCCCGTTACGGAGCGCACAACGAGCAGCGTTACGGAGGTTCGGCAGGTTTCATAGCCGGCCGTTTCAACAGCCTTACTAATGTACAGTACACTTCCATTGACTCATATCAGATGAAGAATGAGGGAGATTACACAACTTTCTATGGAGGTTGGAATTGGAGTGTCAAGGAGAGACTCCAGTATGAGCCGATAGACGGTCTGAAGTTTACTGCACGCGCCGGCTATTTCATGAGGGAAAGGCATATGCAGGCGGACAGCCATGACCGTTACTATGACATGAATGCTGGTCTGAAGGGGGAATACGACATCAACGACCGCACCAGACTGGAACTTTCATATAGTTTCGACCAGTATGACAAGAGTGACTACCTTCTTGTCAATCAGACCGATGTCCGGGATTACAGCAATGTACAGAACGTGGTGAGAGGTGTCTATACCTACGATTTCAGCTCAGACGGCAAGAACACCATCGTGCTGGGAGCAGACTATATGAGAGATTACCTTATGTCTTACCAGTTCGAGGATAATAGCTCCTATGTCCAACACACTGTAGATATGTTTGCCCAGGTGGAAAGCGCTCTCAACGAGCACTGGACCTTTATCGGAGGATTGCGGTATGACTTCTTCTCGCAGATGCGGACAAGCCATTTTTCCCCTAAACTGAATCTGATGTACAAACTGGAGAACTGGGCGTTCAGAGGCTCCTTCTCAGGCGGTTTCCGTGCCCCGACCTTGAAAGAGATGTATATGTCATTCGATATGGCTGGAATCTTCATGATATACGGTAATCCCGACCTTGCACCCGAGCAGAGCGAAAACCTTTCCCTCTCAGCTGAATATACATGGAAGTATGTAAGCGCCTCGGTGAACGGTTTCTATAATTGGGTTGACAATCGTATCACCACAGTATGGAACGAGGAACTGAACGGAATGATGTATACCAACATGTCCTCCATGCAGGTGAGAGGGGTTGATGTGTCCTTCTCGATGAACCTGCCGATGGGCTTAGGGGCGAGGTTGGCCTATACCTATACCAATGAGGCGATACGATCAGGCGAGCCATTGCTTACCCAGACCCGTCCCCATTCGGCGACGGCCCGTTTCAGCTACGGGAAGAGTTGGAAGAATTACGGGTTTGACATCTCCCTGAGCGGCCGGGTCCTGTCGGCCGTGACCACCGAGGTATACACCTCCGTTACTGATTACGAGCATACGGAGACCCAGACATATCCAGCGTACACTATCTGGAAACTTACCCTCTCACAGGACATCTTGAGAGGCATTAAATTGAACGTCATAGTGGACAACCTCTTCAATTATATACCTGAATATTATTACAGTAATTCACCGAGTACTACCGGTACTACTCTGACTGTGGGCCTCTCGGTGGATATAGAAGAATTCTTTAGGAAATGAGCAGAAAGAGAAAAACAGTCATATCAGTCATAACCCTCTGCACGGTCCTGTCGCTGTGGGGGCTTTGGTCATTTTTGGGAAGCAGAACCAAGGTGGCCTTTATGAATTATCAGGTGATAGAGCTCGGGGAGATATCCCGTGCGAATGACAACCCAAGGATAAGAATCTCGGAGCTCCTGCCCGAGGATGCTGTCCAGGCCGGGAAGTACGACATGTTGTTCATTAACGGGATGGGGCTGCGGATTACCGAAGAGCAGCGTCAAGCTGTTAAGGATGCTGCGGAGAAGGGACTGCCTGTGGTTACTACCATGGTCACAAATCCAGCCAACGATATAAATTCCATGGATTCGACCCTTTCGGTAGAAGTTAAGGCATATCTGTTGAATGGAGGAAGGACCAACTATAGGAATATGTTGAACTACGTCCGGAAGCATGTAGACCGCAAGGTCTTCTCCGCTCCCGAACCGGGGGCAGTGGTGGAATACCGTACAGAGAATATCTACCGTCCCGACCTGGATGGAGGGGAGGAGAAGAGCTTCACCTCTATTGCCGCATATGAAGTATATTTGAAGGCCGCAGGCCTGTATTCGGATGATGCCCCGAGAATCATCATTACCGGTCAAATGGGGGATGCTACCGAGCTGGTGCGATCTCTTGAAGTGACCGGAAATTTGACATATCCCATACGAAACATCCGCAATATGATTCGAAACGGTCAAATGGATTCGATTGCCCCCTCCGCCATCATTAATATGGCCCACGGCCGCATGGGAGATGAGACGGTAGAGTATTTGAAAAAGAGGAATATCCCCTTGTTCGCCCCGCTGAATGTCAATTCTCTTGTATCAGAATGGGAGCAGGATCCGAAGGGAATGAGCGGAGGATTCATGTCTCAGAGCATTGTCACTCCTGAAATCGATGGGGCTATACGTCCATTCGTGATTTTCGGACATTATGAGGGACAGGACGGTCTCCGTAGGCTGGATGCAATTCCTGGGCGGCTCGAGGAGTTCGTGGAAACGGTGAACCGCCATATCGCATTGAAATCTACCCCGAACTCCGAAAAAAAGGTTGCTATATTCTACTATAAAGGGGCAGGACAGAATGCTCTTACCGCTGCCGGGATGGAGGTCATCCCCTCCCTGTATAATTTTCTTAAATATTTGAAAGACAACGGGTACTATGTTTCCGGTCTGCCTTCTTCCCCAGAGGCCCTTGGAGAATTGATAATGAAGAAAGGGGCATTGTTCGGCTCATATGCCGAAGGAGCGGCATCCCGTTTCATGCAGGAGGGAGATCCGGAGTGGGTGGACTCGCAAACCTATTCGGAATGGGTGTCGGATGCAATGCCCGCAGACATCTACGGGGAGGTGGTAGCCCTGAACGGGGAATTTCCGGGACCCTATATGTCCAATGGAGGGAGAATGGCGGTATCCAGAGTGAAACTGGGGAATGTGGTCCTTCTGCCCCAGCCTGCTGCCGGTGGAGGAGAGAATGACTTTGCAATGGTACATGGTACCGGCTCTGCGCCTCCGCACAACTACATTGCTGCTTATCTCTATGCCCGTTACGGTTTTGGGGCCGATGTGATGATCCATTTCGGGACTCACGGCAGTCTGGAATTCACTCCACGCAAGCAGGTGGCCCTCTCCGATTACGACTGGCCGGACAGATTGATCGGACCGCTGCCTCATGTCTATCTCTACACCATAGGCGACGTAGGAGAGGGCATTATAGCCAAGCGACGCAGCTACGCCGAGCTTCTGTCACATCTGACGGCACCTTTTATGGAAAGTAATGTCAGGGGTATGTATAAAGACCTCATAGACCTGTTTGCAGAATATGACAAAGCCTTTGAACAGGACATCCCCGATACAGGGACATCCGACGGTATATCGCTGAAAATAAAGAAACTGTGCATCGAAATGGGCATAAGTGCAGATTTGGGACTGGATACCCTTGGGAACGGGCCTTATACTTCCGACGAGATATTCAGGATAGAAAATTTCGCTGAAGAACTGGTTTCAGAAAAGGTTTCCGGGCGGCTCTATGTGCTGGGGGAAAAATACGAAGACGAGCAGATAATATCCACAGTCTATGCCATGTGTACAGAGCCTGTGGCCTACGGTCTCTTCTGTCTGGACAAGGCTGCCGGCAAGGCCGATGACAGTGTGTTGAATCGGATGCCGGAATTCAACCGCAGATATCTGGAGCCCGCCCGCAAGATAGTAGGTAGGCTTCTGGCTCAGGGAAGACCCGCAGATGATAGGCAGCTCTGCTCCATAGCTGGAATTACCTCGGAAGAGCTGGCCCGTGCCAGGGAAGTGTACAAATCCCTCCAGACTCCTCCGGACATGATGACCATGATGATGTCCTTGGCAGAGGAGATGGGTTCGGGGGCAGAGACTGCATCCAAGGACGAATCAAAGCCGGTCCCCAGTCATGGGACCAAGATATCCGGAATGATGGAGAAGGCTGGTAAGGGCATGGATCCAGAGAAGGCTCTTAAGATAGCCAAGGCAATGGGTGCGAGTGAAGAGAGCCTGAAGAAGATGGAATCGGCCATGGATGCCGTAGGCCGATCCCCTCGGCAGGCGCATGGTTCGCAGGATGCGCATTCTGATCAGGCTGTAAAGAACGGAGCTTCGGCAGGTAACATGAGTGATATGATGTCCGCCATGGGCCTGATGGCCGGAATTGCGAACAACTATTCTTCTGCAGAGAAGGACTATGCCAGGGCTGTGTTCGAAATAGAACAGGCAGTGCTGAATGTCTATAATTATAAAAAGCAGCTGGAGACCAGTCCTGGAATGGAACTGGAAAGTGCTGTGAACGCCTTGAACGGGGGGTATGTGGCACCATCTCCCGGAGGTGATCCTGTGGCAAATCCCAACACTCTACCCACGGGCAGGAACCTTTTTGCCATCAATGCAGAAGCTACTCCTACCCGCAGTGCCTGGGAGAAGGGAAAGCAGTTGGCGCAGAATACCATCGACCTGTATCGCAGCAGGCATAATGATTCCATTCCCAGAAAGGTGAGCTACACCCTCTGGAGCGGGGAATTTATCGAGACAGAAGGAGCGACGATTGCACAGATTCTATATATGTTGGGAGTGGAACCTGTATATGACAGTTTCGGCAGGGTTACGGACATCCGTCTGATTCCCTCGGAGCAGTTGAACCGTCCCAGAATCGACGTAGTAGTCCAGACGAGTGGACAGCTTAGGGACTTGGCTGCCTCCCGTCTCTTCCTGATTGACAGGGCTGTGCGAATGGCTGCTGCAGTAGGTGACGAACCATATGTGAACAATGTGGCTGAGGGGATCCGAGAGACCGAGAGAGTCCTGATCGAAAAGGGAGTCACACCGAAGCAGGCCAGAGAAATGTCTGCCTATAGGGTGTTTGGAGGAATTAACGGCAGTTACGGGACCGGTATCCAGGGGATGATAGAGGCTTCTGACCGTTGGAGTTCCGAGTCGGAGATAGCTCAAGTCTACCTCAACAATATGGGAGCCTACTATGGTAGCGAGGAAGACTGGGAAAAATTCATGAATTTTGCCTTCGAGGCAGCTCTCAGCAGGACAGACGCCGTGGTGCAGCCCCGTCAGAGCAATACATGGGGAGCATTGAGCCTCGATCATGTGTATGAGTTCATGGGCGGTCTGAACCTGGCTGTAAGAGAGGTTACAGGCAAGGATCCGGATGCCTATCTGAGCGACTACCGCAACCGCAACAGGGTCCGGATGCAGGATGTAAAGGAGGCAATAGGGGTGGAAAGCCGTACTACCATCCTGAATCCTTCATATATCCGGGAGAAGATGAAAGGCGGGGCTGGCGATGCTGATGCGATAGCGGAGACAGTAATGAATACCTTCGGCTGGAATGTCATGAGGCCTACGGCTGTGGATGACCGCCTCTGGGATGAAATCTACGAAGTCTATGTCAACGACAAATACGACTTAGGCATACAGAGATATTTCGAGGACATGAACCCCGCAGCTCTCGAAGAGATTACGGCCATCATGCTTGAAACGGTTCGCAAGGGGATGTGGGATGCTACGGAACAGCAGATAAAGGATATGGCCGAGCTTCACACTGGACTTATCGAGAAGTACCGCCCCTCTTGCTCAGGTTTTGTCTGCGACAATCCCTCCCTGAAAGACTACATAGCCTCAAACGTGGCTCCCGAGAAGGCTGAGGAATATACTGCAGCCATAAAGGACATAAGGGAGACCACAGCCGGCGCTTCTTCGGGAATGGTGCTGAAAAAGGACAGGATGAATGAAGAGGTACGGGAGGAAACTGCCCTTGTGGGGAATATCGCCGTAGCGGTGTCGCTAGTGGTAGTATTCATTGCCGGAGGCATATTGATCCGCCGTCGCCGCAACTCAGGAATTTAATAAACTCTTTTATGCAGAGTTCAGTAATATTATTGATGGTGCTGGTCTGCTTCAATTTCATGCTGAAGCAGACATGGCACAAAAAATGGTCGGTGCTGGCCCATGCGGCGGTAGCGGCCCTCTTCACCGGTCTAATGTGGCCTGTGGCGATAGAACAGTCCCGTTCACAGATAGCCGAATGGCTTTCCAAACCCACCCTGATGCTTGATACGTCGGTGGTGATTACTGTTGAGGTCATCATACAGATGGCATTCTGCCTGCTTTCCGTGCATCTTATGAATACTGGAACGGTCCGTAGGAGAACAGTATGGGCTTATAGGGTATTACGCTGGTTCCCAGGAATTCTTGTCTTCCCGGTACTGTTCAGCATATTGGTGTACATGGTATTTACCTTTCCTGGGGTGTCCTTCCCTCTTGTCGCCTGGTCTACGGCGGTGGGGGTATTCCTCATTACTGCTGGCGGGACATGGATGGTCGAAAAGCTGTTTCCGGAGAAAGAGACCCGTCTGGAATTGTTTTTCCTGACAAATATCCTTACCGCACTGGTGGCTGTCATATCTACCGTGAACGGGAGGACAGCCGTGAAAGGGGGTGGGGATGTGGATTTACCTGCCCTTGGAGGGGTAGTTGCCATTGTGGCTGCAGGATGGATTGCCGGATGGGCCCTTGGCCTCGGACGACCCTGGAGAAAATTGAACAAAAAATTAAAAAACAGAAATATAAATAAAATAGAATAGAATTATGACTTACATTTCGGATGTACTCTTTTGGATTTCTACAGGCCTGCTGGTGCCTGTAGTAGTATTGCTTATATTGTTGTTTCTGCGTTCCCTGTTGCTGATTGGGAATTTTTTCGGACAGTATCTGCAGATAAGGAGGATAGATAAAGCCTTTTCGGACAGGATAGCCTCGCTGGAAAAGGAAGGTGCTGAGGAATTACGCAAATCCCTGCCTGAGAAGAGCAAATCCCCTCTCATGAACACCTTGGCAATGATGCTTGATGCTACTGACAGCCATGCCCGCAGGCAGCTGCTGATTTCGGAGTATGAGGTGACAGCGGACAAGGACCTGTCTGTTTCCAAGACTCTCGCCAAGATGGGTCCTATTCTTGGACTGATGGGGACGTTGATTCCTATGGGACCGGCCTTGGTAGGCCTTTCTACAGGAGATATAGCTTCGATGGCCTACAATATGCAGGTGGCCTTTGCCACAACGGTGGTAGGGCTGTTTTCGGCGGCCATCGGCTTCATCACCAACCAGGTGAAGCAACGCTGGTACTCCCAGGACCTGAATCGCCTGGAGTATGTGTCGGAAGTATTGGATGGAGGGAAATAGTATGAGACGCAGATTTCTCGTAAAAGATGATGATAACGACCCCATGAGCGTGGTCGGTAACCTATTCGATGTTGCAATGGTCTTTGCGGTAGCCCTGATGGTGGCTCTTGTAACCCGTTTCAATATGACAGAGATGTTCAGTAAGGAGGATTTCACGATGGTGAAGAATCCCGGCAAGGAGGACATGGAGATAATAGTGAAGGAGGGAAATACCATAAACCGTTACACCCCGTCGGAAGACCAGGCGCAGGAAGGCCGCCGCGGCAAGCGTGTCGGCATAGCCTACGAACTAGAGAACGGGGAGATAATTTACGTTCCGGAGTAGATGTCAGTCCTGCTAGGGAAAGTCGTCTTACTTGGTGATTCAGGTTCGGCCGCAGGGTACAGACAGAGGCGCCATCCCATCTTGAGTAGCGTGGAATTTTCTTGCTTGTGCCAATAGTTAATCTAAAAGTTGCCTGTGGAGGGCCCTTGTCCTGCAAATTTGTCTTTCAGCTCTTCCGGCATGAAGCATTTGGCCTCTTTGTGAGTGGCGATGGAACTTGTCAGGTAGGTGAGTAAACGTATCGATGCCGATCCATTCGGCACGGTATCGCTGAAAAGACGTTCCAATTCTCCAGCCCCTATTTGCCAATATTCGCGGCCTACCAGCCTTTGAGGGAGAACCGGCAGGTGACAGAGAAAGTGTACTTGATGGTGCGGAATGCGTCGGATGCAGGTGCCGCAGCCGATGCATAACCGAGTGTGGCTCCGTCCGTGCGCAGTTTGCTGTTCTGAACGACGGTATAGTTGTCTATGCCGCTTCCGTGCTCCACCATTGAAAGTACCTCCTTGACTTTCTCGCCCATGGCTTCTGCCATGTATTCGGCCTTGCGCCTGGCAGCAATCACTGCATCCTTACGGCCCTGTTCCTGGTATTTGAGTATGTCCTTGTTTGTCATCTCCCCTATGCGCATGAAGCTCACGCCCTTTGTGTCTATGACGGAAATGATGCTGTCGATCGTCGTGAAGTCGTGCAGGGTTATGTCCAGGTTTTTGCCGATCAGGAAGTCCATGCCTCTTTCCCTCCAGTAGTCTCCCACTTCCTGGGTACGTATGTCGTTGTCTGTGATGCCTATCGAATGAAGGGCGTCCCTAAGCCGGGATTCGATGGTACTGATCTGGACTTTTGTCTTGTACTGTTCCGGTTTGGATACTCCGTCGAACTCTTCTTCGAAGTATTCCTTTATGCCTATGATGAAATGTATCTCGTCGGGAACTATCTCGACTTCCGAAGTGCCGGTGACTTCAATGTATCTGTACCGTTCGTTGTAAGGCGGTTCCTGTGCCTTGAGCATGTTGCATGACAGGACCGCAAGTGCGGTAGCGGCCATAAAAAAAGAAACAGTTTTCATATCGGATAACAATTGGTGTTTACAGATATGAAAACTGTCAATTACCGTGCCACCGCATTATGGTGCGGAGGAAGGTTTATTTTTTGTGATGGAAACGCCATCCTATGCCGGCAGAGATCAGGCTGCCTCCGTTGCCGATTTCAAATCTTCCGTATAGATTTTCACTGCCTACCATTATTCCTATCGGGCTCAATCCGATGTAGAGACTTAATCCGTTGTACGGGTCCGCTGCATCTTCAGGGGTCATGGAGAGCAGGTTGGTGTGGACTATGCTGACACCGAGGGAAAATCCTGAGTACAGGCGCACCCATTTCCTGTTGAGCCAATAGAATTTCATTTTGTATGTGACGTTTACCATATGCATCATTTCGTCCCATGCAAAGTTTTTTGTTTCATTGTACATCATGGGTTGTGACGTGTATGAGTAGTCTATGCCTCCTCCGAGATTGAGCCACGGCAATACATTGTATCCGTAGTCCAGCCTGAAGACGGGGAGGAAGGTGGCAGGCTCTCCTGAAGGCATTACTGTTTCGTTTTCGTCACCAATGAAATTAAAGCTTGAAATGGCTCGGAAGAGAGGCGATACGGTAAGGATGGCCAGATTGTATAAGGGAGGATATCCGACGTTCAAATCCAGCTCACTGGTATTGGTGTAGTCCACGCGTTTGGGATTGGTCATGTTTCCTTGCTCCGGCCGGGTCTGTGCAAACATGGGGAGGTTGATGATGACAAGGCACATCAGTAGGGGAATTGTCTTTTTCATATCATTAAAAATTTGGTTTGTAAAGTTTGTCGCTGCTAGCAAAGTTAATAAAAATTTCAAACGGGCGGGCCCCGGCAGTCCTTTTTGCTCTATTCGAGCCTGAAACGGACACGCCAGCGGCCGTCGGCGAAGTCGTGGCTCGTGATTCGGAACCGGCCGATCTCCGAGGTATTCCCGACGTGTGCCCCGATGCAGGCACAGGCATCGTAGTCGCCTACCCGCACTATGCGCAGTGTCTCCGAGACGTCTTCGGGCAGCTTGCTCAGGTCCACGATGGAGGCGGCTTCGGATCTGGGGACGAATTCCACTGTCACGGGCAGGTGCATGGATATGACCTCGTTGACCTTTGCCTCTATTTCTGCTATCTGGGCATCCGTAGGGCAGGTATCCAGCTGGTAGTCACATTTGCTCTTTTTCCGTTCTATGTGGGCGTTGCGCGAGCGCGGGCAGCCGAACATCCTCACCATTGTCTGGTTGAGGATGTGTTCTGCCGTATGCATCGGAGCGATTGACACATCTTGAAACTTGGATTTTCCATCCATATTTTGTATATTTGTATCCATAGCGCACAAAGATAGTGATTTATGATGATGTTTGGAGAAATAGACAGAAACAGAAAGACTGCAATCTATATTCGTATCTCAACACAGATGCAGCAAACGGACAGGCAACGGGAAGAGTTGCTGCAATATGCGAATCAATGTGGTATTGCCATAGATGAGCAAGAGGATGTATTTGTTGATGTAATCAGTGGCTTCAAGGATGGAGAGGAGCGTCCTGCTTATGCTGTTTTGATGCGAAAAGTTGAGGATGGGGTCTATCAACAGATTTTGTTCTCAGAGTTCAGCCGCTTAGACCGAAAACCGTCCAATCTGTTGAGGTCTATCGAATATTATCAGCATCTCAATGTGTATTTGTATTTCAAGAAGCAGAATCTGTGGGTGCGGGACAAGTCTGACTTGTCAACTTCGATTATGATTTCAGTATTGGCGGTGATGAGTCAATATGAAATCGAGTTATTTGCGGCACGTGGAGTTGATGGCAAAATCTCAGCTATCAAGAATCGTTGTGTAGCCCAAGGGGGATTCACTGCGTATGGCTACAAATCAAGTAAAACTGATAAGCGATTAAGTATGGAAGAGAATGAGGCAGAGGTGGTTAGAAGAATATTCCAATACTATATAGATGGCAAATCGTCTATTGAAATATCCGAGATACTAAATGCAGAGGGGATTCCAGCGCCATACAAAACACGAATAGAGGATGCAAGGGATAGGCGTTCATCAAAAGGGCTGCAAGAGAAAGAGTATAGGTTTGAATCCGATAATGTAAAATGGAGACCATCTACAATTAATCGCTTGATAAAGAATAGATTGTATGTCGGGAAAAGGAACTTTACGTTCCATGAACCAGACCCGTCTAATCCGCTTAGAGTGGATAAGAGAAAGGATAGAAAGGTTTTGGCATCCTTTGAGCAGGATGAACCGTCACTGCGTATTGTAGATGAAGATGTGTTTAATGAGGTTCAACTAATAGTTGCTGAAAGGAGATATAATAAAAATTTGGGTATTCGGCATGATAATCTTTTGAAACCGTTATTGAGGTGCGGAGACTGTGGAAGTCGTTATTCTGTTGGAGGTGGTAGCAGTGATAGAAAATATAAATGTTATGGTACTATCAATAGAAAAGATAAAATAAGGACTTGTGATGTTGGTACTGAGGTGCAGATGAGGCGATTGGATGGTTTGGTCGTGCAGCTTTGTATCACACGATTTGCCGATTATGACCTAGAACATGAAACTGCAAAGAGAATAAAAGAAATAGATGAGCAGATAAGTAATAAGAAAGAGATAGTTGTTCAGCAGGAATCTAAAATAAAGCAGGATTCAGATAAACTTAATGCTTTCATAAGTAGAACGTTGAGGTTGGTAGCAGACGAGGAATTGGCAAAAAAGGCAATAGATGAGGCGATTGATAGTTTTGATAAGGTAAAGGCTGAGTTGATGAAGTCCGTTGTGCGGCTAAGGTCGGAGATAGCCGTGTTGGTGAGTAAAAGGAATGGACTGGTAAAAGTGAAAGAGGATGCAAACCTGCGAACAAGGCAAAGAGAGATAAAAAAGAATAGAGAGCTGCTTAAAGAGTATGTGGAGAAGTTCATTACTGAAATAACTCTCTATAGAATGACAAAGTTATGGTCGTTGGTGATTGTACATTTTTTCGATGGTGGTGAGATGTGGGGAACGGTAAAAAATGCCCGTTACAAAAAAGATGAACTGTTTTATGACCCAATGTATTGTCAGTGTGTGGAGTATCAATCGTGGTTCCTCAACAATGATGAAAAGTCTTTAACTTACGATAACGATACCAAAACTATAACTTATAACGGGCAAAGTAAAATCTACAATGTTGACTATGATAGAAAGGGAGTGATATTAAGAGGAGGAACATATACACCGGAGGAGTTTAACAAGATGTTGGCAGCAGCAGGATGGATAGGCTCATATCCCCCTTATCAGTTTGAGGTATAGTCTCTAAGAGGATGCAAAATACCTCCGCCCAGGTATATTGGTTATATACCTGGGGCGATATTCATAAGGCTGATTTTTTCATTGGTTGTTTTGTCTCGGAAGTATATCATGCGGTTAGTGCAGTCAAAGAACATTGCTAATCGACAATCCAATCGGCCAAGTAATGATAAAATATTTGCATGTTCCCCATACTCATAAAATAGTAGCTCTCCGTATCTTTCGCAAAACTCACGGACGTTGGTGTTGTGCATGACTACCTCAACGCGGTATAGTTTATCCATATTGTCCCAGCCGAGCCATTCTTTGAGCCGTTGCATTTTGTGAGGGCTATGCTCTTTTAGTTCTTTGGCTTTGTCATAAATTCTCATCTTCATGTCTGTGTCTTTTGCTTGTGAAAAGTATAAAGTCGGGAGTTTGCTTAGTTTTTCCCGACTTCGTTTGTAGTATTCCCCATATCCGTCCAAAGTCTCGTCATTTTTTACTTTTTTGCCATTGAGGTAGAGGTCATAGCGGTCAGTGTTCTTAATCATTCTGCGTAATTTGCTGATATAGTTATAATTACTATCAAATGCTATCTCGATTTCTGTGATATTGTTGAACGTTAGTCCATAATAATCACAAACATATTGTAGGTCGCAGATATAGTTGTGTGGTTCACCATCGCCAAGTTTTAAAAACACCTTGTAGAGTGCTTGATTCTCAAAGGAGAAGAAAGCCTTGCCCTTATATTTGTCGGTAGAGTTGAATGTGAATGTTCCGAGTTTGAAGTCTCCATCGAAGTCATGTACATTCAGTACAGCGGTCATGCCTTGTTCGTCCTCGTCAATGAAAATAAGGTAGAAATCATCTTCATCCAAAATGCGGTAATTGTTCAGTTCGTCATACCGTGTATGGTAGTTTTTGAGGTAGTCATAGCGTTCGTCAGATATGTTGAGGCATACCCGTAATTTATCAACACTCACAAACCACTTAATCCTATCTGCCATAGATTCCTGCATTGTCATCGTTATTGGTCGGTTTAAGTGGCAACTTTGCCCAGTAGTTGGTCATGCTCTTGCTTATTTTCTGTTTTGTGGCATTACTGTGCTTCCGGCCTTGATGTGCAATGCTTTGTTTTTCTCGCGTTGCGTCCGATACATCGTTTCTGTACATTCGCTTTTTAGGCTGTTCCATGTCATTGATTTTTTTATAGTTATTGTTATTTATGTAATAAATATGGTTCAGTTTTAAAAAATCAATAGTTACATGAAAATATTTGCAGCATACTGTCCTATTCCTTATAGTAGAAGTGATTGCCCAAACGGAAATAGTTGATGCGGGTTGTGAAAATTTGTTATTTCTGATTAATATGGCTATCTTTGTAGTAATTAGGGAGAAGGAATTCAGAAATGTCAATAATATATTAATTAAAAATGAAAAAGAATTTATTAGTTGCGGCTCTAATTGCGTCATTTTTGACCATTTCATGCGGCCCTTCACAGTCTGAGTATGATGAGTTATTGAAGAATAACGAAATGTTAAAGATAGAAGTAGCTGAATTAAAGCAAGAGATTGAAAATTATCGTAATACTCCAGATAGGCTATATAGCAAAGTTCCAGAGCTTGTTAAGCATGAAAATATTGATTCGTTAGCTGTGATTTGTGAAAGATTGGAAAAATATCACCCTGCATCTCAGGAATGTAAGAAAGCGAAGGATGCTTTACAAAAGTTGGTCGCAAAAAAAGATGCTGATATAAAAGCTGAGAAAGAGAAGCGTATGAAGGCCGTTAATAAACTAAAAAAGAAATATGATGATGTTGATGGGATAACTTGGTATAGTAATCCGTATTTTGTACACTATAATAATACCAATCATGTTTCTGTTTATATTGGTAAAAGTGAGACCTCAGTTTGGTTGAGATTAAAGATGTCTTATGAAGGAGATAATTGGATTTTCTTTGAAAATGCATACTTGTCGTACGATGGAAATACTAAGTACGTATACTTTAATGAGTACGAAGACAAGAAGTCGGACAGTGGATATGGCGGTAGAGTGTGGGAATGGATAGATGTTGGTGTTGATGATAGTATGTTGGCCTTTTTGAAGGAAATGGTAAATGGAAAATCTATAAAAATGAGATTGAGTGGAAAGTATACCCATGACCATATTATAACATATGATGAACGAAAGGGGATTGAAGATGTTCTATTGGCGTATGATGTCTTAAAAAATGGAGAATGATTGTATTCATGATGAAAGTGTATTCAAAAAAATCAAATAGAATACACTTTTTTTTGAGGTATTATGTATTCAAAAATATCAAAGAATTATTTGCATACATAAATTAATTGACTTATATTTGTGGTGTAATTAATCATAGAATTTGAAGTATGAGAACAGCGGTAATATATGCGAGGGTTTCCTCAACTGGGGACAGACAGACAACGGAACGGCAGGTGGCAGACTTGATGCGCTATATCAATCTTAATGAAATGGAGTTGGTAAAAGTCTATGAGGAGAAGATGAGTGGAGCAAAGGAGAATAGGCCAGTGCTGACAGAATGTGTTGAGTTTTGTGTGACAAATAGGGTTCACACCTTGTGTGTGTCTGAAATTTCCCGCTTGGGACGCTCAACCAAGATAGTGGTCAATACCCTTGATGAATTGACAAAAGCTGGTGTAAATGTGTATATACAGAACTTGCCTTTGTGTACCCTCAACGAAAATGGAGAACCTAATCCGATAGCAAAGATGATAACCGCAGTATTGTCCTCATTTGCTGAAATTGAAAGAGATAACATCAAATATCGCCTCAATTCGGGCAGAGAGTTGGCTAAGGCAAAAGGGGTGAAAATGGGGCGTAAGGTCGGCTCGAAAAAAACCGAAGAGCAGTTCGTGGAACAGTACTCTTCGGTAATCAAACATCTTAAAAAAGGTCAGTCCGTCAGAAATACAGCTAAACTGTGTGGCGTCTCTTCATCAACAGTTCAGCGAGTTAAAGCTCGTTTTAACTTGTAAAATTTGAGATGTGTCTAACTCCGCCGTATGCATCGGAGGGTACTCCTCCTTGTTGTGTGCGTTCAGTAGTATCTCTTCCATGCTACTACTGTATTACATTGCGCTTACTGCTGTACCGCTGACAGCCACCATGAGCATTGAGCCTCCTACCGTCTCGTAGTCTATGTCAACTCCGATGATGGCATTGGCTCCCATTCTTATGGCTCTGTCCTCCATCTCCATTATGGCTTCATTCTTGGCTTTTTCGATGACCTCCTCGTAGGCCCCGGAACGTCCGCCGACGATGTCGCGGATGCCGGCGAAGATGTCTCTGAATACGTTTGCACCCATTATGCAGGTGCCGGTGACTATCCCGTGGTATTTTGTGATCTGTCTGTCCTGAAGGGTGTTTGTAGTGGTGATGATCATGGCTTGAATCTTATTCGGTAAAATTCCTGATTATGTTGAGGATTACTTCCGTGGCTTTCTCCATGCTCTGTACGGGTACATATTCGTACTTGCCGTGGAAGTTGTGCCCGCCTGCGAAAATGTTGGGGCAGGGCAGTCCCATGAAGGAGAGTCTTGCTCCGTCTGTACCGCCGCGGATGGGTCTGATGTTGGGCTTGACCCCTGCTGCGCGCATGGCTTCGACAGCCTTTTCTATGATGTGGTAATGGGGTTCCACTTCTTTCTTCATGTTGTAGTACTGGTCCTTGATGTCCACTTTGACTACGTTTGCACCGTATTTGAGGTTGATGAAATCGGCGCATTCCTGTATCATCTTCTTCTTGCGCTCGAAGAGACTGAAATCGTGGTCGCGGATGATGTACTGCAGTTCGGCTTCCTCCACGACACCGGTAAATCTGGTGATGTGGATGAATCCTTCGTATCCGTCAGTGTATTCGGGCCTCTGCTCTACAGGCAGCATGCCGTTGAGCTCCGATGCAATCAGGATGGCGTTGAGCATCTTGTTCTTGGCATACCCAGGGTGGATGTTGCGGCCCTGGATGTGCAGCTTGGCGGATGCGGCATTGAAGTTCTCGTATTCGAGCTCCCCTATGGCACCTCCGTCCATTGTGTAGGCGTATTTTGCCCCGAACCTGGCTACGTCGAAACGGTCTACTCCACGGCCTATCTCCTCGTCCGGGGTAAAGCCGATTTTGATGTCACCGTGCTTGAATTCGGGATGAGCCATGATGTATTCTGCGGCTGACATGATCTCGGCTACACCGGCCTTGTCATCGGCTCCCAGCAGTGTGGTCCCGTCGGTGGTGATGATGGTCTGCCCGATGTAGTCCCTGATCTCGGGGAACTCGTCGGGGTTGAGCTCCAGGCCCTTTTCCTCGTTGAGCACTATGCTTTGGCCGTCATAGTTCTCTATTATGCGGGGTTTTATGCCTCTTCCCGGTGCGTCGGGAGAGGTGTCCACGTGTGCGATGAACCCTATGGCGGGGATGTCGCCTTCCATGTTGGAGGGAATGGTGGCCATCAGGTAACCGTATCTGTCTACCTCCACCTGTTTTACGCCCATTGCATCGAGTTCCTTGCGGAGCTGCTCGAGCAGGGCAAACTGTTTGTTGGTACTGGGCTGGCTCTGTGAGTCCGGATCCGACGATGTGTCGAATGCCACGTACCTCAGGAATTTGTCGGTTGTGTTTTCCATGTGATTGTATTTTCTATGTTATATCAATATCAAACTTACTGCCATGACGGCCATGCCTACGGTCACGCCTATGATGGACAGATGGTGATGCCCGAATTTCTCGGCGGACGGAAGCAGCTCGTCCAGGGCAATGTATGTCATGATGCCTGCGACCATGGCCAGCACTACTCCGTTGAGGGACTCGTTGAATATTCTGGACAGCAGCAGATATCCTATTACGCCGCCGACCGGTTCCGCGAGGCCCGACAGGAAAGCGTTTCCTACGGCCTTGCCCTTCTTCCTGGTTGCATAGTATATGGGTATGGCGACCATTATTCCCTCCGGGATGTTGTGGATGGCGACGGCTACTGCTATGGAAATGCCTGTCTCGGGATTGTCCATCGCACTTACGAAGGTGGCCATGCCTTCCGGGAAATTGTGGATGGCAATGGCTATTACGGAGAACAGTCCCAGCCTCATGAGGCGGGAGGTGTCCTGCTGCTCTCCGTCTGCGGAGGCAATGCCGTATTCATGCGGATTCTCCTTAGAGGGGATTACGTTGTCGATTATGGCTATCAGTCCGATGCCTCCGAAAAATGCAAGTACGGTGTACAGGAGGCCGGTCTTCTCCCCGAAGTGCAGGCACAGGCCGGTGCGGGCATCCGCAAAAAGTTCTGTCAGGGAAATGAAGAGCATCACTCCGGCGGAGAATCCCAGGGCAAAAGAGAGGTTCTTTGTACTGAAACGTTTGGTCAGCAGTACAATTACGCCTCCGAGTCCTGTGGACAGTCCTGCCAGGAGGGTCAGGAGCAATGCCGTTGGAAAGTTACTGCCGTTCAGCATTGTCTGTCTTCTTGCAAGCCCATATCATGTAAGCGATGAGCAGGATGTAGACGCCAAGGGCTATCCATACGGCAGGTGTGGATGACTGCCAGCCGGAGTTGACCAGGTTGATGTCGGCAAATCTCATGATGGCTGACACTACGCCCATGAGGGCACCTCCGGCAATGAATCCGGAAGCCACGAGTGTGCCTTTCTCTTTTCTGGCCTCATTGACTGCCTGGTCCTTGCTGCGGGAACCTACGTACCATGCAACCGCACCTCCTATCATGAGGGGGAGGTTGAGCTCAATTGGAATGAACATTCCGAGGGCAAACGGCAGGGCGGGAACCTTGAACAGTGTCAGGAGAATGGCTATCGCGGCACCGATTCCGTACATCAGCCAGGGCGCATTTCCTCCCAGCATCAGAGGTTCGATGACAGCGGCCATGGCGTTGGCCTGGGGGGCGACGAGTGCCCCTTCGCCGGTAAATCCGAATGTGTCGTTGAGAATCATCATGACTCCGGCAACCGTGGCGGCTGCAACCAGCGTCCCGAGGAATTTCCATCCCTCCTGCTTACGGGGTGTAGTACCTATCCAGTATCCGATCTTGAGGTCTGTGATGAAGCCTCCGGCCATGGAAAGGGCTGTGCAGACAACGCCTCCGATAATCATTGCGGCGGCCATTCCGGCAGTACCCTTGAGTCCTGCTGCGACCAGTATTACCGATGCGAGGATAAGGGTCATCAGGGTCATTCCGCTGACGGGGTTGGAACCTACGATCGCGATGGCGTTGGCTGCTACGGTGGTGAACAGGAATGCTATTACCGCCACTACCAGCAGGGCTATGACAGCAAGCCACAGATTATCAAGTACGCCGAAATAGAAGAACACGAACATCAGGGCCAGGGTTACGAGCAGGCCTATGACGATTATCTTCATTGAAATGTCTTTCTGGGTGCGGACGGTCTCTTCGCCGGCGGCATTTTTCTTGCCCTTGAATTCCTTGCCCGCGAGACTGAGGGCGGACTTGATGATGCCGGCAGACTTGATGATGCCTATGATGCCGGCGGTGGCTATGCCTCCGATGCCTATGTGGCGGGCATAGTTGGTGAAGATCTGTTCGGGGGACATGGAACCTACCGTGGCGGTTATGCCGGCGCCCATGAGGTCAACCACGCTGTCTCCGAAGAGGACATTCATGAGGGGTATGATGATGAACCATACCAGGAACGAGCCGCAGCAGATGATGAAGGAGTATTTGAGTCCGATGATGTAGCCCAGGCCGAGTACTGCCGCTCCTACATTTATCTTTACTATAAGTTTGGCATTGGTCGCTATCTGTTCTCCCCACGGCAGCACTCTGGATGTGAATGTCTCGGACCACCATCCGAAAGTCGAGACGATGAAGTCGTAGATACCTCCGACCAGACCGCTGAGGAGTAGGGTCTTGGCACCTTTGCCTCCCGATTCCCCGCTGACCAGCACCTGGGTTGTGGCGGTGGCTTCAGGGAAGGGGTATTTGCCGTGCTGCTCCTGTACGAAATACTTGCGGAAAGGTATCAGCAGCAGTATGCCGAGCACTCCTCCGATGAGGGAACTGATGAATATCTTGGAAAAATTGACGGTCAGTTCCGGATACTTGTCCTGCAGGATGTACAGGGCGGGAAGGGTGAATATGGCTCCGGCGACAATGACTCCGGAGCAGGCTCCGATGGACTGGATGATGACATTTTCCCCAAGGGCATTCTTGCGCTTGAATGCGCTGGACAGTCCTACTGCTATTATGGAAATGGGAATGGCGGCTTCAAAGACCTGTCCAACCTTCAGGCCCAGGAAAGCCGCAGCTGCCGAGAACAGTATGGTCATGACAAGACCGATGGTTACGGACCATACCGAAACTTCAGGGTAGACTTTGTCCGGTCTTAGAAGCGGCTGGTACTTTTCTCCAGGTTTCAGTTCCCGGAATGCATTCTCGGGAAGAGTCACTTTTGTCTTTTCTTCTTTCATTTGTCAGGGTATTAGGATTAGTTTACAAAAGACAAATTTAGACTTTTTCCGAGAAAAAGCATATAAATGACTAGCTTTTCACTCCTTCTTCGTTGTGATGTTTATGATATATCTGCCGGCACTGTCCTGTCCATTTTCCGTGCACGTAATGTCAGAAATCCGGTCATTGTCTACGGTCCATAAGAATTCTTCAACGGTAACTTTTTGCCCGTCAATAATATAATCCTGTTTCCCGGTGTCAGCTTTCAGAAATTTGGTTGTTTTTGCAAAAATGTAGCCGTTTGAGCCGAATTTGTACACTTTGATTGATTCTATGTCATTCGGGGCAATCTTTTCAAAAAAGCCTGATACTTTTTCTTTCTCAATTACATACCCGTCTGCGAAGACCCATGTGACGATTTCGGCAGTATCCTTTTCTGCTGTCGCAAGCAGAGGACGGGCTTTCTCAGGCAGTGCATGACTGGCGGTCAGGATAAAGTTGCACCTTTCTGTCAGTCCGGGCCGGTCGCCTTTTCTGTATTCTATCCTGTAATCGGATATCTGTTTCCCTATAAGTTGGCTGCCGTCGAAATCACTGACCAGCTCTTTGTCAATGTAATACCTGTCTACGGTGTCGTTCTGGCCGTGTGCGGGAAACGCTGAAAGCAATAAAAATGCGGCAAGCAATGAGCTGAATAAAGTCATTTTCATATCTGTAGTATTTTTTAGTGTTTGTAGTTGCTGCTTTTCAATTTCCTGTTCCTGTCTCTCCAAGGGCAAGGAGGCTGATGCCGTCATCGCCGTCCTTGGTCATTATGTAACATTGGCTGGAACCGTCCGTGAAGTTTACCGTCAGGATGACATTTCCTCCTACCGGTTTTGCCGACAGGCTTTCCATATCCTCAAATTCTTCCTGTATGAGACTTCCAAGGCACTGGACCACTTCCAGTGTGCTGAACCCGGTGTCCGGTGCGTCCGTCCGAACTTCGTGCCGGGACATGACGCTCAGGAGAATTGCCGCCACTGCCGCCGCGCAGGCAAACGGTATGCAGATACGCGCAAGTATGCGTGTGCGTTTGCCTCTTCTGAGGGACATTATCGTATCGAATACTTCCGCTCCGTCTTCGGGCGTTGTCTCCGGTGCCGGGTGTCCGGCCAGGATCATGGCTGCGAATGCAGACTCGTCCTTGTCTGCCGGATTGTTCCGGTAGTATGCTGCAAGAACACGTTCTTCCCTGATGGACGTATCCCCTTTGAGGTATTTGTCTGCAAGCTGCTTTCTGGCTGTTCTGTCATTTATGTCCGTCATAATTCCTTTTTTATAATTTCCAGCATTGCCCTGCGGGCAGAGGATATGGATGATTTTATGCTGTTTTTCGGTTTTCCTGTGAGGGAGGATATCTCGTCCAGGGACATGCCTTCTTCATTTCTCAGATGGAGATATTTCCTCTGTGTGTCGCTCAGGATGGAGAGGGCTTTCGTTTTTATTTTTTTAAAGTCTCCGGAGTCCGTCAGTGATGTGGCGCAGCTTCCGCCGGCAGTATCCTCTGCGGTGGGCCATTGCCTCTCACGTCTGTATTTCCGGAAATGGGCCACGCAAAGGCTCTTGGTGATTCTGACGGCAAGGGCTTCCGCATCGCGGATGGGGTAGCCTTCATTTTCCAGTTTCCACAAGGACATAATGGCTTCCTGCGCTATGTCTTCCGCGCAGCCATCCACCCTGACTGCAGAGGAAAATTTCCTTGCCAGAGTCACCAGCCTGGGGCGTATGCGTCCGGATAATATTTCAAACTCTTCCTGTGTCATTTCTATATAACCGGTAGCGGAAAGAGTCCGAAAGTAAAAATATTTTGTCAATCGATTTCGGCACGGTGTACCTTCTCGAGCAGGAAACGGGCCCTGATTCTGTGGAACGGAGGGTATTCCCGGTTGCGGATTATCCTGTTGTCCTTGAAGACAAGCCCGTCGACCGATTTGGCATAGAGGATGGGAGAGTCGAATGTCTCAAAGGTGTTGCCGGTGACGGTTATGGCCCCCGGTTTCCCGCCGTGGAAATATTGCTTCTGTCCCGCGAGGTCGGGGATTTCAGGATAGATGGAAATGACCGCATTGGTGAACTGGTACATGCTGGTCAGGGCGTTGATGAATGTGTTGCCGGTGATGAGGACGTCCCTGCAGGGGCCGGATTCGTACCATCCGTTGCAGTCTCCGCACAGCAGTATGGCCGTGCCGGAGGTATGGTCGAATATGTTGTTTTCCACTATTGTCCTTTTGGGAGAGCTGAACAGAGCCCCTCTGGCCCTGTTGTTGCGTACTGTGTTCCCTGCAAAATACACTTCCGGGGTCCATGTGATGTTTTCGATACCCAATTCCCCGGCGGAGGCATCCAGCCCGTGCGGGTTCTCAAGTACGATACGTACTTCCCGGGCTCCGTGCATGATGTCTGCTATCCGGTTCGGTTTCCCGGCGGTCTCCATTGTCCGGGACAGGATGAACTGCACGCTGTCTCCCGCGCAGCCCCATCTGAAGCCCCAGGCCTGGTCGTGCATGAACCTTCCAACAATTGTCCTGTCATTTTCTATACTGATGACCCTCAAATAGATGCCGTGGATGTTGATGGCGTCGTCCATCATTCCTTCGTAGAGTCCGTTGACGGAAGTGATCACCCCCTTGCACTGGGAGAAATGGGTGGCATCGGCCTGGGTCGTGAAATACCTCGGGTCGTCCTCTCCCCGCAGGCAGACTCCGAATCCGTCCAGGGTTATGCCGTCGCAGAGCTGCGCTATGAGCCCCATGCCGAAGGCATAGTGGACCTTGACATTGCGCACCGATGTGTTCCTGTTGCCGTACAGGAATATTCCCGGTGCCGGGCGCTTCCATGTGCGCATGGCTACTGTTGTCCCTGGAGTCAGCCTGCTGTCCTTCCACAGCGGTGCCAGAAGGCCTTCTGCTGTCTCGCGTATTCCTTTTGTATTGTAGAAAATGTCGCCGGTATTATATAATATGTGCCGCGTGCCGGCCTCAAAGGCTATTCCGGTGGACGGACGCAGAGTCCACCCTTCGCCGTATGTCTCGAGTACGGTATCCCGCGATATCCTGTACCGGACCCATTCTTCAGGCCTGAACAGGATGCCGCTGTCCCCTCTGTTCTCCAGAATACGTACCTGGGCTATCTGCGGGTTGTCGAAATCGACCGAAAAATTTCTGAGGGTGCAGTCGCTTGATCCGGTGACGGCTATCGGTACCATTACCCCATGGAATATGAAGTCTGCCCCTGATCCGTCAATGACGAGGCCCTTCCAGTCTTCGACGGCTATGCCGACGGCCTTGGTGTCCGTCTGGTCGTGGTTTGATATATAATAAGTGCGTACAAGTGCATCTTCTGCGTGGAAGTCATACCTTCCCGGGAGGAACTGCATTATCACGGTGTCTTCTCCGGCCGATATGCTGCGGATCTTTTCCATGGCCTTTGAAATCTTGGAGGGAAGGTTCCGGCTCCCCGGGCGTATGCCGTAGTCCGACATTCTGTAGGTACGTCCGGACAGGACGGTGGGGAGCAAAAGGACAAAAAGGAAGATGAAAAATTTTTTATTCATAATTTTCTCAAGTTTCCTACAAAGATAGGGAAAAATAGCAAAAGTCAGAACGTGCTGATTGATAATGTGATAATAAAATATCAGAAAAATCCTCAAAAAATTTTTCAAAAAAAATTGAAAAAAATTGCAGAAAAATTTGGTGGTTTAAAAAATCGCCCATATATTTGCAGCCCGTTTGAGAAAAACGGGTAGTTCATTGAAAAGACTGAGAGAGATAACGAGGTAAAAAGTATAGGAAAGTCTGTTAAGAAATTAATGGGACTACA
>CALVDF010000030.1 GCA_944326245.1 uncultured Bacteroidales bacterium
GAAGCACGACTGAAACCCTTGTAACTCAATTCTATCACTATTTCTTTCCGCATTTCACTTTTTTGTAGTAACTTTGTGACGCTAAAATCTGAAGCCTATGTACACCAGCGCACGGGCCTCCGTAGCAGTGAGCATGGTGCGGTCATCCTGCCAGGGGGCACCGCTGTCGTTGAATGTCACACCTGCGTCCAGGCCGACCATGTAGTGCTCGAGGAAGGTGTACTCATAACGCAGGCCCGCGTTGCCCGTCAGGCCGGAGACATGGTACTGCCAGGTGGAGGCGGTGTAGTTTTCTGGCTCGATCTCCGGAAACAGGGCCGCCGTCTCAAAGCAGAGGCCGTCGGTAAAGTACCATCCGATGCCGGCATAGGCGGAGAAGCGGTGGTGCTCGGTGTCGATCATATGGAAGACTGGACGGACCGAGACGGCCAGAGAGTTGTGACGCAGCCACGTGAGATTGTTGGGGTCATTCCCCGCCGCTATCCACCGGTCGATATAGTCGCGCACAGACGGCATATCGGCAAGGCCCTCATAACCTCCCGGGCTGTCCGTCGTGGTGACGGCCGGAGCGTCCGCGATGTCCGGAAACGTGTTGCGGTAGGAGTTCTGTACGTCCAGCTCCAGGGACAATCTGCGCACTAAGTCTCTCTGATAGCTGAATCCGTAGACAGCTGTGGCTCGGTATCTCTGCCCGAAGTTCACTCCGCCGCCGGCTGCCGGACCGGAGTACTCGGAATAGAGTCCCCAGTAACCGATGCCGCCGTAGAGTCTGACAGTATTCTGCGCTGTAAGGACGGCGGGATTACACACTGCGGCAAACATGCATATTGTGATGGCCGCGTACAGTGATGAAAGCTTGCTCATGATTCTGATTCGGTTATATGGTTCAGGCCGCAAATATAATATGGAAAAGTTCCGGCAAGATAAAAATAAAATCACGGGCCACAGCGCGGCTTTCAAGTATCAAACTGCTTTTATACAAGCACATACACCCTACATGCTTCCACATTTTAAAGGTCACATCACCGTAGGTGCGGACGCAATTACCGCTTTCCCCAGGCGGCCAAGCGGCTGCTGAGATACTTTGCGAGGCTGCCGTCGAGACCCATTTTACGGGCGAGCCTGGTCTTGCGCGTGCTGAGGTTGGTCTCGCTGATGTCGAGGATGGTGCACAATGTGCTGGCGGGATATCCGAGGCAGGTGAGGATTATAAGGTACCGCTCGTCCTTCGACAGGCCGGGATATTCCGAGAACAGGCCGCTGAGGAACCCTGGGTACACGGTGTCTATCAGGGTGCTCGCGTCACCGTAGGTGTTGATGCCGCGGATGAAGTCGCGGGCGACGTCCACGGATCTGTCAAGAAGGTGAGCGGGATTGCTCTGATGGATGTCGTAGATGTCGATGATCTTGCGCATGGTACTGTAGGTCAGGTTGTAGAACCGCATCAGGCCGCTGTTGGCCGCAGCATAGCGGCGGAACATCTGCTCCATGGATTTTCTTGCCTCCTCCTCATGGATTTTCTCCTCCCGAAGGCTGTTGCTCTCCGCTGTCTGACGGTCCAGCTCCTTCCCGCGGATATCCGCCAGGGCCTTGAACCTGCGGGCCTCGGCCCTCTGTCGCCGGAGCATTGTCCTGAGGAGGAAGATGACAGCTGCCACCGCCGCGGCTGACAGAAGGAAAATGACGGTAAGCAGCAGGATACTCCTCTCCCGTCTGTACAGCTCCGCCTCGAGCCGGGAGTGGTCATACCGCAGTTCCGAGTCCCGGAGCTGGGATTCGTAGCCTTCCTCAAGGATTGACAACTCTATTCTGTGTGCATTCTCCTGATATCTCAGCATTTTCTCGCTGTCGTTTTCCAGTGCCGCTATGTCTTTGTAAAGGTTGTAAAGATAAAGACTGTCAGCCTGGTTACGAATTTGAAGAAAGTCGCAATATATTCGTGCGGAGTCAGCTTCGCCCATTTTAATATAAGCTGTTGCTGTGCTGTTCAGCAGATTATTGTACAGATTCTCTTCTACAATGTATTGAGGCTTATCCCCGTACTGTGAGAAGGCTTTCTTGGCCAAGTTGACGGTTCTTCTTGCATCATCCTCAGATTCATAGACATAACAGAGAAGATCAAGTGCAGAGAGGCCGCAGAGTCGATTATCATACTGCTCTGCCATTGACAATGCCTTCTCCAAATGAGGAATGGCTTTATCTACTGAGTCAACAATCAATACTCTGGCGAGAGAAACTTCAGTGAACATAATTCGCTCCGGCAAATCTGCTTTCTCAAAGCAGTCAAGTGCTTTCCTGTATCTGAGAACAGTGCTTGGTTTATTCACCAGGCTCATCTGGTAGAGTGATGCGAGACGAGTGTGGAGCAGACCGAGCTGCTCCATGTCGCCCATGCGCTCGACCAATGGCTCCGCCTCCTTATAGGCGAGCATCGCACCCTCCGCGTCGCCTCGCTCCGAGAGCACCGCTCCCTGCATGACCAGCGCACGGGCCAGCAGCTCTTCCGGTCCGCGGCGGCGGTAATAACTTACTGCTTCCGACACCGCGGTGTCCTCCGCTACAGGGAGGTAGTTCTTATACTCCGCCTCCGTCATGAGCAGGGTGTGGAATGCACGCCCCTCTCTGTCCATTCTCCCGATCTCCGCACTGTCGATACCGCTCAGAATGTCAAGGGCACCCTGCGGATCCGTCATCATCAGGGAGTCCGCGGCGGCAAGCTCAGGATACCGGCTCACATGCCTGCCTGAGCACGAGCACAGTGAGCAGAGCAGTACTATCAGGTATAGAGTTTTCATGCTGCAAAGATACGCAATAAGGGATAAAACGTATGGCGGTCACATGACAGTCACATAAGACAAGGTCTTTATCGTTAGTCAGACATGTTGATATTCAACAAAGAACGAAGTACAAGACTCTATGCCGAGAGTACAGAAAAGAACTTCAGTCACATGACGGTCACATAAGATCAGGCCCAGTATGGCAGGTAACCTTTGTATTTTTTACTGTTATTCCCGGGATCGGCGTCGTCCTGCTCCAGGAGGGTGTTGGTGTTGCGGAACCCGATGTTGCCCGAGACGATCAGTTTCTCCCCGGCATAGCCCATGTTCAAGGACGCCTGGGGGCGAGACTTTATTGAACTGGTAAATGCCCTCGGCACTGGCGCTTCCGTCAAATCCCCGGCCGGGTTCCTTCTTGTACACGATATTGATTACAGCCTTGCCGGCAGCAGCCCTGAAGGACGCTCCGGGAGAGGTGACGACCTCGATTTTCTCGATTTTGTCAGCGGAGGTGTTGCGCAGGATGTCCATTGCCGCCTCCTGCCCCATCACAGGCTTGCGGCCGTCTATCCATATCTCAGCGTTCTTCCCGCCCACCACCGAGACGTTTTCACGGTTGACGGTCACAAGCGGCGCGTACCCCAATATGGTGTATGCGTTTACCGCAGCGGCCACCTCTGCCGGAGGCGAGTAGACCAGCCTGCCGGGGCGCCTGTCCACGAGCCCCCTGCTGGCGGTAACCGTCACCTCGTCCAGCCGCTCCACGGACGGCTCCAGGACTATGGTCAGGAAATCCTCAGTCACCGGTCTCAGGACCTTTTCAAATCCTATGAAGGATACTTCCACAAATGCCCCGTCGGAAATACCGTCAAGCGAGAAGAATCCGGAGGTGTCGGCGTATGTAAAATCCATGACGGTGCTGTCTGTCCCGGACATCAGGACGACGAGTGCCGACTCAACGGGAGCTCCGGACGGGTCGGTCACTTTTCCTTTGAGGTCGCGGGGGGAGGCCGAGGCGCAGAGCGCGGATACGGCGGCCAGGAGGATGGCGGTTAAGCGTGATGGCATGTTCATGTTCGTGTCGTGTTTGTGAAAATTTTCCACAAACATACTACTGAACGGCTCATCCGGGGCAATAAATAAATTCACAGGCAGGATGGCGGACACTCCGTCACATCATCGTAACAATCAGATATTTACACGATTTTTCGCTATGTAAAATGTTATTCACAGCCAGCATTCAGGTCTTGTCTTTTAGGCGCAATCTCTCCAGAGGTGTCGGTTGGTCGGCACCTTCCGGACGGGGCAGGGAGAATGGGACCGGAACGAACGGAGTATTAGGAAACGGGCTATGGGGGAGCAGACTACGAGGGGCGGCCAGCGCAGTTGCACAGCAGCAGCTCGTAGATCTCCCGGGCCTCCTCTATCCGCAGGCTCCGGAGCGTGAAGGAGGTACCGTTGGTGGAAAGGGTGAGGCTTACCCGGCGGGAGTACGGGGTGAAGGGAGTGCTCCGAAGGCGGACTACCTCGACGTTGCTGTATTTGACGTAGTTCCGGATGTCAGCGAACCTGCCGTTGTAGATCTCGATGTAGTCCTCCTTCAGTGTGATACGGCTCCGGCGGACAGCCATGAGTCCTTTGGCCAGAGATATCAGCAGCCAGGCCGCCGGCACAGCAAGCCACACAGACAGGCCGAAGCAGGCTAAGGTGACCGCAGCGGCCAGTGAGATCAGAATATCCAGACGCATGACGTGCCACATCAGGCCGTATCCCGAGCGGGCCGAAATGACATCCGGAGAAGAGCCGTAGCCGCTTCCGAGCCACCAGCTGAGGAAATCAGCCGCCGAGTCCGAGCCGTAGACCCTCACATCCGCGCCCTTTTTCTCATCGGTAGCATTCAGTGCCTGCCGCAGCATGACTGTACTGCCGTGCAGCCATTGCTCCAGGAAATTGCGCTTGACATAAACCGTACAGACCTTATCGTAGGAGAAACGGCTGCTGTTGCGGGCAATGAGTCCACTCTCAAAGTTCAGCTGGCCGCGGGCGATACGCACTTCCATGTTGGCATAACGCAGAAAGACCTTGCCTATCCACAGCAGCATCACGAAGAAGTACAGAGCCACGGCGACGACCACATAGCCCGAAGGCTGGAGCGACAGAGTCCCGGCATGTGTGTCCACATAGTCTATGATATGGTCCACCGCATGGTCGTCTACAGTCGTAACTGAATTGTACACAGCGGCCAGAGCTGCAAAGAGCACGGCCATGCCCTGAAGGTGGTTCTGACAGAACGCCCCCTTAATCAAATTGAAATTGCTGAAACTGAGCGAACTCCCGGAGGTCCGCCCCTCTGCCGCTCCGGAAAAGCGGGAGGTGCCGGAAGCTCCGGACAATTCAGAAGAAACAGGCAATTCAGAAGAAGCAGAAACAGCAGCAGAAGGAACTGCCTCCTCCTCCATCTCCACCCTCTCCATCAGCGCCTTCCAGTCCCGGTCATCCAGGATAAGCTCTATCTCCGCCGACTTGGACGCCAGCGTATCGAAGAGTACGCCCCGCATCTCCAGGACCCGGTAGATGAACCCCTGCTTGGTCCGCATCGACTGGACCTTGCTCAGCGGTATGCTGGTCGTCTCCTTGCTCAGCAGCCCGTGAATGAAAATCAGCTTGCCGCCCTCGATATAGTATTTCTTGTAATACCAGCTGACAAAAGCAATCACCGCCGCAAGCGCAAGATATCCAGCCAAAAGAAGCAGTACTATCTCCACTTTATCCTTGAAAGTCCGCTCAACTTCAGAGCCTATGGCAATCATCACCACCCAAAACACGACAAAGCCTGCATACCCCTTCAGCCCCTTCGCAAAAAGTACCCAGTAAGCACTCCCGCTCATCCGCCTCGGCTCGGAAAAATCACCTGTTCTCATTCCGCGTCCTCTCTATCAACAGTGACTTTATCTCCTCCGCCTTCTCCCGCGTAAGTCCGGGGATGACGGTCTCCGCCAGCATCTGCGCCCCGCTCACGACATCCACGGCATAGAGTCCGAACATCCGTGAAACGGGATTCTGCCGGACGCTCACCTGCTGCACCTTGCAGAAAGGAATCGTAACTGTCTTCGGAAAGACTATCCCGGAGCGGTAGGTGATATCGTGCTCCCTGACCGCATAGCCCTTGTAGGCGTATGCCTTGGGCAGAATCGCCAGATTGACGAGCCCCGCTGCAAGCAGCACCGCCTCCGCGCATATCACGATCAGGTTCCGCCCGTCCAGCTCATCGGCTAAGAGAATAAAAAGCGGCAGCAGCATCAGGCCGAGCCAGGCCAATGCCGTAGCGGCCGTATGCGCTTTTAGGTACTTCTTTTCAAGGGGGACAAATGTAAGGTTCTCCACCCTGTCAATATTGTCCAATGATATCTGTCTGTTAGTCATAATAAAGGGAATATCATGTCAATGTAATAAATGGTTTCATCCGGGACGGCGGAGGGTAATGACAACGACCTCCGGCCAAGCACCGATGCGGAATGGGAAGGAACCGCCGATGCCCGCGGACACGTTGAGGACACGGGCATCTGTAGAGTCCGCCGCCGGCTCCCGGTACACCCCGTACCACTCGCGGTACATCCAGCGGGAAGGAGAAAAACGCCCGATGCGGAACTGCATGGCGTGGGTATGGCCGGAAAGGGTCAGCTGAATATCGGAGTTCCGCAGGACTTCCAGGCGCCAATGGCTCGGGTCGTGGCTCAGGAGAATCTTAAAGGGCGAGGAAGAATGTACGGCGGCAGAATCATCCGCAGCAGCAGAATCCGCCGAGAAAAACACCGGCGGCACCCCGTAAAGGGCCCTCCGCAGGTCTCCCTGCTGCCGAAAGGCGGCTTGCCGCAGTGCTCCACCCCTATCACATAGATGCTGTCCTGCCTGCGCTCCGGCTCACCATTGTCCGAAACAGCCGGCCGGGTAATCACCGCCGAAGAATCCATCAGCACCCTCCACCCCATCGCCCGCTCCCGGCGGACCACCTCGGCGAAGGCGCGGGCCGCTCCGTCGGCCGCGGCATAGTCATGGTACTCGCAGTAGTCGTGATTGCCCACCACGGAGTACACCCCGTCCCGGGCCCGCAGGGAGGACAGGGCCGCGGTCATCCGCGGATCCAGCTCCTCCTGGGAGGAATTGACTAAGTCCCCGGTAAATGCTATCAGGTCCGCATCCAGATCATTGACCGTAGCGGCCAGCTTCTCGATCAGCCCAGGCGCAGCGTACGAACAGGCATGCAGGTCCGACAGATGCACTATCCGGTATCCGTCGAAGGAAGCCGGAAGGTCCTCGAAGGTCAGGGTCTCCTCCCGCACCTCCAAGCGTTTCGGCCCGTAGGTCAGGCCGTAGACAGCCGACACTAAGAAACAGCCCGCGAGCACGATCCCCGCCACATCGAAGCCGCCCGTCAGAGCCCCGCGCAGCACTTCCGACCCGCCTGAGTCCCAGGCGATATAGCCCGCCGCCCTTCCGATTATCGAGACGATGCAGAAGAGCAGCTTCGGCACCGTGAAGCACAGTATCGCGGACACCATCCCCTTGAACACAAAGGGCTGCGGCCCGCCGGCAAAATACATCACCAGCAGGAACACGAAAAAAGCCAGCGGAGCCCAGAACAGCAGGTTCCACCAGCCTAAGTCCATCCCCCGCAGACACACCCACCGGATATACACATCCGGCAGCACAACCAGCAGGGATACTATGATATAGAACAGCGGGAACATCACTTGGAGAGCTCGTGCACCTGAAAATACTTCCACTTGAAGATCAGCAGGTACAGCGCTCCGACAGTGATGCAGGAGTCAGCCACGTTGAAGATGGGCCGGAAGAAAATCAGCGGTTCCCCTCCCTTGCCGGGCACCCAGTCCGGCCACGTGGTGTTGATTATCGGGAAGTACAGCATGTCCACCACCTTACCTAAGCCGAACGTTCCGTATCCCTCTCCGAAAGGCACGGCCGAAGCCACATGGGTGTAGGTCGACGGCTCGAATATCAGTCCGTAGAACATGCAGTCCACCACATTGCCTATGGCCCCGACCATGATGGCCGTCAGGCCGAGCAGCACTCCGAGCGGAGCGTCCTTCCTGAGCAGCAGATGCCGCACATAGAAGAACAGCAGGACCGAGAGGACGATCCGCAGGGATGTCAGGACGTATTTCCCGACTTCCCCGCCGAACGCCATGCCGAATGCCATGCCCTCGTTCTCGATGAAGAGGATCTGGAACCATTCCCCGAAGACAGGGATGGACTCCCCTATGTGCATGCCGGTCTTGACCAGGACCTTGGTGACCTGATCAAGAACCAGCAGCGCTACAGCAAGAATGACGATGAAGGCTGTTTTCTTACCGCGGGAGAGGTGCTTCACTTCTTCTTGGAGTTAAGTTTGGCCTCTATGCTGAGGGTAGCGTGAGGAACGAGCTTGAGCCTCTCCTTGGGGATCAGCTTGCCGGTCTCACGGCAGATTCCGTAAGTCTTGTTCTCGATTCTGACTAAAGCGGCCTCCAGCGAGTTGATGAACTTGAGCTGCCTCTGGGCCAGCTGTCCCGACTCTTCCTTGGACAGGGCGGATGCTCCCTCCTCGAGGACCTTGAATGTCGGCGAAGTGTCCTCAGTGTCGTTGCTGGTGTTGTGGGTGATGGCCGAGCGGAGCTGCTCATAGTCATCGCGGGCCTTTTCCAGCTTCTTCAGAATGATTTCCTTGAATTCCTGCAGCTCTTCATCGCTGTAGCGTACCTTCTCGAGTACTTCATTCCTGTTATCCATGTTGTCGTCCATAAGTTGAAATTTTTATGTGTTTTGTCAATATTCCACTTTCTTATCATTCGAGGCCCAGAGCATGAAGGGACGGAGCCCCTCCTTCTCCATGATGCGGACAAACGGTATCTTCCGTCCGTCCACGGGCAGAGCGACCTCCCTGTAGATGTCGCTGTCGTCGAATCCTGCCGCGGCGGCATCCTCCCGGTCCGCAGCGTAGTACACCCTGTCGATATGGGCCCAATAGCAGGCGGCGAGGCACATCGGGCAGGGCTCGCAGCTGGTATAAAGCTCGCAGCCGGAGAGATCGAATGTTCCCAGGGCGTCACAGGCCTTCCGTATCGCATTGACCTCGGCATGGGCCGTGGGGTCATTGTCGACCGTGACGGTGTTGGAGGCCTCTGCGACCACCTTCCCGTCCTTGACGATGACGGCCCCGAAGGGTCCGCCCGTCACGGAGGCGGCGTTGCGTTCGGCAAGGGCCACTGCCCTGAGCATCAGTTCGTCTCTGTTCATATTCTCTCGAGCTTAAGGGTTATCTTATTGTCTTCCAGCCATTCTACCTCCACTCCACCGGAGAGGGCATCCTCCAGGATGATCTCGCGGGCGAGGGTCTGGGAAGCGATATAGTCCTTGAATCCGGCTATGGCCTCCTCCACCTCGGGCAGCCTCTGGATGCGGGCCACGATCCTGTCCGTAACCTCGAATCCGCTGTCCTTGCGGAGGTTCTGTATCCTGTTGATCAGCTCGCGGGCCACTCCCTCATTGCGGAGTTCCGGAGTGACGGTGATATCGAGGGCGATGGTCAGCTTGCCCTCAGTAGCCACGAGCCTTCCGGGCATGTCCTCGGAGGACACCTCATAGTCAGCGGGCTGCAGCTCCACGTCCCCGGAGGGCAGACGGAGGGTATAGACCTCCTCCTGCATGCCGGCGAGCTCCACGGCAGCGATCTCCTGCTGGGACAGAGTCCCGAACGCAGCGGCTATCTCCTTCATCTGCTTGCCGTAACGCTTGCCGAGGGTCTTGAAGTTGGGTTTTATCTTCTTGGTGATGAGGCCGGTCGTATCCTTGATGTAGACCACCTCCTTGACATTGACCTCGCTGAGCACTAAGTTGCGCACCTTCTCGAACTGCTCCTCGATCTTAGGGTCGAGGACGGGGATGATCATCTGGGCTAAGGGCTGACGCACCTTGATATTGACCTTGCGGCGCAGGGCGAGCACCATCGAGGAAGACTTCTGGGCCAGGGCCATGCGCTCCTCTAAGTCAGTATCCACGCAGGCAGGGTCGCTCCCGGGCATGGGCATCATGTGTACGGATATCACGTCGTGAGCCCCGGTAGCGCTGTTCAGGTCGCAGAAAAGGCGGTCCATATAGAAAGGCGCGATGGGAGCCGCGAGCACGGCCACTGTCTCGAGGGCCGAGTACAGGGTCTGGTAGGCTGCCAGCTTGTCGTCATTCATCTGGCCTCCCCAGAAACGCTTGCGGTTCAGGCGCACGTACCAGTTGCTGAGGTTGTCGCAGACGAAGTCCTGAATCAGACGGCCGGCACCGGTGATGTCGTAGCCCTCGTAGCACTCCTTGACGTTCTTGATCAGGGTGTTGAGCAGGGACATCAGCCAGCGGTCGATTTCCGGACGCTCAGCCACGGGTATCTGCTTCTGCAGGTGCTCCGGATTAGTGCCGAAACCGTCCACGTTGGCATAGAGGGCGAAGAACGAGTAGGTATTATATAAGGTACCGAAGAACTTGCGGCGCACCTCGTCCACTCCCGCCTCGTCGAACTTGAGGTTGTCCCAGGGCTGGGAGTTGGTGAGCATGTACCAGCGCAGGGCGTCGGGTCCGTAATTATCAAGTGCCTTGAATGGATCCACGGCATTGCCCAGACGCTTGCTCATCTTGTTGCCGTCCTTATCGAGCACAAGTCCGTTGGAGATAACGGTCCTGAATGCCGTGCTGCCGCTGATCATCGTATGGATGGCGTGCAGGGTGAAGAACCATCCGCGGGTCTGGTCCACTCCCTCGGCGATGAAGTCGGCGGTCTGTCCGAACTTAGGAGATCCGAGCGCCTGCAGCCCCTCCTGGGCGTATGGCATCGAGCCCGAGTCGAACCACACGTCGATCAGGTCGGTCTCGCGCACCATCTTCCGTCCCTTGTCCGAGACGAGGTATATCTCATCCACATACGGCCTGTGCAGGTCGATGCGCTCGTAATTGTCCTTGGAATAGTCCCCGGGGACGAAACCTGCCGCTGCCAGCGGGTTCTCCTTCATGATGCCGGCGGCCACAGCCTTGTCGATCTCGGCGTAAAGCTCTGCCACCGAGCCGATGCACTTCTCCTCGGACCCGTCCTCTGTCCTCCATACGGGCAGCGGTGTACCCCAGTAGCGGCTGCGGGAGAGGTTCCAGTCCTGCAGGTTCTCCAGCCACTTTCCGAAGCGGCCGGCTCCGGTCGACGCGGGCTTCCATGTTATCGTCTTGTTCAGCTCGATCATCTGATCCTGCACGGCGGTGGTGCGGATGAACCAGGAGTCGAGGGGGTAGTACAGCACGGGCTTGTCGGTCCTCCAGCAGTGGGGATAGGAGTGTACGTGCTTCTCTATCTTGAAGGCCTTGTTCTGGCCCTTGAGCATCACGCAGATATCCACGTCGATGGTCGGGGTGTCGGGGGTGGCCTCAGGGTCGTAGGCATTCTTCACATAGCGGCCGGAATACTCCCTGTACAGCTCCACATCCACCCTCTCGCGGACAAATTCCGGGTCGAGGTCCTCTATCCGGTACATCCTGCCGGTGCGGTCCACCAGGGCCTGCATCACTCCGGCGGCGTCACGTACCATCAGGGCGGGCACTCCGCTCTGGCGGGCCACCTTGGCGTCGTCGGCTCCGAAGGTCGGGGCAATATGGACAATACCGGTGGTGCCCTCGTCCGTGGTCACGTAGTCGCCGGGAATCACGCGGAAGGCGCCCTCGTCGGGACGCACCCAGGGAATCAGCTGCTCGTAGTGCATGCCCACCAGGTCAGTGCCCTTGTAGGAGCCTTCGAGCACTTCAAACGGCACCTTGCCGTTGAAATGGTCATGTACAAGCGCCTTTGCGACGACGTACACCCCGGGAAGTCCGGTATATGGATTGGCCGAACGGACAAGCACATATTCAATCGCAGGACCGACACAGAGGGCAGTATTGGAAGGCAGTGTCCAAGGGGTGGTGGTCCATGCAATGAAGTACAGCGGGTCCTCCCCTGCCTTGCGGAAAAGAGGTTCCGATACCTCGTCGCGCACAGCCTTGAACTGGGCCACTACCGTAGTGTCCTTGACGTCACGGTAGCATCCGGGCTGGTTCAGTTCATGCGTGCTCAGTCCCGTTCCTGCGGCAGGCGAATATGGCTGTATGGAATAGCCCTTGTACAGCAGTCCTTTCTTGTATATCTCCTTCAGCAGATACCACAGGGTCTCTATGTAACGGTTGTCGTATGTGATGTAAGGATTGTCGGTATCCACCCAATAGCCGATGCGCTCGGTAAGGTTGACCCACTCCTTTGTATATTTCATGACCTCGCGCCTGCAGATCGAATTGTATTCGGCTACCGATATCTTCTTGCCTATGTCGTCTTTGGTAATGCCCAGCATCTTCTCGACCCCGAGCTCCACTGGGAGACCGTGGGTATCCCATCCGGCCTTGCGGTTCACAAGCCAACCGGACTGGGTCTTGTAGCGGCACACCACATCCTTTATGGAGCGGGCCATCACATGGTGTATGCCAGGCATGCCGTTGGCAGAGGGAGGGCCCTCGAAAAACACATACTCAGGTGAGCCCTGTCTCATTTCCAATGTCTTGTGGAACACATCCGTCTTCTTCCAGCTCTCCAGCACCTCGGCGGAAAGGCCTGTAAGATCCAATCCTTTATACTCTTTGAACATACATTCTTTATTTTAGTGGGCAAAGATAGGGAAAATATTGCTATATTCGCACGTTATGACAGTTATTGATATCATCATCATCGTCCTCCTTGCCCTCGCCGTCTTCAAAGGCATCAAGGACGGACTCGTAAGACAGGTCGGCGGCATAGCCGGCCTCATTCTAGGTATTTTCCTGGCAGGCAGATTCTCAGCCTTCCTGGCCGGCTGGATGCACCAGTGGATAGACGCCTCCGAAAGTGCCGTCAAGGCAGTATCATTCGCTGTCATCATCATCGTCGTATGCCTCTGCATGTATCTGCTCGGCAGACTTCTCGAGAAAATCATAAAAATCACCACGCTCGGATGGATCAACCGGCTGCTCGGGGTGGTGCTTTCCGTCTGCACGGTAGTCCTGCTGATAGGTGCCGTCATATCTCTCATAGAATACATCAACTCCACCTGGTTCGTACTTGTTCCTCAGGAGCAGCTGGCCAAGTCCAAAAGCATACAAATCATCTCATCCGTCACGGACGCGGTATTCCCTTATTTAAAGCAGCTTTTCAACTCTTAATCCACTCCATTAAAGCCACTTTCGTAAAATTATTTCAAGTCAGGCTTGAAGCTGTGGGATATTTTTCATAGCTTTGTATCCGAATCTTGAAACAATACCGATATGGAAGAAAAGAGCTTAAGGGAGAGGATCGGTCTGAGTGCGGACACCATGCTGCCGCCTGTGGCCAAGGGCAGATATCTGTGGTACATTGCAGCCGTAGCATCGGCATTGATGCTTTCCGCGCTGCCTTTGCTTCCCATACTTTAATCAAACATTTCTATAGGAGGGAAGGAAATGAAGAAGGAGATCAGAATAAGACAACACGACAAAACCGACTGCGCGGCAGCATGTGTCGCATCGGTATGTGCATACTTCGGGTTAAGGCTGCCCATGCTCAGGATCAGGGAAATGTGCGGTACGGGACCGGACGGCACCACCCTCCAGGGCATATTGGACGCATGCGGCAAGCTGGGACTGGACGCAGCGGGACTCAAGGCCAGGGAAAAGCATATCGCGGACCTGAAAGATGCCGCAAAGCCGGTAATCATGCATCTGCAGAAAAGGAACGGATGGCTCCACTATGTAGTCCTATACGGCATGGATGACCGCAGGGCCGAGGTCATGGACCCTGAAGACGGGCTCATGCACAGGCTCCAGCTGACTGAACTGGAAGAAGAGTGGAGCGGTTTCATCGTAGCCGTAGCCCCGTCCCCGATGTTCAGGAAAGGGGACCGCAGGACACCGGTCATCGCCCGCTTCAAGGAACTTTTCCAGTACTACAGGAAGGAGCTTGGGCTGGTCCTTGCAGGCTCGGCGGCATTCATAGCCGCCACCCTCAGCACATCCCTGTTCCTCCAGAGGATAATAGACGACGTGCTTCCGTCTGGAAACCGCGGTGCACTGGCACTCCTATGCACAGCCATGTTCTGCCTGGCCCTGCTTACACTGTTCGTCTCATACCTCCGGTCAGTACTGCTGGTGAGAGTCAGCCTTCAGATTGACTGCCGCCTGATCATGAGTTATTTCCGTAAGATATTCACCCTGCCCGTATCATTTTTTGACTCCATGGGCAGCGGAGAACTCAACTCCAGGATTTCGGATGCATACCGCATACGTTCATTCATAACGGGACGGCTCATGCTCATCGCCATAAGCATCATAACCCTGGTCACTGCCACATGCATCCTTATGACATTCCAGTGGAGACTCACTGTCATAGCACTGAGCGCCACTCCCCTGTTCTATCTGCTCTACCGCATATCCGACAGGGTCAACCGCAGACTCAACCGCAACATCATAGAAGCCAATGCCAAATTCGAGCAGACCAACATCGAATGGCTGTCGTCAGCAAGGGCCGTAAAATATTTCAACTCGGGCAGAGACGCCGTACGGCACATCGAAAGGCAGTACTTCAGGACTGCCGGTGCCCTGTACCGGGGAGGCATGTTCACTTCCGCCATTGCATCCGCCTCGGATTCCATCAGCAGGCTGACAGGCATAGTCACCCTCACGGCAGGAGCCTTTTTCGTACTCGGGTCACACCTTACAATAGGAGAACTCGTGTCCTTCTTCACATTCACTTCCGTTTTCACCTCCCCGATTGTCATGCTCATTGAAAGCAACAGGGAAATAGCGGAAGCCCGGATATCGGCGGAGAGGATATTCGACATCCTGGACATGGAAGAGGAAGATACCGGAGAGCACATCGCATTTACACCCGAGGCCTCAGACAGGATAGAAGCAAGGGGGCTGTGTTTCTCCTTTCCGGGGAGGATGAAGCTGATAGACAACCTCTCCTTCGACATTCTTCCCGGCAGGATCAATCTTCTCCGGGGAGGCAACGGCAGCGGCAAAAGTACGGTCGCGGCCCTGCTCATGAAAGGATACACGCCCCAGTCCGGTACAATAACCGCAGGCGGCATAGACATCCGGAACATCGGCACTGACGCATGGAGAAAATACATCTCGATAGTACCGCAGAGACCTGACATTTTCGACGGCACCATACTGGAAAACATCGTCATGGGAGATGAGGGGTACGACATCAGGTCCGTAGCCGCAGCCTGTACTCTGGCAGGCCTCGACACCACCATCGGATCCATGCCCGGAGGAATCCTGGCGCATACCGGGGAACATGCCTGCCGGCTTTCGGGAGGCGAACGGCAGAAAGTGGCTCTCGCCAGAGCACTTTACCGGAAACCCAAGGTCCTCATACTGGATGAAGCCTCCACACATCTGGACGGTGACAGCCGTGACAGGCTCAGGGAGACCATCCTCACACTTCGGGACCAAGGCATGACCATAGTGCTTATATCACATGAAGAAAATGCATCGACACTCGCCGACAACATTATAGATATCAATAACACGAATGCGCATTCACAGGCGTAAGCCACGGCGCCTTTTATCCGTGGCACAACCTTAAATTTCACAATCATGGAAAGAATTATTAACGGGTACGCAGGGTTTGAATGTATTGATTCCGACCTGAGCACGACTGTCCGCGGGGGTGGCCTCTGGGGCAGCATCGTGAACTTTTTCAAAAAGCACTGTGACCAGTTTTTCCTGGGCTTCATTGAAGGATGGACCGGTCAAGAGATAATCGACTACATTGTCAACTGATGTCAAAACGCATGGCTATGGAAAGATTTGTCGTCATCGGCCAATATCAGGCCTGCACTGTCCTTGGAGGGACAAAGTCGGTTGAAGACAAGGTAGCGAGGATGCTGGGCCGCCTCGTCGGCGCGGCGCTGAAAGCACTTTATGACTTGCTCACAGGCAAGCTCAAGGAGCCTCAGGCTTCGGGCTGCCAGTAATATGCCGTAAAGGTACCGCCGGTGCATTATCCGCTTCGGCGGACCTTTTCTACGAATATTTTTATACATTTGTAAATTGTATATACACCAGGCACTGTCATGAAACACCTTGCAGCAGCATTTGTGCTGACCATCATACTCTCATTCCCGTCAGCGGCCCAGAACGATGTCTGGACACTGGACAGGTGCATCGAATACGCCTGGGCCAACAACCTTACCATCCGGCAGCAGAACATCGAAGTCTCCAGAAGCGAGAACCAGCTGACACAGAACAGACTCAACTTCATTCCAAATCTCAACGTTTCTCTCGGGCACAATTTCAACTGGGGTAGGTCCGTAGACCTCCAGAACCTCGAAATCATCCACAACCAGCTGTCGCAGAGCACCAGTGCGTCAGCCAATGCTTCCATATACCTTCTGGACGGACTATCCAAGCTCAACAACCTGAAAAGCTCGCAGAAAAGTATCGAGATCTCCATACAGGAAGTCGAAAGGGTCAAGGACGAGATATCCCTGTCAATTGCCAGAAGCTACCTTCAGATCCTGCTTTCACAGGAGATACTCTCCGCTGCCCGTGAAAGTTTCCAGTCAGTCTCCGAGCAGTGCGAACATACCCGCAAACTCGTCGATGCCGGAAGCCAACCCTATACGTCACTGCTGGAAATCCAATCGCAGCTGGCTACTGAAAGAGTCCAGGTCGTGACAGCACAGAACCAGCTGGCTACCAACACACTCGCTCTTCAGCAGCTATTGGACCTGCCTTACAGTGAAGACTTTGCCATAGCCGTTCCAGATATAGGCAGCGCTGTCAGCTCCTATATCCGGGAAGACCCCGAACTTGTCTATGCATCGGCACAGTCGATGCCCGTAATCCGAAGCGCCCGACTGGCCCTGGACAAGGGGGAGATCGACCTGCGCACCGCCAAGGGACAGTACTATCCCAAAATATCCCTTTCTGCCAGCTACGGCACATTCTACAGCTCCTCGACGCTTTCGCCCGACGGGAAGACATATCCTTTCTTCGAACAGTTCAGGGACAACATCAATCCGTCAGTGAGCATCGGCATAAGCATACCCATATTCAACAACTGGTCCGTCAAGACCAACGTGAAGAATGCCGAACTCTCCAGGCAGAGTCTGGAAATAGACCTGAGGATGAAGCAGCAGACCCTGTACAAGGACATCCAGACGGCAGTGACTGAAGCCGACACCTACTTCAGGCAGATGGAAGCCGCAAGGGCCAATGTCGAATCCATGGAAGAGTCTTTGAGATACGTCCAGGAAAAATACAACACCGGAGCCCTCAACGGGACAGACTACACGGTAGCCCGTACAAACCTTTTCAAGGCACGCTCGGAATACATCCAGGCCAAATACCAGTTCGTATTCCAGCTCAAGATCATAGACTACTACAAAGGTATGCCCCTGACACTATAACAGTTTAAAGAGATGAAAAAGAACAAAGGACTTAAAAGGGTTTTGATTGTACTGGCGGCAGTAGTGGCGGCAACGGTTGTCTATGCACTGCTGGGCAAGGGGCACGGCCAGCCCGTTACCACTGCCCGTCCGGCAATCGGGACCATCATCGAAAAAATCCCGGCCAACGGCAAGATACACCCCGTGACCGAAGTCAAGATCTCTCCCGACGTATCAGGTGAAATCATAGAGCTCAATGTCGAGGAAGGGGACAGGGTCAGCCGTGGCGATCTGGTCATAAAAATAAAGCAGGACGTCTACATATCGCTGCGGGACAGGGCTGCAGCCACCCTGAACGCAACCAGGGCCCAGTATCAGCAACAGCAGGCCAGCTTCACACAGGCGGAACAGAACTATATGCGCAACAAGCAGCTGTACGAGCAGAAAGCCATATCCCTCCAGGAATTCCAGGCATCTACGGCAGAATATAAAGTAGCACGCGAACAGCTAAATGCCGCTGAGTACAATATCGAAAGCGCCGTGGCCTCCCTGGACGAAGCGGAAGAGAACCTGACCAAAACCGTCATCTACTCACCCATTGACGGCATAGTATCAAGCCTTAGCGTCGAGAAGGGCGAGAGAGTCGTCGGCACGTCCCAGATGGCCGGCACCGAGATGCTGCGCATAGCTGACTTCGATGTGATGGAAGTGCAGGTGGATGTCAACGAGAACGACATTATACGCATATCCAAGGGCGATACGGCCGACATAGAGGTAGATGCCTATCCTGGTAGGGTCTTCAAGGGCATAGTGACACAGATAGCCAATTCGGCCAAGAATCTGGGCAGCACCGCTTCCGCCCTGACTGACGTTACGAACTTCGAAGTCAAGGTACGGTTCCTGCCTGAATCCTACGCAGACCTGCTTGCAGCAGATCCCATTCCTTTCCGTCCCGGCATGTCGGCTTCGGTAGAGATAGAAACCGACCGCAAGGAGGGAGTACTCACCGTGCCCCTCAGGGCCGTCACTCCCGACGGATGCGTATACGTACTTGACAGGCAAGCCTCTACAGTACACAAAGTCCGGATAGTCACGGGCATCCAGGACATGGAGAACATCGAGGTCGTATCCGGGCTGACACCATCGGATACGTCAGACATCGTAACAGGTCCGTACAGTACCATCACCAGGATACTGGAAGACGGGATGGAAGTCAAACCTACAACAGAAAGCGAACAAAAAAACAGGGAAACAAATGAATAGAATATTGCTTATAGAAACCGCTACGGACGTATGTTCCGCAGCCATAGCCGAAGGAGACAGAATCATATCCTCCGGACATATCTCCGAACCCAGAAGTCAGGCCTCAGGGCTTGCACCCATGATACAGGATGTACTTTCCCGTGCCGGGATGCACGCCGGAGAACTGTCGGCAGTAGCTGTCAGCGCCGGTCCCGGCTCATACACCGGACTCCGCGTCGGAGTCTCTACTGCAAAAGGCATCTGCTTCGGAGCCGGCATTCCCCTTATCGGCATAGGGACCCTCACAGTCATAGCGCAAGGGGCTATCAGGACAGGGGCCTGCACCGCCGGTGAAGACTGCGCCATAATCCCCATGATAGATGCACGCAGGATGGAAGTGTACACGGCAGTCTATGACTCGTACGGGCATCAGGCAACGGATACGTCAGCCGTAGTCCTCGAGCCGGACACGTTTGCATCAGAACTGCAGAAGTACGGGAAATTGATCTTTGCCGGGGACGGTGCTGCAAAATACCGGGACATGATCCCCGAAAAACATATCGGAAGATGCGTTTTCGTTCCCTCCCATCCCCAGGCCGAGGATATGGCCGAAGCAGCCTTCTCGGCATGGCAGGAAAAACGGTTCGAAGACACTGCATACTTCGAACCGTTCTATCTCAAGGAATTCATAGCTGCCGACCCGTCACGCAAGATGGAGGCAGTACTGCATCCTGGCAAATAACTGTCGGACAATTTCAGATCATGCCACAGACCTACAGCAGCCGGCGGACCTCACCGTCCAGCAGGCCGGTATCGAACAGGTTCTTGGCGACTATCGTACCGTCACGTGATATCAGGAACATCGCAGGGACTTCCGTAACATTGTACAGCATTGCGCCGGAAGATGCGCCGGCAGCAGGATCGCATACACTGATCCAGGGCAGTTCCTGCTCCTTGACCTGCATGGCCCATGCAGTCTTGTCCGAGTTCAGACCCACCTGATATATCTCCAGTCCTCTGGAATGATATTTCGCATACAGGGACTTAAGATCGGTATTATATACACGCTGCTCCGTATTGGAGGCATCCCAGAACATGAGTATGATAACCTTGCCCTTAAGCGCAGTAAGCGAACGCTGCTTACCTTCTATATCGTTCAGAGCAATCTCCGGGAAATCCACTTCCTGCGCAGCTTCTATCCTATACTGCATTTCCATGGCATTGCGCCTCAGGCTTACCTCGTCTGCCAATGAAACCAGATACGGCGAAGCAGGATACACCGTACGCAGCGTATCGTAGACACGTTCCATGATGATTGCATCTGTTGCCTCCGCAAATACCGGAAGTCCTGTAGATGTCTTCTGATACAGCAACGGAATCACGGACATGGATGCAGGATGTGCCATGATATACTTTATGGCTTCCTGTTTGTACTTGACATACAGGCTTCCCAACTCACGCTTGAGTCTGGCCGCTTCCGCCCCGCTTTCCGGGACCTGCGACAATGCACTGTACAGCGAATCAAACCTGAAACTGAAATTTCTGCTGTCCGCATCGACCTCCTGCATGAGCAGCGACTCTTCAGAGCCGCTGATTTCCGCCTTTGAGGCATCATCCCAGCCGGCAGATACACTTACCCTGTCCCCTTTCTGAAGCAACAGGGATACATTGCCGCCTTCACCGAAAGTCAGATAGATGAATTCCGGCGAGTCGGGATACACTTCCACCTTACATACTGCCTTTCCAAGAACAGTGTACAGTGTGTCAAGGGCCTGAAGCTCATTCAGGGCCAAACGCGACACAACTATCCGCGTACTGTCCGGAGCTCCCTGCAGGGAAATATCCACCCGGGCCTCGTCCCTGTTGCCGCATGCTACAGCTGCAGTCGCAAGAAACGGCAGGAGCCAACGAAAACGTCTTCCCGTCGTCATAGCCTACAGCTTAGCATATTCTGCAGCGATGGAGGCTGCTATCTCCTCGAAACGTCCTCTGTCCAGCGAGAGTTTGGGCTTTCTGAAATCCAGATCTCCCTCGCTGTCAAGAGGTACCAGATGGATATGCGCATGGGGGACTTCCATACCCAGTACGGCCACGCCTATCCTCTTGCATGGTACGGCAGCCTTCACAGCCTTGGCCACCTTACGTGCGAAAAGCTGAAGTTCAGTATATGTCTTCTCGTCCAGATCGAAGATGTAATCCACCTCCTTCTTGGGGATGACCAGCGTATGGCCTTCCTTCAGAGGGTTGATGTCCAGAAAAGCATAGCAGCTCTCAGTCTCGGCCACCTTGTAGGAAGGAATCTCCCCGTTGACTATCCTTGTAAAAACTGACGCCATACCGTTTCCCCCTAAAGCGATATATCCAGAATCTCGAATTTAAGTATTCCTGAAGGCACCTTCACTTCCACTACCTCACCCTTCTTCCTGCCCATGAGTGCCTTGCCGATAGGAGTCCCGGCAGCCAGCTTGCCTTCGCGGAAATTGGCCTCACTCTCACCTACCAGAGTATACTGCACGGTAGAGTTGTTGAGCAGGTTCTTCAGAGTAACCTTGGTAAGCATCTGGACATGGTCGGTATTGATCTTCGACTCATCGATCACGCGGGCATTTGCCACGAGATTCTCGAGTTTGGATATCTTGAGCTCCAGAAGGCCCTGAGCCTCCTTGGCTGCATCGTATTCTGCGTTTTCGGAAAGGTCCCCCTTATCCCTTGCTTCTGCTATCTGCCTGGAAATAACAGGTCTCTGGCTGATAGCCTCTGCCAGTTCGGCCTTGAGCTTCTCGAGGCCTTCGGCTGTCACATAATGAGTGTCTGACATAATTGACAAATATTGTTGGTTTTACAAAAATCAAAAAAAGAATCCCGCGCTGTCAGTACGGGACCCTTTCTTGATGCAAAGATACAAAATTTTCAAATAAAAGCCACAAATTTTGATTTTCTACTTCTTCTCACGATTTTCCAAATACTTCGGACGCATTATCTCCGAATAGATGACCATGTCCCGGGCATTTAAGCGGCGCTTCCGGCGGACTTCAGAGACGGCAGACGCAGGCCTGGTAACGGCAGGCTCGGTAACAGCAGGTCCAGTAACGGCGGGTCCAGTAACGGCGGACACTGGGACGGCAGGCTCAACATTCTCCATCCGGTAAGGATCCTCAGTCAGGTCCCTGCCATCAACAGGGGCGAATTCCCTCTGCACATCCCTGGTTTCCAGAGATTCCTGAGCGTCCTCAAGGTCTGGAAGATCCGTCTTCTTCCATCTCTCACGCTGCTTCTTCTTTTTGTCGCGCTCCAGCAACGCCGGGACCACGAACACCAATATTGCTATGACGATACTTAGCCAGTCCATACCGGAAATTTATTACAATTGACAATCTGTTCACTGAATGACTTCACGAGAACCGGCACATCTCCGGACCGAAATACTGCCCGCATTGCTTTCCACGCTGTTCACTGCAATCCCATACGGTCGTTTCTCCAGCCAATCCTGCCGATAATCAGTCGCAAGATATAAAAAATATTGAACATATCCGTAAATTTCCTCAAATATAGGTCTGTTCTGGTACCGGCATTTTCCACAAGGCCATCAGACGCAGACAGAATCGGGTTCGTCAGGAACGCCAACCCGACATGACATGTAGCGCTACATTTGGTGCGAATGCCTCTAATGCTACGTTCATGCACACCGCCCGTCTCCCATTTCCGACAGGTTACGGGAAAACACTGAAACAATGCACACCTGTCCGGACGCAAGGAGATGGCTGACAGTGGATAGCGGATTTCCGAAACACCTGGCCTTTTGCCATATTATTGAATAACAAGCACATGGCTCTTGAGCCGGTGTTTTACGACACCTTTTTCGAGCCCGAGAAACACCAGGCTAAATCATATATAGCTGATATTATGGCACTTGCATAATGCCGAGGTGTTTCATGATTCAAGTTGCCTGTCAGCGCAGAAAGAAGTTCAATGGTGTCAGTGCCGGCCTACCCTACTTTCCGGCCGGCCAGTTCTGTCCCGTCGGGAACCGCTCACGATGCCGCCGCCGGCACGCTCTGCCACGGAGCTCTGCCACGGAGCCCCGCCCCGCCTCCTCCGGTTTCCCCCGGCCGCCGTTCAACTATCTCCACTTTCCCCGGCTTTTCTGGCGATAGTGGAATACCTCGCTGTGTTTCCCCGGAAGGTGACGATGATACGCGGAAACCGTCACCACCTTCCCTCCAACACGGCAAAGAGGCACACCCGTGCACTGTTTCACTGTTTTACAATCCCGCCGGGGCATTTGAAAAACCTATCACACTGTCAATCAGCACATAGCACTTCGCCAGCGCCCCAAACGCAGGTCTCAAACGCCCCGTTTGGGGCAAGCCACTCTTGATTATCAAGCACTTAAGAGCTATCTTGCCCCCTGAGAATATTTCCACTCAAATTTTCCACCCGACGAGTCATCCCTATTATTACCCGTCAACCGTCGCAGACTACACCAGCCATCTTGCCATTCCCCGAATGTTTTTCCTTCCCAAGCGCCACCTGCCGCAAAACACACTGTAGGCATCCAGACCACCGTTACACTTCCGCAGGTGAACCGGAAACGCCGAATAGGGTTCACCTGCGCAAACCGGGGAGGAAAGTGAACCGTTTTCCCGCATTTCCGGTACACTTTCCCCCTTTGGAATCCGTGCTACCGGTTCTACAGCCTCTTCTGGCTGCCGTCCCAGTCCATTCCCTCCGGGAAAGTGAACCGGTTTCCCGCATTTCCGGTACACTTTCCCCCTTTGGAATCCGTGCTACCGGTTCTACAGCCTCTTCTGGCTGCCGTCCCAGTCCATTCCCTCCGGGAAAGTGAACCGGTTTCCCGCATTTCCGGTACACTTCCCCCTGTGGGCATGGAAAGGCGGCGGCAGGAAAACCGTCCGTGCCGCCGCACACCATTAAAAACAATCTTAACTTGCCCGTCTCTCTCTAGAACCACCAGCGCATACCAAGCGATGCTCCGAGGTTCAACCCAGGTTTGCAGTGCTCCGAGGATCCTGCGGCAACGGCATGCAGATGCCGGCCTCCATGCCACGATGGCAAGAAGACCGGCAAGTGACACGACACCGATGCTTAAAACGTCAGTGCCAGGCCGATGCCGCCGGAAGGGGTCACGAAGCTAAGGTTCACCGGGTGGAAATTCACGGATGTCTTCATCCTCGACATACCCACGAAGTACATCGGGATGCTCGCCAGCACTGCCGCACATCCGGCATATATGCACCCGCCGACACCCAACTGGTGAAGAATGAATCCACCCTGAGACGAGATTTCAGGAGGAAAGCATGCCAGCGCAAAGGAACCTACAGCAACCACCGCCCCCACCGAACTCGTCCAGATTGCGGCGTTGAACACCTTCTTACCGCTACGGTAGTAACGGTAGTTCTCCTCGGGCATGTAGTCCGCCGCCGTCGACAGTGTCAGCTTGACTCCTTCCGATGTGTAAACGTTCCCGTTCCTGTAATCCAGACCGGATCCCGTGACGGGCCCGGCATACTGCGCCGATGCCGTAAGACCTGTGACGGCAACCAGCAAAATGATCATTGATAATCTTCCCATTTCTCCAATAGTTTATCTTTATAATACTGTCTTGTCGCTTCAAGTACCGCATCGAACTCCTCCTGTTCCAGCACCAGAGTCCAGGTACCGTAAGGGAACTCTTCCCCTGAATCGTCCCCTGTCAATCCTTCAGCCTCCATCTCCCAGTTGCTCTCCTCCAGATAATATCTGCGCAGGGGAGCATTCATAAGCTCGTCAAACATGAATGTCTCCTCACCCTCACCGGAACGCACTACCAGGCGATGGTAGTTGCCCAAAACCGTGAAGCGGTCTTCAGCCTGGCCATTCGCAAGAAGGGTATTTTCTCCTGCAGGACACACCGTTTCCGGAGACCAGCGCGACTGGAAAACCAGCTCATACTCCGTGCGGTTGTCGATCCTGAAAGTGTTTTCCGGAGAGTTGTCCCTATAAAAACTCGCTACGCACGAGGTAAATACGGCAAGGCCCGTGATAGGAACCGCCAGCTTCAGCATTGCCTTCAGAATCCTGTTCATGACAGCCCCTCCTTTTCTACGGATATTATCCCCTTGTCTTCCAGATCACGATAATACTCCACCGTCTCGTCTATGACCGCATCGAACTCCGCCTGTTCCAACACCAGGGTCCAGATACCGTGAACATATTCCTGTCCCCGCCATTGTTCCATGGAGATCACCTCAATGTCCCAGTTACCCTCATTGCAGATAAACGAGCTCAACGGATCACCGCTGTAACGGTAGAAGCCGAAAGACAGGCGGCCCTCATCCGTGGTTATGCGGATACGGGTCCAGTCCTTCCCGTAGCCGTCCGTGAACAGCCAGTCGAAACCTGCGGACACGCTCTGCCTGTCCAGAAGGGTACTCACGTGCGGGGGACATTTCAAAGTGCTGCCACGTTCATTCTCGAACACTATTTCGTATCCCGTATTGTTTTCCAGATAGAATTCATTGCTGAGGGAATCTATTGACGACTGGAAGCACGATGTCACCAGCGCCAGGACGAAAAGAAGACATGCCAACAAGGCCGTTTTTTTTATATTCGTTCCCATATGTTCCATATTTTTTCAAAGATAGGAAATATTACGGCTATGGCATTCCATATTTTACCCCTGCATCCATTCTGACAGATCATAGATACGGAACAGCTCCTCCTCGAAACTCAGGGTTGTGACACGGCCTGTCCATGGATCCAGCACAAAACGGTCCACATAGGGGATCGCATAGCTCGCCTGAGGACGGAAGGACTTGTCCATCACAACCATCCTGTAGGAATACATGTCCGGAATGTAGGTCCCTTCCTCATACTCGAAGTCGTAGTAGCACAGAAGAAGGTTGTCTCCCAGGTTATACATCACATAGGTCCCATGATACTCCAGACCCTGTTCCATCTCTGACACCTCTTCCGGCGTGTGCTCGATATAGACTCGCTTCAGAAGGCGTCCGTCAGACAGGCTGTGCACATATATGACCGGGAGGCTCAGACCGTAGATGTACACCAACGTGGAATCGCAGCTCACCAGGGAATTAGTCTGAAGGTCCGGCACATATATGGGACTGTTCTCCACCGGCGCATTGTAGTCCGCGTCCCAGCCCTCCAGATACGTCCTGGTTCCGCTCTCTGCATCGTAGAAATAGTACCGGTTGTTCTCAGGATTGCACAGGTAACGGCCGCCTCCAAGGTAGTTCACCTCGCGCATGCCGGTACCCAGGTCCAATTCGGGGCGGATCTCCGTCCCGCCAGACTGGAGGTCGGTACGGTAGGTATAGTAACGCCCCAATGAGAAATCCAGGACCCTGTACGTCAGCACGTCGTCCTCCAATGGCAATACCTGAAGGACGGCCGGGCTGAGAAGTTCTTCGGGACCACGGCCGAACTTCCCGGCACGGCACACCTCCCTACCGGAGTCATCCAACACCGCAAAGACATCGCCGCTGCTGTCTCCTCGCGGGTCCAGACGCACCAGCCAATAGCCGGGAACACGTTCATAAGAGCCTATCCTGACCTTGAAAGGGTCGTATGGCTGTTCCTCGCACGATATCTCTACGGAAGGGGACAGGGACTTTATGACCATGCAGTCCTTGTCCGAACACCCCGACACAAGTACAGACACCGACAGGACTATCACTGTCAATATCCCTTTCACTTCTCCGTTTCTTTCGTCTTTATACATATTTTCTACTTTTTATTGGTTTCTATTGATGCTGTATATCACGATATCATGCACGGGAAGGACGGAACGGCGCCAGGCCGGACTTGCAGCCAAACATCCGCAAGTTACGAAAACTTCCCGGTTCCGCCAACAGCTTCCGGGGAAAGCCGGATGCCGGAAGGAGGG
>CALVDF010000031.1 GCA_944326245.1 uncultured Bacteroidales bacterium
AGGTGACACGAATTTACAAAATATTATCTATCAATGTATTATAAAATCTTCATTTTTTGACTGACGAAGTCAGGAGGTTCAAGGAAGATTTCGGGGACAGCCTGTAGATTTCCCGGCCCCGGCACCAGGTTCCTGGACGGACCGGATACGGATTGAGGCTGGCTGCAAAAGTCAAAAGACTTTGCAGCCAGCCTCAATCCTTTTTTCCGGCAGGACTGTTAGTAGGTAACGGTAAGGGTACTGTCGGTCCCGACCGAGTAAGGGTTGAAATGTACCTTGATGCCCTTGATTTCGGGTGCGGTATATTTGTCCTTCAGAGGGAATGTGGATACTGAAGTTATGGCATAGAGGGACAGGTCCTGATTGGAGTCATGGGAGAATCTCAGGTGGTAGTAGCCGTCCTTGTCAGGATTGTCCGTGGCAGTCATGTCGTCGACCAGGCAGAAGTCGTGTGAAGCACCGCTGTTGCTGGCCTGTACCGTGTAGGAGACGGTGAGGAATCTGGATGCTCCGTAGATGCCTCCGCTGTGCCACATGCTTACAGGATTTGCGTAGTCGTCAGCGAGTGTGTCGGGAGACATGGTCTCGACTATCTTCATGGGAGGCAGTTTCACGAGGGAAGTGAATTCCACTTCCACCGGATTTGTTATCTCACCAGAAGGTATTGTAAACGTGCCGAATATCCTGTCGTCTGTATTGAGTGTGCCGATACTTTCGAACTGTGATACGGGAATGACCTTGACGGAGTCGTCACTGACGAAGTAGCATTTGTAAGGCTGGCCTTCAGTCTCGACAGCCGTCATGTACGCGTTATAATAAAAGGTACCTTCCCTTTTTTCGCAGGAAGCCATGATGGAAACTGCTGCCGTCATGATGAGGCCTGCTTTTACCAGATGTTTGATCTTCATTTTGCCTGTTTTTAGTTTATGCCCCTGCCATGCAAAGATTATGCCTTGTTTCCAATGTCAGCCGATATGTGTCAGGGACAGGAAAAATATTTGGATATCAGCAAAATAGTATTTATTTTTGCGCTCCTTTCCGCTTGGAAGGGTTTATAAATATTGTCTAACTCCTTAATGGAAAGATTGTTTAACTATTTATGACAAAAGAACAGGAAGTAAATGTGGAGACTCAGGAAGTTGAGGCTCCTGCAGAAAAGAAGGAAACAGCCCAGTCCTATCAGGAAGAGGCAGTTCCCGTAGTGGATGCAACGGCTCCCAAACGCAAGAGCAATGCATCGGTACCTGTCGACAAGTTCGACTGGGACAGCTTTGAAGATGACTCCTCTATGGAAGACCGCAAGGCCGATGAGGAGAAGTACAACCAGACTCTCTCCAAGGTAGTGGAGAACGAGGTAGTGGAAGGAACCGTGATGGCTATAGGCAAGCGCGAGGTTCTTGTAAACATAGGTTACAAGAGCGAGGGCGTGATCAACATCTCCGAGTTCCGTTACAACCCTGACCTGAAAGTAGGTGACAAGGTTGAAGTATATGTAGAGACAGCCGAGGACAAGAAAGGCCAGCTGATTCTCTCTCACAGAAAGGCTCATTCTCTCCGTTCATGGGATCTCGTGAACGAGGCTTACGAGAAGGACGAAATCGTCAAAGGTTACGTGAAGTGCCGCACCAAGGGCGGTATGATCGTGGACGTATTCGGCATCGAGGCATTCCTGCCCGGTTCGCAGATCGATGTCAAACCTATCCGTGACTACGATGTATTCGTCAACAAGACAATGGACTTCAAGATCGTCAAGATCAACAACGAATACCGCAATGTGGTAGTTTCCCACAAGGCTCTCATCGAGGCCGAGATCGAGGCCCAGAAGGCAGACATCATCAGCAAGCTCGAGAAGGGTCAGATCCTCGAAGGTACAGTCAAGAATATCACCTCATACGGTGTATTCGTGGATCTGGGCGGTGTGGACGGACTTATCCACATCACAGACCTGTCATGGGGACGTATCAACCATCCCGAGGAGGTCGTTCATCTCGATCAGAAAATCAACGTCGTCATTCTCGACTTCGACGATACAAAGAAACGTATCGCCCTGGGTCTCAAGCAGCTCCAGCCTCATCCATGGGATGCTCTTGATCCCAATCTCAAAGTCGGCGACAAGGTTAAGGGCAAGGTTGTCGTTATCGCTGACTATGGTGCATTCGTCGAGATCCAGCCTGGCGTCGAGGGCCTGATCCATGTGTCCGAGATGTCGTGGTCACTTCACCTGCGCAGCGCTCAGGACTTCCTGAAGGTTGGAGACGAGGTAGAGGCCGTGATCCTGACCCTCGACCGCGAGGAGAGGAAGATGTCTCTGGGTATCAAGCAGCTTAAGGAAGACCCTTGGGCTACCATCCTGGAGAAGTATCCTGTCAATTCCCGTCACATTGCAACAGTACGCAACTTCACCAACTTCGGTGTATTCGTTGAGCTCGAGGAGGGCGTAGACGGACTGGTACACATCAGCGACCTGTCATGGACCAAGAAGATCAAACATCCTTCGGAGTTTACCTCTATCGGAGACAAGCTGGAGGTAGTCGTCCTCGAAGTCGACAAGGAGAACCGTCGTCTGAGCCTCGGCCACAAGCAGCTTGAGGAGAATCCTTGGGACGTATTCGAGACACAGTATCCTCTCGGATCCATCCACGAAGGAACAGTTACCAGCTTTGCCGACAAGGGAGCAGTGATATCCCTGGGCGAGGGTGTTGAGGGTACATGCTCCATCAAGAACCTCCAGAAACAGGACGGTACCACAGCCAACGTAGGCGAGAAGCTGCCTTTCAAGGTTGTTGAGTTCAACAAGTCCAACAAGAAGATCGTCCTCTCCCATACCAAGACATGGGAGGAGCCCAAGAAAGAGGAAAACCGCCGCGATAGCGAGAGCACCCAGAGTGCAATGAAGAAGCTCAAGACCAACCTTGAGAAGACCACCCTCGGTGACATCGCACAGCTTGCCGACCTCAAGAGCAAGATGGAGCAGGAGGCCAAGTAATACTCTTTCATGAAGTTTTCGTTGACGACTTTGGGAGTCTCTTCAGCCTCCCCGACAACGGACAGATACCCCAGCGCTCACATATTGAATATATGTGGGCGCTTGCTGCTTATCGACTGTGGTGAAGGCTGCCAGATGCTGATGAAGAGACACGGCTTCTCCCTGATGAAGACAGGCGGGGTATTCCTGTCCCATGTGCACGGGGACCATGTGTTCGGTATTTTCGGACTCATGTCTACCCTTTCCATGTCAGGCAGGACTGATCCGCTCCATATATATGCTCCTGAGGCGTTCAGGGCAATACTTGATTTTTTCAGAGGGCAGTTTCTTGAGAGGGAAACCTATCCCATAGTGTTTCACCCTCTAGTGTCTGATGTCCCCGAAACTGTCCTGGAGGATGCCTGCATGAGTGTTGTAGCCTTTCCTCTGGTACATCGGGTTCCTGCGTACGGCTATATTTTCCGGGAGCGTGAGCCTGGCCTCAATGTACGCAAGGATGCGGTTTCCTCATTGTCCCTTACGCGGGAGGAGATACTGTCCCTCAAGGACGGAAGGGATGCTGTCCGTAGTGACGGCACGATTCTGGAAGCGGATGTCCTTACTTACCGTCCCTATGCTCCGCGTTCGTTTGCATATTGCAGCGATACGGCAGTGTTCGATGCACTTCCGGATATTGTCCGTGGTGTGGACCTGCTTTACCATGAGGCTACTTTCGGGGATGACTGTGCCGGCAAGGCTGCGGAGATGTATCATTCCACGGCCCGCCAGGCAGGGCAGACGGCCTTGAAAGCCGGTGCCGGCCAGCTGGTGATAGGACATTTTTCTTCCCGGTACAAGGATCCTTCGGTGCTGCTTGAGCAGGCCAGGGAAGTTTTCCCCAATACGGAGCTGGGCCGGGAAGGACGACAGTTTGAAATACCTTTAAAAAGACAATTGTAATGAAAATCAGAAGGAATACAGCCAGAATACTGGTGCTTTCGGCGGTGTTGCCGCTTTTGGGATTGTGGAATTGTGTTGCGCAGGAACGCAGCGAAATGAGAAGTGCTGCTGGCAAATACAATCAGGTGCTGTTCTATATCGACAGGCTCTATCTGGAGGATGTGGCTCTGGACAGTCTGGTCGAGCAGGCAATCATAGCGACAGTCGGAGAGCTGGACCCTCATTCGGCCTATATCTCGGCCAAGGACGTACAGGCCATGAACGAGCCTTTGCAGGGTGAGTTCGAGGGGATAGGCATAGAGTTCGCCATCATCAGGGACACGCTGACTGTACAGGCGACAGTGGCGGGAGGCCCTTCTGAGAGAGTGGGGCTGCTCGCCGGGGACAAGATCATCAGGGTGGATTCGTCCGATGTCGGGGGGATAGGCCTGAGCAATCAAGATGTCTACGGGCTGCTGCGCGGGCCCAAGGGCACCAAGGTAAGACTGTCTGTATTGCGCAAGGGAGTGCCCGAGCCTCTGGATTTTGTGGTGACAAGGGACAGGATACCCATCAACAGTCTCGATGCGGCCTACAAGGTAGGGGATGACGTCCTCTATCTCAAGCTCAGCAGGTTCGCGGCGAAATCCAGGGATGAGATAGTGGAGGCCATGCGCTCTTTCGACGGTGTGATAAGGGGTGTGATTCTGGATCTTAGGAGCAATTCCGGAGGATACCTGCCTACGGCGATAGATATCGCCAACGAGTTCCTGGAAAAGGGGGATCTCATCGTCTACACGGAAGGCAGGGCAATACCCAGAATGCAGGAATCTGCAAACGGGAACGGGCTTTACCGCGAGGGCCCTCTGGTGGTTATGATTGACGAGAATTCAGCTTCGGCGAGCGAAATCGTGGCTGGAGCAATCCAGGACCAGGACAGAGGCATCATCGTGGGACGCCGCTCATTCGGCAAGGGGCTTGTACAGCAGGCAATACCGCTGGATGACGGATCGGAGCTGAGACTGACCATAGCCAGGTACCATACGCCCTCCGGAAGGGTAATACAGTCCCCTTACGAGGCCGGGCATGCGGACAAGTACTATATGGATTTCTATGAGAGGTATCTCCGCGGGGAGTCTTTCAGCAAGGACAGCATACAGTTTCCGGACTCGCTCAAGTTCCGTACCCTCAAGGAGGGACGGACTGTGTACGGAGGCGGGGGAATCATGCCTGACGTGTTTGTGCCGCAGGATACGACATCGTATTCGTCCTACTATGCGGCTTTGCTCAGACAGGGGCTCGTTATAGAATACATGAACGGACTGTGCGACCGCAACCGCAGGGCATGGACTTCCAGGTACCGCAGCTTCGAGAAGTTTGACCGGGATTTCGAAGTGACTGACGATATGATCGGAGAGCTCGTGGCTCTTGCGGAGGAGAGGGGTGTGGCACTTGACGAGGCCGGGCTGGAACGTTCGCGCGAAGATCTGCGCAGATATATGAAAGCCTTGGCTGCCAGCTCTATAGTGTCGCGAGACTGTTTCTATAGGGTGATGAATTCAGGAAGCCCCGAGTTTCAGGCGGCATTGGAAGCCTTGCGGGAGGCTTCCCTCTCCCGGAACGCCTTGTTGTAGGCTCTGGAGTTGGCCTTGTGCTGACTGTAGGTGGATGCGAAGTTGTGTGTCCCGTCAAATTCCGGTTTGGCACAGAAATACAGGTAGCTGGACTTTTCATAGTGCAGCACCGCATCGATGGCTGTCACAGTGGGTATCGAGATCGGTCCCGGTGGCAGCCCTTTTATTCTGTACGTATTGTAGGGCGAGTCGATCTGCAGGTGACGGTTGAGCAGTCGCCTGAGCCCTGGTTCCGTGTCGAGATGGGCGTATATGACGGTAGGGCAGGCCTGAAGCCTCATACCGCGGTGGAGGCGGTTCATGTACACTCCGGCTATTTTGGGCATCTCTCCGGCATTGTTGGTCTCCCCGATGACTATCGAGGCGAGAGTCATGACTTCGTTCCTGTCCAGGCCTATCTCTTTGGCGAGGCTGTCGCGCTCTCCGCTCCAGAATGCGTTGTATTCCCTGTAGAAACGTTTCACTACGTTTTCAGGGCTGTCTGTCCAGTAAATTTCGTAGGTGTTGGGGATAAACATGCCGATGAATGTCTCGGGACGGAATCCCAGCGAGTCCATCAGGGCAGTGTCCTGCAGGGTAGCGGCAAATGCGGCCGAATCTGCCTCGAAGTTGCGTCCCAGGAATGCGGCGAGGCGGTCCAGAGTCTTGATGTATCCTCTGAGCGTCACTTTCCCCGGAGTCTGCCAGCCGTTGGCTATCATTCTTATTATGTACTGGTTCGACATGCCTGGGGTGATGACGTAGCGGCCCGGTTCGAAATGTGCTGCCAGTTTGCGCTTGCGGGCGGCACGTTCCAGGCTTTTGAGATTCTTTATTGTACCTGAGGCTTTTATGGAGTCCTCCACTGCCTGATAGGTGGCGTCGCGGTAGATGAGGATGACGCCTTCCTGCACGGTGTTGGGCTTTTTATAAGTGATGTACCAGTTGAGGCCGAAGGCCGCAATGATGACTGCGGCGGCCGCTGCTGCGATGATGAGTGTCCTGCGGTTCATATTGTCCTATCTGTGCCTGCGGAGGAATATCTCGTCGCCGATGTGGAGGATGTCTCCGCTTTTGTAGTCATTGTACTTGAAGAGTTTTTTCATGCGTACTCCGTATTTCTGGGATACGTCATAGTAGGTGTCGCCTTCCACAGCGATGTGTATTTCGAGGTGTTTCTGAGCCTTTCCCTTCTTGCGCTGGAGGTAGACGACTGTGCCCGGTACGAGGTCGCGGGATTTCTTCAGATCGTTGAAGCGGAGCAGTTCTCCTGTGAAGAGGTTGTACTCCTCGGCGATGCTCTCGTAGGTGTCCAGGTCTCCGGCGAGGATGAAGGGTACACCGTTGCGCACGTAGATGGTGCGGTTGCGGGAGTACTTGTAGAGGAGGGAGTTCTTGGCGGGATTGAGCTCCATGACCTGCTGCAGCTGGCTGGGGCTGGGAGGCAGCAGGTCGGGTTTCTTCTCGGCCTTGGCGTATATCTCCCGGTCGAAGCGGTAGAGCTGGTAGTCCTCGATAATCTTAATCAGCTTCTGGGCATACTTGGGGTCGGTGGCGTAGCCGGCTTTCTTGAGGCCGTGGCTCCAGCCCTTGTAGTCAGTGATCTGCAGGTCGAAGAGAAATGCGTATCGCTGGCCGTAGCGCAGGAAGTCCGAGTGGTCCTTGAATGACTCGGAGGCGCTGCGGTACTTGCGGTAGCATGATTTCCCCGGGTCGTCGCCTTTTTTGTAGTAGGTCGGGCCCTTCCAGTCGTTGTGGCACTTGATGCCGAAGTGGTTGTTGGCCCTGACGGCCAGGTCGGAGTTGCCGTTGGCCGACTCCAGGCAGCCCTGGGCCAGGGTGATGCTGGCCGGTATGCCGTGGGTCTTCATGTACTGGATGGCCGCGTCCTTGTATTTTTCGATGTATTCCTCGCGGGTCTGCTGCTGTTGGCTGTATCCGGGCAGGGCTGTCAGTATGAGGACGGCGGCTGCCACGGCTCCCGTGATGAGTGCTTGGATTTTCTTAAAATTCAGTGTCTGTCTCATGTCGTCAGTTCAGCTGTGAGTCTGAACGGACAAAAGTACGAAAAAATTCTATTCATTGGAGATGGACTCGACCGGATTGCGCAGTGCGGCCCGGCGGCTGCAGAGGGTGACGGTGACGGCCGTGACGGCGGCAGTCAGGGCAAGGGCGGCAATGAATATCCACACCGGTACCGGACTCCGGTAGGGGAAAGAGGACACCCACTTGCGGATGATGATGAAGGAGACGGGTGCGGTCAGGATGAAGCAGATGAGGGTGATGGTCAGGTAGTAGCGGTTGATCATGGTGAGAATCTCCGCTACCGATGCCCCATGCACGCGGCGGACGGCTATCTCCTTGCGGCGGAACTGCGTCTCGAAGTACACTAGGCCGAGGATGCCGATGACGGAGATCAGCATCGATATGGCTGCGGCAACTGTAATCAGGCGGCCGAGCCGGTCTTCGTTACTGTAGAGACGTCCTATGCTTTCGTCCAGAAAATGTATGTCCAGATCATCCCCTGTCAGCGAAGGATCCGCCTCGCATACTTTCTTGCGTATCCAGTCTATGCTTTCCCTGGCTCCTTCCGGACGTATCCTTGCGTACATGACCGTCATCGGTGCTGCCTGTGCGGGGGCCCCTGGATTGTAAAGGGCCATAGGGGATATTTTATACTGCATGGGCTTGAAATTGAAGTCCTTTACCACGCCTATGATGTGGCTCAGGCCATCGTCCCCGTTGTGCATGCTGAGCTCCGAATGAAGGAAGGGATAGGTGTCCATTGTCTTCCGGTTGAAGATGACGGCAGCTCCTTTGCGCATGTCGTCGGTAGGCAGGAAGTCCCGTCCGTCGATTATTTCAAGGCCGAAAAACTGTATGAAGTTGTAGTCCACCTGCATCATGTCATACATGACGAATTTGTCTTCATAGTTCTGGCCCTGGCCTCCTATGTCGGTGGATACTATCGAGTTGGACGAAAATGTGACGCCTGTTATCCCCGGGTGTTCCAGCAGCATGCCGCGCAGGGTCTCCTTTTTGGCTGCAGCATCCTGCGTAATGGTGACTTCCAGGACCTGCTCCTTGTCAAACCCCATGTCGTAGCTTTTCATGTACCTGTTCTGCACGGCAATGAACATGGAACTGAGAATCAGAATGAAGGATATGACGTACTGTATGCCGATAAGTATGGTCCTGAGCCTTCGTCCGCGTGCTGAAAGGGAGAATGAGCCTTTGAGAACCATGGCCGGATTGAACGAGGTGCTGTACCGTGCCGGGAAGACACCTGCGATAAGAGCTACTGCCACAGCGATGCAGAGTGTCATGGCGATGAGGAGAGGGTTGTCCTGTACCCTCAGAGAGTCGGAGATGCAGGATGCGATGCCGGAGGACGGCATGACGGCCATTACTCCTGTGCTCAGGATAAAAGCGGGAACGGTAAGTCCCAGTGCCGCTGTCATCTGTCTCCATATCATTTCGCCGCGTGAGGCTCCGAGGACCCTGCGGGTGTTGATGCCCTTGATCCGGAAAGGTACGGATGCCATGGAGAAGTTGATGAAGTTTATCGCTGCTATTATTATGACGATCAGGGCAACGGAAAGCAGTACAAGGGTAGTGGCGAGATTGCCCTTGCCGATGTTGTCCGACGATATGTCCTTGGTCCAGTGTGCATCGTGCAGAGCGGTGAGCCTGAAATTGACCCCGCCTATCTGGAACACCTGCTTGCCGATGAATGATGCTGCGGAGTCGGCTGCGGCCTGTGCCCCTTCGTATGTCGAGAGTGTCATGAGACAGCCCAGTCCCCAGTTGGACCATTCCTCCATGTCTCCTGTACCAAGGGACAGAAGGATCTCGTTGTCCATTGTGGAATTGTCCGGGAAGTCCTCATATACGGCCAATATCCGGTATGGGCGCGGATTGCTGGTGACCGTAAAGCAGATTTCCCTCCCGATGGGGGATTCGTTGCCGAAAAGTCTGGCAGCTCCTTTAGCGGAAATTACGGCAGTGCCCGGGGCACCGTATTCCGTGGTGTCTCCGCTGATGAAGCTGAACGGGAACACGCACAGCAGATTGCGGTCTGAAAAGCCGAAGCGGAGGTTGACTCCCGCCGCATCAGTACCTGTCTCGTTGAACAGGTCCGATCGGCCTTTCAGATACCGGTATGCGGCTATGTGTTCTGCCTGCGGAATGGCGGTCTTCAGGTATTCTATGATGGGCCGGGATATTACCGGATAGAACTCTCCAGTACCTCCGGGAGGCGTACTCTCCAGCCGGTATATTTTTTCGTATCCAGGATAGCAACGGTCGTAGCGGAGATCGTAGAGTACCTGTACCATTACTGTCATGAATACCGTGAAGGCGAGTGTCAGTCCCGCCACATTCAGGACTGTGGAGAAGATGGTATGCCGGTTGAATCGTATCCGTTTCATGACTTGTCGCTTGCTTTGGTTTTTGTTGCTTGTCGGTAGTGACGCAAAATTAAGCGCAGTGCCTGAGCCGTGCAAGAGGCAAGACGCTTCCGGAAGTTTTTTCAGTTCTGAAAGTTTTGACTGTCAGATGTTTCAGGCCTCATAAAGGAAGTCTTTGGCATTTCTGGGAAGTGCCTGAGAAACGGTATCATGCCACATTCTCCCCCTGGGCATGCGTGCTTGGACTTGCGTCATGTGGAGGGGTGGAAGAATTCTGGTAATCAGGCTGAGAAATAATATCTGCCGGGGCATTTTAGAACGTAAATGCCTGATACTCAAATATGCCTTGCCCCAAACGGGGCGTTTGAAACCTGCGTTTGGGGCGATGGCAAAGTGTAATGTGTTGATTTGTAAAGAAATATATTTTGCCAGTGCCCCCGTGAATTTAATTAACAGGTTTTATTTAGCTGCTGTTAAGTTAAAGCCCGGCTATGGAGAAACCGGGCTTATTGTTGAAGGAAATAGCATGTACATTCTGCAGAAGCTTCTTGTCCTGTCGAATATCGCTTGTCCCGTAGTAGCGGTCAGCGTCGCAGCTGCAATTTATATATTGCATTATTCAGAAACTTTTACGTATTCAATCAAAACGGTATTTCCATTATAAACCCAGCTGTCGGTTGTGAAGTCTGCGGTAGGGATGGAATTGTTGTCAAACCAGGCAGAGACAACGAAAGTGCCGTTTGCTCCGGGGTTGCCTGAGCATCCAAGGTCTGACAATTCTTTGTTGTTGGAAATGTCAAGTTGCGTCAGCTTATTTCCCATGCATTCCAGTTTTGTCAGTTCGGGGTTGCTGGAGACGTCAAGTTGCGTCAGCTGGTTGTAAGCACAATGTATGACAGTCAAATCAGCACTGTTGGAAAGGTCTATCAGTTCCAGATTGTTGCTGTGACACCATATGGTTGTCAGTTTAGTATTATTGGAAATGTCGATTTTTGTCAGCTGATTTCCCCAGCAGTTCAGATTTGTCAGTTCGGGGTGGTTAGAGACATCAAGTTGTGTCAGCTGGTTGTTGCCGCAGTACAACGATGTCAGGGCCGTGTTGTTGGAAATGTCGAGTTGTGTCAGCTGATTTCCTTCGCATCTGATATATGTCAGTTCGGGGTTGTTGGAGACGTCAAGTTGTGTCAGCTGATTTCCCCCGCAGTCAAGATCTGTCAGTTCGGGGTTGTTGGAGATGTCAAGTTGTGTCAGCTGATTTCCCATGCATTCGAGATCTGTCAGTTCGGGGTTGCTAGAGATATCGAGTTGTGTCAGCTGATTTATCCAGCAGTTCAGATCTGTCAGTTCGGGGTTGTTAGAGATATCGAGTTGTGTCAGCTGATTTTCCCCGCAGTTCAGATCTGTCAGTTCGGGGTTGTTAGAGACGTCAAGTTGTGTCAGCTGGTTGTAGTCGCAGTACAGATATTTCAGTGCAGTGAAATATTCTATACCCTTGAGAGATGTCAGATTGCCATAGATGTATTGTTGCTGTTCTTCGTTCCATCCTTCGCCAGAGACATCTATAAAAGTTATATTATTAATCTCGTCAAGAGTTATGTGATTTGCATCTGCGATGTATCCGCGGGCCTGCAGTTCCTGTGCGAACAGCGGGTCGAATTCTGCCGTGATGTCCATCTCGCCTGCTATCTGATAGTCTATGGTGATGGTGGAGCCATTGTAAACCCAGCTGCCGGTAGTGAAGTCTGCGGTCGGGATGGAATTGTTGTCAAACCAGGCAGAGACAACGAAAGTGCCGTTTGAACCCGGGTTGTAGCTGCAGTCAAGTTCTGTCAGAGCTGTGTTGTTTGAAATGTCAAGGGAAGTGAGCTGGTTGCTGTAGCAGAATAAATTTGCCAAAGCTGTGTTGTTGGATAAATCAAGGGAAGAGATCTGGTTACTGTAGCAGCTCAAAAATGTCAAATCAGAGTTGTTGGATAGGTCAAGCGAAGTGAGCTTGTTCTTGAAGCAGTTCAGTATTGTCAGCATAGTAATGTTTGATATATCAAGCTGGGTGAGCTGATTGTTGTTGCAACTCAGCCCTGTCAACATTGTGTTATTGGAGATGTCGAGTGCTGCTAGTTGGTTTGTGCTACAGTCAAAGGATTCCAGCTCTTTGTTTTCTGATACATCGATGAATGTTAGTCTGTTGTTTGCGCAGAATAACCATATTAATGCTTTGTTGTTAGAAACATCGAGTGATGTGAGTTTGTTTGAGCCGCATTCTAAAACAGTAAGCTTGGTATTGTTGGATACATCTAGTGAGGTGAGTTGGTTGTTTGCGCACCATAACCCAGTAAGATTTGTATTGTCATTGATGTCAAGTGATGTGATCTGGTTATAGCTGCATCCTAAATATTCCAGTGCCGTGAAATATTCTATACCTTTGAGAGATGTCAGATTGCCATAGATGATTTGTTGCTGTTCTCCGTTCCATCCTTCGCCAGAGACATCTATAAAAGTTATATTATTAATCTCGTCAATGGTTATAAGGTTTGCATCTGCTATGTATCCGCGGGCCTGCAGTTCCAGTGCGAACAGCGGGTCGAAGAATTGACTGAGGTTTTCGTCGCTTCTGTATCCGGATTGTATGATGGTATAGGTGATGTGCGTCCCGTCAGGATTTCCGACGATGACGGTCCCGGAACGTTCTGCGCCAGTGGTGTTCTCTGCAACATGTACTACGGAAGATTTTTCCGTCATGGCCTTGGTGTCGGCTTCGCTGATCCAGCCTTCGGCATCCGTGCCGATCGTGACTGCACTTTCCATGTTCGACATGTAGTACAGTGTGAGTTCTCCGCCCTCAGCACCTATATTGAGTCTGTCATTGGAGTCCGATATGTAAATCTGTGCAGCTTCCAGAGCGAGGCTTTCCATTATTACCTTGTCTCCGTTTCCGACGAGCACGACCACCTTGCTGTATTCATCGATAGCGGATTCTGGCAATATGCTGATGTATCCCTGTGTATAATCGCTGCCTGGTACGGCCTTTGCCTTTATGTCTGCGGAAGTCAAAACTTCTATCGTGGCAGTCCCGGTACTGCTTGTAATGGTGTATTCAACCTGGGTCTCTACACCAGTGTCCAGTACGACATTGTCCAGATCGAAGGATATTTCCAGTGTGTTCATTCTGGGTATCTCGAAAACGGTGCCGTCAACGAGAACAAAGGTTACAGACTCGTCGCCGACGGCCACGTCAGCGAAGAAGGAGTCTCCGTCCTGTCCGTCGGAGCCATTCTGTCCGTCCTGTCCGTCTTCACCTGTCGCCTTGCCGAGCTGTGTCCATGTCTGGCCGTTGTCCGTAGATATGTACCAGTATCCGTCCTCTATTTTTAACAGCGGTGTGATTCCGTCCTGCCCATCCTTCCCGTCCTGCCCGTCTTCACCGTCCTGTCCGTCCTGTCCGTCCTGTCCGTCCTGCCCGTCTTCACCGTCTTTTCCGCTTACTGGAATCATGTTCCCGTCTTCATCCAGAAGCCACTCTCCGTTCAATGTCCAGTAATACAGTCCGTCTGTATGCAGCTTGACGCCTATCTCAGGGGATGTCCCGTCCTGTCCGTCTTCACCATCTTGCCCGTCTTGTCCATTCTGCCCGTCCTGCCCGTCCTGTCCGTGACGGATGGTTATGCTTTCATGGTTGTTGAAATGGATTATGTATCCTGTTACGACTCCGTTCTCGGATATTTCTTCTACCCCTGTGATGAAATCCGCATCCTGCAGTACGGATACAATGGTTTTCAGTGATTCGATGTCCCCGTTCAATTGCAGGCAGAGGTCTTCCAGTGCGTCAAGTCTATCTTCAATCAGATCCAGCCTTTGGTCATAATTGTCGGGGCTGCATGATACAATGCATGATACGACGGCCAGCAGAAGTGCGGCCAGCAGGGCATGTAAATTTTTCATAATTCAATATTAAGTCAAAGATGTAACAATCCTGTTGATTTGCAAAAGTAGGATAATTTGTCAAAAAGGCCAAATCAATTTTTGTGGATCCGTTGCGTAGCATTTGCCGGAGGCAGCCTGTTTGTCAGGATGCCGGACGAGCTTCGTTGCAGTAGGCGAGGAGCTTTTCATTGAGGAACTTGGAGAGGCGTACGGGGGAGTTCATCTGCTTGGCCAGTCTGGTTTTCCATTTGTTGAGTCTGTTGATGTCCATGCCGAGGATGATGCTGACGGCGTTGGGGGTGATGCCGCAGCACATCAGCGAGACGAGCAGGCGGTCGTCTTCCGTCATCCAGGGGAATGCGGAATGGAGGTCGTCCAGAAAGCCGGGGTACGAGGCTTCTATGAGGGCGTCTATCTGTGCCTGGGCTTCGCGGCCCGTAAGTCCGGTGTGTAGGGTCTGTGTTATCCTGCGGCCCATGGTTTCCGGGCGGGAAGAGCTTTCGTAGCAGATGTTGGCCAGTTCGTCCGACAGCATCAGCAGTCTTTGGGTCAATGGCTTGACCTCCTGATTTCCGCTGCCTGCACCTGCATCTGCACTGCTGCGCTGCATCAGCCTTTCAGCCATGGCCCTGCTTTCCCTGAGGTCTGCCTCCAGGCTCTCGATTTCCTGCTTCTGCTCCTGGATGGTATCTTTCTGCTTCCATGTGTCCCCTTCCAGATTCTTGGAGATGCCGTAGAACATGGATGTTTTCTTGCGTTCCGCCTTGAGTTTTATACGGGAGTCCAGCAACGCCAGCAGCGTCACCGACAGCCCCACGGCCAGTATACAGTGTATGATAAAATCCCAATCCATAGTACAAATGTACGCAGAAGCCGAGCGCAGAGCAAATTTATTTGCTATGCCGAGGCGCAACAATATATGCGGCGAAGTCTATAATGATTCTTTACCGCACCGCCTGCAGTCTGTAAATAGCCGTTTTTTGTATTTATCTGGATAGCATGTGATTACATGGTTATGCCGACAACAGACAGAGCGGTGCACTGTGACACGTGCTCATTTAAATGCGCCTGTAAGGAGCTGTGGCAGGGTTATTCCGCGGTCAGCATATTTTCTCCCTGACGAGTCTGTAATCGGAATATTTGTGTAAAGTATTGTTATACAGAGAGGTAGGCGAAAATCAGGATAACAGACAGGCGTCGGTAGCCTTCAGTCTGTAAGTCACCAGTTCAACGTAAGTTGCTGTGGAATACGGTAATATGAAAAAATGAGCATAACAGACTGTGGCTGTATGGCTGTATGGCTGCATGGCTGTATGACTGTGTGGCTGCATGACTGTGTGGCTCTCCGGCTGTGTGACTATGTGGCAGCATGACTGTCCGGCTATCAGTATCTCGAAGGGCCGCTGTCTGAAAGCTAAAGCCGTTTGCGACCGCCGCATCATCACTTAACATTTAATTATGTTGCAACCGCTTGGTAGTTGGTTATTGCATTTTGCGGAAAATGTTAAATGACGACATACTGGGATGCCAGTGAAAGCCTCAGCCGGAGCATTGAGGCAATGTCTCCGGTCGACAGTGTGAGACCTGGCCATAACTGTTTTCGGGAACGATTGGATAAAAGCCGAGAATACCTTGACGATAGAGACTTCAGATTTAGCCTGGAAAGGTGCCCCACCCTATAAGGCAACTGTTACAGATAGTTATTAAGTCAAAGTTAGAAAATTCCCGGCGGAATTGTTAAATTTGTCTCGTCAAAGCAATAAATGATAGATGCCATGGCACAGAAAAGACTCACGATAGATTATCAGGAATATGCCTCGATGGCGGAGATGGATGAGGCGGACCGCACGCTGCTGGAAAGGGCGGTCGAGGCGACGGAAGGCTCGTATGCCCCTTATTCCAAGTACAATGTGGGAGCGGCGGTGCTCCTTTCGGACGGTACGGTGGTCACCGGGGCCAATCAGGAGAATGCGGCTTTTCCCTCGGGCCTCTGCGCCGAGCGGACTGCCCTCTTCGCGGCCCATGCGCAATATCCCCGTTTGGCCGTAAGAGCCATCGCCATAACAGCCTGCCGTGACGGCCGGATGGTCCCCGAGCCGGCCTGGCCCTGCGGTGCGTGCCGTCAGGTGCTGGCCGAGACCCAGAAAAGGGCAGAGGCCCCCGTCCGTGTCATCGTGGGAGGCCTCAGCCGTATTGTCGTGTTTTCCTCGGTGGACGATATTCTGCCGTTTATTTTCGATGGCAGTGCTATTCCTGTTGCTGAATAGCTTCAGGGCAGCAGGTCTTCAAGTTCATTCCAAGGGACAGTGACTTTTATTGTCCCCATGACGTAGGGGCCGATCTCGTACTGGTTGTAGATGTAGGTGACACCGCTGTCGGATACGGTGAAGTTTCCGTTGGGACGGATGTTTTTCTCGAACAGCATGGATGTGTCGGCCGGATTTTCCAGCGATTCGGGCAGGCGGCCGGCAAGGAGCCCGGACAGTCTGTCTGCGTATCCGGCTTTGAACATATCTTCCTCGGTCACAGCCGCTCCGGTCTTCATGTCAAGATTAAGTGCTTTGACAGAGGTGGTCCCGTGGGCACCTCCGGTATAGGTGTATTTGGTGACGGTATAGGAAAGGATGTCATCGTAGAAGCCGCTTACGGCACCGGTGGTGTAGTCCGACCAGCTGGCTGAGGCCGGATGACGGTCTATGGTACTGTCCCTCACCAGAATCGGCAGATTGACCTCCCTATACTCGGCAACCTTTTTGTCTTTGTATTCAGTAACAGCATCTTCTATGCTGATGTCTGTCGGCACATCTCCGAACATGGCCGATGCAATACATCCGTTTATGCTGTCAATGACCCCCTTGTCCGGCCCGGAAATAAGGTACTCGACGTTTATCTTCAGGTCCAGTTCGGCCTCGCTGTCATCCGAGAGCCTGTATGTCCCGGATGTCTTCTGGGTCATGGTCCCCGGTATGTAGTCGCTACATGATACGGCGCTGAGCATAAATGCCGCAGCCGTCATCGCCTTAAACAGATTCATGGCAATATACGTTCTGTTCGGTGTCATAATTCCTATTTTTAATTATTTGTGAAACACAAATATACGCAGAAGCCGAGAGCAGAACAAATTTATTTGTTCTGCCGAGGCGTGAACAGTATAAATGACGAAGTCAGAAAAGAGCAGAGGCTCCCGTCGTGTAGTTGCGGGAGGCCTCAGCCGTATTGTCATATTTTCCTGCGTGGAGGATATTCTGTCCTTTATCTTTAACGGCCTATAGGGAGGAGATGTCGTAGACGGCAGGATTCTTGTCGCTGACAGACTGGAAGATGCCATTGATCTTGCCGTCAGGGGATGCGAATATGTACGACATGGCGACAGCGTCTCCGTCCTCATCCATTATCCGGTAGAAAGTGGATGTGTCTTCAGCCATATCATAGACCAGGATGTACGGACCCTGTGCAGAACTGAGGTAGAGGTATGCCTTGTCCTCTGTTATCAGAGAGCCGTTGTGTATCAGGTAATGAGCGTCCGGATGCTCTTTTGTGAACTCAAACCGCTTCATGACGTCGTACTTGATGTCGGCGGGATAGTCGCTTTGACCGAAATCGATTATCAGTGCCGGATCTATTCTGTCATTATAGGCAACGTAGATGGTGTCTGAGAACGCCTGGTTGAGGTAGATTCTGTCACCGGCCCTGGATATCGGATAAGGGGATGCGAAGCCTCCTTCGGGGTGTTTGGTCCTGCATGTGTCCACGATATTCCAGTCTTTGTCGTAGATGGTGAACAGGGGAGTGGTCCATCCGGGTGTACCGTTCCAGGTGTTCTTCACGAAATATCTGCCGGGGATGTCAGGGGTGGAGAAGATTTTGGAAATGCCCCAGTTGAGCTGCTTGATGGGTACTCCGGCCAGAGGCTCGTATCCATCGGGGGTGATGAGATAGCGCAGGAGTTTTTCTTTGTCATAGAAACTGGCGACGGTCAGTGTGTCTCCTGTCATGTATATTGACGACACATCCAGAAACTCACCTGGCCCGCGGCCTTGATGGCTGATGTCGCAGATGTACTGTCCTTCTCTGTCGAAATACATCAGTCTGACGGTATTCCCGCTGCTGGATTTCAGTATATAACCATGGGGAGCCTGTAAAAAATTCGTTGCATATCCGATTATGCTCTCATCGGAGTATTCCAGGGCAGTCTTCTTCAGGTCCGCCAGATTCAGTTCGATTACTTCCTTGCCGGTCAGGTCGGCGTCTATGACGCTGATGCCGTCCGAGGCAGTCCGGTCAGAGCATGAGAAGACTATGGCGGCAGCAGTCAGGGTAATAATAAGTCGTTTCATATCAAATGTAAGTTTAAACATTGCAAGATACGAAAAAAAAGCGGGATGTGCAAATATTACCGCAGCAGACCCTCCGGTTCGCTCCATGGCAATACAGTGACAAGTCCGACTTGCATGACGTTTTTTTGTCACAGACTTGTCACTGTCTGATTTTTGTTTTAAATTTGCATTATTTAAAACTGACCATTAATTCAAGCAAGATGCAGAGCATTTCACTAACTCATCAGTTCATTAGCGATTCTTAGTAAATTTTCGTTAAGCGATTACTGACTTTACATTTGTGACGGCCATGCGGCGATATTCTGCAATCCGTCATTCCACGACATTGCAGCAGTCAGCCAAGAAGACTGCTCCTCCCTGTGACATCACCGACGGTGCAGTCATAATCACTGCCTTGGCTACATATAGCTGGATGCCGAGGTAACCTGCAATGGAAGTCGGAGCTGCAGACACTTCAGTTCCGGCAGTATTGAGAAATTCATAATACACATCAATAAATTCAAAACCAATACAATCAATGAAGACTGATTATATTTCAGCAATTTTAGCAGGACTGGCCTGCTTGTCTTTATTCTCTTGTGAGAAGAGTCCCGCTACTGTAGAACCGAAAATCTCGATATCTCTCATCGAGGCCCGCGAGACATCCATTGACTTCACACTGACACCTGTAGATGCGGAGACAGTAGCATGGCAGATCGTGGAGACAGGAACCACTGTTCCGGGAGCCGAGGAGATAATCAGCTCCGGACATCAGGTCGGCACCGGGACCGGAACATATACGGCAGACAATCTGACGGCAGGTACATCTTATACCATTGCGGCAGCAGCTTTGAACGGTGAGATATACAGCAGTGTCGCCATACTGGAAACAGCGACTTCCCAGAGCGAGCCTGATGAACCTGCCGTTCCCACGCTGGCAATAGAGTCCGTCATTCCGGCCAGGAACAGCATTGCCTTTACATACAGCAGCGAGAATGCAGAAGCGATATCCTATATGGTAATCGGCAGAAGTGAAGCGATTCCGCATGCGGATGAGATAATTCTGAATGGAACGCAGGTAGACATGACCCAGGAGGAAGTGGTCGTGGAAGGCCTGGAAGCCAACACCTCATATACTCTTGTCGTGGTTGCGCAGAACGGAACAGAATACAGTGAAGTACAGTCAGAATACCCTACCACCATGTTTGAGTACGAGATAGACTATGATCTTGATCTGACATTCACGTCTGTTCAGATAGATATGACAACTACAGACAGCGGGGTGGGCAGGGTTGTCGCTGTATTCAGTACTGATGACGGGATAGAGATGACAGCACTTATCTACGCCAATATCGACAATGGAAGCCTGGAGTCAGGAACCTACAATGTGGTGCCTACCGGTACCAACACGGCATTCAGCATCATAGAAGGTGAGGTCTCCTCGAGCTATTGCTCATTCACTCACGTGGTAGTTGATGACAATAATCTTGGAGCAGTAGTCGGCGGCTCGATGGAGGTTGATGCCGATAATAATGTGACATTCGACTTTGTCATCAACGAGTACTACAGGCTCAACGGTACGTTCGCAAATCTTACAATTCCTTCATAGGTTCTGATCTTACAGAAAGATTACTGTTCACTGAAGACGGATATACAAGTGAACCTGCTGATGCAGGTCTTGGGTATAGCTGCTGAATAGCGGGTGTCTCTTGATTTTACAGGAGCGCAAACTGCCTGACAGACGGTGGGTGCGCTCCTTTTTCATGACAGGTCGTACCGTCGGGCCATAAAAAAAGGGTAAGCTGATTACATCGCACCGCTACGACCATCGTGTCCTTGCTGCCTTCCGGCCCTGGGGAGGTTGGATGGGAGCTGGTCGTGTAAGACTTACCCGGCTGCAAAGATATAAATTTTCGCCAAGATTTCTTACTTTTGCGCAGAATTTTTGAAAATCCAATGTTAGGAACGATGTCTGGAATGGAAATAAAAGAGAATCTTCGGGGTAAGAGAATTGCCGTAGGGCTTTCCGGCGGAGTGGATTCGTCGGTGGCGGCGCTGCTGCTCAGGCAGGCCGGGTACGATGTGTTCGCGCTGTTCATGCAGAATTGGCACGATATCACCGGGACCCTGCACGGGGAATGCGAATGGGAGGAGGACCGCAAGGTCGCCGAGATGGTGGCCCGCAGGATAGGCATACCGTTCGAGTTCATCGACCTGTCGGATACCTACCGGCATCAGGTGGTGGACTATATGTTCTCGGAGTATGCCAAGGGCCGGACCCCCAATCCGGATGTCATGTGCAACAGCCGCATCAAGTTCGATGCCTTCCTGAAGGCTGCCAGGGATCTCGGGGCGGACTATGTGGCCACCGGGCACTATTGCCGCAAGGATGTGACGGAAGGTCCGGACGGTGAGCCTGTATACCGGATACTGGCCGGGGCGGACGGCAACAAGGACCAGAGTTACTTCCTCTGCCAGCTGACTCAGGAGCAGCTGGCTCCCGCGCTTTTCCCGATAGGGGATATCGTCAAGCCGGAGGTTCGCAGGCTGGCTCGTGAGGCCGGGCTGCCCAGCGCGGAGAAGAAGGACTCGCAGGGCATCTGCTTTGTGGGCAAGGTGGACCTGCCGGTGTTCCTCCAGCAGAAACTGGCTGCAAGAGAGGGCAATGTGGTGGAGATATTCAGGGATTTCTACAGCAGGATCAGGGAAGAATATCCTGGATATGCGTCCGGGATTGCTTCGGCGCCGGACTCCGAAGATATCACGGCTCTGCGGCCGGACGAGGTCAGGATGCTGGCCAAGGCATACCATTACAGGGAATGCGACGGAAAGAAGATAGGTACGCACATCGGGGCTCAGTATTATACGATAGGCCAGCGCAAGGGCTTGAATATAGGAGGGCACCGCGAGCCGATATTCATTCTGGACACGTCGGTTGCGACCAATACGATATATGTGGGGGAGGGGCACGGACATCCCGGGCTTATGCGCAAGGCTCTGCGCATACTGCCGGAGGAAGTGCACTGGATCAGGACCGACCTGAGTATGGCTCCTGGTGAGGTCCGCAGGTACCTGGTCCGTATCCGCTACCGCCAACCGCTGCAGAAGGCTGCACTCTACTGTCTCGAAGACGGTATGTACATAGTGTTCGAGGAGCATCAGCGCGGGATAACCCCCGGGCAGTTTGCGGTATGGTATGCTCCGGAGGATCTGGAAATGCTCGGGAGCGGCGTGATATCGGAATAGTTATGGGAAGGAAGAACAATATTTCAAACGGAAATACGGGTATGGACAAAGGCCGTGTCAATGGCATGGTCAACGGTGCGCTCAATGGCAGCGCCGGGGGAACGTGTGTCCGGAAGGACGGGTACGGCCGCTGCGTGCTGATCCTGATGGCTGTCTCGGCAGTGGTGAGGGCACTTTGCGCGGCCTTGATCGAGTTCGGCAACGATGAGGTGTACTACCGCCTCTATGCGCTTTTTCCGGACTGGAGCCATTTCGATCATCCGGGGATGGTAGGGTGGATGATCCAGCTCTTCACCCTCAATCTTACGATGGACAGCGAACTGGCCATCCGCATGGCCTCGATAGTGCTGGGAACTCTCAACATCTGGCTGATGTATCTCGTCGGTACTGAGGCTGGCGGGGACAGGCGCATTGGCTGGTACAGTGCCCTGCTGTACGTCTCGTCGCTCTATGCTACTGTCATCTGCGGGATCTTCATAATGCCAGATACCCCCCAGTCCACATTCTGGCTGCTTGCCCTACTGTGTTTCCTGCGGGCTTTCAGACCCATGGAAGGACAAGCAAAACCTTCTTGCAGCCGGGCGGTGTCCGGAATGTGGATGCTGGCAGCCGGACTGGCCTGCGGTCTGGCGTTCCTCTCGAAATATACTTCCGCTTTCCTTTGGACCGGTGCCGGTCTCTACATCATCTTCCATGACCGCCGCTGGTTCCGCCGGTGGGAGCTGTATGCCGCAGCTGCCCTTACTGTTGTGTGCATGCTGCCGGTGCTGGTCTGGAACATGCAGAACGATTTTATCAGCTTTACCTTCCACACCGGGAGGGTGGTCTCCGAGCATCAGCTGCATCCGGAATTTTTCGGAAGGGAGATTGCAGGAGAATTTTTCTACAACAATCCCGTTCTTTTTGTACTGGCAATGGCGGCCGTGGTGCTCTTCATGCGCCGCCGTCTTGATTTTGACCGCCGCACCGGAGCATACCTGCTGTGGACGGCCTTGCCGCTGATCCTGATTTTCTGGATAGTGTCATGGCAGAGGGCGACTCTGCCGCATTGGTCCGGACCGGCATTCGTGACCCTTATGCCGATGGCAGCCGCTGCCGCTTTCCGTATGGGCCGAAGACCCGGACGGTGGGTGGCTGCCGCTGTCGGTTTCACTGCTGTGCTGTTGCCGCTGGCCGTGCTGGAGATACGTACCGGCATTGTACCTCTGGACCGTCATACGGAGTACGACCGGATGGGCAAGGATGATTTTACCCTCGACATGTACGGATGGGACCAGCTTGCGGAAGAGTTTGCGGCCTTGCGCGAAGAGGCTGTGGCGGACGGGAAAGCATCCGTGGACGATCCTGTGTTCAGCTACAGGTGGTTCCCGGCAGCCCATACAGATTATTACGTGACCTCGCCCCTCGGTGTCAGGCTGCTGTGCATAGGCCCGATGGAGGATATACACAAGTACAGCTGGATCAACCGGGACCGCGGAGGCCTGCAGCAGGGGCAGAACGGATGGTTCATCACTTCCAGCCGGGATTACCGCGATCCGGCCTCAATGCCCTTCAGGACCGTAAAGGACTGCGATACGGTGCAGGTGATGCGGGGCGGAAGGCATGTGTACAATTTCTACATCTACAGGGTGGAAGGTTTGAATACGGACAATACAGAACAATAGGATATGTTTACAAAAGTTGCAGTATATCTGGGCTCCGCAGCCGGAAATTCTCCGGTACATGCGGACAATGCGGCGGAAATCGGACGCCGTCTGGCGGAGGCAGGAGTGGAAATAGTCTACGGCGGTGCTTCTGTCGGGACAATGTGGACAATGGCATCTGCGGCCCTCGGTGCAGGAGGCAAGGTGACAGGAGTGTTCCCGAAGAATTTCAGGGGAAAGAAGGAGTCGCAGGAAAGGAAGATAGAAGTACGGGCGCACGGGCTTACGGAGATGGTAGAGACTCCGGACCTGGCTTCGAGGGTGGAGAAGATGACGGAACTGAGCCAGGCATGCGTAGTGTTGCCGGGCAGCTACGGCACGATGCACGAGCTTTTCTGCTGGCTGCTGGGGTATCAGTTGCGTGAACATTCCAAGCCGGTATTCATACTCAATGCCGGCGGCTACTATGATCCGCTGCGGGAACTTTTTGCAGGAATGGCCAGGGAGGGCTTCATGTCCGCGAAGGATTCGTGCATAGCCCGCTTCTGCAGCACTGTGGATGAGGTGATTGAGGCCGTACTGGCCGGGGATTCTGATGTCCGGCAATGATTTTCTGCCATGGCAATACCTGAAGTAATCCCGGACAGGGAATATATCACAGTCAGCGACGCGTGCGAGAACAATCTGCAGCATGTCTCGCTGCGCATACCGAAGTACCGCATAACTGTGTTCACAGGGGTGTCGGGCTCCGGCAAGTCTTCTCTGGTGATGGACACAGTTGCAGCGAAGTCGCGGCGGGAACTCAATGACACCTTCCCGTCTTTCGTGCAGCAGTACCTGCCGAAGTACGGTCGGCCGCATGTAGGGGATATCCTGAACCTGCCGGTAGCCATTGTCATTGACCAGAAGAAACCGGCCTCCAATTCCCGCTCTACCGTTGCTACATATACGGATATCCATCCGCTGCTCAGGCTGTTGTTCTCCCGTGTCGGCCAGCCGTTTGTAGGATATTCCGATACATTTTCCTTCAACCATCCGCAGGGGAGCTGCCCCAGATGCTCCGGCCTGGGCGAGATCCGGGAACTGGACATCCACAAGCTGGTGGATTTCGACAAGAGTCTCAACGATGAGGATACCATCCACTATATCGCCTTCCACAAGGGCGGCTGGAGATGGATCCGGTATGCATACAGCGGCCTTTTCGACCTGGACAAGAAGATCCGCGACTATACGCCGGAGGAACTGGACCTTTTCCTGTATTCCCCTCAGATCCGCCTGAAGAACCCTCCGTCCAACTGGCCCCGTACGGCCAAGTACGAGGGTCTGGTGCCGCGCATGTACCGCAGCATCATCAATTCGGAGGAAGGCCTGCTGCACAGGAAGGTCCTGGACCCCATGCTCCGGACCGGCGTCTGTCCTGACTGCGGCGGTACCCGTCTCAATCCCAAGGTACTGTCCTGCCGTATCGACGGGAAGAACATCGCTGAAGTCACGGCTATGTCCGTCGGGGAGCTGCGTGGGTGGCTGGCCTCCCCCGTGCCGGGAGGAATGCTGGAAAGTCCTCTTGCGCAGGATATCCGGCAGGCAGTTCTGCGCCGTCTGGAGGCCCTGGAGGAGATAGGGCTGGGATATCTGACCCTGGACCGTTCGGTAGGAACCCTTTCCGGAGGCGAGGCCCAGCGGTGCAAGATCGCCAAATACATCAATTCGTCCCTCTCCGACCTGCTCTACATACTGGACGAGCCGAGCGTAGGACTTCACAACCGGGACATCGCCCTTCTGAAGAATTCGGTCCGCAAGCTCCGCGACCACGGCAATACGGTCCTGCTGGTGGAGCACCACAAGGAGATGATCCGCATTGCAGACAATATCGTGGACATGGGGCTGGGCGCCGGCATGGAAGGAGGGCGAATAATGTACGAGGGCCCTCTGGAAGGTCTGCTCTCGAGCGGTACCGACACCGGCAGGATGCTGGAGGCCAGGACGGACTTCAATCCTTCGCCATTGCAGCCGTCAGGATGGTTCAGGGTGGAAAATGCATCTCTGCACAATCTGAAAGGCATTACGGTGGATTTCCCACTCGGGGTGCTGACGGTGGTCGCGGGAGTGGCCGGGTCCGGCAAGAGCTCCCTGATCCAATGCCTTATGGACGCATATCCGGTACCGGAGGACATAGAATACATCAGCCAGAAGAACATCGGGGCGAGCCTGCGCTCGACTCCGGCGACATACATGGGCGTAGCTGACGATATCAGGAAAATATTCGCCAAGGAAAACAAGGTCAGTGCAGATTGGTTCGCGTTCAATTCCAAGGGCGGTTGCCCTGTCTGCGGAGGCAAGGGAGTGATAGTCTCCGAGATGGCGTTCATGGATTCTGTCGAGACTGTGTGCGAGGCATGCGGAGGACTGCGCTATTCGCCCGAGGCACTCAAGTACACTATACAGGGAGGGTACAATATCGCACAGGTCATGGACATGACCGTAAGGGAGGCATCCCGCCGTTTCGCCGGTACGGTGATAGAGGAGAAACTGCGGCCGCTGATGGATGTCGGACTGGTCTATCTGCATCTGAATCAGGCTCTGTCTACCCTCTCCGGCGGAGAACTCCAGCGCATGAAACTGGCCTCACGCCTCGGTCAGAGCCGCAGGATATTCATCCTCGACGAGCCCACGGACGGACTTCATTTCAAGGACGTGGAGCATATCGGCCGCCTGTTCCGCTCGATGGTCTCGGCCGGCAACACCGTCATCCTCGTCGAGCACAACACGGACCTCATCAAGTCCGCCGACTGGTCCATCGAGCTCGGCCCCTCCGGCGGCGGCTCCGGCGGCGAGCTCCTCTATTCCGGCGTCCCTTCCGGTGTCTTTTCCGCCCCACGCTCAGTCACGAAGCAATATCTGTAAATCTTTCCTCCCATCCTCCCGCAACGGCAGTGAATTGCGGAAAATGCTGCCGTTGTGGAAGCCGCTGAGGACGCAGATCGCCACTACAGGCGTTCTGAGCCACATTCACCGCTTCTCCATTTTCTACAATGGCAGTGAATTGCGGGAAACGCTGCCGTTGTGGAAGCAGTCGTGTCATGAAAATGTAGAGTCGGGAGGCAGTCCGTGACGGTAATGGTAAGTACGCATTATTTTAGTAAGTACCTGTTTCTCATTTCTTTACACAACAGCGAGTGCTGCAGTGATTACCGTTTATTTCTTCTTTTCTGAGAGGTTTGACAGAAATACTACTGGCTGCAGGTCAAAAGGATAAAGCCTAATAGCCTTTGCGCCGTGTCGTTTCAGACATGTTTTCTAT
>CALVDF010000032.1 GCA_944326245.1 uncultured Bacteroidales bacterium
GGAGGCCATCAGACCATTGTTGGAAGTCTTTGCTCAGGATACAAACGAGTAGGGTGACGCATTGTCAAAGTCAGGAACCTGCTGCGCGTAAAGCGGACATGAAAAAACCGCGGCAACTGCCGCCAGAACCGATATACTGAAGAATGTTTTCATAGACGTAAAGTTAAGGACATTTTCTTACTTTTGCGGCCGAAAGAGAAAAATATGAAGAAAAAACTGGTAATCTTCGATCTCGACGGGACACTGCTCTACACCGTCCCCGACATAGCGGCCGCCACCAATCAGGCCCTCGCCGCATGCGGCTGGCCCGTCCACAGCGAAGCTGAAATAGCCTCATACATCGGCAACGGCATCAACAAACTGTTCGAAAGGGCCCTGCCCCCGGAGAACCGCACACAGGAGGAAGTCCTGCGCATACGGAGCCTGTTCCTGCCATACTACAACGAGCACTGCGCCGATGCCACCAGACCGTTCGACGGGATACCGGAGCTCCTGTCCGCAATCTGCTCCCGCGGCATCAAGGTCGCCGTAGCTTCCAACAAATACCATCCTGCAACGGTGAAGCTCATGCGGCATTTCTTCCCTCAGATACCGTTCTGCGCGGTATTCGGAGAGAGGGAAGGCGTGCCCCGCAAACCGGAGCCTGACATAGTGCGCGACATCCTCGACAAGGCCGGGATACACTGTCCTGACGAAGTGCTGTACGTCGGAGACTCCGGCGTAGACATGCAGACCGCTGCCAACGCCGGCATCGAAGCCGTAGCCGTCACATGGGGCTGCAGAAGCAGGGAAGAACTTTCCTCATACTCCCCCGCACACATAGTCGACAGGCCGGAGCAGATTGCGGATATCCTGTTCAACGGCACATCCTGCAGGTGCCTGGACGGAGAGAGCCGTCCGACTCACGCAGATGCATCGAGCCTCCGAGACAGTATTTGAAATACTTGCAGCGGCTGCATCCGTCTCCCCTCTCCCGCATCCAGCTGCGGTCCCGGAACACCTGATAGCGGTTCTCCCAGACGTCGATGAAATCGTCCCCTCGGTAGATATTGCCCTGGGCATAGTCGCTGCGGATGCTGGCACAGGCCGCTATATCCCCGTTCGCGAGAATCGAAGAAGTGGTGATACCGGCATTGCAGCTGAAGAAATTGTCCCGCACAAGCCCCTCGTAGCCCCCGAGGAAATTCTCGCAGCCGTAATTGAGCCGGATACGTCCCTCTTTTCTTGTAGCGGCTATGAACTCCATCAGCGAGTCGAACTGCTCCGGAGACAGCCGCATCTCAGGATCATCAGCGGCCCGGCCTGACGGGAAGACCGTGAATATCCTCCAGCGTTTCAAGCCAAGGGATATGAGGTACTCCTTCAATTCCGGCAGCGAGGCTAAATTCCTGCTGTTGGCGCATGTCACCACATCGAATATTATGTCGTCCACCTCTGTGAACATACGGACACCGGCTGTGGCTTTCTTGAAACTGCCCGGGACACCGCGCATCCAGTCATGGTCGGCCTCGAACCCGTCCACGCTTATCGTAGCACTGTGGATACCGGCCTTCAACAGAGAGTCAAAACGCCTGCGGTCCAGCAGCATGCCGTTCGTAACTATCCCCCATGGGAAGCCCATGTCGTAGATGGCCTTGCCGCATGAAGCGAGGTCTGGCCGCATCAGCGGCTCTCCGCCAGTGACAATGATGAAAACCTTGTGCGGGTCGTATTTTTCGGATATGCGACGGAGGACTTTGGCGAAATCCTCGAACGGCATGTCTTTTACCGAAGCTGTAGTATGACAGTCACTGCCGCAGTGACGGCAGCGCAGAGAACAACGCAGGGTACACTCCCAGAACAGATCGCGCAACTCATGTTTCTCCACCAGGTCCTTATGAAGCGGCCGGACCAACTCCAAGGCCAACTTCTGCCTCAACGACAAAGCCCGCATGACTACTCTCCGTTGTCCGTCTTAGGGTAAAGGGTGACCTCCACTTCTTCCGGCACGGCATAGTCGCCCTCGTCCCATGAGTCATTCCATTTGCCTTCGCTTACCTGTACGACAGGAACTTGCATATACTTGGACTCAAATACTCCTCCGTTATCCTCTCCGTCAATATCATTGAATCCCAATATCGCCTTGTCTCCCACGTTGATAAGGGTCTCCCTGATGTGAAAGACACCGTCCTTGTCTGTAAGTACCGTATCGCTTAGGAGCGTATAATACTCGTCTTCTTGTCTGTTGTACTCGCACAAGTCCACTTTGATTCCCTGAATAGGATTGCCGTCCTTGTCCGAGACTCTTCCCTTGACCTCAAAATCGGCATGGGGGGACGCATACAGAGCGCCACAGGATGACAGTACGTTGATACCTAGAATCGAGAGCAGGGTCTTTTTTAAGAGATTCTTCATGACCTACTGTTTTTCAAGCACAACATTCACGTCTTCCTTTACGGCATATTTGCCCCTACTCCAGCCTTCACCCTCCTCAACCTTCTCAGCCTGAACAGTAACGGTCTGCTCCTCAAAGAGACCGCCTCCGGCCTCGCCGTCTATGTCCGTAAACTGAAACTGAATGTCAAAAGTGTTGTCATCAAGCGGGAATGTGTCGTGAATCACATGGAAACGACCGTCAGCGTCAGTGACGGCAACGGAGTCCATATAGTCTTCAACGCCCATACTTACCTTGATGCCCGAAATCGGAGTGCCTTCCGAATCCGACACCCGGCCTTTGGCCTCGTATTCCGCATACGGCGTTCCATACTCATCTGTACCGTAAAACACCTCACAGGCTGTCAGCGATTTGAAGCCAAGGCACACAAGCAGAAACTTGATAAATTTTCCCATAACTGTTACATTTTAAGAGTTTGCAGACGCAAGATAGCAATTAATATCTGCCAAAACAAACATTTGCCGGTTATTTCTTGCGGGCGGCCACAGCCAGCAGCACTCCGAGGGCGACTCCGAGCAGGGCAGCGCAGAGGACACGGCCCGAGGGCGGCAGCAGGAACGTCACGGTGTGGGCGGGGAACCAGAACAGCGGAATGGTCTTCTTGAAAACGAAGCCCCACTGGGTCTTCCAGTTGATGCGGGACATCAGCTCTCCCATCTTCCAGGGCCTGAACAGGGCAAGGGCCGAACCTCCGTTGTCGGCAATATGCAGGTCGGTAATCTTGTGCAGAGTCATGAACACCGGACCGAAGATGGAATTCATCGCTACAGACACGCAGAATGCCACCAGCACTTTCTGCCAGCACATGGGTCCGGCGAGAAAGCCGGTCGCCCCTTCAAGGCCCAGATACTCCAGGAACACAGGAGTACCCGTGGAGAATATCATCATCGCCATATTGATGCCCATACCCAGGACACCCCAAACTATCATTTTGGATATCAGGCCGAAACCCTTCCAGTAGTATCTTCCTGTAGAAATACGCGCCCCGAGCATCTCCCCTGCGGTCGAAAGCACGGCGAACTTGATGAAGCTCATTATCATCCCGTGATTGCCGTTGAACGTCTCATAAGCCTCATACAGCCTGTCCGACAGAAAGAACGGCAGGAACACCGCCACGGCACAGAGTATAAACAGCAGATCCTGTCTTTTCATACGGAATACTGCGGTATCTACAGCCTTCCGGCTACAATGTTCCAGTCCACAAGATTCCACCAGGCAGCCAGATAATCTGCCCTGCGGTTGCGGTAATCGATATAATACGCATGCTCCCAGACATCGGCGGTCAGCAGCGGACGGAGACCGTGACGGAGAGGGTTTCCGGCATTGGACTCGGCGGATATGGACAGCCTTCCGTCCTTGTCGGCCGACAGCCATGCCCAGCCCGAGCCGAACAGGGTCGCGGCAGCCTGCAGGAATTCCGTCCTGAAATCCTCGACGGAACCGAAATCCCGTTCAATGGCAGTCTTCAGGGCTTGGGGCATATCTACCGGAGTGGGAGTCAATGTGTTGAAGAAAAACGTATGGTTCCAGGTCTGGGCGGCATTGTTGAATATGCTCCCGTCGGCCTTGAGGATCATCTCCTCCAAAGTTGCATCCTCGAAAGGAGTGCCGGGAATCAGTCTGTTAAGGTTGTCGATGTAGGTCTTGAGATGCTTTCCATAGTGATAATCCATCGTCTCACGGCTCATTGCCGGTGCAAGGGCTTCCGGAGAATAGGGAAGTTCAGGTAATGAATGGCTCATAGTTGCGGATTTTAAATGTTTATATTCCGCGAATGTAGTCAAAATCGGCTGAAACCCAAAGTTTCAGAAGCTGAAATGGATTCCGGCGAGAATATTGAAGGGACGGATGAGGTATTCGCAGGAGTAGGACGACAGCCCGCTGAAGACAGAGTAGGCGTAGGTACGCTGGTCCAGAAGATTGCGGGCGGTCAGGCTGAGCTCGATCCCTCCCTTGAAACGGTAGGAGACGGCAGCGTCGACAAGGACGGTGTTCTTGGCGTAGTCTTCCGCCAGCACGGTATAGTAATGCTCACCGGACACCGTGATGTCCAGGCCCTTGACAGGGGTCAGCCGCAGTTCCAGGGTATGGTTGAACCGGTCCTTCCCTTCGGAGGTGGAAGTACCGGGAAGAGAGAGGATATTGTGGGAATAGGACAATGCGTAATTCACCCCTAACCATGGAGCGAAACGCCCTTCGAAGGTCGGGGAAAAGCCTATGGTGCGGGAAAGATAGGGAGTGCGGACTCCGTTCTGCAGTATCGAAGTGGTGGAAAAGTCGGTATAGGACACTGAGAGTCCGGCCTTGCCGTTGATGCCGTATATACCTATGCTGCCGCTCAGGGCGGCATACCAGGAACTGCCCTTGCTCATGGCACTCTCCGTACCGGTGACAATATAGTCCCCCAGGAAGTCCTGCGTGGAGGACGTGGCGTACACGTTCCAGGATTTCCGGACAGTCCCGTCCAGGTAGAAGAGATTTACGGGATCCTTGTAGTTGATCCTTCCGGAGACGGAATAGGACTCGTCCTGGTCCGTATTGACGGAACCGGTCTTCATGTAGCGGTAGTTCTGCAGGATGTAGCCTGTATAAAAGTCATCTATGTCCAATGCGGAATTGGAGGCCGAGCCGGAAACCGTGAAACTCAGTTTCGGCCCCGGAATGTATTTGACGGAGCCGAAGGTCCGGTATATGAATCTGTCCGCATCCGCAAACCAATACCTGGCGTAGCTTACCGGAGCGGAAAGCCTGAGTTCCCAATGTCTGGAATTGTATTCCATACCGGGACTTATGTACGGGCGGACAAAGGCAGCTGTCAGACAGTTGGAGAAGGAAGCCCCTGCAAGCCCCAGCCCGGCCGTGTCCACTCCTTCCAGCAGACTTTCCAGAGAGCGTACCGAAGCCTCCAGCCCACCCTTAAGTCCGAAGCCCAGCCGGGGCGACACCTTGAAATCCGTAGAAACATAGGTGTCTGTCCCGAAATCCCTTATCCCTACATCCTGCTTCTGGACCCCGTCTTCCCTGATGACCGTTAGGTTCTCGCTGCCCATGGCAAATCTGTTGGAAGAATATACGGTGAAAGCCCTGTTTCCGCGCCTGCCCGTATATTGCAGGTCATCCCCGATGGAGATATACGGCATGACGGCTTTCTGCCTGTTGGGATATTCCCCTGTCATGGAGACCAGACCGTCGGAATATCCTGCCTCGGCGGAGAGCACGTTGCGGAAGTAAAAGTCCGGCCTGTTGGCTTCGGCCTCGAAACGGCCCTGGAGGAAATGTTCCCTCGTCATGGCTTCGTTGCCTTCCAGAACTGTCTTCTCCCCGTCTTCGAAATAATACGTAGTGGATGAGGAATTCCCGGATTCCAGCCGGTCGAAGGAATAGGAGACGGAGGCGTTCAGTTTCCAGTCCTCCGCCGTCCTGAAATTGTTGGAAGAGTTGACAATGCCTGACTGGTTGAAACTGACTCTGTCCGCATCAAGAGGGGCACTGCCCGTACCTATGGAGACGAAGCCGGAAGGGCGGTTGTCCGCCGCACTTCCCAAGATGCCGTAACCGTTCAGCTCGCTTTTCAGTTCCTCCCCTATGTTGTTGGTCTTGATATTGTTGATACTCTGCCATTTGCGGCCGACCCGCATCAGGAAGAGATTTGCATCCCAAAGGGCCTCCGGGGCTGAAGACACCCCTCCTGCCAGATTGGCCGAGCCTACCCATTTCCCCTTTGCACTTTCCTGCAGTTTCAGGTTGATGGCAGGTTTGTCTCCCGATGCTATTCCGGAAAGAGCCTTTACCGGCTGGTGCTTCTCGATTATTTCCACACTCTTGACATCCCGGGCGGAAATGTTCCTGGTAAGGAGGGAATACCGCCCGCCCAGCAGATCCATCCCCTCCACGTACAGGTTTCCGAGAGACTCCCCGTTGTAGGAAATTTCCCCGTTTTCACCCACCTCCACTCCGGGCATCCTTTTCAGCACATCCGACAGACTCTTGTCCTGGGCCTCCGCAAAGCTCTGCACATTGAATTCCACAGTGTCCCCGTAAAGTTTTACCTTCGGTGCCCTTACGACGACCTCCTGAATGGATATGGCTTCTTCCGAAAGCAGGATTTCCATTTCCGTCCCTGCCTCAGGCGCTACTGTCACCGTACCGTAGCCGAGCATGGAGACCCTCAGCGAGTCCCCCGCCGCAGGGGCAGCCTCCAGCTCCAGCGAGAACTTACCCATCCCGTCCGTAATGGCATATTCACTTCCCTCCTGTCCTGCCGGGACATACAGTACCACTGCCGACTGCAGAGGTCCTCCGTCCTTCTCCCGCACAGTTCCTGAGATACGGACCTGCGCACCTGCCTGCATTGCCGCAAGCATACAGACCAGAATACAGACAAGTCTACAGGCATTCATGCTTTACAGTATTTCCTGGAAACCGTATGTCATACCGCTGCCTTCCGGCCTGTCCTTTTTCACCTTCACCATATAGATATCCGACGGATCGATGTCTGCGAGCATTCCCGACATGAAGGCGGTGGAATTCTCGATATAGCGGCGCATGGTCCGGTAGTATTTTTCCAGACTGGTGTCGATATAGTTGGCTATAGGGAATCTGACCGGCCTGGCACTCCTTTCCATGCCTGCAAGTTCGTACCGGTAGTGGTTGCGGGTGTCATAGGCCTCCAGAATCAGCCCGGGCAGTCCGCAGAACTTCCACGGCCCGTCCGATACCGGGATGTCCGGGGCGAACCATGCCACGTAGTCCCTGCCCCGGAACGAACATGTGGCCTTGCGGACCCTGTAACCGGCCACTTCCTTCCATTCGTCACTGAGCTTCCAGCCGAAATCCGGCATATCCTCCTCCACCCTGTAGTTCCCGATACTGATGCGGTCGGTCATCGTCAGCTTGCCGGCAGGATAGTTCTTGTAGATTTCGATGGCAGTACCTATCTTTACCCCCTGAGGATTGACATCCTTGCCGGCCATTGATTCCAGTATCAGCGAGTCGCTGTAGAACTTGTCGTAGCTGTACCATTTGGAGACCTCCCCTCCGCACAGCAGCAGCATCGTTTCGGTCCTGACAGCGCTGCTGTCGCCTTCCAGGACCACGCCTCCCTGCCCCATCCTGGCGGATGTGTCCTGCAGCATGCAGTATCTGTACGTGCATACAAGCTGCGAGGTACCGAGGCTGTCATAGTCGTAGACGGCCGGTTTCAGTATGACATCGATGCTCTGCGCCCCCAGAGTCCAGGCTGATACGGCCGTCAGAAAAAGAAAAGGCAAAATGTGTCTGAACATGCATTTCATGGCTTTGTTTTTTTATTGTCCGTCCGCAAAAATATGTTCTGCCGGCCGGAACAACGGTTAACGCCCGGTTAAGAAAAGTTAATAAATGTTAACTCCGGGAATTGACCGGATTTATTTGATAATTTTGCATCATGTTCAGAAAGGGAGTATTCATAACAGTAGCTCTGGCAGTGGTGATTTCACTGGTAGCTGTCGTCTTCGTATCGGCGGTGTCCATCAGAAAGACCTACGACGGCATGATGCAGGATTTTTCCGGGCAGGTCAACTCGGCATTGGCCCAGGCAGCCGAGAACGAACTGTTCATAAGGACGAACAAGGGAAGCGGTGTGATCTTCGGATATGACGACGAAGTCTTTACCATTCCCGAGAATCTGATGTCCCTGGACATTTCGGACATCAAAAGCATTTCAATATACAAGTTCAGCAAGAAGGATTTCGTAGACAGGATACTTTCCGAGGCAGGACCCACCCTTGACTCCCTCACAGGCTTCAATCTCCTCGCCTTCCGTCTCTACCTCTCGCAGGCCATGGAATCCTCCGGCATCAACAGGCCCTATGCGGTAAGTTTTGTCAGGCAGGCAAACGACACTGTCTTTGCCGAAAGCTTCACCGTCAACGACCCCATGACGTTTTCCTGCGACATCCAGACACTGTCGCCTCCCATGAAATGCGAACTGCTGATAGAGAATCCCCACCGGGACTTCCTTGCCCGGATGAGCGGCGTGATAGTTGCCGTCTCGGTCGCGGTACTGCTGCTGTCCCTCTCGTTCCTCTATCTGGTCCTTACCATCTTCCGCCAGAAGACGCTGGAACAGATGCGGAAGGACTTCACCCACAACATTACCCACGAGCTCAAGACCCCGGTAGCAGCCGCCTGCGCCGTGAACGAGGCCCTGCTGGATTATTCCGCCGGTGAAGATCCCGCCAGACGCAGGGAATATCTGGTCATGCAGCGCAAATCCCTGGACACACTTTCGCAGATGATCGAAAGCATCCTGGCAGTTTCAGTCCAGGAGAGCGAAGCATTTGTCCTCCACAGGGAAAGGTGCAGCCTTCGGGACATCCTTTCGGAACAATGCCCGGCCCTTGCCGCAAAATACGGCAGGAACATCCCTGTCGGGACAGACCTGCAGGATGGGTCAACGGATGGGGACATCCTGCTGGATGCGGACAGGTTCCACCTCTCCCATGCCATATTCAACATTCTGGACAATGCCGTAAAATACTGCACTCAAGAACCGCATATCAAGGTTACCGGCAGGAGAGACGGCCGCACGGTCTCAATAAGCATACAGGACAACGGGATAGGAATCCCCGCCTCAGAAAGGAAGCGCATTTTCGAAAAATACTACAGAATCACTTCAGGGGACGTACAGGACACGAGAGGTTCGGGACTGGGCCTGTATTACTGCAGGATGGTAGCGGAAAAACACGGAGGTACCGTCAGTGTCGAGCCCGTGGCAGGCAAAGGCAGCGGTGCTGTTTTCACAATCAGGATAAAGGCATAGGGGTATGGCAACGGACAGGAAAATACGGTTGCTTCTCGTAGAAGACGACACTACTCTGGCAGGGGTCATCTCGGACGTGCTTTCCGAAAGCGGCTTTGACGTGATCCTGGCTAAAAACGGGGCGGAAGCCCTCGGTCTGCTTGTGCCGGAAGACCGGTCAGCTGCCGGGATGCCCGCACCGGAAATCATCGTGACCGACATCATGATGCCGAAGACGGACGGATTCACCATGGTGCGCAGCCTACGTGAAAAAGGGTGTGACATCCCTGTCCTCTTCCTTTCGGCCCGCACAGGTACCGAAGACGTAGTCAAGGGATTCAGTCTCGGAGCCGGGGACTACATCCGCAAACCGTTTGCCATGAAGGAACTCATCGTCCGCATACATTCCCTCCTGGACAGGCATACGGTTCCCGGTGCTCCGGCAGAAAACCGTACCGAAGCCCCTCTTCCAGGGACAGCGGACAATCCGTTCAGAATAGGCCGCTACCGCTTCGACTCAGTCCACCGCAGACTTTGGCTCGTGCCGGATTCCGGCCACATTGAGAGTGAGAGTGAAGACAGCAACTCTTGCGTACAGCTTCCGGCCATGGAATCGGAAATATTGGAAATCCTCTGCAGCAGGATGGGGACAGTCGTGCCCAACTCACTTATCCTCAACAAGCTCTGGGGCCATGACGACTACTTCTCCACGCGCAGCCTCAACGTCCACATAACCCGCCTGCGCAAACGCCTCAAGGCAGATCCCTCCGTATCCATAGACTCTTTCCGCGGCAACGGCTACCGCCTCTCGCTATAGCACGCCCCCCGCCATTACTTCTCTTCGGCGACGAAAGGCTTCAGGCCCTTGACAGCCTCCTCCACAGTTATACGCTTGCCCCCGTTGTCCAGATCGATGATGATGTAACGGTCATTGCCCATACCCAACTCCTTCATATAGGAAAGCTGGCGAAGCCCGTGACGCGACTCGATGCGCTCTACCAGGTCGTGGTGCTCCTCCTCCGTCATCGCATAGACCATATCCACACAGGCCTGGTCTATGGCCAGGATATCCGTAGAAGCCAGGATTCCCACATTGGGAGTCACCACAGGTGCAGCTGCCACTCCCTCGCAGTCACATGAGACCGACATGTTGCGCATCACATTGACATAGGCTATATGCTTGCCGAAAAAATCCGCAACCGCCTTGGACGATTCCGTCATCCGCTCCATGAATTCCTCCTTGGCTATGTCCCACTGATTGTCCTGACCAGGGGTTGTATGTATCCACGCCTTGCCTATACGGCCGTCGGCACAGCCTATTCCGATATTCTTGTTGCTGCCCCCGAAGCCGCCCTGGGTATGCCCCTTGAAATGAGTGAGCACCACCAGCGAATTGTAATCCGCTATATGGCTGCCCATCGACATGCGGGTAAACCATTTGCCTCCCCCGACAGGCAGAGTCAGCGTATCCTCCTCGTCCATTATGTCCACTGGACAGAATGTCCATCCGTTCACCTCGAGAGTCCTGCGGTGCTGCTCCGTAGTGTACCTGTCACCTGCATAATAGGTGTTGGTCTCCACAATGACCCCGTCCGGAATATCTTCCTCCATCAGTTCCCTTACCCAGGCACTCGGAATGATATTGGGCCCGTTCGGCTCTCCGGTATGCAGTTTCACGCCAGTGCGACCCACGATGTTGCCGCACACCTGCTCATACGCCTTTTTGAGCCCCTCCGGACTCAGGTCGCGGGTAAAATACACTATGGACTCGTTGCCGGTCCGCTCCTCATAAGGTACATACTTGTTGCCGTCCTTCCCGGCCACAGGACCGTCCTGACCTGAACGGGCACAGGCCACCGATGCAGGCATCAGCGCCAGCATACTGGCCGCAATTACATTCAATGCATTCATAACCAGATTTTTCATATCTTTATCGGACTGCAAATTTATCCACTCCTCCCCAACATCCATTACCCCTACACACTGAAAACTTACCAGGATTACATTATCCTGACGTTATACATTCCTGTCCGGCACAGTCCAGACCTGTTCCCTGGCCTGTTTCCTGACCTGCTTGCATGACCTGCTTGCAAACCTACTTGCAGACCTGCTGACGACAATACTTTTTCTCAAACAGTTCCGAATGACAGTTCCCCCAGTCGATCATCGCATCGATGATGGGCACAAGACTCTGGCCAAGAGGAGTTATCGCATACTCGGAACGCGGCGGCAACTCGGGATATATAGTCTTGCTCACCAACCCGTCCTCGACAAGTTCCTTCAACTGAAGGTCCAGAACGCGCGAAGTCGCCTCCGGGAATATCCGATGTAACTCACTGGGCCTCAGAGGGCCATGACGCAGTTCATCCAGAATACACGACTTCCATTTCGCTCCGATCAGACTCATGGTCAGCCTCAACGGGCAATCCAAATCAACAGGTATCTTTCTCTCGTACATGATTTTTCCGTGATTTTTTCCGTAAAGAAAACCATTTCCACACATATCCTGCACATTTCCATACCGGCCACAGCACCGGCTCCCGGGTGCTGCCACAATGCCCACAAAATGCCGATTAGTGGGCGGTGTGGACGGAGTGCGGATGCAGTACCGCCGCGAGAATGGTCTCCAGCCGGCATCGTCCTCTTCCGGTGCTGCCACAACGCCCACAAAATGCCGATTAGTGGGCGGTGTGGACAGAGTGATGCTGGCCATGTGTCGCGAGAGGCACTTCTGGACGGGACTGCTGTTCCCGGGCGCTGCCACAACGCCCACAAAGTGCCGATTAGCGGGCGGTGTGGACAGAGCAATGGTTTCTCCGGTCAGAAAGCCATGGGGTCAAGAAGGCTATCGGCTCATGCCTCAGAGGTCCAGTGCTCCAGTAGGGGCGGATCAGGAGTCAGATCGTAGTAATCCAGCGAAGAGATTTCCAGACGGAAATACACCATGGAGGCATAGCTGTCGTAGAGCCGTTGAAGGACAGCATTCTCCGCATATATCCTGCGGGCGGTATCGTCCGGAACGTCAAACGAGACCTTTCCGGTAACCCTCACGGAGATATCGCCCTCCATCGCCAGCAGTTCGGCAAAGGGGTCTGCCTGGAGCTGACGGTAGACCTCCTTGCGCGGCGATGTCGCGAAATACAGGACCGTGCCCTCCTGAAGCATGATCCGGAACACACGGATCTTCGGCCTGTCACCTTCTACAGTAGCAAACGCCACATCATTGTGCGTTTTCAGAAATTCCAATGCCTTTTCCAACATAAATTACGCTTTTTTCCAACAGTCATTCCAAACTGTTTACTTCAAATGTCTGGCAGCCCTGAGGATCATGTCCACAGCCCCGTCCACACCTACTTTCTCGGTATTGATGATAAGGTCGTAGCCGTCGATGCCGGTCCACTGACGGCCAGTGTAGTGCCGGTAGTGGTTGGCCCTGCCGGTATTGACCCTCTCAACCTTCTGCAGTGCCTCCTCCTCCGTGATATTGAACCTGGAAGCTGCCTGCCGGGCCGCATATTCCTTGCTTGATGTTATGAACACTCTGAGCACGTGAGGATTGTCCCTCAGAATCCAATTGCCCAGCCTGCCTATTATCACGCACGGGCCGTGATGGGCCAGATCCCTTATTGTCCTGCTCTGGCTGACATATACCGCATCGTCCCGCGAAGGGTTCATCGATGCAGGAATGCCGCTGTCGGCGAAGATAAGTTCCCACAGGCGCCCCGTGGATATGTTCTGTTCCGTTTTCTCCACGAACTCCGGCGACCGTCCCATCTGCTCGGCCGTACGGTCGATGATCTGCCGGTTGTAGCAGGGACAGCCCAGCTTATGGGCCACCTGCTCCCCCACTGCATTGCCCCCGCTGCCGTAGGTGCGTGCAATGGTGACGATCCTGTAGTTACCCCATGCCGCCGTACCCGTATCGGCAGGGTTGAATGCGCGCTCCTTCGCCGGTATGAAGATCCTGTCCAGCCAACCTATATGCGGGGCAATGACACGCACCATGAAACCTACATAGAACATCGACACCAAAGTACCGGCGCCTATCATCTTCCAGTCCCAATGTCCGAAGAACACGAACATGAACACCACTCCCACGCATACAAGGAATGTGTCGGTACAGATCTTGACCTTGCCGAAATCCTTCTTGAGGAATTTCGCAATGGCCAGGGGGAAACCCTCGCCGGCAAGCATCAGCGAGTCGCAGCGCACCTCGCACGCAATACCGAAGGCTAAGATGGCACCGCCGAGCAGCAGTTCCGCGAATCTGAGCGGATATCCCAGCGCCGGATTGATGTCCAGCGGAATCTGCATGAATCCGGTCAGCCACATGGTCAGGTCGGTATATACACCGAAGAGGAACGACACCAGGATCTGGGTAAGCTGCCGTTTCTCGAAATCCTTGCGCAGCAGCAATATCTGGGACAGAATAAAGAACACGTGCATGCATATCGTAAGCTGTCCCATGGTGAGGCTCATTCCCGGCACCAGCGACAGCACGTATGGAGGCGCCGAGATAGGCGACGAACCGAGATTTGCCCTGATGGACAGGGACGTACCGAATGCGATAACGAACAGGATCACCACGAAACTCAAGTAGCGCCGGATTCACTCCGCCCTGCTTCTCCTGATATTGCTCATGTCTTTCAACTCTTCGATTAAACCGGGCGCAAAATTACTCAGAATGTCGTATCTTCGTACTGCAAATAATATGGAAACAACTACCGTCATAGAAACATCCCGGCTGCTTCTACGCGAGATGACCCCGGCAGACCGGCCCGCCCTGTGCCGCATCCTGCAGGACAGCGAAGTCATGTACGCCTACAACGGCCCTTTCTCCGATGAGGAAGTGGACGAATGGCTGGAGCGGCAGCTCGCCCGATACCGGCAGTACGGCTACGGCCTCTGGGCAGTGGTGCTCAAGGCCACAGGAGAGATAATAGGCCAATGCGGTCTGACCCTCCAGCAGTGGAACGGCAGGGAAATGCTGGAGGCCGGCTACCTCTTTCAACGCTCCCACTGGCATCAGGGCTACGCCACGGAAGCCGCCCGCGCCTGCATGGACTACGCTTTCGGCACCCTGAACTCCCCCCTGGTCTGCTCCATCATCCGGGACAATAACCTCCCCTCGCAGCAGGTGGCCCTCCGCAACGGCATGACCCGACGCCCTGGGGTAATGGCCAAGCACTACCGCGGCGCCGAGATGCCCCACTGGCTCTTCGTCAGGCCCCGGACCATCCGCACTCTCCGCTACCACTCCCCCTGCGGGGAAATGCTCCTCGGAGCAGCGGGCGACCGGCTCTGCCTCTGCAACTGGGCTCAGGAGCTGCATCCGGGAAGGGTGGAGCAGCGGCTGCGGATTCTGCTTAAAGCACAATTCGAGGAGTGCGGGCACATTCTTCCCGAGGTCCTGCAGCGGACCATCCGGGAACTGGACGAATACTTCCGCGGAGAACGCAGGGACTTCGACATCCCCCTCCTGCTGGCCGGCTCCGACTTCCAGAAGCGCGTCTGGCAGCAGCTCCCCCGCATCCCCTACGGACAGACCGCATCATACGGAGAGCTGGCCGCCGCCATCGGATCCCCCAGGTCCGTCCGTGCAGTGGCCAATGCCAACGGCGCCAACGCCATCTCCATCATCCTCCCCTGCCACCGCATCATCGGCAGCGACGGCCGCCTGACCGGCTACGGCGGAGGCCTAAGGGCCAAGCAATTCCTCCTGAAACTTGAACAGAAAAAATAAAACACCGCATTATGGATATACTGAACGGCATCACGGTGATATGCTTCTCACCGACACACACTTCAAGGACAATAGCGGAGGCTGTGGCAGCCGGTATGAACGCAGCCCGCATACGGACCGTCGACCTGACCCTCGACCGCTCGGACTCCCCGATAACTGTCGGGGCCGGAGAGACCGTAGTGCTCGGAGCCCCGGTATATGCCGGCAGGGTGGCTCCCGAGGCAGTACGGCGGCTCAGGCGGATACAGGTGGAGGCGGGTGCCTCCGTCCCCGCGGTAGTGACCGTCACTTACGGCAACCGCGACTATGAGGATGCCCTCGTCGAACTTTACGACCTGGCCGTCTCGCTGGGCCTCAGTCCTTTCGCAGCCGGAGCCTTCATCGGGGAGCACAGCTACAGCACCCCGGAAATGCCCGTAGCCGAGGGACGTCCCGACACATTGGACCTGGCCGATGCCCGTATTTTCGGAGGAGAATGTGCCCGGAAACTGGACGGTTCCGGAGCATTTGCCCCATTTCACATCAAGGGCAACCGGCCTTACAAGGAAGTTAAACATTCCGGAAATCAAACCGTTCCGAAAACTGCCGACGGCTGCTCCCTCTGCGGAGAATGTGTGAGGGTCTGCCCGACCGGAGCCGTCAGCATTGACCTTAATGCCCGGAAGGTGCTGACTGACCCGGCCCTCTGCATCCGCTGCTGCGCCTGCGTCAGAGCCTGTCCCGCCGGACTGCGCACCTACACCACTCCATTCACCGCCTTCCTCCACGAGCACTGCTCTGCCCGCCGGGACCCCGAGACATTTCTGTAACGGTAAGCAGTGCTGCAGGGGTGTTTTGCAATCACTCACTGATCAGCAGGTTAGCAATGTAGCGTGATCTTTTGGAGGCGTCCGGACCGGCCGAAAAGCACGCATTGCCATGGTAACATCCTGATCAGCGAGTGATTACATTTTATGGGTGTGCGCGTACTTACCGTTAATCCAGAGCGCAGTAGAAAAAGCCGCGGCTGTCGTGACGGATTCCGACCAGCCCCCAGTGAACGAAAAGCGAGAGCAGGTGCACGACCCGGCGTCGGGGGATGGTCGCGCGGCGGCATATCTGAGACAGGGTCAGGCTACCGGCGGAGGTCAGGACATCGAGCAGTTCGCGTTCCTGAGAGGTGAAGCTGACGGCCTCGGAGAGCACGGCATCAGCAGCGCACCGCCATACCCCGATATGCACCGGTGAGGCGAGGATGTTCTCGTCAGCGATACGCACGTAGGCCAGTCTGCGCCCGTCCTCCTCCTTTACCAGCACCGGCTTGCGGACAGCCGGCCCGACCGAGGCGACCAGCACCGAACGGCCCTCGGGACGGAACACCCGCATGTCCACCTCAACCGCCGGAATGCAATAGACCTGAGCCGCAGCCTCGACCATGTACATCTCCTCCTCGCTGCGCACCCCGGCGATGCGGCCATTGTCCTTGACCCCTATCAGCAGCCGGCCTCCCTCAGTGTTGGCAAACGCCGACAGCGACCGCGCAATCTTCCGCGAGTCCGAAATCTCGAACTTGAAATCCTGCCGGACATGCTCGCCCTCCGAGATAAGGGCCCGTATGTACGCCATATCATCCTGTACTTTCATGTCCGCAAATTTATTATTTTCCTTCTTTATTCGTATCTTTGTCTACATGATTGACTGCGCAAATAAAGATACGGTATACTCCAGTCTGCTTGACGGACAGATCCGGTGTGCCAGAAAGGAAAACCGGTATCTGGAATTCAAATCCAACTATCAGGATGCGGACAGACTCGGGAGGTATATCTCCGCACTCTCAAACGGAGCATGTCTTGACAGACAGGACTTCGGATATCTCTACTTCGGGATAGATGACGGAACTCTTGAAATAACAGGGACCTGTTTCGATATTTCAAAAGCAAAAGCCAAAGGCAACCAGGCTCTGGAACTGTATCTGCGCAGAATGATAAGCCCCAAAATAAACTTTTCCATCACAGATTTTTATTATCATGGCAATAAGAACCTGAAGATTACAGTCTTCAAGATTCCTGCGGCTGTCAATGAACCGACGTGTTACATGAATAAGTCATGGATTAGAGTGGACAGTCATACCACAGAACTCAGCCAGTATCCGGAATGGACACGCGCAATCTACAATTCCAGGGTTGACTGGACGGCAGAATGTATCGAAGGAGCTGATGCCGACGATCTGGATAAAGATGCTGTCCGCATGGCACGGGAAGGCTACAGGCAGCGTTTCCCGGACTACGCAGAAGCCATACAGGAATGGAGTGACGAGGTGTTTCTGGACAAGGCGGGACTGACGCAGGAAGGAAAGATCACACGCACGGCCTTGCTCCTTGTGGGGCAACCCGAAAAGGCATACAAGCTCCGCCACATCGCGCAGATGAACTGGAAATGCATTCAGGACGGCGAGACATTCAGCCAGCTGTTCACCATACCGTTCATACGGACAACGACTGAGCTTATGCTGAAAATCAGGAACTACCGTTTCAAGATATACCCGCATGACTCTCTCATTCCGGCAGAGATATGGAAATACGATACGCGCAGTATTCTGGAAGGGCTGCACAACTGTATAGCTCATCAGGACTACACTAAAGATGAAAGGATCATAGTTACAGAAGAAAGGGACCGGCTGACTTTTGAAAATGCAGGAAATTTCTTTGACGGCAACTATGAACAGTACGTTCTCGGGACCAGGACACCAAGACGCTACCGTAATCCCTTCCTGATGAAGGCCATGGTGAACTTGAAAATGATTGACTCACAAGGATACGGCATTCACAATCTGTATGTACGGCAAAAAGAGCGGTATCTGCCGATGCCGGATTACGACGGGACCGACGACTCACATGTAGTCATGCACCTGCCGGGTACGGTCATAGATGAGAATTACAGCCTGGTTCTCATGGAAAATCATAACATAAGCCTTACAGAAGCTATCCTGCTGGATCGGGTACAGAAAGGGGAATCACTGGAAAACAGCGCAATCAACATGCTCCGCAAGAACGGACTAATCGAAGGCCGAAAGCCAAACCTGTTCATTGCCAAAAGAGTGGCACAGAAAACGAATCAGAAAGTAGAATATTCGAAGCACAAAGGCCTTGATGCAGAATCCTGCGAAAGTCTGCTTCTGAAATCCTTGAAGGACCACGACAGACTTTCCCGTCAGGAGATTGACAAACTTTTGTGGAACGTCCTGTCGGACCAGCTGAATGACAGACAGAAAAAAGCAAAAATAGGGAATTTGCTCAGCAAGCTCAGACTAAAAGGCATCATAACAAATTCTACGGCCGGCAATCAGTCCTTCTGGACTATTTCGGACAAATTTTAAGAGCGATTTAAGAGCGATTTAAGAGCGATTTAAGAGCGTGTCTGAATTAAATCCCTAATAATAAACAACATTCTTTCTCATCATGATAGAGAAAATATTGGATCTGTACATCCCGGAGAGATTCGTCTGTAACCCCAGGTACCGGGGAACCGTCCCTACAGGAAAGCGGCAAAGGCCGGTATAATTCCCAAAGCCACTTCTGCGTGCATCAAATGCGGAATATGTGCCGCAAAATGCCCGGTCGGAGCCATCGATGCCAATGATCCGTCACAGACAGACAAGGACAAGTGCATTTCATGCATGCGCTGCATACATGTATGCCCCCACAACGCCCGTAAGGCCAGCGCCGTTATGCTGGCAGCCGCCAGCATCATGCTACGCAAGGCATGCTCCGGAAGGAAAGACTGCGAACTGTTTCTGTGACCAGTGCAACTTTCACTGTGCGTGAAGTTTTTTCGCGGTTTTACAGATAAAATACTTAAGTTTGCAGTCTGTATGAAAGTAAGGGCGAAAAAACGGTTAGGCCAGCATTTTCTCAACGACGAAGGCATTGCGCACAGGATTGTGGAATCTCTTCTGGAACTGGACCCGAAAGGGGAGGGCTGTTCCGTACTGGAAGTCGGTCCGGGGATGGGCGTGCTCACCAAATACCTGCTGGGACAGGACGGACTGGATTTCCGGGCCGTCGAGATAGACGAAGAGTCCGTTGCATATCTCAGGGAGTACTTTCCGACCATCCGCTCAAAACTCTATCAGGAAGATTTCCTGAGGATGGATCTCGGCAAGATCTTCCCGGGTCGTCTCGCCGTCATCGGCAATTTCCCCTACAACATATCCTCGCAGATATTTTTCAAGATACTCGACTACAAGGACACGATCCCTTTCGCTGTGGGCATGATACAGAAGGAAGTGGCAGACAGGCTTGCATCACCTCCCGGCAACAAGGCCTACGGCATACTGTCGGTACTGCTTCAGGCCTGGTATGACATTGAATACCTGTTCAGTGTGGAGCCAGGCTCCTTCACTCCCCCGCCGAAAGTACGCTCAGCCGTCATCCGTATCCGCCGCAACGGCCGTACTTCCCTCGGATGCGACGAGACCCTGTTCAGGCAGGTGGTCAAGACCTGCTTCAACATGAGGCGCAAGACCATCCGCAACTCCATAAAGCCCCTGCTCAACGGTACCTGCAGCATCAAAGAAACACCTCTGCTGGAACTGAGACCTGAACAGCTCTCAGTCGAGATGTTCGTGGATCTGACAAACAACATCATCACCAATCAATAACTAAATCAAAAGATCATGAAACTCAGAAACATTGCATTTGCACTGACTGCCGCCCTGGCAGTCACGGTTTCCTGCGACAGTGTCCAGCACTGCGACAGTTCCATTCCATACGATATCCAGGACGGGAAGATAGTATTCCAGGTACCCCCCAGAGTAGACGGACAGAAGTCAGTCCTCGGACTGGCCACCGAGCCCATGGACGTAGTGCGCGTAGGCTTCATCGGCCTGGGAATGAGAGGCCCTGGAGCAGTAGAGAGATTTACGCACATTGAAGGCACGGATATCAAGGCCCTCTGCGACCTATATCCCGAAAGAGCCGCAGCCGCACAGAAGATCCTCGAAAAGGCCGGACGTCCCCACGCCGATGAATACAGCGGGGAGGAAGGCTGGAAAGAGCTCTGCCAGAGAGATGACATTGACCTGGTATACATCGTTACCCCCTGGCAGAACCACGTCGAGATGGCTGTATATGCCATGGAGCACGGCAAGCATGTAGCTGTGGAAGTACCTGCAGCCACATCCCTCGCAGAATGCTGGGACCTGGTCAACACCGCAGAGCGCACCCAGAAACACTGCATGATGCTCGAGAACTGTGTCTACGACTTCTTCGAGATGACAGCCCTCAACATGGCCCAGCAGGGTCTCTTCGGTGAAGTCCTGCATGGTGCCGGCGGATACATCCACAACCTCGAGCCCTTCTGGGATGCATACCAGGGCAACTGGCGCCTCGACTTCAACCAGGACCACCGCGGTGACGTATACGCCACACACGGATTCGGTCCCGTATGCCAGGTCATGAACATCCACCGCGGCGACAAGCTGGAGACCCTCGTGGCCTTCGACACCAAGTCAGTCAACGGCCTCAAGCTGGTTGAAGAGAAAATGGGTCTCGACGAGTGTGCCAACGGCGACTACACCATCACACTTCTCCGCACCGCCAACGGCAAGATGATCGAGATACACCACAATGTCATGACTCCACGCCCCTACGACCGCAAGTACCAGCTGACCGGAACCGAAGGATTCGCCAACAAGTACCCCATCGAGGGCTTCGCATTCGAGCCTGAGAACATCAGCTCGGACGAGGTGCCTGACCACGAGGACCTCAGCTCCCACAGCTTCGTACCTGAGGCAGCCCGCAAAGCCCTCATGGAGAAATACATGCACCCGATTCACCGCGAGGTGGGCGAGATCGCCAAGAAGGTCGGCGGCCACGGCGGCATGGACTTCGTGATGGACTACCGTCTCGTGTACTGCCTGCGCAACGGCCTGCCCCTCGACATGGACGTCTATGACGCAGCCGAGTGGTCCTGCGTCGGCGAGCTCGGAGCAGTCTCCATGTTCCACGGCAACATGCCCGTAGAAGTGCCCGACTTCACCCGCGGCGACTGGGACAAGACCGACGGCTTCCACTTCGCCTACAAGAAATAACAGGTATCCCGCCTGAACACACGTCAAGGCCGGTCCCGCACTGTCAGGGCCGGCCTTTTCGTCAATTTGCAATATTCTGACGTCAATCACGCATACTCTCTTCACAGCACGTCGTCCGCTATCGAATAAAAGTAGAATTTTGGGAAGGTCTTGACCACGCTGCCGGTGGCCAGGCGGAAAAGGATGTCAGTGCACATCCCGGCGAGCATGCTCGAGGCTACGGACAGCTGGGGAGGCGGAAGGACACCGCCCTCCTCCTCGTATTTCCACAGGATGCGGTCCAGGTAGAGCTTCGGCTCGGCGATCCGGTCAAAATGCCGGATTACATGCTCCACGGCCCTCTTCTCGAAGCCCGTCGGCGAGACCCCCTCAGGCAGCAGCTCCCGGAGCCTCGGAGAACCGGGAACAAGCACCATGACGCAGGAAGAGAAACCGATATTGTAGGGATGCAGCACCGGTATGCCGCGGTCCAGGCACACGTCATCCAGCTCCAGCGGAATGTCCGTCGTGAAATCCAGCGCATTGACCGCTGCGTCACATCCGTCTATAAGTTCCCGCACGTTATCGTGCGTCACCGCCGTATTCTTAACGACGATCTCCGCATCCGGGTTGATGGCCCTGAGCCTGTCGCCTATCGCTTCCGCTGAGTCCATATCCACAACGGTGATACGCTCGAAGCCGAGCCTGAGCGCGCACTCAGCCACGAGGCTGCCGATACCGGCCCCTCCTATGAACACACGGTAACTGCGGATTCTCTCCTGCTGTCCGGCGGAGATATAGATCCGGTTCCTGTCATAACGTCCCATGATTTCCGATTTTTCCGCAAAGGTCGGCAGCATCCGGAACCCGGACAAGACACAAAAGTGTTTTTCATCAGGCCTTAGCCAATTACACACTAAAGTGTCGAAATTACTCTTAATCAGCACATAGACACTTTTGTGTCTTGCCTGCGCCGCCGGCAGTGGCGACCTTTGCACCAGAAGAAAAACAGAAAGCCATGAAAACGTTCATCACATCCATCGCCCTCATGATACTCCTGACCGCAATACCCGCCGCAGCTCAGAACATCACCGTCACCGGAAAGGTGACCGACACCCGCCGGGAACCCGTGCCGTTCGCATCGGTAGTGCTCCGCAGCCTGCCCGACTCGGCCGTCGTAGCCGGAAGCATGACAGGAGACGACGGAGGCTTCTCTCTCAGCGCACCCGAGGGCAGCAGCTATCTGCTCACGGTATCATTCATCGGCTACCTGACCCACGAGCAGGTTTGCGGGACATCCTCCGACCTCGGGGACATCGTCCTTGCAGACGACGTGCAGATGCTTGAGGAGGCCGTAGTCGTGGCACACAGGGTCGAGCACAGGCCCAACGGCTACCACATCAACCTCCGCAACGACCCCATCGCCAAAGGACGCCAGGCCACCGAGATGCTCTCGTTCCTCCCCGGAGTCAGCACCGATGACGAGCCGTACAGATACTCTCGCGCACCACACACGCCATATATATCGACGGCATCAAGATCCAGGACTACTCCGAACTCAAGGCCCTCCAGGCCTCGCAGATAGAGTCCGTCGACATCGATTACATGAGCGGAGTGGAGGAGGCGGCCGACGCCCAGGGAGGAGTCATACGGATAAAGCTGAAAAAACACGCCGACGGAGGATTCTCCGGCTACCTGCAGGCCTCAGCGGGCGCCAACATGTACGGCTACGGAGGTGAGTCCGCCCGCAACATCTTCAGGGCCAGGACCGGCAACCTCAGCATCTACAACACCCTCGCATACGTAAGGCAACGCTACTTCAGCGACAATGTGAGCGAATACCTCTTCAAGGAAACCGGCTCGGACATCCTCTCCAGGGAGGAGTACCGCAGTTGGGGAGGATACCTCTCCGACAGGCTCAATCTCTCATACGAGATAAACCCGAACCACTCCCTCGCAGTATTCGGAGTAGAGGGCAACCTCAAGCCCTTCAAGTGGTGGACCGTCAAGCCCATGGTGAGCCTGCTGCTGCAGTACGCCAAGACCAGCCGGTACACGGTCAGCAACCAGGCCATGTGGAAATTCTCCCTCAGCAACAACATCTCCTTCTCCCCCACCTTCGGAGGCACCCTCAACGCCTACTACGAGCCCGAGAGCCGCATGCTCGACGCCCTCTGGAAACCGGTAGCCCAGGTCAACGGATCCCTCTACAAGACATTCCTCGACGACCGCCTCGAGCTGCGCCTTGACTTCACCCTATGGCGCTACGGACGCAGGACCATCATAGAGACACCCGTCTACATGCAGTCCGTATGGAACAGGACCAAGGAGACACGCACCGAGCTCACGATCACATGGAACTTCTCCGGAGGAAAGAAAGTCAACGTCCGCCGCAACGCCGACAGCATCCAGGATTACAAGCAGATTACGGACCAAAGATAATATACTATTCAAACAATGCACTCAAATCCCAGGACATGAACTCCTCAAGCGGCACTCCTCCGGTACCTACGACAAGCGAATGAACAGGGTGGAAGGCGGCAGCAAACTTCGAGAGGCCGCGGCCGGCAGTCCGGCTGCCGCTCTTTACCTCTACCGCGACACAACGGCGGCGGCTGTCGATGACAAAGTCGACTTCGTCATCCCGCTCCCGCCAATAAAAAATCTTATAGTCCTGTTCCTCGGCGGCATTGAGGATATGCGCCCCTACGGCACTCTCTACCCAGCGTCCCCATAGAGCAGGAGACGTGTACACTTTCTCAAAGCTCATCCCGGCAAGGGCACTCAGCAGGGCAGTGTTGTAGACCATCAGCTTCGGCACGGAATTGTACTTTCTCGCACTGTCGCTGGCATATTTTTGCAGACCCGTCAGCATCTGAGCTTCCGAGAGAGTGGTAAGATAACTGGCCAAAGTGGTCACATTGCCGGCGTCCTGAAGCTGCCCGAGCAGTTTGGTCAGTGAAATCTCCTCACCGGAATAAGTGCATCCAAGTTCGAAAAGCTGCTTCATCAGTTCCGGCTTATAGACAGTGCGGGTCATCAGTACATCCTGTTCTATGGCCGGAGCGATGATACTGTCCTTGATATACCTGCGCCAACGGGACTCGTCTCCGATGAACTTGGCCGCTCCAGGATATCCGCCGAAGTAGATATACTGAGACAGATCCAGCCCGAATGTCCCGTGCATCTCCTTCCAGCTCCAGTGCGGCATCCTGATCAGCTCATAACGTCCGGCTAAGGACTCCGTCAGCCCGTCTTTCAGCAGCAGACGGGAAGAGCCGAGAATCACCACCTTCAGATTGACATCATTGAAGGTATCCGCATCCCACTGTTTCTTCACTTCCTCGCTCCAGTTGTCTATCTTATGCACCTCGTCTATCACTAACAGATATTCCCTGTGTCCGCCCAGCCGCATCCTGGCCCTCGCCGTATCCCACACCTCTCCTATCCACGCAGTATTTTCCTTCGGGATACCGTCAGCCGACACCATCATGTTGGGGACTTCGGTCTCCTGGAGCACCTGCTTGACCAGAGTGGATTTACCCACCTGGCGCGGACCCACCATAGCCTGAAGCTTGTTGCGGTCTTCCGATATGCGGGATGCAAGTTCTTTGAATTGCGGTCTTTTGAACATAACTACCTGTGTATTTTGAGACAAAGATATACAAAATACTCAAATCTTTATTACAAAATGTTCAATTTTCGCTGACAAAATGTTCAAATCTGTCCTGCAAAATGTTCAAATTTTACCCATTGATGGCTCGGATTGGCCCTCTGCTAAGAAGCGGACATTCAGTTTTTAAGACATCCGAGCGGAATTACTTTTACCCCGTCCGGCCTGGTGTAGGCCATACGGCCGCCCGTTAAGATTATCAACAGATCCGGTTCACGCAGAGGGACTTGTCTTTCCCCTTCATTATGTTGCCGTATAAGACGCTGCAACTCGGTTAAATGCCGTGCACCTGACTCCATTTGCATTTTTGCGATTCCCATTCGGTATTCCTGATTTTCGTTGACTGGCAGGTGCCGGGGAAAGCGGCCTTTTGCCACCACCTTCTCGATTTCGTTATAAACCGACCCGCCTCAGAGACCTCTCTCGCCGGACATGCCTCGATTTCCCCTCCGGAAGGTGCCGTGGAAAGCGGCATATCTCCACCACCTTCTCGATTTCGTTATGAGCGGACCAGCCTCAGTGCCATCTCCTGCAGGCCTTATCGGGAAAGTCATCACGGTAAGCTGCTTAAAAGATAATCATTGACGGCATATTGCCGATTATATGTACAACTATGCTGAATAACATTCCGTGTTTTATTCTTGCGTATCCATATAATATGGAGCCGGGAATCTTGGCACAAGCATAACAAACAACATACAGCCACTGTGACACATCTAAAGTCTGATGGCTGTAATTAATTAGGGACTGTCGTAAAAAGAATAAAACTTTATAAAGAATTGATTGCCAATGTAATATAAAATTTGTATCTTAGCAAAAGATAAAAAGAATACCTCCAACTGCCCTCGAAAAGCTGAATTTGGAGGTATCGCAAAAATAAATTCGCATGGCTAAGGTACAAAATTTTGCTGGAATATCACCCAATCTCCCTTTCACGGAGTTCGATTTTTATGAATTGTATAGGCGGACGTTCGAGACTAGCGAGCTGGGAAAAATCAGGAAGAGGCTGCCGCTTGGTGAGATGGCAGAGAA
>CALVDF010000033.1 GCA_944326245.1 uncultured Bacteroidales bacterium
AAGTCATTACCTCGTTTTTTGAGAAATGCTTATAAGTAGCTTATTTTTAATATATTCCTATTTCAATATCGTTTTTTCAATAAAAATATTGTTTGTATGCAGACTGACATTCTGCTTAGTTGTCTGAAACAATTCAGCCATCTGCGCCTGAGTCAGCCACACCGTATCCTCTTCCAGACGTACCTCCAGCCGAATTTCGTCATCAGGCTGATACAAAATGATTTCTTCTCGATTCTCCATAGACTTCATTTTATCTGTCTACAAAGATAAGGATTTTTGCCGGTACGGACCGCGCCAGGGATTTAAATTATACGTATTACTGAAAGAGATACCGCAAGTACGTTTTCACGCCTTCCCTCATCAAGACTTTCGTAGAAAAGTGTACTTTTGCAACGGAACGCAAATGGTCAAGTATATGGAAATCATAAAAGCAGACACGATAGAGCAGTACAACCGGTTTTTCGGATTCCACACGCAGCATCCGCTGGTCAGCGTCGTGCATTTCGACGGTTCGGAGAGCCAGCCGGATGCACACAGGATGACCTTCGGGTTTTATGCCCTCTTCCTGAAAAAGACCGTGGGATGCACCATCAATTATGGAAAGACGAAGTACGATTACGATGACGAGACGGTGGTATGCTTTGCACCGGGACAGACCATTGCCGTTCACCGCATCGAGGACGGTCCCGTGCCGGAAGCCGACGCGCTGCTGTTCCATCCGGATTTCCTGCACCGTACACCGTTGGCGCAGAAGATAAGGCAATACACCTTCTTTTCGTATGCGTCCAATGAGGCCCTGCATCTGTCCGTGGATGAGCGCGTGACCATACAGGACTACATGAGCAAGATCGCCCACGAACTGAACCATCCGATAGACAAGTTCTCCAAGCCCCTGATTATCTCCAACATCGAAGTGCTGCTCAATTACTGCATGCGTTTCTACGAGCGGCAGTTCATCACCCGCGAGGAGCTGAACAACGACGTGCTTGTGCGTTTCGAGCGGCTGCTGGATGATTATTGGGATTCCGGCATGGCCGAACGGTACGGACTGCCTACCGTGAAGTATTTTGCCGATAAGATATGCCTGTCCCCCAACTATTTCGGAGACTTGGTGAAGGCTGAGACCGGTAAGACCGCCCGGGAGCACATACATCTGAAAATCGTCGAAAAGGCCAAGAACGCCCTGTTCGAGCCGGATGCGAGCATTAAGCAGATTGCCGACATGCTCGGCTTTCAGTACCCTCAGCATTTCCAGCGCTTCTTCAAAAAGGAAGTCGGGTGCACGCCCAAGGAATACCGCATAAACAGCTGACGGGCTTACTCCATCCGCCCGTACTTCATCTCCTCCCCTTCCCTGTCGTACTGCTTGCGCTTGCCGGTCGGCGGCGCGATGAGGGTGATGCGCACCACTGCCGTGCGGTGCAGGCTGCGGCGTATGGACTCGTCGAATGCCTCCATGTGCTTGGGCAGGAACCGCTCGCAGATGAGGCGGAGGGCCCGGATTTTCTCTCCCTCGTCGAAGACCTGCTCAGCGCGGCCGAAGGCCACTGCCGAGCGGTATTGAAGTGTGAATGAGCCGTCCTTGGGCCCGACCGTCGGGGAGCATTTGCTTACGGCCGAAAGGCATACCTCAGGATGCGCCTCGATAGCCTCGAGCTTCTCCCCCTCCAGGGCGCAGTGGAAATACCATACCCGCCCATCCTCCGCCGATGCCAGCGACAGCGGCAGACCGTAGGCGGAACCGTCCTTCCGGATGAAACTTACCGTGATGTACGGGGCCTTGCGCATGACCTCCAGAGCCCATTCGGCGGGCATTTCTCTGCTGACTTTTCTCATTTTTCGATATTTTTAAAAAGACTGTTCCTGTATTCAGTGGGACTAACACCCAACCGTTTCTGGACATAGCGGCTGAAATATGATACGGAAGAGAAATTCATCCGCTCTGCGATTTCGGTCAGCGGAAGCTCTTTCTGCCGGAGCAGACGGGTGATTTCCTGCATGGTGAAGCGTTCAATCCAGTATGAGGCAGGTTTTCCGCTTACTTTTTTGCATATTTCGGACAAATAATGGGGCGTGATACAGAGGCGTGAGGCATAAAATTCAAGGTCCCTGTTCCGGATATATTCCCCGTTATACAGCAGTTCTATGAAATTCCGCAGCAGGGAGGTAATGCGCTCCGAGAGCTGCACTTCCTTGCGGCTGCGTGCGTGAATATCGTACAGGTCAAGGATATGCGCAGTCAGCAGGCTGCCCAATAATTCCTCGCGGAAAAGATGCGTCTCATCCTCCATGCGCATCCTCAGATACTGCAGGGCAGCCTCACAGACAAGGAAGTCCCGTCCGGAAAGTTTCATGACCGGGTTCCGCAGGAGCGACAGATGTCCGATGATGCCATAGTTGCTGCGGATGGCAATCGAAGTGACGAATGCCTCCGAAAGGTTCATAAGGATGCCTTGGAAATCATCTGATGCCGAGAAGTCCGAAGCAAGTGCCGCATTGGGCAGAATGACATAATCTCCGGCAGCGATGTTATAGTGAGTGTCCTGGAAAGTAAATCCCATATTGCCCTTTCTGCAAAGGATGTGGATCACCCTTCCCGCATACTGCAAGGTGTTGAATTCCTGCCATGTGTCGGCAAAAATGATTCCGTCGAATTTCGTATCGCCCATTTTCTGACAATCTGAGTCCGTTTACCCGCAAACATACGCAAAAACCACGAAAAGTGAAAATATTGCCCCAAATTATGTAATAACGGAACGACAGGCACACCGTAATTTTGCATCAGAAATTAAAACTCTGAGTATATGAAAGATGTAAGATTGAACAATGGCGTAATGATGCCGGCTATCGGATTCGGCGTCTATCAGATTCCGGTGGATGAGACGGAAAGAGTTGTAAGCGATGCCGTCGAGGTAGGATATCGGATGTTCGACACGGCCGCTTCTTATTTCAACGAGGAGCAAGTGGGCAATGCTATCAGGAAGAGCGGCATCAGGCGCGAGGACTTTTTCATCACCACCAAACTGTGGGTGCAGGACTACGAGTATGAGGATGCGCTCCGGGCCTTCGACAAGTCGTTGAAGTTGCTCGGACTGGATTACATCGACCTCTACTTGCTGCACAAGCCCTACGGCAACTATTATGCCGCATGGAGAGTCTGCGAACGGCTTTACAAAGAAGGACTTATCCGCGCCATCGGCGTGACGAGCTTCTCCAATGAACGCCTGCAGGACCTTTTCCTGCACAATGAGGTGAAGCCCGCCGTCAACCAGTTGGAGACCCACCCGTTCTTCCAGCAGCAAGCCGCCAACAAGTTCCTGCAATGCGAAGGCATACAGCACGAAGCATGGGCACCTTTTGCCGAAGGGCAGAACGACATCTGGAACAATCCCGTGCTGAAAGCCATCGCCGAAAACCACGGGCGCACGGTCGGTCAAGTCGTGCTCCGCTGGCTGAACCAGCGCAATGTGGTGGTCATTCCCAAGACGGTACGCAAGGAGCGGATGATTGAGAACTTTTCTATTTTTGATTTCACACTGACCGAACAAGAAATGCAGGCTATTGGCGGACTGGACACAGGGAAGAGTCCGATTTACGATGATATGGATTTACCCACCGTAAAAGGCATCGGCTTGCACAAGATTCACGAATAACAACCAATGAACATATTGAACATGGAAACTAAATACATCGACACCCCCGAATGGGACAAGACATTTGCCCTCAGTGACAAAGTTAGCCACAAGAAAGTCAGCTTCACCAACCGTTACGGCATCCGTCTGGTCGGCGACCTGTACATGCCTAAGAACCATGCAGGGAAACTGCCTGCCATCGCTGTCTGCGGTCCTTACGGGGCGGTAAAGGAGCAGGCATCTGGACTGTATGCCCAGACCCTTGCCGAACGCGGGTTCATCACTCTTGCCTTCGACCCGTCTTTCAGCGGAGAGAGCGGCGGACAGCCCCGTTACATATCATCGGGGGAAATCTACACCGAAGATTACAGCGCGGCGGTGGATTTCTTTATGCTCCAGCCGGAGGTAGACCGGGAGTGCATCGGCATTCTGGGCATCTGCGGCTTCGGAGGCATCAGCATCAATGCAGCCGTGCAGGATACCCGCATCAAAGCCACCGTTTCATCCACGATGGGAGCATTCGACCCTTACGACAAGGAACAGAGGTATGAAATGCGCAGGCAGCTCAACGAACAGCGCACCGCCGATCTCCTTGCCGGACGGACCAACGAACGCAGCGGCGGCGTGCCGGCAAATCTGCCTGACGATGCGCCCGGCTTTATGAAGGACTACCGGGATTATTACAAGACCCCGCGCGGCTTCCATCCCCGTTCGGTGAACTCCAACGGAGGCTGGGAGAAGATAGCCGACCTGCCTTTCCTCACATTCTCCCTGCTCGACCATGCAGACGAGATCCGTTCCGCCGTGCTTGTCATACATGGGGAAAAGGCCTATTCGCTTCCGGCCTCCCAGGAGGCCTTCGGCAAATTGAAAGGAGACAACAAGGAACTGATGATCATTCCCGGTGCGAGCCATACCGACTTATACGACCGGACGGACATCATCCCGTTCGACCGGATTGAAGCGTTTTTCAGAAAATATCTGAGATAAAAATCAGAGAGCAATACATCTGAACAAACGGTGCTGCCCAAAAGTATTAGGCTTTTCAGCAGCACCGTTTTTATTGCCATAAATGTTCATTTTGCCAATCTTTACAAAACCCCATTGCTGTTTCAACGTACCGACATCCTGGACATAATATTGATAATCAGGACACCGGCGATAATCACCTGAGCAAGAGAAACAAAACTTTTCATACCGGAACAGTTTCAGTCATAATGCCTGCTGCATTTGCGAATAACGACACAAGATAAGTATCTTTGTTCCTGCAAAAAGCAATATATGAACATATCGAACATAAGACTATTGAATCAACAATTGGTTAATCCGCAAATGTCAGACATCCATGAATTGGTCGCATGGATGGGGATGCTGCAGGCCCAGGAATACACAATGATGCGTTGGGCGGCAGGCATTCGTCTGAAACGGCCCTCCATGTCATCATTCCGTAAAGCTTTTGATTCAGGGCAAGTTGTCAGGACACACCTGTTCAGATGTACATGGCAGTTGGTCGCAGCCGAGGATCTGCGCTGGATGCTGAAATTGTGTGCCGACAAAAACAAGAAGGCCATCAGATATTATGGGCAAGGCATTTCTGAAAAAGACTTTGAACACGCCTGCAACCTCATCTGTCAGGCACTTGCAGGGCAGCAGTCCATGACCAGAGAAGCCATTATTGCCAGTTTAAGGGAACTCGGGCTTTCCGGCGATGCCTATACAATGACCAAATATCTTCAAATGGCTGAGGCAGAAGGGCTGATATGCAGCGGACATCTTGATGACAATCAAAACACATACGCTCTGATTGACGGACGGATACCGTCAGCAAACGAACCCTCACATGAAGAATCGGCAATCATGCTTGCAAGAAAATATTTCCGCAGCCATTCACCGGCCACATTGAAAGACTTTGTATGGTGGACAAACCTCAGTGCAGGAGAATGTAAAAATGCCATAGACTCCATTGCCGGCGAATTGACGACAGAACGCCATAATGATGATATATACTATATACATCAAGACTGCAGGACAAAAGGCTGCCGCAAGAAAATCCTGTTGTTACCGTCCTATGACGAATATCTGATAGGCTACAAGAGCCGCCATCATGCGATTGCAGAACAGTTCTGCCGACAAGCCTACAACAAAAACGGCATTTTCTATCCCGTTATTGTGCAGAATGGAGAAGTCATAGGAAACTGGCATCCTGGCAAAAAAGCAACATTCTTCGAAGATGAAAACAAGGTGGATATTTCAAGATTGCTTTCGGACTTTCATCAATTCATGGACTGCTGAGATTGTAAAAATTCCCACCCACCCAACTCAGCGGTGTCAGCGAGCCGCCTTTCCATACCATTCGCTTTCCGGCACACTTTGTACCGCAAGATATTTCCCTAAAAATACCTATCTTTATGCCCGCATATCCTCATACAAGAATATCAGGATAATTCTTTTTGTCATACAACATCACTTACAAGACTTGATTAGAAATAAATCGCTAATTTTGTCGAAACACATACAACAACCACTATGGATTGGAAAGAAGAAGCCGTCAGATATCTCCATCAGAGCCTGCATCCCGTCAAGACAGAACTCAACGAACTTGACTGGAAAAGCGGTCTGTCTGAAAAGTCAGAACGCCTTGCACAGCATATTTCAGCATTCGCCAACCAGACCGGAGGTGGCACTTTTGCATTCGGTGTCAACGACGATGCCTCTCTTTTCACACCATCTCATGAGCAGGCCGAAGATATCCTCAAGAAGATAGGAAACATTGCCCGGAACAACCTCAATATTTCCATCCGGATAGAACACGCATCCGTTGACATGGACGGATATGGCATTCTGCTCGTTCATGTCCCTGAGCAGAAAGACAAACCGGTCTATCTCCGTGGTATGACCATATATGACAGTTACTACCGTTCAGCCGGCCAGACTCACAAGATGTCCAGGCCGCAGGTCCATGCAATGCTTGCAGCCACTGAGGGACTGACTTTCGAGGACAGAACTGCTACATCCGGGATCACAGCCGAAAAAGTCATGACATTGCTGGACTTCGCCCAATTCTACAAACTGGTCAACAAACCTATCCCGTCCGGCATTGACCATATCGTTGAGGGAATGGAAGCTTACGGTTTCTGCCGGAAAGAAGACGGAGTATGGTCTATTACCAATCTCGGAGCTGTGCTTCTGGCAAGAGACCTCAAAGACTTCCCTGCGCTTGCTTTCAGAAATGTAGTCGTGCGGCAATATAAAGGCAACAACAATCTTCATCTTTCATCCGAAACATTCTTCCATGAGGGATATGCCCTGTCATTGGACAAGATTGTAGCCCATATCATGAGCCTGTTGGAAAAGACAGAGTTTATCCGTACTCCGTTTCGGGAAAATAAATATCCTTATCCCGAAGTCTCTATCCGTGAATTGGTAGCCAATGCCTTGATACATCAGAACTTCGACATACAGGGGATGACCCTGTCCGTGGAGATTTTCGGAAACCGACTGACAATCACCAATCCTGGTGTGCCTCTTATAGACACCAACCGCTTCATTGACATGCCCCCTAAATCCCGTAATGAGAAAGTAGCCCAGTCAATGTTCCTGTTCAACCTGTGTGAAAAACGCGGCAGCGGCATGGACAGGGCTGTCGCCGGAGTGGAAGAATACAGGCTTGTTATCAGCATACCTGTCTGCTCTATGAAAATGGTATGGAATTGACCAACGCATCATTGAGAATGCGCTTGGATATGAATAAGAACAATTCAGCAGGAGCATCAAGAATAATATCCGACACTGTTGAAGCCGGTCTCATCAAACTTTCAGACAAGGCTCCTGAATCCAAGAAATATTCCTCCTATGTGCCTTATTACGCATAGAAGTTTTATTTGCTGAGGAAATCCCTCTTGTACTAAATACTATTGATTATCAATAAGTTTTTATTTGCTGAGGAAATCCCTCTACTCAAAATCGGTCGCAGGCTCCCTTACTCACTTCCTAAATGCCCACCCATCCCAGCGGTGTAAGCGAGCGCCGCAATCCAGCACTGGAGAAGTTCCTTTGATATTACGACAAGTGCCTGCCATTTTGATAAATGATTCATTCGCAGTCCGCAATAAGAAAAAAGAGTTCACCCCGTTGACAACGCCAATCGGCATAGATTGAAAGAAATTTCTAGTTGGACAAATTCCAATTCCTATTTATTCCCCTCCTGCATTCTTTGCCGCACTTTGGCCCATGCCGGAGTATTAAAAAGGCAACACTCGCGCATTGTCCGGAGCATTTCGGCAAAGCGGCAGGCAGGGATGACAAAACTCAATTCATTGGCTTCCACATAAGGGCGTACCGAAGGATCGAAGAACCCGATAAATGTCCGCCGCCCGCCCAAACGGTTTTCACGCACCGCATGGCTGATGACCGATGCACATCCTGCCCCGAAAGGAGCAGACACGGCATCTTCGGCGTTGTTGTCGAAATACGCCCATGTCGCCAAACCTGAAAGCATATCGGGTGCGGCGAAGAAAAGCAAGCCCTCCATCCCATCAAAAGAAGCCGCCCGGTCGATACGGACAAAGTTCAGGTATTTCCGGTCCGTCAGTTTTACGTCAAGCCGCTCCACATATTCCTTTACGTCCTGCGGCGTTTGCTTGTACCGTTCTTTTTCGGAAACAAACGTATAAACACGCTCTGGCAGCGGGGCAAAGCCTGCATAGTGTTTGCCACCACCACAAGTAACTGTATCGGCACTGAGGGTGACGTCCTGCCCCTCTTTGACTTTCACCAATAACTTGAACATACAGCCATTGCTTTTCTCAGGAAAGGAGACTGGAGTATCGCTGTAATAAAACAGAATGGGTAGCGTGGCTTTTTCGCCAAATGCCTCATGGAAATCCTGAATAAAAGTACTAATGTCAGTCATTGTCCAATCGTTAATAATCAACAGTTACAAATGTATGAAAAATCCGGAAACGAGTCTAATGCCGGCACGGATTACTATCAGACATCAGGAGGGGCAAAAAATTCTAATCTTCTAAGATGCGAACCATTTCGGCAGGCGTGACAACGAATGGTTTTACAGGGAAATGCCTGATATTACCCGTGATAAGATAAGAATCTTCAACGGAAAGAGCGACCTCGTAGAATACGAGGTCTTTCGGGTCTGGGAATTCGATATCTGCTGCCGGAGTCCTGTCTATATTCAATCCATCGGTAATGATGGCTTTGATGACTGTCTCTATCAATGAATGATTCAAATGGAACTTCGGTCTTGATAACACGCTCTTGTACTCTTCAAGTATCTCATCATTGTACAGAGGAACGATTCGTTCCTGCACGATCGCACGGAAGACTTTGACAGGATTGGATTCAAGGTTACTTTTTATCTTTCATTGCGGGCATTCTGTATCTCGGCGTTAATTTCATCAAGTGTAAGATCCTGCACTCCTGCGGCGGCAGCCTGTGTCCTCATTTCAAGGAATGCCTCCCATGCTTCTTTATTTATCTGTTCCCTGCCGGATGCCTTTATTTCGAACGGAATGCGCCTCTCACGCACGACCGTTTTCATGAATACGGTGATTGCTGCAGTGCTTGTGAAGCCAAAATCATCACATATCATATCGAATTTTTTCTTCAGGGTGGCATCCACCCTCATTGATAGTGTAGCTTGTCCCATGATAGTCTATTTTAAATTGTATGGGCAAATATAATACAATGTATTGATTATTGCAAGGCAATGTCCATATTTATGACAAATATACATACGATAAAGTGGATGATTTTTCAACCATTGACTCTATTTGCACTTTTGTTATCCTATCCTGACCGCACCGTCAGCAGTCTGTAATTGACAGTTTAGAATATATGCCTGGTTAACACACAATTACGAAGTCATAACGACAACAGACTGACCTGTACTCTGGTGCACGGACTTCTTATAAATGCACCTGGAAAGTGTTGTGGCATGGATTGTATGCGGTCAACACTGAGGTGACAACCCGCAGTCTGTAAATCACACATCTTATGTAATTCTATGTGAACTAACAAGATACATAGAATATGGCTGAACAGACTGCCATTTCCCTCGTACTGAAACAGCCCCACCTCTTGATAAAATCACAAAGTATAAAGTTACTCCTATTCCAGCCACATTAAAGAATTCTGCGTATATTTGTCAGAACATTCACACACAGACAGAAAACAAACCGACATGCTCAACCTGCTCACAGTCACATGGGACGTCAACCCTTTCATCCTGACCGGCATCCTGCTTCTGATATGGAGTGCCAGGAAAGGCGGTCCGGCAATGATCCAGAACAATACTGTCCGGCATGGTGCAAATCAACAGCATTGAAAAAGACTCAAGACCTACGGAACTCATATCCGGAGTGCTTGGAATCTGGGAAGCATCCGTCCGCGCCAGCCACCATTTTCTGACGGAGGACGATATCCGGAGCCTCTGCCCTCAGGCGGAGGAGGCCATCCGGCAGATCGAGACGTTATGGGTGGTTGAAGATGAGAATGTCCGCATCGGATTCATGGGCATCCAGTCCGGCAAGATAGAGATGCTGTTTCTCCATCCGGACTATTTTCGCAAAGGCATAGGTAGAATGTTGATCCAAAAGGCGTTTTCAGAACTGGACGTGCAGTATGTCGATGTCAATGAGCAGAACCCATCGGCCGTTAGATTCTACGAAAGGATGGGATTCCGCACATTCCGCCGGGACAGCACCGATGACCAGGGCAACCCCTTCCCTATTCTGAGGATGAAACGTCTATTTTGACTGCTGCTTCCGTTTAGGATTGCGCGGAAACCAGCCCTTGGCCACCCGTTTTTCCTGCTCGAACAGCTCAAGGATGGACCAGAAGCAGGAGAAAGCTACTACTCCGACGAGGGTGGAGACGATGATGCTGCTGATAAAAAGCGAGCCTGCCGCCGCACCCGCTCCGGCCAGCAGAAAAACCCACCAGCACCGCTTTCCGAAATAGTATTCAGCCTTGATGACTATGGGATGGAACATCCCTATGATTAAAAAGGTGCCTAAGCCGATGACAATACCCGCGTAATTCATATTCTGACAGTTCTTGGACTGCAAAGGTAGGAATTTTCAACTTGCTGTGCACTCCGGCAAGTTGATAATCCCAATAAATAGGTATTGCCGGACAGCCTTAAGCCCTGTACCTTTGCAAAGGTAAAACCACTGTAAATGCAAGTGCTGAAAGAGGACATACGAGGTCGGATATTGACGGTTGCCAGACAACAATTCGAAAGGAAAGGCTATTCCAGGACTTCCATGCGCGAAATAGCGGAGTTGGCTAGGATTGGTGTCGGAAACATCTACAACTACTTCACGAATAAAGATGAATTGTTCCGTGAAGTAGTCCGTCCTGTCTTGTGTGCTTTGGAAGCCATGCTGCAAGAACACCACGGCATACGGGGCGAGGACATTATGATGATGCGGTCGGAAAAATACCTGAAATCCTGCATTGACGAATATGTTTCGCTGATTGACAAGCACCGCGCACTGATGGAAATCCTGCTGTTCCGTGCACAAGGTTCTTCGTTGGAGCGCTTCCGCGAGAATTATACCGACCGCTCTACGGAATTGGTCAAGGCGTGGTTCGCGTCCATGCAGCGGAAGCATCCCGAAATCAATACGGCGGTGTCCGACTTCATCATCCACCTGCATACGGTATGGATGTTCACGATGTTCGAGGAACTGCTGATGCATTCCGTGTCACGGCAGGAAATGGAGGCCATCCTGCACGATTACATCCTGTTTGAGATTCAAGGTTGGAGGGCAATCATCAAGATATGAGATACAGGCAACGCACATACAGACAATCAGCCGCGTCAGGACGGCTGGCAGGGAGGAAATCTTCACGGAGGTTTCCTCCTTTTTTTATGAACAAATCTGAATATCGTTCACTATTAAATCATAATTCTTCTATGAAAGTAAAACCAAAAAAGAAAAAAGGCCTGGCCCGCCTGTTCGAGATAGCGGGACAAAGGAAAGGTCTGCTTATATTGGCAGGTCTGCTGTCGGCTGGCAGCGCAGTATGTATGCTTGTGCCTTATTGGGCTGTTTATGAAATCTTGAAAGAGCTGTTATCTCATGGCGTAAACCCTGCCGCTTCGGACGGAACGTATATGATGCGCTGGGGATGGATAGCCTTCGGGGGGCTTGTCGGCGGATTGGTATTGCTATATGCTGCTCTGATGTCCTCCCATGTGGCTGCTTTCCGCATCCTGTATGGGTTGCGTGTCCGCCTGTCCGAGCATATCGGCAAGTTACCTTTGGGATATTTGAACAACACTTCCACGGGAGCCATCAAGAAAACGATGGACCAGAACATCGAAAAGATAGAAGGCTTCATCGCCCATACCATCCCGGATTTGGTTAATGTAGCGGCTACGGTGGCGGTGATGCTGGTCATCTTTTTCTCTTTGGATGTGTGGCTGACGGTGGTCTGTCTGGCGGTCGTGGTGATTAGCCTTTTCCTGCAATTCTCTAACTTCATGGGGAAACGGGCAAGGGAGTTCATGTCTATCTATTACGATGCACAGGAAAAGATGAGCGCATCCGCTGTGCAATATGTGCGTGGAATGCCCGTGGTCAAGATTTTCGGGCAAAGTGTCCGCTCGTTCCGCCAGTTTAACGCCGAGATACAGGCATACAAGACATTCGCATTGAAGTGTTGTGACACTTATCAGAATGGTATGATAGCGTTTACCGTCCTGCTCAATTCGATGGTAACGTTTGTTCTTCCTATGGGCATCTTGCTGATGCAGGCCAGTCCGCAATCGCTTTCATTGGCTGTGGTGTGGCTGTTCTTTATCATCATGGGGCCGGGCATGGCTTCACCCGTTTACAAACTGACCTTTTTAGGAGGCAACACACGCGACATCAACGAAGGGGTAAACCGTATTGACCGCATATTGGAAAAGAAGCCTGTGCCGGAGCCGGAACATCCGCAAGTGCCGACCGCTTACGATGTGGAGTTCCGTCATGTGTCATTTTCCTACGAAAACACGGAACAGGGAACACGGACGGAAGCCCTGCGTGATGTCTGTTTCATAGCTCCGCAGGGAAAAATAACCGCCCTTGTCGGCCCGTCGGGAAGCGGCAAATCAACGGTTGCCAACCTGATACCCCGGTTCTGGGATGTGGAGCAAGGGGAAATCTGCATAGGTGGTGTGGATATACGTCAGATAGCTACCGCAAAACTGATGGATATGGTTTCATTCGTCTTTCAAGACACTTTCCTTTTTTACGACACATTATATGAGAATATCGCCGTAGGTTCTCCAGATGCCACGAAAGAAAAGGTAATAGCCGCTGCGAAAGCTGCCCAATGCCACGATTTCATAGAGCGTTTGCCGCAAGGCTACGAAACAAGGATAGGCGATAAAGGTGTATTCCTGTCCGGCGGTGAAGCCCAACGGATATGTGTAGCTCGTGCCATATTGAAGAATGCTCCGATACTGGTGTTGGACGAAGCCACTGCCTTCGCTGACCCTGAAAACGAGCATAAAATGCAGATGGCTTTGCAGTCACTGATAAAGGACAAAACGGTCATTGTGATTGCCCATCGCCTTTCTTCCATCATTTCTGCGCATCAGATTGTCGTCATGAAAGAAGGACGCATTGTGCAATGCGGAAAACATGAACAACTGTCAGTGACAGAGGGCGTATATAAAAATATGTGGGATGCCTATACGAGCGCATACCATTGGACGTTGAACAAAAATTAAAAAAGGAGAACTATATATGAACGCAATCAAAAACATTACAATAGGACATACCGAACGGCTTTACAAGCCCGTGGGATACACCATGCTTGCCAATTTGGTGAATATCGTGCCGTTTTGCCTTTCCATAGAGGCGATACGCGTCATTTTCAATGCGTTTGACGGAAGCGGACAGCCGCTCGACACGACCCGTCTTTGGTGGATATTCGGCGTTATGGCCATTTATATGCTAGTCATGGCTTTGGCGGAACGGGCATCTTACCGTGCCAATTTCCGTGGAGCCTACGAAATGAGTGCTTCGGGACGCTTGTCGCTGGCGGAACACCTGCGGAAACTTTCATTAGGCTTCCTTTCAAGGCGCGACCCCGGCGACTTGTCTTCCATGCTGATTACGGATTTCATGATGGCAGAAACGGGAATTTCTCACCATCTCCCCCAATTGATGGGTGCCGTGGTAATGCCTGTATTGGCTTTTGCTTCATTGATATGGATAGATTGGAGGATGGCGGTCAGTATGTTTGCCGCCTTGCCGCTTGCCTTGCTCGTGCTATGGGCAAGCACAAAGGCGCAGCGGAAGCTGAGCGGCAGGCAAATCCATGCGAAGATAAATGCAGGAAACCGATTGGAGGAATACTTGCAGGGTATCCGGGTGATGAAAGCCTACAATCTGTTGGGCGACCGTTTCGTCCGGCTGCGCGATGCCTTTGCCGAACTTCGCCGTGCCTGCATCCGTCAGGAAGCCCTGTTAGGGCCGTTCGTCCTGTTGAGCATCACGTTGGTACGCGCAGGGCTGACGATGATGGTGCTGTGCGGCACTTATCTGCTGTTGGGAGGGGAACTTTCCATCCTTGTGTTCGTGCTGTTTCTCGTGGTCGGTTCCCGTGTGTTCGACCCATTGACTTCTGCCCTGACCAATTTCACCGAGTTCCGATACTTTTCCATTGCAGGAGGACGTATCCTATCTTTGATGAACGAGCCGGAAATGAAAGGTGAACGGCAATCCCCGGCGGCAGGTGACATCCGGTTTGAGCACGTATCGTTTGCCTATCAGGACAAGGAAGTGCTGCACGACATAACCGTCACGCTCCCCAAAAACTCCTTGACGGCTCTTGTAGGTCCTTCGGGTAGTGGGAAAAGCACGGTGATGAAACTTTGTGCCCGTTTCTACGACCCACAGCAGGGACGCATCTTCTTTGGCGGTGTACCGATGGACGAAATAGCCCCCGAAAGCCTGATGAGCCACATCTCTATGGTGTTCCAGGATGTCTATCTGTTTCAAGATACCATACGCAACAACATCCGTTTCGGCAAGACGGATGCAACGGACGAGGAAATCATTGCCGCCGCCAAGAAAGCCTGTTGCCACGACTTCATCATGCGCTTGCCGCAGGGCTACGACACGATGGTTGGCGAAGGTGGCTGTACCTTGTCCGGAGGTGAGAAGCAGCGCATATCCATCGCCCGCGCCATATTGAAAGACGCGCCTGTTATCTTATTGGACGAAGCTACCGCCTCGCTCGACCCAGAAAATGAAGTGGAGGTGCAGAAAGCCATCGACTCTTTGATTAAAGGACGCACCGTCATTGCCATTGCCCACAGGCTCAAAACAATCAAGGATGCCGACCGTATCATCGTCCTGGAGGACGGCCGGATAAAGGAAGAGGGAACCCATGACGAACTCATTAAGAAGAAAGGGCTTTACGCTCATCTGTGGGACATTCAGGAAAACACATCCGGATGGAAATTGCAGAACAATACCCAAACGGAGCAATCCGTCCGCTAAGCGTAGGAATGCATACCGCCGAGAAAAAAGTTGACTCCGAAGTAGGTAATCAGCACACACAGGAATGCGGCTGCGCTGTACCGGTGGAACGCCTTAGGGGCAGCAAGAAACCTCAGGGAACGGGAGTGCAGCGCGGCCGCATACACGATAATCGTAATCAGGGCCCACACCTCCTTTGGATCCCAGGCCCAGTAGCGCCCCCATGATACATTGGCCCATACCGCACCGATGACAGTACCGGTAACCAGCAGAAATAGCGCCGGATACAGCAGCAGTCTGCCTACATCCGCCAGGGATGAGGACGCTTCCTGCGCTTCAGGAGAAGAGCCGCGTCCGGCCCATATACCCATCACTCCGTTGAGGGCCAGCAGCCCAAGGAGAGAATAGGATATCATCATACAGGCCACATGGACAGAAAGCAGAGGTGAGGACAGTACCGGCATCAGCGACGTCATCCCAGGATCGGACTCTCCTATCGATGCTACCAGAAGTGCGAAACCGCACATCAGCATGGCGAAAGGCTGTATTACCGGTAGCTTTCGGAACAAAGCGAGGGACAGCACGCATGATGACCATGCTATCATCATCATGGTCTCGAATCCGTTGCTCATGGGCACGTGCCCCGAAGCCACCCATCTGAGTATCAACAGGAGGGTCAGATATAGAAAGAACACGCCCGTCAGTATCGCCGCGGGGCGCACGCTCCTGCTGCAGACTCTGCGCAAGGCCGGAGACGTCATACCTGCACAAGTCAGAACGAAAAGCAGAATCCCTGCGGTGAGGGCCGCCACCGCCGCAGGCTTGGGACGGTCAACGGTATTGTACAGCTGCTCCGCCTGCCATACGGTATTGGTGGGAAGATTGTCCGCTCCGCATTTTTCCTCCTGCCACATCCGTAGCTTCGCAAGCACTTCCGAAGCCCCGTCATAGTCCCCGAGAACCACATCTTCCCGCACCAGTCCCAACACCTTGCGGACAAAAAGCCATTCTCCGCTGTCCATGTCAAATGGAAGCGTATCCGTCGATGCGTACCACATCACTGTCCCATCCTCTCCTACGTATGGGAAAATCCTGATTATAGACCATGTAGCGACCATACTCACCACCTGAAACAGTTCCTCCTCCGGATTCAGATCCGTCAGAGGCAGCCGTCCACGGCCCTTCACCTCTATCATCGGTTCCCGTTTCCAGCTGTCGTAGTAGAACATCCAGCCGGAAAGCACCTGCTGCGGAGTGAGCCCCCTGTATGACTGGCGTCCGGTAAGTTTCATAGTGAATTCACGGGCGAGAGTCCGGACGGAGGTAACCCGGTCGTTGTAATAGACATACAGTTCTCCGAAATCCTCTGCAAGGTCTTTCGGAAGTGTCTTGGGAACATCTTCGCGGTCCGATGAGCAGGATGCCAGCAGAATTGCTCCGGCACAGACAGCTATCCCTTTAGAGACTCTCCTCAGTGCAGTACGGAAACTCCCCGAGGGATTGAAGAAATGCAGTATCATGCTTCCTATCAGTAAAATAAATCCGGTGTAGGTCAATGCAATGCCCCAGGTGTCCCTGCTCACTGACAGAGTCGTCCCCTGCAGATCGGTATCGTAGGACGCCTGGTAGAAACGGTATCCATGGTGACGGCATATCCGGTTCATCGACACCTCCCGCTCCAGTTCCTGCCCGGCATCGTGTATGACGATAAGGCTGCGGTAATCCATAGGGGCGGTTGTCCCGCGGTAAAAGTCTATCTTAAATTCCTTCAGGGAGACATCGAATGGCAGTGCCTTGGTGCTCCCGTCATCACTATCAAATGTTTTTACAGTTTCTCCGTCCGTGCGCAGATGCAGGGTCCCCTTCTCCCCCACGAGAAATGTCATGAGCGCCCCCATGAGTATGAAGACAAATGACAGGTGCATGGCGCTGACCGCCAAGGGAAGAGTATGGCCGCAGCGTACAATGGCAACTGTGCATGCAGCCACGGCCAGCACCCACAGCAGGGCAAATACCGGCGAGCGGTATATGTACTCAAAAACAACCCCGCTACCGCAGGATTTCTCCAGTACGGTAGCAAGGATCAGAATTGCAGTCAGGACTGCAGCTGCCCCGAATGCAGTGTATTTTACTATCTTGTCCAATTGCTTAGATGGCTTCAATGAATTTTACAACAGCATCGCGGTCCTCCTTGCTCAACTCGCGGAACTTCTCTACAGACTGGCGTGCGTGACTCTGCGCATTGCCGTGCCACATGATGGCCTCTACCACGTTACGGGCGCGGGCATCGTGCAGGCGGTCGCTGTGTCCCGAGCATATCAGGGACAGACCTCTGCCCCAGAGAGGGGTCGTGCGGCACCATCCGCCGCGGATATCGTTCTGCATGAAAAGCTGGTGCTGGATCAAGTCGCTGTAAGGCCAGATAGTCTGGTTGGGATATTTCGGCAGCTCTGTATCGCCGCGGGCGAAAAAGTTATTGGGATCGTTGAACTCGTCAGGTCCGGTAGTCCATGAAGGACGGTGGCAGGTGGCACAGCCGATTTCGCGGAAAAGCTGACGGCCGCGCTGTACATCCTCGTCATCAAGGTTTCGTGCGGCAGGTACGGCCAGGCCGCGGTGCCAGATCATCAGGTCTGTATACTCTTCATCGCTCATTTCAACGGGAAGGTCCTGGGCCATCAGGAAATTGTAGATATCGGCCTCCACGTCACCGGTACGCCATCTGTCCTTGGCTTCGGGATACTTTGTCTCGAAGTTATCCAGGAAGGCATAGAAGCCGTTCTGAACATCGGGATCCTGGGAAGCAGTAGTGGCGTATGCCGCGGTCATATAGTGGTAGCGGCGGTCGCTGCGGGTAACATTGGTGATGTTCCAGATAGCATTGGCACCGGGACCATCCTGCAGAGCGCCGCGGGAGAGGGCGTAGGTAAAGCGGAATGGATGCTGCTCGCCATCACCCTGAAGAGTGTTTGAATACTGCTTCACCCACTCGCCTCCGGAGAAAAATGCCGGATTGATGGGGATGCCCATAGCCTCTTCCTTTGCGTACTGGGCCTTCAGGGAATCGTCGGGGATGGCGTCCAGCAGACCTGTGCCGTAGATGCCGATAGTGGTCTCAAGCCGTACACCTACCTGGGAATGAGGGATGTCCTTGCCGCCGGACTGGATAGGCACGTAGAAAGCGCTCTCCGGTATGGTCACTTCCGGATAGATGAGCTCGTATGTTTCCCCATCCGGAAACTTGTTGCCCCATTCGTCCACGTATGTGAGCCACTGGATGGTTATCTGGTCCTCGTCCAGAGGGGCCTTGAAAGGCTCCACCGCCGCAGTCTGAGGCATACCGGTGAGGGAGGACAGATAAGCATCGTTGCTCTTGTCATAGACTACCAGCAGATAGCCGTTGCCCCAGTCGTCCCAGCGGTAGCGTTCCATGCGCTTGCCGTGACCGTATCCGGGGTGGCAGGCCTGACAGGAATTGCGGATGTAGAGCGGACCGAGACCGTCGAAAGGCTCGGCGGTCTGGGTATAGGAGCGCTCAAAGAAATACTCGCCGTATTTGAACCGGTCAGTGAGACCGGCTTTTTCTACGGCAGGAGCAGGGTCCTCAAATGCCGATGCAGATGAGTTGAATGTAGTTCCGAGAAGACCTCCGGCGTATATCTCGGGATTAACATCAGGATCCGTTCCGTTGTTGTCAGGATCCTTGCCGTTGGGGTCTTCATGGCAGGCTGTCAAGGCAATGGCTGCGGCTGCCAGTAATGAAAGGTATCTGAATTTCATAGTTTGTTACTCTACGTTGCGTACGGCATCCTTGGCCTGGCCGAGAACCTCGTCGAGAGCCTTGCAGGCCTCGCTTGCCTCACCGGCCGAAGGGTCGTTGATATTGTTGACGAAAGGAGCTTTCATGGCCTGAATCTTGGCGAGAGCATTGTCGATAGCGGCCATCACCGCATCATCCACTGACTTGTTGTGCTCTGCCAGAAAGCCGTGAAGGGAATTGGCCTCGTCACGGTTTCCCTCGATGCCGCCCATGTAGACGCTCTGGATGCTGATTATATTGTCATAGAAGTCCTGAATCGACTTATGGCTGTAAGGAGACTCGATGTAGTTGGGATCCTCTCCCGAATAAGGCTTGCCTATCTTCATAGTTCCCACCTCGTCGGCGATGGTCTTGCAGCCGTCGATAATAGCCTCCATAGCCGAGGTCATGCTGCTGTAGGAACTTCCGGGCTTGCCGGCATTGAGCATATTGTCTCCGTATGAGGAAGTACCGCCGTTGACAGTGTAAGGGAGCTCAAGCTGGTCAGCCACTTTTTCCAGACGCTCTGCAGCGACTCCGTCTTCACCTGCCCAGCCGAGTTCCATCTGCCAGCAGCGGTTGCGCAGGTCGCCTGCCACAGCAGCGGCATAGATGAGATGCAGCTCATTGATATCGGCTACATTCTTAGGACCGCCGTTCTCAAAAAGGATGTACTCGATGCCATGGAAACCCAGAACGGTGTTGCCGAGATTGTCACCGGCAAACTGATCGCCGCCCTCGCCGTTCATGGCATTGATCTGGTCAGTGTTGCTCAGAGCCATATTGAGGGCGTCCACATCGAGAGGCCATGAGTCGATATGAGGGTCCACTCCGAAATCCGTGGCCGGTCCGAAAAGGAAGGCCTCACTTTTTTCCCACCAGGCGCGGGCTTCAAGGAATTTCTCGCAGGTGGCCTCCAAGGTAGCCTGGGACTTGTCTTCCTTGAGCTGCTGCAGCAGAGTCTCCAGCTCGGCCGTTGATGTAGAAAGAGCCTCATAGGTAGGAATTACAGTTTCGTTGACAAAACGGTCTGCTATTTTGGCGAACTGCTCATCGTAGGGGTTGGTGATGTCCGTCTCTCCTCCGTTCTGCTCACAGGATGCGGCGCTGGCAAACACCAATGCAGCGGCCGCGAAATAGATAAACTTTTTCATTTTTCCTTTACGTTATTTGTTTGTTAATGTATCTGCTATTTGAAAAATCCGGCGTAGGCTATGCCTATCGAAACCGACGGCTCGTCAATATACTGACTCTTCAGGAACCGGTGGGAATATTCGGCCTTTATGACGATCTCGTCGATAGGATAATAGTTGATACCCACAGCGATACGATGCTTGTCCGTCCACGGATAATCTGTAGTGGCCGGAGCCGGGATATAGGAATCATAATACTCGTACCGCCCGAAGACATAGAATTTCTGTTTCCCGGAAAGCTTGTTCACAGCAGAGAAAATGTCGTAACCGGCCTCTACCCCGCCTGCCATTGCGGCCTGCCCCACAAGAGTATGCTTGTAGGGAGACTCCGTACTGTTCATTGACGAACTGTTCCAGGCGCCTATCAGCTGTGCGTCCTTAAGATATCCGTAATCGTAATTGCCCCTGACTACAAGTCCGTGTCCCTGATACTCGAAATCGAAGGCTCCTATCATCACCGTGCCCTTTACTCCGGCATAGCGGGAACGCTCCTCAGTCACTATATCATTGTTGAAACTGTTGCCGATATAACCGCTCAGGCTCATCCGCAGACCCTTTACCGAGTAATTGTCCACTCTGAACGCTCCGGCAAGATGATTTGCGGGCTTGAACTCGTAGGGTGAGGCCGAGCCTCCGTGGACCCATTCTGAATTACTGAAAAACACTGAGTTAAGTCCCGGCAGCAGCTGAACCTCATACCTCCAGTCCCCTGCGCGGCCCCACAGACTGATACCGGTTTCGTGCCAGGTGCAAGGAATGATGGTGTTCTCGCCCTCGGGACGATAAGCTGTGAAAAACTCCGTCGGCAGATGCTTGTTATTGGTCGCACCGACCGGCACCACGATATGTCCCATTCTCAGATTGAGTTCCGGCATGAACTCCTTCTGTATCCAGAACTGCTCCAGAGCCACCTCTCCTCCCCTCTCTATCTCCCTCTCGAACTCACCGGCTTCCTCGTTCTCCATCTCCACTGCAGCCTCTACACCCCCATGCTCGAATTCAATCTCAGTTCCCAATGTCCATCCTTTGCCGAAATCATAGCCCAGCATAATTACCACGTGCGGCAGATCAAAGCGTGCATGACCCTTCGAATCGCGGTAACTGTCAGGGAACTGATATCGGAAAACATTGTCACTGTAGAAATTATATGTTCCCACGGCCTCACCGTAGCCACCTACTGTCAGACGGGAAAATGCCTTGGTCCACTTGCTTTCCTGCCTTGCAGACGTATCCGCCGCTGCGTATGCTTCGGCCAAGACTTGCGGCGCCCACATACCTGCGGCAGTCAAGACAGTGATTGTCAGAACTATTGTCCTTAATTTCATACTTATTGCCTTTACAGAATTTACGGCTGCGAAGGTACCGCCGGCCGCTCAGGCGGACAATCACAACAAGTTGGTATTTCCGATGCAAAACCTAACCATTTTTTGCAGCAGCGGCAGTCATCCGTAAAACCGTCACCTACCCCAGTAAAACAGGTATCCGTTTTAAAACATATACCGCTATCTTTGCAGCATGAAAAAGATACTGATAATATCATCGAGCCTGCGCCGCAACAGTAACTCCGACGCACTGGCAGAGGCCTTTGCCAAAGGTGCGGCTGAGGCCGGCAATGAAGTTGAGACTATTACATTAAAGGGAAAGGAACTGCATTTCTGCACGGGCTGTCTGGCCTGCCAGAAAACTCAGAGATGCGTTATCGCAGACGATGCACCGGCCATCGTGGATAAAATGTATGCGGCGGATGTCATCGCTTTTGCTACGCCCATCTACTACTATGAGATGAGCGGCCAGCTGAAGACTCTTCTCGACCGTGCCAATCCGCTGTTCACCACGGATTATCATTTCCGGGACATATATTTTCTAAGCTCTGCGGCCGAAGAGGACCCTCAGACTCCGGAACGTGCAGTTACCGGACTCGGAGGATGGATCGAGTGCTTTGAGAACGCGCGGTTGGCAGGGTCCGTTTTCGCCGGGGGCGTAAATGCTCCAGGAGACATAAAAGGGCATGCGGAAGTGGAAGCGGCATATCAGATGGGAAAGGCTGTCTGACAGTCCACCGACAGGCAAATTTTTTCAATCTCAAACCGTCTCATTTCCAGCAAAAGTTACGACGTAAGATACTTGCCATCTTGTAACCTCTTGATAGCTACTAGACAATGACTTGTATTTGGGTAGTGTTTCAAACAGTGTGTCTGAGATAGGGGAATAAAAAAGTCTACAGATTTTTTAGATTTGTAAAAGCAAAAAACAAACAAAA
>CALVDF010000034.1 GCA_944326245.1 uncultured Bacteroidales bacterium
GAATAGTGGGCGGTGTGGACGGAACGATGGCGGCCAGGTACTGCGGGAGGCACTTCTGGACGGGACTGCTGCTTCCGGACGCTGCCACAACGCCCACAAAGTGCGGAATAGTGGGCGGTGTGGACGGGGAGATGCAGGCCAAGTGCTGCGGGAGGCACTTGAGGCAGGATATGGTCAGGCAGGTTGAGGGGCGACAACAACTACGCCGGACAAGTACGACTGCATATCTGGGCATGGCTGCCGGCACAGCACTTGACACGGCACTCAGCACAGCACTCGGCACGGCTGTCGGCACGGCGGTTCCTTTTCGCGGTAAATGAATTGCGCGAATGTCAACATAGTTCTTCTACATTGTCCAGCGCATTTATCTGTATGGACAAGTGGCGTAATCCCGACGGTGCGGCAAAACGTGGACAAACGGCCTGAGACGCAGGTCAGGTAATAGAGGGGTACGGCAGACTTTCCGGGCGGGTCATCTTGGCCTACTTTCCGGGCGGAATGCCATAATGAAAATAGCTTCACTGTCATGATAATTGTTTCAACAGCCTCATTGCATAGACTACATTTATCGGGTTTTGATTACTTTTGTCGGGTTAAAGCAATCGATCATGCGCAAGGCGAAAGCAGCAGACAAAATAGGGAACGGGTATGGCAATGCAACGGGCGCTGCCACGGAATTTGCAGATGTAACTGCAAAGGAACCTGGGACACCGAACGCACAGGAATCTGCAGAAGGAGGCGAAGGACATGGCATGGGCAATCACGGCAGCAGCAAGGCCAGCAGCAAAGGGGCAAACAGCGGTGGGACTGCAAACGGCGGGACTAGCGGCAGCGGGACTGGCAGTGATGGGACTGGCGGCAGTGACGGGACTGGCGGCAGTGACTGGACTGGCGGCGGCAACGGAGACGGTGAGGGGAGAATTACCGGAGACCTGAACTGGGACGGTCTGGGCCGACCCAAGATATACTATGCGATGGCGTCGATCTGGTGCGGAATATTCCTGTCGGTGGTGGACGGCAACATCTGCAACGTGGCTCTCCCGACCATTGCACAGGAGCTCGGGGTGTCCTCGGCCGATTCGATATGGGTGGTCAATTCGTTCCAGCTCGTTATCATGATGACCCTACTCTCGTTCTCTTCACTCGGGGAGCTGTTCAGCTACAAGAGGGTCTACGTATCGGGAGTGGTACTTTTTACAGCGGGTTCCCTCTTCTGCTCACTCTCACATACATTGCCTCTTCTTATAGCCTCCCGCGCATTCCAGGGGGTAGGCGCAGCCATGATAATGAGCGTAAACACTACACTGGTGAAGATAATATATCCGAAGAAGTACCTGGGCAAGGGCGTCGGTCTCAACGCGACTGTCGTTGCTCTGGCAGCAGTGACGGGACCTACCATTGCCGCCGGCATCCTGTCGTTTGCGTCATGGCCGTGGCTCTTTGCCATCAATATCCCTATAGGCATTGTAACTTTCTTCATGGCCTTACGGCATCTGCCTGACAATCCCACCCACGTCCTGGGAAGGCATTTCAACATCAAGGATGCCCTGCTCAATGCTGCGGTTTTCGGTCTACTGATCGGATGCATAGAGATGTACTCCCACGGAGCCAGACCGGTCATCGTTATTGGCGGAGTGGTACTGCTTGCTGTCCTCGGCTACATATACGTCAGGAGCCAGCTGGGACGCCGGTATCCCATGCTGCCGTTTGACCTGCTGCGCATTCCGGTCTTCTCAATGTCTGTAGTCACAAGCATCATTTCCTTTACAGCGCAGATGATGGCCCTGATTGCCATTCCGTTCATGCTGCTGCACACTTTCGGGATGAATGCCGTAGAGACAGGCCTGCTTATGACCTCATGGCCTCTGATCATAATGTTTGTGGCTCCTGTGGCCGGATCCTTGATAGGCAAGGTCCATCCAGGCATTCTCGGGTGCTTCGGCATGCTTCTGATGAGTGCCGGTTGCTTCCTCCTTTCATACATACCTGAAGACGCGTCCCATTTCGACATAGTGTGGCGCCTGATGATGTGCGGGGCAGGCTTCGGATTCTTCCAGTCGCCCAACAACCACATGCTGCTCAGTTCCGCACCCAACCACCGCGCCGGAAGTGCAGGGGGAATGCTTGCGACAGCCCGTCTTACAGGCCAGTCCACAGGTGCCGCCCTCGTTGCCCTTCTGTTCCACATTTTCGGAAACAGTGCTCCCCACGACGCAATGCTGCTTGCCGGCATCCTGACGATATGCTCAGCCGTTTCATCAGTATCCCGCCTGAGTGTCCGCAATGCAAAATCACCGGCATCTAACGGAGTATCATCGAGTTCTACGGCATAGAACTTCCCGTAGGCTCGTACATCCAGCACTACGCTGAAGACGGGACAGTCGACGGATACGGATTCGTCAACTCAGGAACTGTAGACGTGACACGTGAAAACGGAGTGTACACGTTTGCCCTCCATCTCGAAATGGTTGGAGGATATTCTCTGGAAGCTACCTACACAGGTGGAATCACCATCATTGACGGACAGCAGGCAGCGCCTCGCAGCCATGACATGGCACGGAACTTCATCAGAATGGACAGTAAGGTTATATTCTAAATAAAGCCTTGAAGCAACGCCCGCGATCATTTCCGCCACAACAAAAAAAGAGGGAGCGACCGAAATTCAGTCGCCCCCTCACAATGATAAAGATTATCAACTGATTAGAATGCAAGTATAGGTCGTACAGTAAACAGCCTGAATCCGCCTTCACTCTTGAGCGCCTTCGGCATCTGGCCGTTGTAGGCAGTCATACAGAACGAATACTCCTTGTCCAGCTCGGTGCTTGACCAGTAGAACTGTACCTGAGGAGAAGACAGATCGAGACCCATAGTTCCGACACGGCATGCTCCGGGAACCTGAATTATGCTTTCGTTCACTGTTTCAATTACATCGACAGGGGAACTCGGGTCCCTGATATCCCAGATGTTGCCTTCGTACTCACCTGTTGCGAGCATGGACATTTCCTTAGCGGACCCGAGATACCAGTCGCTGGAGCTTTCAGGAGCAGGGTAGTCTTCCCTGTAAGAAATCACATATTCCATAGCTTCAACTTTCCACTGGCTGTTCTCGGGAGCCGCATTGAATGCCTCTATTGCCTTTGAGTTGTTGTAACCCATCGGTATATTCAGATTTGAGCCCATCAGGGTATCGGTAGTAATCGTCTCATAGTCGGTCACATTTGCCTCAACCCATGATCCTGCTGTATTGTTGTACGCAACGTCGTTCTGCTGCCAGTAACTTCCTGACTCAGCCTCAAACAGGGAAACTACAAGTCCGTGTGTACAGCCGGGATGCTCCCTGGCAAGGGCCTTGTCTGTTGCGGTTATATCGCCTACGTAGAATACGATGCCGATGCACTCCCTGTTGGAATCATACCTTGACGACCAGGTTCCGTCAGCATAGTAGAAGTTGCCGACTGCAAGAGGAAGAGCCTCTACAGTAACGTGGCACTCGTCCGAAACGTTGCCGGCCTTGGCTGTAATCACGGCCTCGCCGCCCCTGAGTGCAGTTACGGTACCGGCACCGCTGACTGTAACGATACTTTCGTCGGAAGAAGACCATGTAATGGTGGTATTGTCTGCGTTTTCAGGCATCACTTCGGCGTGCAGGGTGATGACATCCCCCTCGACCATCTCGAGTTCGTGGTTGTCCAGGGTAATGGACTCTACGGGAGCTCCTACTACAGACACCATACAGTCTGCCGTGAGACCGCCTGCCTCAGCCATGACGATCACATTTCCGGCAGCGATGCCTGTAACTGTTCCGTCTTCGCTGACAGTTGCAATATCCTCATTCGAGGAGCGCCATTTTACTTCTACGGCAGCATCGGCCGGAGTAACCTCTGCTGTGAGCTGGAATGTCCCGTTGATCAGCACTTCCGCCGTTTCCGGGGTCACCTTTATGGATTCCACGACAGGAGCCTCTTCGGAAACCGTAACATTGCATGATGCGGAAATCTCTCCGCTGCGGACTGTCACTGTAGTTGTACCTGCTGCGATAGCGGTAAGGTTACCGTCTGTATCCACTGAAACGACATCAGGATTTGCAGATATCCATTCGAGTGTCACTTCCGCTTCTGCGGGCGATACAGTTGCCGTAAGTGTATAGGTATCTCCTACTCCCATCGCGAGTTCGGTCTGATTGAGGGTAATCGATTCAAGGACAGGAGTTTCATCCACTTGCTTATTGCAGCCCGAAATGAACAATGCGAAAGCGCAAAGAAGTAAGCAGGTTGTTAAAAATCTTTAAGGTTTCATAATAATAATAGTGGTATTGGGTTTTAAATGTTTTTAGAATGCGAGAATTGCTCTTATTTTATTGATTTCAGCTTTTCCTGTAGGGACCATGCTGCCTGAGGTAACGAACCCTGCCCCCTGGGTGGCATTCATCTCAGTGCTTGACCAGAATGTTCCGGGAAGGACCATGATTCCCATGTCAAAGCCTTCAATCTTGTCAGCTCCTTCTATTTTCTCCAGCATACCGTTGATGAGTTCCAGATTGACTGCCGAAGCAAGGGTCAGTGCATCACCATCATAGTCTCCTGCACTTATCACCGCCCACTCCGATGCTGAAGGTATGTACCATCCGCTTGAACCGGCAGGTGCCTGATGTGCTTCACGGAATGCAGTGAGATCGCTGATGATACCGGCAGCATTTTCAGGCATGGCCGAATTGTATGCCTCAAGAGCTTTGGTGTTGCTGTATCCGGTCATATTATAGGTATCGCTCATGGGGGCATAACCGTTGAGGTTTGCGCTTACCCAATCAGATACCGAAGTGCTGCCGTCACCGAAGTTGACCTGCCATGCAGCTCCGATCTGACTGGCGTTGTTGAGTGAGATGACCAGACCGTGAGTACAGTCCGAATGGTCCTGAGCCAATACAGGGTCTTCGGCGGTCACGTCACCGGTAAAGAATACCAGACCGACCAGTTCCTTGCTTGCATCAAGTTCTGTCGACCAGGTTCCGTCAGAATAATAGTAGTCACCTACATTTGCAGGAATTACAGGAGCCTTCACGGTTACTTCGCATGTCGCCGATACCTCACCGCACTGCGCCGTAACCGTAGCTGTCCCCGCCTTTACTGCCGTCACCTTTCCGGTATTGTCCACGGTAGCTGTGCTTTCATCAGACGAACTCCACGATACGGTCCTGTCTGTGGCATTCTCAGGCATCACTTCCGCTGTCAGCGTATAGCTCTCGCCTTCCTCGAGAGTGAGGGCCGTCACGTCAAGTGCAATACTTTCCACAGGGACAGGAGTCACGGTAACCGTACAACTGCCTGTTTTTCCGCCTGTCTCCGCAGTGATGACTGCTTCACCGGCAGCCAGTGCCGTAACTGTACCGTTGTCGTCAACGCTTGCTATGTCAGAGTCGGAAGAGCTCCATGCCAGGGTATAATCGGCGTCTTCGGGAGTCACCGTTACGCCAAGAGTTACGGTTTCACCTATCATTACTACTGTTTCCGAAGGTGTTACGGTCACTGTCTCTACCTCCGGCTTTTCCTCCTCAGCGGGAACTACAGTCACATTGCAGATAGCCTCTATACCTGAGGATGCAGCCGTAATGACGGCTTCGCCCTCTGACACAGCGGTCACCAGACCTGTACCGGAAACTGTTGCCACAAGCGAATCCGAAGATTTCCATGTCAGCTCCACATCTACTGCATTTTCCGGCACTGTGCTGACTTCAAGTGCATACGTCTGGCCCTCCTCGAGTACAAGGTCCGTCGTATCCATGATCAGCCGCTCAAGAACAGGCTGCTGTCCATTATCATCAGGATTGTTTTTATCGCATCCTGAAACAACTGTCAATGCTGTTGCCAGCATGACACACATAATAAATACAATACTATTTTTCATAAACTTTTGAGGTTAAATATAAGTTTGCAATTCAAATTTATATTCACCCCGAAGGTCATGAAAATATAACTGGCGATAGTTTTACAATTTTACGAATTATCCGATTGCAGCCTATACTTATATCCCTGAACCTCTTTACGATAGATGGACGGAGTACATCCTGTTTCCCTTTGGAAGGCTTTGGAAAAAACAGTGACGGAATTGTAGCCTACATCTGATGCGAGCTGCTTGAAAAGGATGTCTTTTCCGGAATCCGAAATGATTCTCGTGGCTTCCTCTATCCTGAATGTGTCCAGATATCTGTTGAACGACATTCCGGCAAAAGTATTGATAGCCCTCGAACAATACGTTCTGTTGGTTCCCAGTTTCTCGGCCAGGGTTTCCAGAGTGAGGGTCTTTGACCTGTAAATTCTGTTTTTTCTCATGAGATCCTCAATCCTGTTGAAAAGTTCCCTTTCCGCATTGTCCCCTTCAGAAGTATCGGATTTGGATTTCATGTCTTTCATGTCCAGACGGGCAATGTACTCCTGATGCTTTTTGACAAGCTCCCTGTACATTTTCCTTTCCCTTCGGTAGAGAATAAACAACAGTGCGGCCAATACAACGATTACAATGCTGATGAAGAGAAGCTTCAGGAACCTCTGCTCTGCCTTCTGCCGCTCCAGCTTCTTGGACAGCATATTGCGTTCGTTCTCGGCATTCTGCTTGGACAGGATCATGTCGTTGAACTCAGCCTTTCGGCGGCTCGAGATACTTTCGGAATAGACCCTGTGCATTCTGGAATACTTCGCAGTCGCCTCCCAGTCCCCTGCCCCGTACGCAAGATCCGCCATGTGCCCCAGAAGCTGCTGCCTGTACTCCATGTTGCCGCTGGTTTCCGAGAGGTCGAGACCTTTCCTGTACATCTCTGCGGCACGTACCGTATCCCCGGTGTCTGCAAGAAAGTCTCCGTAGTTGAGATATACCTGCGATGCGGCCCCCGGGTCAGTGTACTTTATATACTTTACCGCCTTGCCGTAGAAAATCCCTGCATTTATATAGTCATGGCTCTCCAAATATATCTGGGCAAGCAGCGAATATATATACGAGTATTGTGAATACGCCTGGCCTGCTTCTGCATACTGCATGGCACTTTCAAGATAGCTTCTCGCCTCGTCATCCCTGTCCTCCACAAAAAGCATCTGGGCCATGACGATGTTCCCGGCACATTTGGCATAATTTCCTGCCTTTTCGCATTCATCGCTATATTGTATGCCTGCTCGGCGTACTCCATGCCTTTGGGGTCCTCCTGGATATAGAATATGTTGACAATGTTTGAGAGCAGGGCTATACGGTTGTTGACATCTCCGGACCTCTCTGTCAGCGCCAGACCGTCCATATAATAATTGAGGGCTCGTGAATAATCGAGACTTGTCCTCAGGCTATAGCTCCCGAGTATGTTGCACAGCATCGTCTGCAGGTTGGCAGATACAGGGAAACTGCTCATGGGACTGATCAGCTCCGTATAGTACTGCACCGAATCCATGTCTTCCAGAAAAAGGAACGACTGGGCGATGAAAACCCCTGAATAAATGGCAGTCAGAGTATCATGACTGTCAAGTGCCTTGTAAAGGGCAGGCCGCGCAATGGATATCACCGAATCATGCTTTCCGGTAAAACTCAAGCGGTTGAGATATGTGATCAGGGAATCTGTATAATGCTCCGGCATCCGGAAAGGGACAGCAGGGAAAATGCAATGACTATGTAGTAAACGGGAATTTTCATTTAGAATCAAAGATAATCATATTCCTTTTGAATATCATAAAAAATAATGCTGAAATACAAGAATATGCCAGGAAAGCGGGCATGATGCGGAAAAAGAGTATCTTTGCATCCCGAGTAGAAACAATCGGCAATATGAAAGCTAAGGAATTATTGAAGGCAGCCCTGCCGTATGCTGCGATAATCGCGGTATTTGTGGTTATAGCCTATGCGTATGCACCTCAGGTGCTTCAGGGCAAGATCGTCAACCAGTCAGACATATCCTCATGGAAAGGAATGTCGCACGAAATACTTGAATGGAATGCGGAGCATCCCGACGATCCCGCTCTGTGGACCGGATCCATGTTCGGAGGAATGCCGGCTACACAGATATCCGTAGACTACAAGGGGGATGCGACGACACCCCTCTACAACCTGCTGTTCTGGGGACAACGCCCGCCCAGCTACCTGATCGTTTCCCTGCTCGGAGGATTTCTGCTCTTCCTGGCTTTCGGAATCAATCCATGGCTCTCCGCCGCAGGAGCCATCGCCGTCACATTCTGTTCGTACAATATGCAGATAATACAGGTCGGACACAATACCAAGATGGTAGCCATAGCCTTTATGCCATGGGTTCTCGCGGCTCTGGTCTACGCCTACAGGCGCAAAGCCCTGCCCGGTGCAATATTTTTTGCCATAGCACTGAGCTTCCAGATCAAGGCCAACCATCCCCAGATCACATATTACCTGGCATTCATGGTCATAGGCTATGCCATCGCCGAATTCTGCGGGGCAGTGGCCGCTCAAAAAAGGCAGAAAGCAACGTCCCCGTTCCTAAGGACTCCCGTAGGCCGCTGGATAATGGCTTCCGTTCTGGTTTTCGCCGGAGGTCTGCTCGGCATTGCAACCAATGCCAACAAGCTTCTTCCTACCTACGAATATGCGGAATACACCATGCGCGGAGGTTCGGAGCTCACACACGATGAGGACAATCAGACGGGGGACGGACTCAAGCTGGACTACGCCACGGCATGGTCCTACGGCATACAGGAGACTCCCAATCTCCTGATTCCAGACTTCAACGGAGGCGCATCCTCCGGCGAACTTTCAAGGGAATCCGAAACATACCGGTACCTCCGTTCGGCGGGAGTACCAAATGCGGAAAGCCTGCGCAAGGGAATGCCCCTGTACTGGGGACCGCAGCCATTCACTGCAGGGCCCATGTACCTTGGTGCGGTCTCCCTCTTCCTGTTCGTGTTCGGACTCTGCGTCATCCGCGGCCGCTACAAATGGTGGATAGCAGGAGTATCGGCACTGGCCCTGCTGCTGGCATGGGGATCGCACTTCATGTGGTTCTCGGAGATATTTTTCAGATATGCACCTCTGTACAACAAGTTCAGGACAGTATCCATGATTCTGGTCATCCTGCAGGTAACGGTTCCGCTAATGGGAATCCTGGGGCTGAACGCAGCCCTCTTCGGAAAGGAACCGCTGCCTGACAAAAAGCTCCGGGACGGACTTCTTACCGCACTTGGAGTGACGGGAGGCATATCCCTGCTTTTTGCCCTCTTCCCCGGTCTTGCCGGCGATTTCTCCTCAGCCTCGGATGCTGCCGTGTTCGGCGGCAACACCGACCTGATAAGCGCCATCCAGGCTGACCGCCGCAGTCTGCTGAGAGCCGATGCCTTCCGCTCACTGCTGTTCATCGTCCTGGCCGCCGCCGTATTTGCCCTCGCATGGAAGAAAAAACTCAAGAGCATCCCGGCCGTAGCCATAATCGGAGTCCTGATTCTCGTCGACCTCTGGGGAGTGGACAAGAGATACCTCAACAAGGACCATTTCGTCACAGCCCGCAACTTCGACTCCCAGTTCAGCCCGCGTCCGGCAGACAATGCCATACATCAGGACACGGATATATCCTACCGCGTTCTGGACCTCAGCGTCAACACATTCAACGATGCAATAGTCAGCTATCACCACAAGACCATAGGAGGATACAGCCCTGCAAAGCTACAGAGATACCAGGATCTGATAGACTTCCATATAGCTCCCGAGATGAGCAGGCTTGCCGGCGATATCAACTCGGCCATCCCTACGGCCCGCACCATAGCCGACCTGGAAAATGCCTTAAGCTACTATCCCGTACTGGCCATGCTCAACACCAAGTACATAGTCATTGACGGCAACAGCCTGCCGCTGACCTATGACAGGCGTCTGGGCAATGCATGGTTCGTCGAGCGGTCCCGCACGGCTCCCGATGCAGATGCCGAAATGGCCACCCTGGGAGTCATAGACCCTGCCCGGGAAGCCGTAATATCCGATCCAGGCTCAGCCGAAGGCACGGTGACCGAATATCCCGGTGCATCCGAAGGCCGCATCGTGCTTACGGAATATTCCCCCGACCGGCTCAAATACGACGTAACTGCTCCTGTACGCGGTCTTGCCGTATTCAGCGAGATATACTACCCTGCCGGCTGGAAAGCCTTCATAGACGGACAGGAAGCCCCCGTCCTGAGGGCGGACTATACCCTGAGGGCGCTTCTCATAGATGAGGGAGACCACGAGGTCGAATTCGTATATGATCCGGTATCCTTCAGCGCCGGACGCAACATTTCCCTGGCTTCGTCTTTGATCATCATACTGATGCTGGCCGGCTACATACTGTACTCCATACTTTACGCACACAAGAGAAAACAACCGAGATGACCCATCGCCGACACGCGCCGCAAGACCGGCTTGTATCCCCCGGATACTGCCTGATTCTGTCAGCCAATTTTCTGCTGTATTTCGGATTTTACCTGCTGATGCCGGTACTTCCTTTTTTCCTTGTAGAGAGATTCGGAGTAGCCGAAGGAGCCGTGGGAGCCATGCTGGCCTGCTATACCGTTGCAGCACTGGCAGTAAGGCCGTTTTCAGGTTACCTTCTGGACACATTTGCACGCAAACCGCTGTACATTGTCGCCTTTATCGTCTTTACCCTTATATTCGGAGGCTATGTCATAACCGGGACCATAATCATGTTCATAGCCCTGCGCATAGTGCACGGCCTCTCGTTCGGAACCGTCACTGTAGCCGGCAATACTATCGTGATCGACATCACCCCGTCGTCCCGCAGGGGCGAAGCCGTAGGCTACTACGGACTGGCCAACAACATAGCCATGTCCCTGGGGCCCATGACCGGCCTGTTCATGCATGACCACATGACCTTCAACACGATTTTCCTTACAGCCATGGCATGCTGCCTGGCCGGCCTGATATGCGCATGCTTCATCAGGACCCCGAAGAAGCAGCCCGCGGCCAGGACTGCCCTTTCCCTGGACCGCTTCATACTGGTCAAGGGCATACCGCTCGGAATAGACCTGCTGCTGCTTTCCATTCCGTACGGCATCACGACCACATACGTGGCCATGTACGCCAAGAACATAGGCATAACGGGAGGCACTGGACTCTTCTTTACCTTCATGGCTGCCGGGCTGGCCATATCCAGACTCTTTTCAGGCAAGCAGGTAGACAGGGGGCACATCACCGGGGTCATACACGCGGCCTTCTACCCTGCCATACTGTGCTTCCTGAGCCTCTTCCTCTGTGAAAAGGTAGCGGCGCACTCGGTACATGCAGCCGGAATCATGCTCTATGCGACGGCACTGGTTCTGGGAGCCAGCTTCGGCACCATGTTCCCGGCATTCAACACCATGTTTGTCAACCTGGGCCGGCACGACCAGCGCGGTACGGCAACATCCACCTACCTCACGTCATGGGACGTGGGTATAGGTATCGGGCTTGTGACAGGAGGACTGATCGGACAGGCCAGCTCATTCTCCAATGCCTACCTCATGGGAGCCGTCCTTACTTCCGTTTCCTTGATAGGATTCGTCTTCTACGTGGCCCCTCATTTCCGCCGGAACAGGATCGAGTAGTACCGGCTATGACCGCCGCCTTGCCGGGCATGATCATAGGCAGCAGAACTATCAGAGCCACAAACGAGAACAGCATGCCGCCTATCGTACCTATGGCGAAGGCAAACCAGAATACCTCTTCCTTGCCGTCCATCAGGAACGGTGCCAGACCCAGGACAGTGGAGAGAATGGTCAGGGAGATGGGTATGATCTTGTGGTTGTAGGCCCGTACGAAACTTCTGCGCCGGGCGGGCATCCTGTTGTATTCGTTGACTATGTATATACCTGCATTGACCACAATGCCGGCAAGCATGATCATGGATGCAAAGCCTCCCTGGTCAAATGTCGTCTCGGTAATGCGGAAGATGAGGAATATGCCTATAAACGACACCGGAATGAGGGATATTATGGCCAGAGGCTGAAGCAGGGACTCGAACAGCACAGCGCATATCATGTATATGATCACAATGATGAGAACCAGAAGCATCCATTGCTTTTTGGCTTTCTGCATCCAGTTGTACTGAGGGGAGGAAGCCTTGAATCCTATCGGAAGCACGCCGGAGTTGAGACGTTCGATCTCGGACTCCATCAGACGGTCTTCCAGCTTGGTAGAACCGATAAAGTTGTACTTGACATGCAGTATGTATTCCTGGTTGGAGCGGTATATGTTGTTCCCCGAGTTGCGGCTTTCAATCGAACCTATTTCAGAAAACCTGATATCCGTACTGTCAATCCTTATATACTCGTTCTCCAGATGCCATACGTCGAACTCTTCTGCATCGTCGGAAGCCAGGCGTACCTCCATCAAAGTCCCGTCACCGTCCACATACGAGCCGGCATAATTTGCAAACAACCGTTCTGAAAGGGTACTGTATGCAGACCTGGGACTGATGCCGTACAGAGCCATCAGGTCATGGTCATAGGAGATGAGGAATTCGCGCGTCACCCTCGATCCATAGTTACTGTTGCCTTCTATGCTCAGGTCCGTCACCCTCGGATTGGAAGACAGGCGCTCCAGCAGATCCTCGCAGTAGCCGTAGAGCATGTCGTAGTTGTAGCCCGTCATCTCTATATCTCCGCTCCTCCACATGCTTCCCCCCACATAGTTGCTGAAATTCTGGTCATCCACTCCGTAGACCTGCCAGTTGGCCCCGCCGAAATCGTTGGCCTTGCGTATGACCTGCTGCTTGAGGGTTGACGGGAATGATGTCTGCATGGCCTCTTCCGTAAACTCGACAGTGATATTGCCCGAACTGTACGAACTGATTCTGGTCCTGAACATCTTGATCTCGTCAAAACCGGCAAGGAACCTCTCCATGAACACCATGATATCGTTGAGCTGCTGTACCGAACATCCCTCAGGCAGTCCTGCGCTGATGGTAAGGGTAGGCCTTTCGGGCTGACGGAACATCGAGGCAAATCCGTCCAGACTCTTGCGGAACAGCATGAATGAACCTCCGAACGCCAGCAGGAAGAACAATATGACTGCCCAGCTGAACTTTTTGGTATAGTAGATGAACCCGGCGTACTTCCTGGAAAAGCGCACAATCTTCCTGCGCCGCCTTATGGAGAATGTTATGCTCTCTGACTTGACCGGCAGATAGTCCAGCAGGGCCGGAACAAAGAAAAGGGCAACCAGCATGGACACAGTAAGATTGATAATGATCACCGCCGAGAAATCGGAAAGTATGCGCTTCTGTTCTTCCGGAAGGAAAAATATCACGGCCAGGGACCCGATGGTAGTAAGCAAGGCAGCCAGAATGGCAAGGAACACCTTCCTGTCCCGATAGTACGAATAATGCGAGACCATGATAATCGAGTTGTCGATGATGATGCTCAGGGATATCGAAATACCGGCCAGGGAATATATGTGGATGTCTATATCCAGGAGGACATAGAATATGAAGGCTACTATGATATTGACAGCCAGCGTTATGGCTATCAGTAGGGTGTATCTTGGACTGAGGGAGGTAATAAAGATGAAGACCAGCAGTATCACGACACAAAGCAGTGACCTGCGGACCAGCTTGTCCACCTCCTTCTGTATCTCCAGCGACACATCGTAGGTCTTCAGGGCCGAAAACGACTCAGGGAAACCGGCCTCCAGTCTGTCCATCGTGCTTGCCACGTTGGAACAAAGCTTGATGGTATTGACGGACTCTTCAGGATAGATGCTGACATTGATGGTATTGAGTCCGTTGATACGGCTGTAGGAACTAGGTTCCGACTCCAGAATCCTCACTGTTGCCACATCCATGAGCCTGATGATACGTCCTCCTACATTTGCCACCGGCAGAACACTTATGTCTTCCAGCAGCGCGTTGCGGAGCACGATATCCGGCTCTTCCGACTTGTCGTAGGATGAAGCACTCCCGACAATATCCGTTCCTCCCAGGTAGTTGCCCACAGCCGAATTCACATCGTAGGAAGTGATTCCTGCCATTTTCATCTTCTCCGTGTTCAGGGATATTTCCATATAGTCGGGATAAGCCCCAGACAGCTCTACAGAATGGACTCCGTCCACCATTGCCAGATCCTTCAGTATATGGTCATTGACATACTGCTCTATCCGGTTGGTCGGCAAGTCTGCATTGATGGTATACATCATCACCGGCTCCATCTCCGTACCCGAAGCCGCTACGGAAAGTTCCGGGTACGTAACCTCATCGGGAAGCTTGTCGTACATCGACCGTATGGCCGATGACATTTCAAACCTCACTGCATCTATATCCGCATTTTTCTTAAGGTATACCGTAATCACGCCGCTGCCCTTCCGGCTTAGGGAAGCGATGTCCTCTATCCCTTTGATCGAGGATATATAACCCTCTATCTTGGATGTCACTTCACTCTCCACGACCCTGGCAGATGCATTCTGCCAATAGAAATATATTGACAGGCTCTGCTTTTTCTGACGCGGCATATACTGGAGATTGAGCGACGGAATCATGGCGATGCCGACGGTTACCAGCACAGCGAATATCAGCAGGACTGAGAATGACGGTATCTTGAATTGTTTCATCTACTGCGTTTCTTGTCGGATTTCCTATATATCATATAGTAGATCAACGGTATGCCGAAAATGCTGACAATCAGTCCGACCATCATTCCGCCTATCATCACTATGGAAAGAGGGAACTGAAGGTCGGAACCCATATCACCCTTGGTCAGGAACGGTACCATGGCCAGCACCGTGGTCAGAGTAGTCATAAGGATAGGATTGAGACGTCTGGAACCTCCGGTCATGATGGCCCTCAGCAGGCTGTAACCGTTCTCTTTCCTGAGACGGTTGATGGTGTCGACCTTCAGGATGGAGTCGTTGATGACGATACCGCTCATCACCACTATGCCGATCATCGACATGGCATTGATGCCGGCCCCGCAGACGAGCAGCAGAATCAGGGCTCCGAATATGTCCACCACTATCTCGGACAGGATAATCATCGGCTGTATCAGGGACTCGAACTGCGCCGCCAGTATGAAATACAGCAGCAGGATGGACACTATCGCAATAAGTATCAGCTCCTTAATAGTCTCACGACTGGAGAAATATGACCCGGTGAATGCCACGTCGTATGTACCGTCCTCCATGGCCTGGTTCCTGGAAACCTCCATCACTTCCGGAACCAGTTCGTCTGATATATCAAGTTCCAGAGGATAGAAATTGCCGGACATGCCGGAGACTATGGTCTTCAGGTCCCTGCTTCTGCCTTCAGTAATGAAATTGCTCAACGGTATGTCCGCCCCCTGACTGTTCCTTACACTGCCGGAGAGCAGATGGGCCGAAGTATGACTGTCTCCCATGACCACAGGAATGGAATAGTCCCCGGTCGCTATCGAAAATATGTGGTCCTCCCTGGTAAATTTGCGCAATGTACTGATAACATCGGCATAGGAAATGCTGTAAAGGGCCATTTTCTCAGGATCCACCGTCAGCAGCACCTGTTCCTGCCAGCGCACCGGAGTCGGATCTACATCAGGCAAAGCCTGTTTCAGGCTATCTATGATTGCATTGAGCTTCTCAGGTTCAGGAGTCTTGCCGTCACGCCCGCTGATCTGTACCGTGAGTTTGGAGGCCTGATCAGAGAAAATCAGTGTAAACAGGTTGCCGGCATCCGAGAAACTGAATGCAGCGGAAGGATAATTCTCCCTGAGGTATCCGGACGCTTCGGTTATGATGCTGTCCATTCCCTGCGGGGTACGGGCCATAAAATAGATCTGCGCTTCACTCTTGCTCATGTCGCGGGTGTGTGGCATAAGGAACTGCTGTGTCCCTGACATCTGTGTCACCTGACCGGCATGACTGCCCACAGCAGCCACCAGACTGCGGCTTCTCAGATCGTTCTCCTCTATGGTCAGAGGACTGTTCCAGTCAATGTTCAGTATAATGTCACTCTCGGTTACCGGCGGAAATGTACTCTTGTCCAGCTTCATGAACAGCAATACAGATGCGGGTACGGTAAGCAGCATGGCTGTAAGCACCCATCCCCGATGCCGGAATGTCCACTTGAGCGCCTTCTCGTATGCAGGTCCAAGCTCGGTATACCTGGCAATGCGGGCCAGATACCTGTTGTCCATCTTCCTGCCTCTTTTACGGTAAAGAGCATAGTAATACACCGGCACTACCAGCACGGCAAACAGCAGGGAAGCGAACAGTCCTACCGTAATGGCCACGGCCTGGTCAAAGAATATCTCCCCCGCAATGCCGCTGAGAAAAACCAGAGGCACGAATACGGCACAGTTGGTAAGTATGGAACTGAGCATAGGGGCAAACACTTCCCCCGAACCTATGGCCACCGCATCCTCAAGGGTATCTCCCCTCTCCCACCGTTGGGTAATGTTGTCGATCACAATGATGGAGTTGTCCACCATCATGCCGACACTCAGAACGAGGCCGGCGAGGGAAATTATATTGATGCTTATTCCTATCAGGAAAAGGGCAAGCATCGACGTAAGCAGTGATGCAATGATAGTGGGTATGATCAGCAGCGAGAAGCGGAAATTGCGCATGAACAGCAAAATCACGATACTGGCCAGTATAATACCGGCTATCAGGTTCTGTTTCAGGTTGTCTATGGTGTATCTCAACAGTTCGGTCTGGTCACGGGTGATTGTAAAATCCACCTCCGGATAATCACTGCTGAAACGTTCCACCCTGTCGTAGATAGCTTCTCGCAAAGCATCCATCCTGGCATCACTCTGCTTGATGATGGCCATGCTCACGGCCCTGTCACCGTCTGAACGGATCATGCAGTTGTCTGCTCCAGGCTGCTCAATGATCCGCGCCAGCTCCTTGAACAGATATACGCGGCCGTCGATATTGAGCCTTATGTTCTCTATGTCTTCCTTCGACGCAAGCTCCGACTGAAACCTTACATTCCAGTGGTACTGCCCGTCACGGATGGATATGTTGCCCAGCTGGATATTGTTGGACTCAATGGCCTGGGCCAGAAGTGAAGGGGTCGCCCCTATCGCTGTAAGCTTTTCATTGTCCGGGACAATCAGCAGTTCGGGGAAGACCAGTCCGCTGAGATCCACCATTGCCACCTCAGGTATCTGCTCCATCCTCTTGGATATCACATTGGCCGCCAGACGGCTCATTTCCATGATCCGGGAGCTGTCGCTCACAGTCATGTTCACGAAGAATGCTGGGATGTCCGTAGCACTTGACTTGACTGCCTTCGGCCTTTCCGTCCCCTCCGGAAGATAGGACATGGAACGGTCTATCCTTTCGTTGACGTCAACGAATGTAAAGTCTATATCCGTACCGTAATCGAAAGAAAGACGGATAATGCCTACACCGCTTTCGGACTGTGACCTTATGTCCGTAAGCGACGGTACCTGCATGAGTTCCCTGCGGAGAGTCTGAAGATACTGGTCTATCTCCCTGGCAGAACTGCCGTCCATCTTGACCTGCACTGTGATCTGCGGGATATCCACATCCGGCATAAGCGATACCGGGATCAGTTTTATGGACACTGCTCCCAGAACGATGACGGCGAAAAGTACCATCGACACCGCCACAGGCCTTTTTATCAGTTTGCGGATCATTTCCTTGCAATTACTTTGGATTCATGGGCCAGATTGAGATTGCCTGATGTGATGACGTAATCTCCCAGTGCAAGTTCCGCATTGCGTTCTTTGTTGACACGTACCACATGGCTGTCGCTGTTGGACATGACTATGTCGACATACACCCATCGGGCAGTACTGTCGGCAGGCTGGTAGACGAACAGCACTTCCTGGTTGTCACGCATCACAACAGCACTCTTCGGCACCACCTGCTGCCCCTTTATCAGCTCCTCGACAAGTACACGCACATTCATTCCGTCCATCATGTTTCCGTCAGTATTGTCAACCGAAGCTGTTATTTCTATCTGTCCTTTCTCATCCACCATAGGATTGACGGCCTTGATTCGTCCTGTATATACCTTCTCAGGATCATTGAACGGGGAGATCTTCACCTCCATTCCTGTCCTGACAGAAGGTATTTCCGACTCAAGGAGAGGAAATGTGACATCGAAACTGCTGTCATCTATTACCGTACAGAAATTGTCCGACGGTGCATTTTCGTAGACCCTTCCCTTGATGCCCGCCACTTTCCCGTCAAACGGTGCATTTATCCTGGTCCCTTCATAGTCATACAGCGCCCTGCGGTAGTTTTGCTCAGCATCAGCATAACCGGAACGGGTCCTGGCTATGGCCATTGTCCCTTGCGGAATGTCCGTCGTATCTGCATTGCCGTATCCGAAGCCTATGAGTACGTCATTGAGGTCTATCTCTGCCTTTTTCATTGCATTTTCGGCCTGCGACAGGGATATCAGAGCCGCTTCGGGGTCAAGACATGCTATCAGTTCGCCTTTCCGCACATTCTGCCCGTTGACGAAATTGACTTCAGATATAATGCCCGAACTGTTGAACCGAAGGGCACTCTTACGGGCCGCCACAAGTTTGCCGTTGCTGATTGTCTGCTTCTTGAAATCAGTAAGACGGAGCTCCATGGTGTCCACATAATTGGCCTCCATGGACTGCGACAGACGGGTCAGAGTGTCTTCCTTTACATCCTTGTTATTGCCGCATGCGGCAGTCAGCACAGCAAGAGGCAGTATGAACAGTTTTTTCATTTTTATTGTCATGGTATTGTCAATTATCTATTATCTTGTCGAATTCAGCATCCAGATCCTTGCCGTTGATGTAGTCATACAAGGTATCCTTACGCAGATTGTAGTAGTAGTTCCAGTAATTGGCCAGCTCTTCTATATACTGGGACGAAGCCTCGTCCCTCTCGTTCTGGGCCGTGTTGATATCCAATATGCTTATAGTTCCGTTGCGGAAACGCTGCAGGGCCAGTTCAAACCTCTCGGCAGCTATCTCGTCGGCCTTTCTGGATGCATCACACTGCCGCGACTGGGCATTGAACTGAACCACACGGATATATATGTCCTGACGACGTTCTATGATTTCCTGTTCTATCTGGGTAAGCACTATTTCCTGCTGGCTCTTTGCCATCTGCACCCGGCCTTTGCCAAGTCCCCAGTCCACAATAGGGATATTGAGGCTAAGCCCCACAATTTCCTGATCTATGGGATCCCGGTACGAAGTAGATATGTCGCTACCAGTCTGGGTAAGTCCGAACTGGGCCGTGAGCGTAGCACTGAATCCCCTCTCGGCCTTCGCCTGCGCTATGGCTGCTTCGGCCTCTATGAGATTGATCTCGTTGTTGAGACTGAAGGAAGTATTTTCCAGACATCTTGTAACCGCGTCCTTTTCATTTATCACGATATCCGAAAAATGGGACGGGGTAACCAGAGTTATCTCCTCACTGTCGTCCATGCCCAGATACGACCTCAGACTGAGCATCGCCTGCCTGAGCTCCACTTCTGAATTGGCCACAGCTATATCTGCATTGAGAACCTGAAGCTCCATCTGCAGAAGCTCGTCCTTGGTATAGGCACCTATATTGAATCTCTCCTGGGCAATGGCATACAGCTGCCTTGTGCTTTCGTAGCGGCTACGGGACATTTCGAGGTTCTTCTGACTTCTGAGTACATTGAAAAAATAGGTAGTGGCCGTGACAGCTATGGACTCCATGTCCTCCAGATACGTACGCTTCGACTTCTCATACTTCTTCGGCTCTGTCTTCTTCTCCCATTTCAGGCGGTTGTACTGAAAAATAGGCTGCCGGTAGTAGACATAGAGCGGATTGGAATTATAGGCAACTTCACGGCCGGGAGAGAACTGGTCCAGACGGTTCAGGGAAGAAATCAGGGATACGGTACCTCCGGTGAAAGGGATATTCTGGTCAATGGACAACTGGAGATAATTGTTCATATTGTCATTCTGAACATAATTGGTCTCGCCTGTCTCCGCATCCTGCAAGGCGACGATGGAACGGTTGTACTGTCCGATGCCGGCACCCAGATTCAATGACGGAAGGAACTGGGCCTTGTAGGAACGGAACTGCCAATAGCTGCTGACAAAGGAATACTTCGCGACAAGGGCTGCCAACGATTTGCTCTGCGCTATGACTATTACGTCCTCAAGGGTAAAGTTCCAGTGTCTGGTCTGCGTGTCCCCGTTCGCCAAAGAATCTTCCTGCGCCGCACAGACCGGCGAGGAAAAGAAACCGGAACAAAGAATACAGACTAAACACGTAGCCAGAAACCTTCTCAGACACCTTCTAATATAATCTATACTGGAAACCCTTTCATTTTTCATATTCCGACAACCTATAAAAATTATCTGGTACAAAGCTATTACTAAATTTTTAGAATTACAAATTTCCGGCTTTAGCTTCCTCCTCTACAATCTATACAATCTACATTCATCCGTACCCGCATTAGCACGCATTAGTATCCGCCCTAAGCGTCTGCCTCATGCATCTGGCTTATGTATCCGCCCTAAGCACCTGCCTTATGCATCCGTATTATGCGTCCGTTTAAGCATCCGAATTCATCCGTATTAAGCATCAGTACTTAGCTTCAGGACTACAATGCGGCTTAAGCATTCGGCTCACATAATACTGATACTGCCACGCGATTAATGAATGTTGGAGTCCAACACCACACTTCCGGAGACTTGAACCCAATGTCAACTTTGACCAAAGTTAAACAATAGTGTTCTTAAAACAAAAAAAAATGGAGGAAAAGTGGTTAGACAAAAGCATTTAGATATGGTCCAACGGTTGCCCCATCTCAATTCCGCGTTAAAGGATTTACGACCATCTTTTTCAATATCACCTTAAAGATAAAGCAGTTAGCCATAGCTATTATATCAGATGCCATTGAATCCAATGTTTGAAACCAAAGACGACCTTCTCTTCCCTCCGTCATCAGGCCAGCTTGCCCGCAACAATCATCCATGAACACACTTATTCACACACTCAGTGTCCCCATAATGCACCTGGGCGCCAGATTTCAGTCCACACCGCCAAAGTTCGTCAAAATCGCCCACGTCCCGTCCACAATGACCTCCCGCAGCCCCCGGCCTGTATCGCCCCGTCCACACCGCCCACTATTCCGGCATTTGTGGGCGTTGTGGAAGCATCCGGGAACGGCAGTCCCGTCCAGGAGTGCCTCCAGCAGCACCTGGCCTGCATCGTCCCATCCACACCGCCCACTATTCCGCCTTTTGTGGGCGGTGTGGCAATGCCGCGGGCATTGCCACTCGTGGGGTGGCACAT
>CALVDF010000035.1 GCA_944326245.1 uncultured Bacteroidales bacterium
CACCGGTAGAGTTTTCTGAAAATACTGATTATGATATGGTTACAATCAGGGCGTTTTTAGGTTGTCAAAGTCAGGTAAGGTAGAAATCCACTCCCCGGGTGTACAGGGCATCCAGCTCGGTACCTTCCATGCTTATCCCTTCGGAAAATACTTCCTCGTCCGATCCGGCCCTTGTGGTGTCGAAGTATCTGACGGAAGAGTTCATGTTCCTTAGCCTTACCTGTCTGATTTTGAATGTCCCGACATCGCCGTCCAGTCCTGAAGTATCTGCGATTATGCGGAATTTGGAAAGCATGCGCCTGAGGTTGAGGGTGTTGCTTTCACCGTCCTCATATGTTTCCGGCGGCAGGTATGCGGACATCGGAATGGCCCCTGCAGCGTTGACAATCTTCTCAGGGGAGTCTATTGTCCATGTCATTGCTTCGATTCCTTCACGGGTAAGTATGTCCTTGCTGCCCGTAAGGTCACCTGCGTTTGCTATGGCATATACTGAGTATGCACTCCCTGAATGGATGTCCACCGGCAGAGGATTGCTGTCCCAGCTGTCCGAATAGCTGTAGAAGGCAAGTTTCCCGTGTGTGTTGTACAGAAACAGGTTTATGTCGCTTATCTCGTCCTCGTTTACTGCCGGTGCCGCCTTGGTGCCGGAATTGTTGTCGATGCCAATTTCGAAGGCAATGCTTGCATCCGGCCTGCCGGCGTCGTCTCCTTTTTGCTTTTCGCAGGAAATGCCCGCAGCCGCGCATGCAGCTATAATCAATACAGTCTTTCTCATCTTCAGAATTCTATTTCTACTTGACCGTTGTCATACCAGTCCACCGGACTTACCGTCATGCTGTAATGTGCATAGTCGATTGTCAGGTAGACGTCTTCAAGATTCACGCTGTCCATGTCTATGCCGGCTTCCTGCAGTCTTGCAGCCAGCGGTATGGCCGTGAGAGTCGTGTCTGCGCCGTTGTCCACGGCGCATATTTCCAGTGTAAGATCCTCTTCCTTCTGTCTCAGTATGCGGGAAGAGAATTCATAGTATCCGGCATCGTCTTCCGCAATGTGCGCGGCCTCGGGGACATGAATGTAGGTTCCTCCGATTATGTCTCCGTACAGACTGTATCCCACAGACGAAGATTCAATGCGTACGAATATGCTGTCGGGATCCTCAGCCCGTCCCAGTACCCTGATGTGCAGTCCTATGTGGTCCTTGGCCATCTTAATTGTATCTGTTGCCAGATCGCCCGTGTAGGCGGCTGTATGGAAACAGGTGTACAGACTGTCGGCCTGTCTGCCCGGGGTTACGCGATATCCTCCGTCGAAAACCATTTCCCTGACATTTCCGTATGCAGCTACGTGGAATGTGCCCTTGGAGACAGGTATCTCGTAGACGCTTTGGAAGTCCTGGCTGTATACGGTGTCGCGGTACATATGTCCGTCTTCATGTTCAAGGAACAGCAGGACATTGCCGACTTCCTCCGGAACACCTGAGAAATCCAGTGTGAGGTATACCGGGCAATGTTCCCTGTCCTCGAAGATACATGACTGCGCAACGGTAAGAGATGCTATTGCCATAAGCATCACCCTTGCTATCATTGCAGTTTGAATTAGAATACTTTGTCAAAATTGGGTATTATGTTCCAGTCGGCTTTTTCCAGGGTAATTTCCAGAGTACCGGGAACAACAGGTGTCTCAGGATCCAGTGAGCCTGGTCTGGTGACAGTTATGCCGAATGAGTATGCCGTATTGCGGCGTATTCCGAAATGGCCGTTTTCCTCCAGATATCCGTAGCCGGTCTGGTTTACAGGGATGGGGTAGTAGTATGTGACCCCGTCCAGATCTGCCTGAAGCACCAGTTTGGTGGAAGAGTCGATGACGTCGGTCTCGTTGGAGTAGCAGTAGAGGTAGTGGGCTGTCGTATAGGCCTGGTCGGTGATGGCCTCGGCAATGTTGTCCATCAGCAGTCCGGCTTCGGCTGTGCTGTTGACGTCTTCACCGGAAAGTGCCCCTTCATTGAGGATTACCGGTGTGTCCGGATTGCCGTTGTTGTATATCAGTTTCGACGCATGGACGTTGGTCAGGAACAGTCTGCAGTCGGTCAGGCTCATTCCCTGGTAGGGACTGCCTGCGAAGCTGGTGCGTATGGACGTTACGGCTATCCTGGATATCAGCCTCGTGAGCAGAATGGATACGGAAGAAGTCACTCCCAGGGTCTGGGTAGCTTCCCCGTACATGGTAAAATCGGCCAGAGTCTCGTCCGCCAGCGAAGCGGCCAGGCTCCTGAAGGCAGTCAGAGTGGTGATGCCGGCGTAGGTGCTTATGTTTGAATTCGCGATGACGCAGATATGTTTCGTACCTGTGGTGGTGGACAGACTCAGGTCTGCCAGGGCATCCCCTTCGAATCTTTTGTAGGTGTCCAGCCTCTGATAGTCTGCGGCATCAGGATCCCCGTCCCTGAAGATGAATACGTCCAGCGTGTTGATGGTGTTGTCCTGCTCCTGTGTCTGGGAAGATGTGGATCTGGAAATGTCCGATTCCAGCGACAGGGTGAGTACGGCCGGCTGGCCTTCTTCCTCGCAGGTGATGCAATTCTGTGGTTGGCAGGAATTGAGTCCTGCCGTCATGGCAGCGGCGCACAGCGTCCCGGCTGTCAGTCTGTAAATGTTCCTCATGTCTTTGATATTTAAAAGTTGATAAAATGTGTCTGCTGCCAGGGACGGCTTCGGGTGCAAAGGTATGTCATCCTGCTGCAGTAATAAAACCACATTCGTACAAATTCCGGCCTGAACTGCTTTTTTAAAATCGTGCAAAAATCTTTATATCGTATGATTCTGTAAACCATGATACTACACGATCAAAGCGGAAAACCGTCAGAAAAAAAACATTTGTTTTTAAAAAAGAATAACCCGCGGCAATATTCGCTATATTTGGAACCGTATTATGATTGGCAATTTGTTGACTTTATTGTTGTGCATTATGAATACAGTACATTCCCCTGCCGTTGCCGGACAGTTTTATCCGGCCGATCCGGCTACATTGAAAACAGTCGTGGACGGTTTTCTGGACAGTGCTTCTTCTGCCGTGGACGGTCATGTCCAGGCCGTGATAGTCCCTCATGCCGGGTATGTGTTCTCCGGAGCCACTGCCGCTGAGGCCTATGCGGCCATATCCCCCACAGCCGTGTATGAAAGGATTTTCCTGATCGGCCCGAGCCACAGGACCGCTTTTCAGGGAGCTGCGGTCGATGTGGAGAACTGCCGGTATGAGACTCCTCTAGGGTTCCTGGATGTGGACAGGGAGACCGGATTAGCACTTGTCGGGGCGGATCCTGTATTCCGGAACTTCCCGGATGCGCATGTTTCCGAACACTGTCTGGAGGTGCAGATGCCGTTTTTGCAGGAGAGGTTGCGCAAGCTGCCTCCGATTGTTCCGGTGGTAGTCGGGTCGGTGGACGGAAACGGACTGCGCAGGATGGCAGAGGTCCTGGAGCCTTATTTCGTACCCGGCAACCTTTTCGTGATCAGCAGCGATTTCTCCCATTATCCCTCATACGACGATGCCTGCCGTGTGGACAGGGCTACGGGGGATGCCATTTCTTCCGGTTCTGTGGAATTGTTTGTAGACACTCTTGTCAGCAATGCCCGGAAGGGTATTCCCAATCTGGCGACCAGTGCCTGCGGACAGCTCCCGATAGCTGTGCTGCTGATGATGGCTGAAAATCAGGACGGGCTGGAAATCAGGCATCTGGCCTACACCAATTCCGGAGATTCGAAGGTCTATGGAGATAAAAGCGAGGTGGTGGGATACCATGCCTTTGCAGTGGTACGTAGGGACAATGTGGAGGATAAGACGGCCGGTGCCGTATTTTCGCTCACTCCGAAGGAGAAGGAGGTGCTGCTGGAGACAGCCAGAAAGAGCATTGCTACAGCCTTCGAGGGACGGTACTGGCTTCCGGATGATTCGGTTCTCACTCCTGTCCTAAAGGCAAAATGCGGGGCATTTGTCACCCTTCATCTGGACGGAAGGCTGCGGGGATGCATAGGAAATCTGGCAGGAGCCCGTCCCCTGTACAGGACAGTGGCGGAGATGGCCAGGGCAGCCGCTTTCGAGGATGACAGGTTCAGGCCTTTGACCGGGGAGGAACTTGAGCATGTGCACATCGAGATATCGGTGCTCTCGCCTTTGAAAAAGATATCCTCTCCAGATGAACTGGTCCTCGGGAGGGACGGCATTCTCATCGTCAAGGACGGACGCAGCGGAACATTCCTGCCTCAGGTGGCGGAAGAGACCGGCTGGACCAGGGAAGAATTCCTGGGGCACTGCTCAAGGGACAAGGCCGGGCTGGGATGGAACGGCTGGAAGGATGCCGATCTGTATGTATATCAGGCGGAGGTGTTCGATGAAAAGTGATCATGCGGATGGCATCGTGGCCAGATATTATGAGTCTTGTGAGGACGGAAGCGTGACATGCACGCTGTGCCCGCACCGTTGCCGCCTGGCAGAGGGACGGCGCGGTCTGTGCCGCAGCCGTGAGGCCAGGGACGGCAGGCTGGTGTCGCTTGCCTACGGGAGGGTGTGCGCGCTGCACGTGGATCCTGTGGAGAAGAAACCCCTGTATCATTTCCATCCGGGGGAGATGTGCCTGTCGCTGTCTGCAGCCGGGTGCAACCTCTCATGCCGCAATTGCCAGAACTGGAGTATATCGCAGGTCCGTCCGGAGGATGTGGACAGTACTTTTATCGGGCCGGACATGCTGCCGTCCCTGGCTGCGAGGACTTCCTGCCGTATGGTTGCCTATACCTATACCGAGCCGTTGACATGGATGGAATACACGGTGGACTGTGCCCGGGCCTGCAGGGAAGCCGGGCTTCAGAACATCCTGGTCTCCGCAGGGTACGTATGCGAAGAGCCGCTGGAAGACCTGCTTCCTTATCTGGATGCAGCGAACATCGACCTGAAATCGTTTTCCGATGACATTTACCGGAAGATCAGCCATGCGTCCCTTCAGCCTGTGCTGAGGACTCTGGGAAAGATGCGGGACGCCGGTGTGTGGCTGGAAATCACCAATCTGCTGATTCCGGGAGTGAACGATGATCCCGGTATGATCCGTGCGATGTGCCGGTGGCTGGCGGACAATGGATTTGCGGAGTTTCCCCTGCATTTCTCCAGATTCTTCCCCCAGTACAGGATGCAGGACGTGCCGCCGACCCCGATAGCCACCTTGCGCATGGCCGAAGAGACTGCCCGCGGGTGCGGGATCCGTTACGTCTATCTCGGCAATGTATAGGTACGGACCGTGAACTTGCAGCCGGTCTCCACGAGAAAGTCGGCAATATCCTTGAACACTGCTTTCATCCTGGACGGCGGATAGTTGGGGAAGTCGTCCCCGAACTCTTTGCGCATGGCTGCCGGCAGCTCCAGCAGGCCGGTGCCGAAACGGTTGCACAGCAGTGCGGTGTTGTCCATGTCAACCACGGCGCGGGTGTACGTCCTGCCGGTTGGTCCGGTCTCTTCGAGTTCCACTACGAAGTTCCTGTGCGTGTCGAAACCGACCGATACTTCCGACCAGAGTCTGTCGTTGTCTTCATCGGAGCTGGCGATATGTTCGCCTTTGAGCAGTGTGTCTGTAATTTCCATATTGTGTCAGAATATCAGTTTTTGCGTATTGTCGTACCAAGTGCCACGGCAGAGAAGACCGCGCCGGTCAGGCATACTCCGTGCCAGCCTGCCAGTCTCCAACCTGCGCCCGCAATCAGTGTGGCGAGGCTTCCGCCGAGAAAGAGGGAAGTCATGAATACGGTGTTGGCGCGGTTGGATGCATCCGGGACGGCAGCCAGGCATCCGCTCTGGTTGCTGAGCTGCGTAAACTGCGCCCCGAGCTCGAGCAGGATTATGGCGGCCACAATACCTGTGTAAGTATGCCCGAGGGTGGCGGCCGATGTCCAGGCCAGGAGCTGCAGGACAGCACCGATTGCAGACATCTTCCTGATGCCCAGGCGCGGCACGTAGCGTCCGATGCCGCTGGCAGCGACGGCTCCGGCCACACCGCACAGTCCCAGCATGCCGACTGTCCGGCTTCCTGCGTGGAACGGCTCCCCTGCAAGGTGAAAGGCCATGCAGGCCCAGATGCTCATCATGCTCCCGAACGTGCATGCGCCTCTCAATGCATAAAGCCTCATTCGAGGGTGAGAGGTGAATATTTTCCATATGCTTGCTATCAGAGCTCTGTACGAGCCTTTGAAAGTGTTAGGCATCCGTGGCAGCATTCTCAATGTGACCAGGAGGCATGCGATCATCAGGACTGCCGCAGCTGCAAACATGGTGCGCCATCCGGCAAGCTGTCCTACATAGCCGCTTATGACGCGTGCCCCCAGGATGCCTGTAAGCAGCCCCGAGAGGACGTAGCCCATGTTCCTGGATTTGTGCTCAGGTCTGGAGAACTGTCCTGCTACCGGAATGAATATCTGGGGAATGACTGAGCAGGCCCCGAGCAGCAGCGAAGCGGCGAGCACAGTCCAGATGCCGGAAGACAGGGCGATGCATGCGGCCATGGCGGCTGCTATTCCCATGATGACGGTCACTATCCTGCGCCTGGACCACATGTCGGCCATAGGGACAATGAGCAACAGCCCCAGGGCATAGCCTGCCTGGGTGACTACCGTAATCATGTTGGACATGGTCTCGCTGCAGTCCAGACTGCTGCGTATCTCTTCCAGCAGAGGCTGGTTGTAATAGAGATTCGCGACAGTAATGCCGGCCACTGCCGACATCATCAGCAGAGTAGAGGCAGGTATGCCCCGGTCCGGTAGGAGTTCGCTTCTCATGGTTCAAAGATAGTCATAAATACTGAACGGTGCAGGAAAGTATTTTGCTAATTTTGCATTCCATGGAAAACAGAAGGAAAATAGAAGTAGTGGCGGCGGTGATCAGGAAGGACGGCCGCATATTCGCGACACAGCGCGGTTACGGGGAGTTCAAGGACAAATGGGAGTTCCCCGGAGGGAAGATTGAGCCGGGGGAAAGCCGGGAAGAGGCATTGGTGAGGGAGATCCGCGAGGAGCTGGATGCGGAGATCCGCATAGAGCGGCATATCTGTACTGTGGATTATGATTATCCTGCCTTCCATATCACCCTGCATTGTTTCCTCTGCTCGCTTGGGAGTGGCGTTCCGGTGCTGAAGGAGCATGAGTCCGCCCGCTGGCTCGGAGCGGACGGGCTGGATACGGTTGACTGGCTTCCTGCCGATATGGATGTCATCCGGAGGATAAAGGAGGAATTTTTTTATATTTTTGTTTCCTGAATTTGAATACCTTTTATTATAGTATGAAGAAATTACCTGTATTGGCCGTATCATGCCTGACATTCCTTTCATTGGCATGTACATACGCTGCCGCACGCACTTCCGTTGACAGCGGTGATCCCGGTATGTCCGGTCTTACCCGATTCGTGGACCCCAATATCGGAACCGCACACAGCCGCTGGTTCTTTTACACTCCGGCCTCCCATCCTTTCGGAATGGCCAAGGCGGCCCCGTCTACCAACGGGCATTACGGCAACAAGGACGGATGGCAGGCTGTGGGCTATGATGCCCGGCACCACTCCATCGAAGGGTTTGTCAATCTGCACGAGTTCCAGATAGGCGGCATATCGGTCATGCCTACCGTCGGGGCATTGCGGACTGTACCGGGAGACCTGGACGAGTCCGGACACGGTGCCGGCAACGGTTACCGTTCGGAATTCGACAAGGCCGACGAGTATGCCACTGCAGGATATTATTCGGTCATTCTCAAGGACTACGGAGTGAAGGCGGAGCTTACGGCCACCGAGCGTGTGGCTTTCCACAGGTATACGTTCCCTGCGTCGGACAGCGCCCATCTCATCTTCGACATAGGACGCAAGTGGGGAGAGAGCGGAAGAGTGGTGGATGCCGGCGTAGAGTATGCGGACGGTTATGTGGAAGGCTATGTGGTCACAGAGCCGGTGTATGTCCGGAAGTACCAGGGCGGTTCTACAGTGCCCCTGTATTTCTGTGCGCAGGTAAGCCGCAAGCCGGAGAGCTGGGGAACATTTGCCGGAGAGGCTGTTCAGCCGGGGGCTACCCTGAGCAAGGGACCAGGTTCCGGAGTCTACATGGATTTCAGGACATCTGAGGGGGATGTGATAGAGGTCAAGGTGGGTGTGTCCTACACTTCAGTGGAAAATGCCAGGCTCAATCTGGAGACCGAGGCCTCTGACATGACTTTCGGGGAAGCCCGTGACCGTGCGGACGCTGTCTGGGAGAAGGCTCTGGGAAGGATAGAGGTCGAAGGCAGCAATGAAGCCGACAAAGTGAAATTCTATACGGGTCTTTTCCACGCCCTGCTGGGGCGCGGTCTGGCCAGCGACGTGAACGGGGACTATCCCCGCAATGACGGGGCAATAGGCCATATAGAGTGCGGCGCGGACGGGAAACCGCTGCACAACCATTACAACACGGACGCAATGTGGGGCGGATGCTGGAATCTCTCCCTGCTCTGGGCCCTTGCGTATCCGGAATATTACGCCGATTTCGTGCAGAGCCAGCTGCTTGTCTACAAGGAAACGGGATGGCTGGCCGACGGTATAGCCAACAGCCGGTATGTCTCTGGAGTAGGTACCAACTTCATGGGTCTCATCATCGCCGGAGCCTACAACTGCGGTATCAGGGACTTCGATGTGGCCACGGGTTACGAGGCTGCACTGAAGAACGAACTGGGGTGGGAGAACAGGCCTGTCGGAGCCGGAAAATCTGATGTCGGGGCGTTTGTGGAATACGGATATTCTCCCTACGTGCCCAGCACCGGAGCCAACGACGAGCATCACAGGGACGGCTCTCCGTTCGGAGCTTCCCATACGCTGGAATACTGTTTCAGTGCCTATGCCGTGGCCAATTTCGCGTCAAACATGGGGTACAGGGAGGACGCCAGGCGGCTCATGGAGCTTTCGCAGGGCTGGAAGAAACTGTACGACAGCACGACAGGCTTCATACGTCCCAAGGACAAGGACGGCAAGTTCATAGAACCGTTCGATCCGTCCAGACCGTGGGTCGGTTTCCAGGAGGGCAATGCATGGCAGTACACCTTCTACGTGCCGCACGATGCCGCCACACTGGCTGAAACTATCGGCCGCGACGAGTTCAACACCCGTCTGGACAGCATATTCACCATCTCCCGGGCCAATGTATTCGGAGGAGGAACAGTGGTGGACGCATTCGCAGGCATATCGGGGGTATACAACCACGGCAACCAGCCCAATCTCCACATATCGTGGCTCTTCAACTTCTCCGGCAAGCCGTGGCTTACGCAGAAATGGGTCAGGGCCATCTGCGACGAGTTCTACGGTACAGAGGAGATACACGGCTACGGCTACGGCCAGGACGAGGACCAGGGCCAGCTCGGAGCATGGTACGTGATGTCGTCGATAGGGCTTTTCGATGTCAAGGGGCTGGGGGACAAGGATCCTTCGTTCCAGATAGGAAGTCCCGTGTTCGACAGGGTGACAATACGTCTTCCGGAGGATATCCGTCCCGAGCCTTTCGTCATCGAGGCAAATGGAAACAGCCGTGACAACATATACATCAGGAGCATGAAGCTCAACGGACGCCCCCTCAAGACCTATGTCCTGCCTTACAGGCAGCTGGTCAAGGGCGGCATGCTCACCCTCGAAATGGGCAGCGAACCGAATGTCAGGGCTACCAAGTAAAATAATAGGAACAGACAAATAAACCGGATATGCGATCAAAAGGTACAATGGCAATGTCTGCGGCAGTGGGGGCGATTCTCGCTGCCGCAGCCTGCACTTCAGTGCATGAGGATTATACGCAGTATGTGGACCCGTCCATAGGTACAGGCGGGCACGGGCATGTTTTCTACGGGGCAAACGTCCCGTTCGGATTCGTGCAGCTGGGCCCTACAGGCATCCCGCAGGACTGGGACTGGTGCTCGGGATACCACATCAGCGATTCTACTGTCATAGGCTTCCCGCACACCCATCTGAGCGGTACGGGAATCGGTGATCTCCACGATGTTACCCTTATGCCTGTCACCGGGGAAGTCACCTATGCGAGGGGAACGGAGGATGATCCGCAGTCAGGACTGTGGTCCTATTCGGACCGCTCCAGGGAAGTGGCCCGTCCGGGCTATTATGCAACCCGCCTGACACGTTATGACGTGGATGTGGAACTGACGGCCACGAAGCGGGTCGGATTCCACAAATATACGTTCAACCGTCCTGAAGATGCAGCTGTAGTCATAGACCTGGTGAACGGTGGAGGCTGGGACTCCCCTGTAGAGGCCATGGTCACCAGGGTGGACGGAAACAGGGTAGAGGGTTACCGTTTTTCGAAAGGATGGGCATCGGACCAGAAGGTCTTCTTCGCCGCTGAGTTTTCCGTGCCTCTGTCGTCTCTGGAAATCATTGCGGACGGGGTATCTTCAGCTGTTGCCGGTCAAGGAACAGATTCCGTAGCAGTTTCAGGAGAAAGCTGCAAGGGCCGCCGGGTCTATGCAAGGGCCTCTGTGGACGTGGCGCCCGGTGAACCCGTCTACGTCAAGGTTGCCCTTTCCCCCACTTCCACGTACAATGCCTGGGCCAACATGGCTGCAGAGCTGCCCGGATGGGACTTTGAAGGCTGTGTCGGGGCCGCCCGGGAGGCGTGGAACCGGGAACTCTCCAAGATCCGCATCAGCACTACGGATGAAGAACACAGGACAATATTCTACACCGCACTGTACCATACGATGATCGGCCCGTCGGAGTTCTGCGATGTCAACGGGGACTACCGTGGAGCCGACGGCAGGATGCACAGGAACGGGGGATTCGTCAACTACACCACTCTGTCCTGCTGGGACACCTACCGCTCGGCCCATCCCCTGATGACCCTGATCCATCCGGAGAAGATGAGGGACATGGCCGAGACTTTCATGACGATATACGATCAGCAGGGCAAACTCCCGGTATGGCATCTGATGGGCTGCGAGACCAATACCATGGTGGGCAATCCAGGAGTCAGCATTCTGGCCGATGCAGTCCTCAAGGGGTATGTGGAAGATGAAGAGAGGGCCTATGAGGCCATGAAAGCCTCTGCCATGCTGGACGAGCGCGGCATGGCATGGCGCAAGCAATACGGCTACATACCGTGGGAGAAGATGCACGAGTCAGTCGCCTTCGACATGGAGTACGCCATAGCTGACTGGGCAGTGGCCCAGGTCGCAAAACGTCTGGGACATACCGGGGATTATGAGTATTTTACTGAACGCAGCAGATCCTACCGCAACTATTTCGATCCCTCCACCCGCTTCATCCGCGGAAAGGGCATGGACGGGTCTTTCCACGAACCGTTCAACCCCATCTCTTCGGAGCACCGCAACGATGACTACTGCGAGGGCAATGCATGGCAGTATACATTCCTGGTACCCCAGGATCTGGACGGACTGATAGGATGCTTCGGCTCCAGGGAGGCCTTCCTGGACAAGCTGGATTCGCTCTTCACCGTCGAGTCGCGTCTGGAGGGCGAGGACGTCTCTCCGGACATTTCGGGTCTTATAGGCCAGTACGCCCACGGCAATGAACCCAGCCACCACGTGGCTTATTTCTACACTATGGCCGGAGAACCGGACAAGACAGCCGGTCTGGTACGCTACATCCTTGACGGGATGTATTCGGCAGGGCCTGACGGACTTGCCGGCAACGAGGATGTAGGGGCCATGTCTTCATGGTACATCCTCTCTTCCCTCGGTTTCTATCAGGTGGAGCCGGCAGGCGGCCGATATTTCTTCGGTTCCCCGCTCTTCGATGAGGCGGTGCTGGATGTGAAAGGAGGGGAATTTACCATAAGGGCTGTCAACAATTCCCCTGAAAACAAGTACATAAAGAGTGTCAAACTCAACGGAAAGCCCTACGGCAAGTGGTGGATAGACTTCAGCGACATCGCTGCCGGAGGAGTACTGGAGTTTGAAATGACGGACGGAAAATGAAAAATCTACGGACAGTAGCCGCGGCAGCGGCCCTTGCCTGCTGTATTTCAGCCATGCAGGCATCTGCGCAGGAACGGGATTACACCCGGTATGTCAATCCCCTCATGGGGACAATGTCCACCTTCGCCTTTTCGGCCGGAAACACCTATCCGGCCATAGCCCGTCCCTGGGGCATGAACTTCTGGACCCCGCAGACCGGAAAGATGGGGGACGGCTGGGCCTACGTCTATTCGTCCCTGGAGATACGCGGCTTCAAGCAGACCCATCAGCCGAGTCCGTGGATCAACGACTACGGGCAGTTCTCCCTGATGCCGACAGTCGGGACTCCCGTCTTCGACGAGGACAGGAGGGCCAGCTGGTTCTCCCACAAGGCCGAGACAGCCACCCCGCAATACTACAGAGTCTATCTTGCAAGCCACGACGTGACTGTAGAACTGGCGCCTACCGACAGGGCCGCCATCTTCCGCTTTACCTTCCCCGGGAGCGACAGCAGCAATGTGGTGATAGACGCCTTCGACAGGGGGTCATATATCAAGGTCATTCCGGAGGAGAACAAGGTGGTGGGCTATTCCACCCGCAACAGCGGAGGCTGTCCCGACAACTTCAGGAACTATTTCGTGATGGTGTTCGACCGTCCGTTCTCCTATGTGAGGACAGTAAGGGACGGGGAGATACAGGACAGCACCCTGGAGCAGACGGCCGGGCATGCAGGAGCGATAGTCGGGTTTGCAACCGGGCGAGGCACTCAGGTCAATGTCAGGGTGGCCTCTTCATTCATCAGTCCGGAGCAGGCAGAACGCAATCTTCAGGAGCTGGGAGACGGCACCCTCGAGGACATAGCCGAGGCCGGACGTCAGGCATGGAACGGTGTGCTCGGCCGGATAGAGGTGGAAGGAGGTACGGAGGAGCAGTACAGGACATTCTATTCCTGCCTTTACCGTTCGCTGCTCTTTCCTCGCAAACTGTATGAAACAGACGCAGACGGGCAGCCTGTACACTACAGTCCCTACAACGGGGAGGTGCTGCCCGGCTACATGTATACCGATACGGGCTTCTGGGATACATTCAGGAGTCTGTTCCCTCTGCTCAACCTGATGTATCCTTCGGAAAACCTGAAGATACAGGAAGGACTGCTCAATGCCTACCGCGAAAGCGGCTTCTTCCCCGAGTGGGCAAGCCCGGGGCACAGGGGGTGCATGGTAGGCAACAATTCCGCTTCCGTACTGGCCGATGCCTGGGTCAAGGGAGTGAGGGTAGAGGATGCCGGGACTCTCTACGAGGGCCTGATCCACGGGACAAGGAATGTCCATCCGCAGGTCTCGTCCACAGGCCGTCTGGGACACGAATACTACAACACTCTCGGATATATTCCATACGACGTAGGCATAGCCGAGAATGTAGCCAGGACCCTGGAATATGCATACGACGACTGGTGCATCCTGCAGGTTGCGGAGTCTCTGGGCAGGCCGGAGGAAGAACTGGATACCCTGCGCAAGAGGGCACTCAACTACCGCAATGTGTTTGACCCTTCATCCCGTCTAATGCGCGGACGCAACCGTGACGGGCAGTTCCAGACTCCGTTCTCTCCCCTGAAATGGGGTGACGCCTTCACCGAGGGCAACAGCTGGCACTATACCTGGTCAGTGTTCCACGATCCTCAGGGACTAATCGACCTGATGGGAGGCCGGGCAGTATTTACAGCCATGCTGGATTCAGTATTCTCGGTCCCTCCGGTGTACGACGACAGCTATTACGGATATCCGATTCACGAGATCCGGGAGATGGCAGTCGCCGACATGGGCAACTATGCCCACGGCAACCAGCCCGCCCAGCACATGATCTACCTCTACAACTATGCCGCACAGCCATGGAAGGCCCAGTATTGGGCCCGTCAGGTGATGGACCGCCTTTACTCCCCGTATCCTGACGGCTACTGCGGGGACGAGGACAACGGCCAGACTTCCGCGTGGTACGTATTTTCGGCCCTCGGGTTCTATCCGGTATGTCCCGGTACAGACCAGTATGTGGCGGGAGCCCCTCTGTTCCGCAAGGCCGTGCTGCACTTCGAGAACGGGAACAGCCTTACTGTCGAAGCCCCCGGCAACGGTCCTGACTGCTGCTATATCCGCTCCGCGGAATTCAACGGCAGGCCGTATACACGTACATACTACACCCATGAGGACCTGCAGCGGGGTGGTATCCTGTTTCTGGAAATGTCCCAGGAGCCTGTTTTCGGCCGCGGTACGCAGGATGCCGACCTGCCTTACTCTTTCTATACTAAAACAGTGAAGCAGAATTGAGAAAACTGATTAGTTATGCAGTGAAAACATAATTGTTACAGCTTGTTTCCGTCAGAAATTCGCTTTCCTGTCTCGGGATTACCTGGCAATGTCCTGTATGGGACCGCCGCCGTTGAAGATCTCCAGGCAGTAGTCCTTGGGGACCGAGCTGCGGCCGCGCGCATCGGCCAGCAGAGTGCGGATGAATTTCAGGGACCGGGCTGGAGAATAGCTGAAGGATTTTCTGAGATACATCGCAAGGGTCGCACACAGGACCATCCTGTAGAAAAAATAGGATAGGGGATGCATATAGTCCCGGACGTCAATGAGGCGGTTGAGGAAATGGATATAGACAGGACCTGTTTTGGAACTGTGCCTGCCTACCGAAGCGCTGACCTTGTGGTATATAACTGAGCCGGTGACGCAGGCCATCCGTACTTTCTGCCGCCTGAGCCTGAGGGCCAGTTCGAAATCCTCTTCCCCGTAGAAGAATTTTTCAGTGAATATCTTCTTCCTTCCGTCCTCTTCCGTCAGTACATCAGGGGTGAAGAGCATGCAGCAGCCCGTGACAAACGAGCATCCGATGAAGCTTCCTTCCCGCACTTCCGAAGCCTTCCTGTCCTTGTACCGGTATTTCCTGAATCCCCACCTGATCCTGCCGCCCCCGTTCCACACTGTATCCCTGTTGCGGTAGTACAGGATGAGGGGAGTGAGGACTTTGAATTCGGGATTGTGCCTTCTGAAGTCCGATAGCTTTGACAGGAAATCTGGCTGCACCGCAGTGTCGTTGTTCAGCAGCAGGAAATATTCCGGACTGTAGTGCGCTCCGTACCGGACCATCATGTTGTTCGCCAGGCTGAATCCGTTGTTGTCCAGAAGGTCGTAGAGGACAATGTCCCCTGCCTTCAGTTCAGGCCATGCCTCCTCCCCGAGTCTTGTACGCAGGACCCGGCGGCCTTTGGCCTTGAAGCATGCTTCCAGCCTTTCCAGGGATCCGTCCGTAGAGCCGTTGTCCCCGACTATTATGAAATGGTCCCTGCAGTCGATTCCGCCGAGGGAGTCGAGGCATTCCACGGTATCGTCGTATCCGTTCCAGTTCAGTACAGCTATGCAGATCATGTGCGTGTTCAGTCTTTATTTACGGTTTTCCTGGCCTGCTCGAGGGCTATATTGATATGGCTGCATACATTTTCCCGCCCGAGCATATCTATGACGCCGGCTTTTTCCAGTGTTTCGTGGACATGCCTGTTGACTCCTGAAAGTATCACCTTGATGCCGCTGCGCCTGGATTCGTTGCAGAGAATCTCGAGGTTGTGGATGCCGGTGCTGTCGATGAACGCGACTTTTCTCATGCGGATGATGCGGACTGCAGGCTTTCTGCTGCCGACATGTTTCATTATGTCATCGAATTTGTTGGCAATTCCGAAAAAGTACGGACCGTCGATTTCATATACTTCCACCCCGTCCGGAATCGAGAGCTTTTCGGCCGCTGGGAACTGCACGTCGGAGTTGTCGGCGGGGTCTATTTCATGATGGAACGAGCGTATGACCACTGCCTCGTTGGTGCGTTTGAGGAACAGTACGATGGAGAGCAGCAGGCCGACTTCGATGGCTATGGTGAGGTCGAATATGACAGTGAGCAGGAATGTTGTCATGAGCACGATGAAGTCTGCCTTTGGGTTCTTCGATATGGCGATGAACGAACGCCATCCGCTCATGTTGTAGGCCACCATTACGAGCACTCCTGCGAGGCACGGCATGGGAATGTATCCCACGAGCGGTCCCAGCAGAAGCAGGATGAGAAGCAGGACCACGGCATGGATGATGCCGGCCACCGGTGTCTTGCCTCCGTTGTTGATATTGGTCATGGTCCTGGCAATGGCTCCCGTGGCCGGGATACCTCCGAAGAAAGGAGTCACTATGTTGGCGACGCCCTGGCCGACCAGCTCCATGTTGGAGTCGTGCCTGTCACCCGTGACTCCGTCGGCCACCATGGCTGACAGAAGGGATTCGATGGCTCCGAGCATTGCAATGGTGAACGCTGACGGGAACAGCTGGCGGACCATGTCTATGAATGTCTCCCCTTCGGCCAGATGTACCTCTGGAATCGACGGTGCCGGTATCCCCCTGGGAAGTTCGTAAAGGTCGCTTATGGTAGTAATGGAAGTGACTCCCGCAAATCTCTGCAGCAGCCACGCTGCCAGTGTCATGATGACGATGGCCATCAGGGAACCGGGAATCTTCCTTGAGATTTTGGGAGTGTATATGATTATCAGAACGGACAGTATGCCCATCGCGAGAGCTGTCCAGCTGACGGAGCCTATGTTGTGGAAATAACATATCCACTTGTCTATGAAGGGTGCAGGAACATCCTGGATGCCCATTCCTGCAAGGTCGTTGATCTGCGAGGAGAATATGGTGACGGCTATGCCTCCGGTAAAGCCCACGATGACAGGGTAGGGCACGAATTTGATGACGTTGCCCAGCCTGAATACCCCCATCAGAACCAGCAGTATCCCGGCCATCACGGTCGCGATCATCAGACCGCTTAGTCCGTACTCCTGTATGATGCCGTAGACGATTACGATAAAGGCTCCGGTAGGACCTCCGATCTGGACCTTGGACCCTCCGAGTAGGGATATCAGCAGGCCTGCGACAATCGCTGTCATAAGGCCTTCTGCGGGACCTACTCCAGAAGCAATTCCGAATGCGATGGCAAGCGGCAAGGCCACTATCCCGACAATGATGCCGGCCATCAGGTCAGACGAGAATGTTTTTGCGTTGTATCCTTTGAGACAGGTTACGATTTTGGGTTTCAGCATAGGTCCGTTGTTCTGCGTTTCCGGTTCAGTACTTTTTTGTCATTATCGGCGCGAATATACAAAATAACCTGTAGATGGAATCAGGCATTCTGCAGATAAAATACGGATGGCGGCAGATTCCGTTTCCATGTTTCATTTTCTGGAAGTATTTTTACATTGAAAAATAAAAAACATCACTTATGAGACGATTTATATTATCATTTTTGGCAGTGTGCCTCATACTCGGCGCCGTGACGGCAGCTCTGAATGCCCAGCCTTTAAAAAGACCGGGCGGGCCGGCACACAGACCAGGAGGACCGCATGATGTAGAATTGCTGTCACCAGAGGCATCGGTCAGGAATAAACTTGACCGTCTGAGACCTGTCCTGAACCTTACGGATAAGCAGTATGACAGACTGTACAGGCTCTTGCTCAAGGAAGCCAGGATTAAGGAACGGATGCTCAGTCCGGTACCTCCCGGTCCCGGAGCAGGATTCGGTCCGGGCTTCGGAGGGGATGGTGCTCCATTTCCGCGGGAACATATGGGCCGGCCCGGTACGCCGCCTCAAGGGGGGCCTGGAATGAGGCCTGGAATGAGACCGCCTCATGGGAACGGTCCGGCCGATGGTGGCGGTCCTGCGGGTGGAAACGGCCCGGCATGTGGATGGACAGATCCGGCCCAGATTGAAAAAATGCAGCAGAAGATGGACAGGAAGGTCAGGAAAATACTGTCCGACGAGCAGTATGTTCTCTGGAACAAAGAGAAAGACAAACCTGTGCATGAACCTGTGCCTGAGCCTGAAAAGAAACACTGGCACGGTCCTGGGCCTGCTCCTCAGCGCGCCGGAGTGCGGTAGACTTTACAGAAATAGATTTTTCAGAGTGCAATAGCCATTACTCTGATACCGAAAAGACACCCCTGTCCGGCGATGCCGGCTGGGGTGGTCTGTAAATGTGCGGTTCATTTGCACTCTGCATGTCGCCTGTACATGTCGCCTGTACATGTCGCCTGTACGTGTTTCCTGTACGAGTTGCTTCTGCCGGTGGTCAGAATGTTACTTCTATCATTGCTTTGACGGCAACAGGAGTGCCTCTCTGTTTTCCTGGGGTCCATCCTTCCGAATTCATCAGAGTCTTTGTGACTGCTTCGTCAATTTCCTTTGAGATCGGCCTCAATGTTTGAACATCCGTCAGTTTCCCTTCGGTTCCTATTATTATCGTAAATACTCCTGCTTTGCCCTTCAGTTGTCCCCTGTCGACAGTCGCGGGAATCTGGATGTTCTCAAGGAGCCATGGTACGATCTGCATTATGTTGTCACCGTCGAATGTCGGCTTTTCCTCTACCATCACGTATTCGTAGGGATTGTCCTGGAAATAAGATACGGGGGCGGCAACTGCCGCGAGAAGGTGCTCCAGCCTGTATCTCCCTCTTTCGGCCGTGCCACACCGCCCACAAAAGTGGGAGATGCGGGCGTTGTGGACAGTGTGCGGATGCAGTACCGCCGCGAGAAGGCGCTCCAGCCTGTATCTCCCTCTTTCGGCCGTGCCACACCGCCCACAAAAGTGGGAAATGTGGGCGTTGTGGACAGGGTGCGGATGCAGTACTGCCGCGAGAAGGTGCTCTAGCCGGCATCTTTCTCTTTCGGCG
>CALVDF010000036.1 GCA_944326245.1 uncultured Bacteroidales bacterium
TTGCTAAGATACGAATTTTCTATCATATTAGCAATCAATTTATTACAAACTTTTCGTCTTTTTGCGACAGTCCCTATAATACGTCAATAAAAGGATATACGATGAAAGATATAAATAGAATTAAAGTCGTTTTGGTTGAACAAAAGAAAACTGGTAAATGGCTTGCGGAGCAATTAGGGAAAGATCCATCTACTGTGTCTAAATGGTGTTCGAACATATCAGGACGATAACGAAATAACTCGTGTATCGGTACGCTTTGCCGATGAAGATTTGTGGCTTACACATAGTCAGTTAGCAGATATATATGACACATCACAACAGAATATTAGTCAGCATATAGACAATATCTACAAGGATGGAGAACTTATGGCATAAGCAACCAACAAGAAATTCTTGTTAGTTCGTCAGGAAGGCAATCGTCAGGTAAAGTGTATATCCGTTGTAATTCCAACCGAGGTGAAGCAATAGCGGGAGATTACTTCTTTAGCTAAAATATACATCAAAGATATTCAGCCACTTATCGTTAGATTACGATTCCCGGTGGCACCACTGAAAATGAGAGAGTTGCAGAAATGCAGCTCTATTTTTTTTACCGTCAAGAGTTCTTTTTTGACACAAGCTGCCGGGGATATATCACTTGCCGGTGCACGATGAGGCAGGATGATGACATTAAAATTCCCCGGACATGTATTATTTGCTACCTTAGCAGTTTCAAACCTCGACGCCGATGATGTATGTAGATGTAGTAATACCGATCAAATTCAGGGACTCGGTGACCTACTCGGTCCCTGAGGAGATGCAGGACAGGATCGTACCCGGAAGCATAGTCCGGGTGACGGTCGTGGGAAGGGCATACACTGCAGTGGTGCTTCGGGTCAAGCAAACCCCGGAGTTTGACGCGTCGAGGATCAAGCCTGTACAGGAAATCGTAAACTTCCCTCCTGTCACCCAGGCCAACATGGACTTTCTAAGACAGGTCGCGGCATACTACATGTGCTCCTTGGGAGAGGCATTCAGATTCGCGGCACCCTCTACAGTCAAGGCCCTGAAGAGACCCGACAGGCAGGATGAGGCGGAGACGGACGGAAACGCGGCAGCCGACGCCGGCACTCCGGGCCTGCCCGTACTGTCCAGGGAACAGGAGGAAGCGGTCTCCGGCATAAGGAGCCATTTCCTCGAAGGACGCAATGTCCTGCTCCACGGGGTGACCGGCTCAGGCAAGACGGAAATCTACATGACTCTGGCCAGGGAGTATCTCAGGCGAGGCCGCAGTGTGCTGTATCTGGTTCCGGAAGTCGCAGTGAGCCGGCAGATCCAGAGCCGCCTTGCGGAGCGCTTCCCCGGCTCTCTGCTGGTCTACCACTCCCGGCAGACACCTGCCCACAAACGGGATGTCTACAGCAGGGTCGCATCGTCGGACAGGCCGTACCTGATCCTGGGTCTGCGGTCTGCCCTTTTCCTGCCGTTCAGGGACCTCGGCCTCATCATAGTCGATGAAGAACACGACACCTCCTACAAGCAGACCGACCAGGCACCGCGTTACCACGGCCGCGACACAGCCCTGATGCTCGGCCACATACATCATTGTCCCGTCCTGCTGGGATCCGCCACCCCATCGTTCGAAAGCCTATACAACGTACGTACCGGCAAACTGAGCTACGTTCCCCTCACCCACCGCTATTTCGGAGGAGGAGGCAGTACCGTCACCGTAGTGGACATGATTGCGGAGCGGCGTAAAAACGCCGTGAAGGGACCGTTTTCCCTTACCCTGCTCAAGGCCATCGCAGCAAGGCTCGAACGCCGCGAGCAGGTACTCATATTCCGCTCCAGGAGGGCCTATGCCACGGCAATGCAATGCCCTGAATGCGGATATATCCCGCGCTGTCCTTCGTGCAACATCCCGATGAGCTACCACCGGTTCAACAACACCCTCAGCTGCCATTACTGCAGCCATACCGAACCGGCCCTCACAGCCTGCCCCAAATGCGGGAAGAGCCCCTTGAGCCTCCTTGGAGACGGCACCGAGAAGATAGAGGAGGACCTGCGCAGCTTCTTCCCGGAAGCGAGGATAGAACGTTTCGACGCCGACACCACCAAAGACAGGAAGGAGGAGTCACGCATACTTAGACAGTTCTCCGAAGGCAAGACGGATATTCTGGTAGGCACCCAGATGATCTCCAAAGGTTTTGATTTCAACAGGCTGACCCTGGCGGCAGTCCTGAAGGCAGAGGCCGTGACGTCAGTTTTCGATTTCAGGGCCGACGAGCGGGCGCTCCAGCTGCTGCTCCAGCTCATGGGCCGGGCCGGACGCAGAGAGACCAGCGGGGAGATGATCATACAGACCAGCCAGGCCTCCCACCCCATATTCAGGATGCTGCTGCACCCCGGCAAGGATGATCTGCAGTCCCTGATGGAAGAAAGGGAGGAATTCGGATATCCGCCGTTCACCAGACTCATCCGCCTGCAGGTCAAGTCCCCGGACAGGGACAGGCTCGATGAGATGGCCGCCGGAATATCGGCCATACTGTCCCGGACCGGATTTACGGATGTCAGCGGCCCGGCAGCCCCTCCGGTGGAGAAAAGCGGCGGGGAATACATCCTGCAGTTCCTGGTCAAGACCGACCGGCACCGCAGCTGGGCACAGGCCAAACGGAGACTCTATGAACAGCTGCGCCATATCCCGGCATCGGACCTTGCTATAGACGTGGATCCTGTATTCTGACATGCAGCTTTCCGGCCTCCCCACAATGTAAAAAGGCCGCGCGCAAATTGCGTCACGGCCTTATATTTGAAGTTTTCATAGTAACCTTTGCGCTACTGCCTTTTCTCTACGGAAGAGGCGGCCTTCGCTGCAGCACCCTTGACCTTTGCCGCAACCGGTGCCCAATCATAATTCCTTCTGAGTCCCTGGACTGTCATGTAGAGCATAAGGATACAGGACACCACGCATACCAGTGCAAATGCCGCGATGTACAGGACCGCTTTCATTATCATGACGGGAGCGTTGGTCCCGGCATCATAAGAGCTCTCCGTCCTTCCGCTTCTGTACTTGGTAATGGTCTGGATATACGGGATCGACGCCGCACTTCCGGCAAGCAGTGCCGACACTGCATAGGTCCACTTGCTGATGCCCTTGAGAGTACCGGCCTCCGCCCTGTAGCGGGTAATGTTGTATCCGCGGGGACGCTCTGCGAATATATACACAGGGATAAGGATTATAAAGAATATGTTCCATGCCCTTACTGCCCGTCTGTCGGCCTTGTCACCTTCCAGCCACGCGCCGTACCGGTCCAGGGCCATCTTCCGGATATCCTTGAAGTCCATCGCGTTGATCTCGTCGAACTCTTTCCTGTATTTTTCCGCATTGTCAGCAGATTCTTCAGACAGTTCTGTGAGTCTCTTGCGGGTATCCTTTGACTGAGCAGTATCTGCCTTCGCCGCATAGTCGTTGGAATATTTCATGGAGCTGGCATAGCTGGATTTCTTCTCCAGAAGAGAGAAGAGTTTATAATTGATGGCTGACAGATGCCCGTACTTGACGAAAGCCGTCACATTGTACGCATCATCGGGAGTATCCTCCCAGACCAGCACGGTATCAGACTCGGCCCAGTTTTCCACCGCATCCACCAGAGCCTGCCTGTCCTCCACATTCTCCTGTTTCTTGTCCACCCTCCACGAGAGGAACAGGACAGTCAGGACAACTCCCAGAATGACCTGCCACTGAAAATTCCAGTGACGCTTGGCCGACCAGTCCAGTATCATCTCCAGATCCGTCACACAGAACTGGAAATAGGTGTCGCTCTTGTCAGCCAGTACCGATTTGGCCTTGTCTACCAGCTCACGCATTTTCGCTGTCTCTGCCGCCGTCTCAGGATATGCATCATCGATACCTTTTACAGTATCCGTCTGCAAAGTGACTGCCTGATACAAATAGCCGTATGCCTCCGCATTGGGGCTGTCACTCACGGAGAGCCGTTTTACTTCTTCGACATCGAATGAGAGATATCCTTCCCTCATTGCCTTTTTTCTGTTTTTAGGAGCCTCTTTCTGCTTCCCTTCATGATTCATTGTCATAGTTGTCGGGATTAATTGGAATTTGCTTTCCAAATGTAGCAGAATAACGGTTCCGGCAGTGTTCAACACTTCAAAACAAGGGCGCACTGAATAAAATGCACACCCTCATCACAGTGCCAACAGGTAAAGAACCGATGTCAATCCATACATCAGCGCCGTTCCAACACCTTCTCGCGGTACTGGCTGGGAGAAAGCCCGTGCTTCTTGAAAAAGGCGCGGCGGAAAGTAGAAAGGGAATTGAAACCGGAAAGTTCGGCCAGCTGCTCGGCGGAATACCTGCTGGACGGCTCGGACAGCAGCTCCTCCGCCTTCGTTATCCGGTGGGAATTGATATAGTCATAGAACGTCGTTCCAAGTTCCTGGTTGAGATAGTTGGAAAGGGTAGTCCGGTTAGTGCCAAGTTCCGCAGCAAGCTCAGAAAGGGTCAAGCGCGGTGAGCGGACAAAATACCCGTCGGAAGCCAGGGAGTTCAGCTTCCGGGTAAAATTCCACGAAGCCACGGACATGGGCGGCACGGCATCGCCTCTTGTATCGGGATTGCCCTGCGGAACAAAGAAATAAGTATGCCACGCCACAATACCCCAGCTCACGGAAAGGGTTATGTAATACAAGGCATCAAGTACATAATCCAGACGTGCCGAAACCAGGGTCCATAGCAGCAGGTTAGGCAGGAATATGGCGATACTCACCCACATCCATCGGATATCCATATTGGTAATGTCGGAGCAGTTGTCCATAAGCCTCCGGCGGTATTTGACCGTCATACGGAATACCCACAATGCACATATTGCTGAAAACAATAATGAAAATGCCATTGTAGCGTTGAACAACCACTCTACCGGCCATATTGAATACACGACAGTTAGAAGCAGAAACGGAAGTTCCAGACATACTCCGAGCCACAATGTCGTCTTTCCCGGACTCAGAACCTCTACGGCGTATATGACATAAAGCGGTACTGCCCAATTGTCTATGGACAGAAGCATTCTGTAAAGATACCCGTCACTTGCTATCGGATCATACGCGTACGCGATATCCTTCGCAAGGTACAGGGCGTATATAGCCAGGATTATCCCCAGTACAGTCCGAAGATGTGTACGCTTGAACACAAAAAGGAAAAGGACAGCCGTAAGTCCGAACAGACCTGCTGCAATCCCGTTGATCAATATCGTAACATTATGATACATCATACGATTGTAACCAAATTATTTATAATCCCTTCCCACTATCACCCTCAATGCTCTCGGAACGACTTCCAGAGTCACCGGCGTAGTTCCTACCACCTCTCCGTCGATTTCAATCCTGTCCGGTCTGCAAGTTATGACACTCACTCTCGAAGCAACACAATGGGTCACCTCACGGATACTGTATATCGTTCCTTTAAAAAGTTGCCTGAAAAGCAGGATAAACTTGATTTTGGACACTTTTCTGGCCACCATCAGGTTGAGCAGACCGTCATCGGCCACTGCATCAGGCACCTGCATCATTCCACCTCCACTGTACTTGCCTATTCCGAGACCTACCGAGAACATTCTGCCCGTGAAAAAGTGCCGTCCGTCCACCACCACCTTGGCAGGATTGCTGATCCTGCCTACAAGAGCCTTGAAAGCAGCCTTGACGTACGCCAGTTCTCCTGATTTACCCTTGTTCTTGGCCACATTGCACCAATGGCATATATTGGCATCCAGCCCCACCCCCGCAACATTTACCATATATCTGGTGTTCCTTACTCCCGCCTGCGAATACTCTACTTTGGCCACATCCTGACATACTATCCGTCCCTCCAGAATCGTCTCCACTGCCTTGCCGTAGTCTCTGGGAATCCTGTACATCCTGGTCCAGTCATTTGCCGAACCTGCCGGCAGTACCGCCACCGTAATCGCGCTCACAGGGACCTCCTTCTGATAGAATATCCCGTTGACTATCTCGTGAAGAGTACCGTCCCCTCCTACCGATATGAAATTGCGGAAACCCCGCTTGAGGGCATATATTACCAGCTCCACAGCATGATAGCGATGGGTCGTAAACACTTCCTCGAACGACACACCCCTATCTCTAAGCACATTAGACAGCAAAGGCCACTCCTTGGCCACCCTTCCTCCCCCGGCATTGGGGTTGACTACTGCAATCCATAAACTGTCACTCATCTGTTTTGTAAAAATTTTCGCGAAAATAATATTAATTATCGGTCGGATGAAAAGAATTTCTATTTTTGCAAATTAGCTTAAAAAAGTAATATGGGTAAAATCATTGCAATCGCAAACCAGAAAGGAGGAGTAGGGAAGACTACGACAGCCATCAATCTCGCTGCCTCTTTGGCTGTTCTGGAGAAGAAAACTCTGCTGATAGACGCGGATCCCCAGGCCAACACGACATCGGGCATGGATTTCGATCCGGATTCGGACAGCGGCAACACACTCTATGAAGTCCTCATAGGCCAGAAACGGATATCCGATGTCACCTTGGACACAGAGATCAAGGACCTCAAGATAGTGCCGTCACATATCAATCTGGTTGGAGCCGAGATAGAGCTCATCAACGTCGAGAACAAGGAGCTGGCCCTGAAGGAAGCCCTCGGTGAGGTAACGGACACCTACGAATACATTATTATAGACTGTCCTCCTTCCCTCGGCCTTATTACCGTCAACGGCCTGACCGCAGCGGATTCCGTCATCATACCCGTACAGACAGAATTCTTCGCGCTGGAAGGACTCGGCAAGCTGCTCAACACCATCAAGCTCATACAGACCAGACTCAATCCCGCCCTCAAGATCGAAGGCTTCCTGCTGACTATGTTCGACGGACGTCTGAGACTGGCCAACCAGGTAGTGGAAGATGTACGCCACCACTTCGGAAACATGGTATTCAACACTGTCATACAGAGGAATGTACGACTGAGCGAAGCCCCCTCGCACGGCAAACCGGTCATCCTCTATGATGCAATCTCCGCAGGAACCAACAACTACCTCAACCTGGCCCGCGAGATCATATCCAAAAACTCATAAACCATACCGTCATGTCAAACAAAAGAGCAGCACTTGGAAAAGGCCTCGGAGCCCTGATCTCCGGCATGGACAGCATTGCACCTGTTCCGGGCAACGCGGCTCCTGCAGCAAAGGCAGTACAGACTCCCGATCCGGCAGCAATCAACGAGATACCCATCGACAGAATATCGGCAAACCCTTACCAGCCCCGAAGCAACTTCGACGAGCAGGCACTCGCGGAACTGACGGAATCCATACGTCAGCTTGGCATCATCCAGCCCATAACCGTAAGGAAAGTAGGCATGAGGTACCAGATCATAAGCGGGGAACGCAGGTTCAAGGCTGCCCGCGCGGCAGGCCTGGAGACCATCCCGGCCTACGTAAGGGACACCGACAACCAGGGCATGCTGGAAATGGCAATCGTAGAGAACATCCAGAGGGAAGATCTCGATGCCATAGAAGTGGCGCTCAGCTTCCAGAGACTGATGGAAGAATGCAGCCTCACCCAGGAAACCATGGCCGACAAGGTAGGCAAGAAACGTGCTACTGTAGCCAACTATCTCCGCCTTCTCAAATTGCCGGCAGAAGTACAGGTCTGCATAAGGGACAAAAAGATCTCAATGGGGCATGCCAAAGCCATACTGTCGATCAACGATCCGGTAAGCCAGCTGAGCCTGTGCGACGAAATAGTCCGCAAGGGGCTCTCAGTACGCCAGGCAGAGGCAAAGGCCCAGGCCATCCTCAAAAAGGAATCCGCGAATGACGTGCAGGAAGACAGGAAGCAGACGGCACCGGAGCTTCCTGACACCTACTACAAGGTTCTGGAAATAGTGGGGAAATATTTCGGAAACAACGTAAGTCTCAAAAGATCAGAACAGGGCAAGGGAAGTATCACGATACAGTTCTCATCCGACTCGGAAGTGGAATCATTTTTGAAAGCGATTGAGAACATTAACTAAAAGCCATAAGTAAACCGGTGCGGAAGACGATTACAATAATCCTGTTGCTGATGCTTCTGCCGTCTGTCCACCTGTCGGCGCAGTTTGCCACAGGAGGCATGGGCGGAAGCAGTACGTCATCATCCGGAAACACACAGACGGACAGCACTGCCCAATCCTATACCCTCAAGCGGTATTTCAAGTCCCTGTCCCAAAAGGACTCGATGGCTATAGGATGGTCATTCGGAGGATCCGTGATACTGCCAGGAACAGCCCAGATCTACAACCGGCAGTACTGGAAACTGCCTATCATATATGCAGGCATCGGCGGCATGATCGGCGGCGGCATCTACTTCAATTCACAGTTCAAAAAGACGGGCAGTGAATCCGACAAACTGGCCAGAAACCTGTTTTTTATAGGGGCGGCAGCCTTCTACTGGGGCCAGATGCTCGACGGTGCCGCCTGCTACAAATCCTACAGGGACCATCTGCCGGGACGTGCCACCATCTACTCAATCCTGCTTCCCGGACTTGGGCAGATATACAACAGGGAATACTGGAAACTGCCCATCTACTACGGAGGCCTGGCCGTATCAGGCTATTTCTGGTACTACAACGACCTGCAGTACAAACGGTTCAGAGATGACTACAATGCTGCCACCACCCCTGGAGGCAACTACGAAGGCAGCATCTCCACCGAAAATCTCAAATACTACCGTGACTATTACCGGCGTTTCAGGGACTATTCCATCGTGGCCACAGTCCTGGTCTATCTGCTGCAGGTCATAGATGCCGATGTGTTTGCAACCATGAGTTCGTTCGATGTCAACCAGAGCCTGTCCATGGATGTGCAGCCCGCCATCATCCAGCCGCTCAACTACGAATTCACCACCAACTACACGTCCGTGATGCCCACCGGCAATGCCGTGGGGGTCCGGATGAACTTTACATTCTGACATTTCTACTGATACGATGATAAGAAAACTGATTCTCATACTCACTGCCGCAGCAGCACTGTCCATAACTGCAAGTGCCGATACTGACAGCGGCAAACCCGCAAAAGACAAAGAAAAACACAAGATTGTCCTTTTCACCTCACCCACCCGCAAGGCCCTGCTTCAAAAGCTTGACTCACTGTCCAAAGCCAATGAGCTGCTACGTCTTCAGATAGACAGTCTGTATCAGGTAAACGAGAGCCTGGCAATGGACGATGCGGTCTCCGAAGGAAGCGAATCAGACTCCATCAACCCAGGATTCATGGAGATGACAGGGCTCAACGAATTCACACCAGCCGACACGGTCCCTGTATCCATAGATTCCCTGCTTAGCCTATGGTACCAGAAGCGCAACCTCAACCTGATGGACTTGGAGCCCTCCGACATAGACACCATCTTCATGGCCTCGGACATCCCTGACTCCGTATACATAGAGCGCCTCCAGAAGCTCAACTCCTTCATCTCCGTACCGTACAACAGCATCATACGCAACCACATCATCTACTATACACAGCGGATGCCGGAAAAGATGGAACGCATACTGGGTCTGGCCACCTACTATATTCCCCTGTTCGAAGAGATCTTCGACAAGTACGACCTACCTCTGGAGCTGACAGCCATGGCCGTCATCGAATCGGCCCTCAACGCCAAAGCCGTTTCCAGAGCCCGGGCCAAAGGCATGTGGCAGTTCATGTACTCGACAGCCAAACGCTATGGGCTGACCATCAACTCCTATGTCGACGAACGCTTCGACCCCATAGTCTCCGCCGATGCGGCAGCAAGGTATCTGCGTGATTCATACCTGATATTCGGAGACTGGAATCTGGCCATCGCATCGTACAACTGCGGAGCCGGCAACGTCAACAAGGCCATTCGCCGCGCCGGAGGATCGAAGGACTTCTGGGAGATATATCCCTACCTGCCCAGAGAGACCAGAGGCTACGTACCCTCGTTCTTCGCGGCCCTCTACGCCATGAAATACTACAAGGAACATAACCTCACCCCAGACTACATCCCGATGCCTCCCCACACCGACACACTGAAGATCAACAAGATGCTTCACTTCGAGCAGATATCCCACTTCACGGGAGCCAGCATCGACGAGCTGAGGGCCCACAACCCCCAGTACCTTCACGACATCATTCCGGGGACCGAACATGAATACATACTCCAGCTCCCCTACCAGTATACCAACTCCTTCATAGACCACGAAGACGAAATCTATGCGTGGAAAGACTCCGTATACTTCAGCCCTGCAGCCCTCAAGAAGATACAGCAGGGTGTCTCCGCAGAGGCTATGCGCATCACCCACCGCGTCAAGAGCGGCGAGACCCTCAGCCACATCGCTCTCCGCTACGGCGTCTCAGTGCGCAACATCCAGAGATGGAACGGGATCGGAACGAAAATACGCGTAGGGCAAAGGCTTGTCATCTACACCAACAACAAAGGTCCTGCAGCATCCTCCGGCAGTTCGGGAAGCTCCGGAAGCAATCCGTCCACGACCGTATCCAACGGATACATCATCTATACGGTGCGCTCCGGGGACAATCTGTGGGACATATCCCGCAAATTCAGCGGAGTGACCATGAACGACCTCATGCAGCTCAACGGACTTACAAAGAACAGCAAGATATATCCGGGGAAAAAGCTCAAGATCAAAAAGGCAAAGTAAGCTGTAGCCCCACATCCACACAGTCTTTGTCAGGATCGCTGAAATACTTTACCAGTGAACACCTGAAGTGGACATTCAACCATCTTACGGGCTTGTATGCCGCCACGGCATTCAGGCCCGTCCCTTTTCCATAGTATGCCGGGACGGAGAATGTTCCGGGAATCCCCCCCTCGTAGCAATATATACGGGAATCCCAGCTGTCTGTAGTGAAGAAAGTCAGCCTGAGTCCCACCCTGAATTTCCCGGAAACGGAGCTGTACCGTCCCTCCTGATACAGAAGCATCCCCAGGGAACCGCCGGCATAGCCTCCCTCTATCCTGGAGACAGCTCCGAAACCCGTCTCCCCACCATACCCGTATCCCAGTCTGAGCCTGAACTGACGGGTATCCCTGCCGTTGTCATAAGTTCCGCTCACCCTTGCATACAGCGAATGGTGTTCCTCCACCTCCCAGTTGCATTCCAAAGCCCCCTTGAGACAGGATGACGGGTCCCTTACCCCGTAACGTGCATAAGGGAAATAAGTATACTCAATGGAAGATGATACATCGACGCTACCGCCCGGAGACCATTTCACCGCAGCCGACACTCCGTGCTCGTTGTTGACATTGCTGCGGCAGTATGCCCCGGCATGCGTCGCAATGTAACGAGGAGAATAATACCGGTACAGTACAGAAGCCTCGAGCGGCATGGCGAAAGAATATACTGCTCCGGTGATCCCGGCAAAAGCCCCTTCGCGGTCCAGAGCCGCCTCCCCGAACACCAGCAGCCCCCGGAAGGACATGAGCCAGTCCAGAGAGACATTTCCCCACCATCCGTCATACCGCAGATGCTCATTGTAATAGGACTTCCGGCGGCCGTCCAGATGGCTGTACCTGTACGCTGCGGCCGTAACCCCGGTCCTGAGCCACTCACCGCTCCACGAGACATTGGCCCCCAGTACTTTCTCGCGCATGGCATCGCGGGCTGCCCGCAGCGCCTCCGTATCATGTACGCCATCCTCCGGCTTGGTTGTGAAACAGACCCCCTCTATCCTGGCATCCTGGCCATTGTCCGAATAGAACACCGAAGCCCTTACGCCCTCAGGAAAGCCCAAGGTCACACCCGCACCGTGAAAGTACCTGTTCTCGTTCGATGACGTATACGGAACGATTCCTCCCCCTCGCCTCATGGCAGCAGACGGGGACGAAAGCCCGGACAGGGAGAAAGAGTTCCACAACACGAGCCCCTGGCCGAAACGGAGGGAGAAGTCCCCGACAACAGCGGACTCCAGACGGCAGCGCCCGTCACCTGACAGCCTGATATCCGATACCGCGATGTTGAATGAATAGAAATCCGGGAAGTCCTTCTCCCCCCTGTCGCTTTCCAATGTGAAACCGGCCGAGAGATGCCTTCCCACCTCCATCCTGTACTTCGCGTACAGCGGAACCGGCAAGCCTTCCTCTTCTTCATCCCCTCTTTCCAGGTCCATCCTGGACCGGAGGGTCAGCTTGCCAGACACCCGCAATTTTTCATCAGTACTGCCCGTATTCCCTTCGGGCCCCGCTCCCAGCGTCACAAACGGCAGCATCCGGCGGACAGCCGCGATATCGAACCCGTCCACCATGGCAAGTTCTCCTGCCGAAGCCACTGCCCCGTATTCGCTGCGGTACTCCAGCAGGCTGCTCACCATGAAAGGAGTCATCAAAGGGAACCCTTCCAGTGCCTCCCTGTCAGCCGTATTGAGATTCAACGGTTTCCTGGCCAGCTCCTGAAAATACTCCAGAAGAGCCTCCGGATCCCCTCCCCCGTCTTCGCACTGCCGCTCTATGAGGCGCACTATGTCCCCCGGCAGATCCTGCGGCAAAGCTGCAGCCGCACCTGTACATGAAAAAAAAGCCGTCCAGAGCAGGACGGCCTTGCAGACTATCGTCTTCCCCTCTGTTCTCCAACACATACCGGACTTGTTTGATTTTATTCTATTTCATCATTCATCCACTTTGAACCTGTATTTTATTTCCTTCAGCTCGCGGTTGGCCTTCTCTATCTTTGAAGTCAGATCCTGCTTGAAAGCCACGACCTTGTCCATAACGGCCGGATCTCCCGCAGCCAGAATCTGGGCTGCCAGGATAGCCGCATTCTTCGCCCCGTCCAGAGCCACGGTCGCAACAGGTATGCCCGACGGCATCTGAAGGATGGAGAGTATAGAGTCCCAGCCGTCAATCGAGTTCGAAGACTTGATGGGCACACCGATTACCGGAAGCGGAGTATAGGCAGCGATGACCCCGGGCAGATGAGCTGCACCGCCGGCACCGGCGATGATCACCTTGATTCCCCTTTCGCGTGCGGCAGTGGCGAACTGCATGACCTGCACAGGTACCCTGTGGGCTGAAAGTGCGTTGATTTCAAAAGGAATTTCCATCGAATCGAGAAACTCTGCGGCTGCCTTCATGACAGGCATGTCAGAGGTGCTTCCCATGATAATAGATACGAGCGGTTTCATGTCTTTTTCAATTATATTGTCTGAAGGCAAATTTAATCTAAAAAAACGTCATTTCTCCATTTTTTGACGTACTTTTGCATCATGGACAGGATAAAACTTCACGACAAGTATTTCAAGCTTTTCATTCCCAATGAGAAGATAGAAGAAGCGATCAGACAGACCGCCGGACGTATCAACAGCGACTACAGCGGAAGCGTCCGTCCTCCGGTCTTTCTCAGTGTACTGAACGGCTCATTCATGTTTACCGCATCCCTGATGAAATACATCAGCTTCCCTTGCGAGCTTTCGTTCGTAAAGCTGTCATCATACTGCGGCACTTCATCTACCGGTCAGGTAAAACAGCTCATCGGCATCTCCGACAGCCTTAAAGACAGGCAGGTGATAATAGTGGAGGACATAGTGGACTCGGGGAAGACCATTACCGACATGCATGCCATGCTCCTGGCACAGGGTGTCACCGATATCAGGATATGCACGCTCTTCCTCAAGCCGGCAGCCTACAAAGGGAACCTGAAGATAGACTACCATGCCATGGAGATAGGAAACGAATTCATTGTAGGTTTCGGTCTGGACTATGACCAGCTGGGACGGCAGTACCCGGACATATATATTGTAGACTAACCATTTTATAATCGATATACATCATGAAATACTACATTCTCTTCGGCCCTCCGGGAGCTGGCAAAGGCACCCAGGCCAAACAGATCGTCGAGAAATACAATTACCTTCACCTCTCCACGGGAGACCTCCTGCGCCACGAGATGGCAGAGGGTACAGAGCTGGGCAAAAAAGCTGCCGAGCTCATCAACCGCGGAGACCTGGTCCCTGACGAAGTCGTTGAAGGCATGATCCGCAACAAGATAGCAGCAAACAGGGACGTCAAGGGATTCCTGTTCGACGGATTCCCCCGTACCATCGCCCAGGCTGAAGTACTGGATGCAATGCTTCCGGAATTCGGAGGCAAGGTGGATGCAGTCCTGTCCCTGACCCTGCCGGACGAGCTCGTCTACGAAAGGATACTCCACCGTGCAATGATCGAGGGCCGCAAGGACGATACGGACCGTGCAACCATCGAGCACCGCATATCCACATACCACAGCAAGACCGAGCCCCTGATCAGCTATTACAAGGACAAGGGCAACTACCGCGAGATAGAAGGCAACGACACCATAGAACACGTGTTCACAGCCATCTGCAAAATCCTGGACGAATAACGGAATACAGACAGGCACGTGCCGAACAGAAGGGTTGCCCTCAGCAGGACAGCCCTTTTTTATATAAACAGGGATGCCAGTTCCCCGGCCTGGACCGGTCCGAAATAGTCGTTCAGAGGAATCGGAGACAGCGCGTCTGTCACGGCCTCGAGTGTATGCGGTACACCGACAAGAGCATGTTCCACATCCTCCGTCGGGCGCGTAAAGAAATAATCACCTCGGATCGAACAGGACCGTATGACACCTACTGCCACATCCAGGGACACCTCGACAAATCCCCACGGGAAACGCCTGGTCTGGTTGAATCCGTAACTCGGGGAATTTCCGAAGTTCCACTGCCATGTAGAATACTTTTCACGGCACAGCCGGTCTATAGCCTCACGTTCAGCGGCAGTATATCCACGGGCCTCCATATCACCTGCACCGGCCAGACAGTCCTGCATATACCGGATGAAGTCTTCCACCGACATTCCGCGGCGTTCAGCAGGAAGATGCTCCGATATGTTCGTAACCCTCGAACGGTTGGACTGTACACTCTTGCCGATGAACTTCTCCGGGCGGGTGTTGAGTGCACCGGAAAGGTCCGCCACGGATGCCGAAAACAGCAGTGTACCGTGCTGCAGGACCCTGTCACCATGCACGCAGACGGCATTGCCCGAGAACTTGCGCCCGTCTATCACCAGGTCGTTGCGCCCCTCAAGCGACGCATCCACGCCAAGTCCTCTCAAGGCCTTGATTACAGGAGCGGTAAAGCGCCGGAACATGGCGGAGGTATCTTCTCCGGGAACCTTGGCATCGGCAAAGGTATAATTGACATTGCCCAGATCATGGAATACGGCTCCTCCTCCGGTAAGACGACGGACCACTGCGGTGCCGTGCTCACGTACATAATCAGAGTTGATTTCAGCAGCCGCATTCTGGTAGCGCCCGACAATGACAGACGGAGCGTTTCTCCACAGCCGGAATACCGGTTCCTTGACGGAAGCGAGCAGATACTCTTCGGCTGAAAGGTTCCAATAAGGATCTGTACAGGAATCTACAATACAAAGCATAGACAGGTACTTTACTGATACTTCCGGGATATCAACGACAGAACCCACGCATACAGGCAGTACACGGCCCAGCCGACAAGAATGCCCGCAAGGACGCCGCACAGCACGTCAGTGGTAAAATGCTTGGCCAGATATATTCGGCTGAAGCTTATCAGTGCCGCCCAGGTCATGATGCCTGCAGAGAACCACCTGCGGCGGAATATCAGGGAGGTTACCATGGCCAGGCCGAAAGTATTGGAAGCATGTGCAGAGAAGAAGCCGTAACCGCCTCCTGCCCCTTCAGGCAGATGGAGGAGCCCGTCAAGCAAAGGATCGAGTCCCGGACGCGGCCTCTCTACCAAATTCTTGACGATATTGGTAATCTGCTCCGTGAGCCCGAAACACAGCAGTACGGCAAGCACACCGCACAGTCCTGTCAGCCATAACGGTATACGATGTCCGTAACGGAAAGCCGGAGATCTGCGGCCATACCATTTTGGAATGAACATAAGCACCGCCAATGCCACATACAGCGGAATCCATACTGTCTTCGCAGACAGGAAAAGCATCACGGAATCCCAGAAAGGAGTATGCACGGAATTCAGACCGAGGGTAATCCAGTGGTCCATCTCAATCAGACGGTCTATCATATCGTTCCGCGGTTAAGGATATTCCACAACATGTCCTTGAGCTGAGGAATGTTCTCCCCGCTCACCGACGAGAAAAATATCGAAGGAACTCCTTCCGGAAGTTCTTTCTGCAGTCCGGCCCTGAGCTCGTCATCCAGAATATCCGACTTGGAAATGCCCAGGACACGGTCCTTGTCAAGAAGTTCCGGATTGAACTGCTCCAGTTCGCTCAGCAGAGTACGGTACTCGGCCCGTATGTCTTGAGTATCAGCAGGTATCACAAACAGCAGCATCGAGTTGCGCTCAATATGCTTGAGAAATCTGAGGCCCAGTCCCTTGCCCTCATGGGCACCTTCTATTATACCTGGGATATCGGCCATGACGAAAGAATGGCCGTCCCTACATGAGACGATTCCCAGATTCGGTTCAAGTGTCGTGAAGGGATAATCAGCTATCTTGGGTCTGGCAGCCGAAACAGCCGAAAGCAGTGTGGATTTACCGGCATTGGGAAAGCCCACGAGCCCCACATCTGCCAGAAGCTTCAGCTCCAGAATGAACCATCCCTCCTTGCCTGGCTCACCCTCCTGGGCGAAACGGGGAGTCTGCATTGTCGCCGACTTGAAGAAATCATTGCCCTTACCCCCGCGGCCTCCGCGTACCAGTATTTCTTCCTGTCCGGCCTCCAGGATCTCGCATATCACCTCTCCGGTCTCAGCATCCCTGGCCACCGTGCCCAATGGAACATCCAGTATGATATCCTTGCCGTTGGCCCCGTGCCTGAGACCTCCGCTGCCGGCACCTCCGTGCTCGGCCTTGATATGCTTCCTGTACTTGAGGTGGATAAGAGTCCAGTACTGTGGATCTCCCCTCAGGATGATATGGCCTCCGCGGCCTCCGTCACCCCCGTCAGGTCCTCCTTTGGGGATATATTTTTCACGCCGCAGGTGCGTGGATCCGTTTCCACCGTTGCCTGAAGCGCAGAATATCTTCACATAATCTATAAAATTGGATCCTGCCATTATGCCTTTGTTCTTGCTTCCGCAAAGTAAGCACATTTTTCGTAAAACGGAAAATTCCTTCTAAAATATTCAGTCTTTGAATTTTAATTTCTTAACTTCATCAGTGTCCGGTAAAAAAAAACGCAAAAGTTCTTTGAAAATATTGAAGTATAGGTAATTACAAGGATGGGACGAGCGCGCCGATTTGAATTTATCTTT
>CALVDF010000037.1 GCA_944326245.1 uncultured Bacteroidales bacterium
CAGCCTGACTTGTGTAGACGGATTACGTCCTCGAAGTACTTCTCCTGACTTTCTGTGTGCAAATAATACATTTTTTTATCCTGTTGCGAGTCAACTTTTTTCAGGATAAGACACAGGTGTACACTTTCCGGCGTTTTCCGGGCACCTGCGAAAGAGGAAGGACAGGCAGGATGGCCTACAGGTACTTCTCGCAGGGGTATACCTCTCAACCACTTCGGCAGGTGTGCAATATCCGGCCCATTCTCGTCACCTGCCGGAAGAGGAAGGCAGACAGTATAGCCTACAGGTGCTTCTGGTGGGGGTGCACGTCTCCGCGGCCCGGACAGGTGTGCATTATTCCGCGTTTTCTGCTCACCTGTCGGAAGGGGAACACGGACGGTATGGCCAACAGGTATTTCTCGCGGGGGAACACCTTTCCACCACTTGCGCAGGTGTACACTTTCCGGCGTTTTCCGGGCACCTGCGAAAGAGGAAGGACAGGCAGGATGGCCTACAGGCACTTCTCGCAGGGGTATACCTCTCAACCACTTCGGCAGGTGTGCAATATCCGGCCCATTCTCGACACCTGCCGGAAGAGGAAGGCAGACAGTATAGCCTACAGGTACTTCTGGCAAGGACACGCCTCCAAGCGGCCCGGACAGGTGTGCATTATTCCGCGTTTTTTGCTCACCTGCCGGGATGAGAAGATGTGCAACATGTCGGGAAGGACACGCCACATATCGGGAAGAGGGAACACCTGCCGGAGAAGAAAAAACCTGCCGGAGAGAGTGCGACCTCTTAGAAAAAGAGCATCCGCAGGGGAAAGGTGGCCGGATGAAAAGGATGAATTCTCCCGGGACAGGTATCAATCCGGAGGTGGAAAATCAATCCGAATAGGACAGGAATCGATCCGGGGGAAAAATCAATCCAGGCGGGTGGCAAGCCGCTACTTTCCAAAATTCTTTCCGAGGTTGACCATCTCTATCGCAGTGGTCATGGCATCGAAGCCCTTGTTTCCGGCCTTGGTACCGGCACGCTCGACAGCCTGTTCGATGGAATCTGTGGTCAGTACACCGAAAATCACGGGGACCCCACATTCCAGCCCCACATGGGCGATACCCTTGGTTGCCTCATTGGCGACCATATCGAAGTGAGGTGTTGCTCCGCGTATCACGGCACCCAGACATACTATGGCGTCATACTTGCCGGAAAGGGCCATCTTCCTGGCTATAAAGGGAATCTCGAATGCTCCTGGAACCCACGCAACTTCAAGGTCTTCTCCCGATCCGCCGTGGCGCAGAAACGAGTCCTCGGCTCCACCCAGAAGCCTGGATGTGATAAATTCGTTGAAACGGGCCGCTACGATGCCTATCTTCTGGCCTGCGGCTGAAAGATTGCCTTCTATTACTTTCATGGTTATTGGTTTTATATATTGTTTGTTCTATTCTTGCTGTTCTGCAATATAAATTAACGTTGCTTGCCGGTGTTTCAGCTGTCAGCCGTACCGGGAACTGTCTTCCGTATTTACATCTTCAGGGTTCCTATTTGGGGCCACATGTTATTGGACACATGTGTTAAACACCTGTCTTTGGCGACCTCCTTTACCCCTACTGTTTTATGCTCTCAGGGCCGTCACCCGGAACCGACTGTCCGAAATGGAGCATGTGCCCCATTTTCTTGTATTTGGTATACATGTACGCCTCGTTCTTCTCGTTGCAGGTCATCTCTATCGGATCGCGGTCCACCACTTCTATACCGTAATGGTCCAGGCCGAAAATCTTCATGGGATTGTTGGTCATGAGGATAAGTTTCTTAATACCCAGGTCGGAGAGTATTGCGCCGCCCACATCGTAGTCGCGCAGATCGGCCTTGAAGCCGAGGGCCAGATTGGCCTCCACAGTATCCATTCCCCTGTCCTGCAGCTCATAGGCGCGGAGCTTGTTAATCAGTCCGATGCCGCGACCCTCCTGACGCAGATACAGCAGCACTCCCCTGCCGGCCTTCTCGATACGGCGTAAAGCCTCGGCCAGCTGCTCCCCGCAGTCGCAGCGCAGGGAACCCAGCACATCACCCGTCAGACATTCGGAGTGCATGCGGCACAGAACCGGCGCGTCCGTGGTGATATCACCCTTGATGATAGCCAGATGGTGTTCTCCGGTAATGCGGTTGACATAACCCATTATCCTGAAATTGCCGTACTTGGTGGGCAGAGCTGCATCGGTCACCCTCTCCATCCATTTCTCGTGGTGCTTGCGGTAAGATACCAGATCATCTACAGTGATGATCTTCAGGCCATGCTCCTCTGCAAACGCGACCAGTTCGGTAGTGCGCATCATGTCGCCGTCTTCGCGCATGATCTCGCAGCACAGACCGCACTCTTCCAGCCCGGCAATCCGCATCAGGTCCACTGTGGCTTCGGTATGTCCGCGACGCTGCAGCACTCCTCCAGGACGCGACTCCAGCGGGAACATGTGGCCCGGCCTACGGAAATCCTCCGGTTTCGCATCCGGTTCCACAGCCTTCATGGCAGTGACGGAACGCTCGATAGCCGATATCCCAGTCCCGGTCGACACATGGTCGATCGACACGGTAAAAGCAGTACAATGATTGTCTGTATTGTGGTTAACCATCTGAGGCAGCCCCAACTTACGGGTCAGCGCAGAACTCATAGGCATGCATATCAAACCTTTACCATAACATGCCATGAAATTGACATTGGCCGTAGTGGCATGACGGGCGGCACAGATCAGGTCGCCCTCGTTCTCCCTGTCCGGATCATCGATAACCACTATAACCTCCCCGTTGCGCAGAGCCTCAGCGGCTTCATCAATGGTATTGAATTTACGTTCCTGGTTATTATTCATATATTTTTTATAATTGTTCGAAATTTTATAAAAATTCAAAAATTTAAAATCCGTATTTTTTCAAAAATTCCTCAGTAAGACCGCCTCCGGAATGTCTGTCAGCAGAAGAGGAGACTCCGCCAGCGGAGGACACACCGGCCCCCGATGAAGCGGGGCGACCGGCATCAACTTGCCCGACAGCAGAGGATGAACCGGCTGCAGAGGATGACCAGACAGTACCGGTATGGCCGAAGGACATCAGACACTCGACATAACGGGCCAGCATGTCGACCTCCACATTGACAGGAGAGCCCACGCGGAGCAGGTTCAATGTAGTGGAGGCCATGGTATGAGGGATGAGCGATACTGCAAATGAACCGGAAACGCCTGAACCGGCCGGGACGTCTCCGTCCACCGATGCAACCGTCAGGCTCACCCCGTCGATGGTAACAGACCCCTTGCGGGCAATATACTTCAGGACCCCGACAGGCACTTCCATCTTCATGATCATCGCAATTCCGTCCCTGACCAGGGACACTACCCGCCCGCAGGCATCCACATGCCCCGAAACTATATGACCGCCGAAACGTCCTCCACAGAGCATCGCCCTTTCCAGATTGACTTTTGCTCCGGGAGCAAGACTGCCCAGCGAAGTCCGGCGCAGAGTCTCAGGCATTGCGTCAGCCGTAAAATGCCCGCTGCCCGGATTCACCGTCAGGCAGACACCGTTGACAGCTATGCTGTCCCCGGCGACCGTCCCTTCAAGCACCTTCGATGCCGCTATGTCGAGCACCACTCCCGTTCCGCCTCCGCGTATCGAGCGGACAGTCCCTATTTCTTCAACTATTCCAGTAAACATTATATTTAATTATCTCTTATCTACAACATTATCCTTATACCTTCGTCATCTGCGCATTCTGTCCATTCCGCATTTCCCCGCATCCGTCCCACCACTTGCCGCTCCTCCTGCATTATCCCTGTTTATCATATACATCCGCATCGCAGACAGATCTTCACACCTATATTTCCGGACTATCTCCGTACTCACGGGAAAATCCATGGACCAGCCAGTCTGCGCCGCAGGGTGTGACCGACTCCACCTTCACCGGCACTGCCTCGGCCATCCTTGCAAAACCTTCGCCCCCGACGGCCCCCTTCGCATCCCTGCCTCCTACAATCTTAGGCGCCACGAAGATGTAATACTCGTCCACCAGCCCCTCGGCGACCATACTCCAGTTCAATTCCGAGCCGCCCTCGACCAGCAGGGAATCAATCCCCATCGCACCGATCCGGTCCAGCATGGCGGAGAGATCCACTTTCGCTGAACGGTCCGCATCCACAGCCTCCCCTGAAAACAAGCTTTGGCCAGACGCCACGGACATATCCCGGGAAGCGGCAGTGCCGGAGGAAGTACCAGCGCAGGCAGCAGAATAACCTGTTCTCCAAGCAGAACCGGCATTGTCTGAGACGTCAGAAGGACACTCCAGCAGCTCGATGCCGTGCGAGCGCAGTGCCTCAAGCCTCTCCTGCGGAGCCGCTGCCGTATGCGCCACCACCGTACGGTAATCCGCTGCAGTACGCACCAGAGCCGAATCCAGAGGCAGCGACGCCCGCGAATCTACAATGATCCGTACCGGCTGGCGCAGTCCCTCCAGACGACAGTTCAGCATCGGGTCATCCGCCATCGCGGTACCGATACCGGCCGCAATTCCCATGTACCTGCCGCGCAGCTCATGGACAAAACGCCTGGACTCCTCCCCGCTCACCCACTTCGAATCCCCGGTGCGGGCAGCGATACGTCCGTCCAGGGTCATGGCACTCTTGAGCACGACCCAAGGCTTGCGGGTCACAATATATTTTATGAAAATGCGGTTGAGATGCCTGGCTTCAGCCTCAAGCACTCCTGAAACAACCTCAATGCCGTGGTCCCGCAGAATAGCGGCACCGTGTCCTGCCACCAGCGGATTGGGATCCTCCATCGCCATTACGACCCTGGCAATGCCTGCCCCGATGATCGCATCCGTGCAAGGCGGTTGCTTCCCGTAATGGCAGCAGGGCTCAAGGGTCACATACATCGTGGCACCCGCAGGATCCTCATTGCACCTGGAAAGCGCATCGCGCTCGGCATGCAGACTGCCGCATACATGATGCCACCCGCCGGCCAGCACACGGCCGTCACGCACTATCACCGCCCCGACCATAGGATTGGGACCCACATGTCCCCGTCCCCTTGCGGCCAGTTCCAGGGCCATCTCCATAAATCTGATATCTTCGTCGCTACAGTACATATAACAAAAAAACCCGAATACCGTTCAGTACTCAGGGCAATGTCTCAGCGACACCCGGCAGACCAGACCGCGCCATAAGCGCCAGCCGCGGCCGTACCGCACCTCTCTTCCATCCGGACTTTCACCGTCGGTATCGGAATTTCACCGATTCAGTCCCCGCAGCACCGTAGCTACAGGGAGTCGCGGACTGTCACCGCCGGTAGGGAATCACACCCTGCCCTGAGAGATATTCTTATTTCGGATGGCAAATATAGAAATTTTTACAAACTTTGCAATCAATTATGAAAGAAATACGGCATATCATCATTTCCGACCCGCACGACTGCTGCGGCTGCACAGCCTGTGCTTCGGTCTGCCCGAGAGGCAGCATCAACATGAAGGAAAATGCTGAAGGATTCCTCTATCCCTCTGTGGATGAAAACACATGCATCGAATGCGGACTATGCGTCAAGGTATGTCCTGTAATCACGCAGCTCCCCGCCCGCAGACCCCTGGACGTATATGCCATGAAACATCCGGACCAGACCGTAAGAGACAGCAGCGCCTCCGGAGGAGCATTTCCCCTCCTCGCATCGGCCGTCATCGCCATGGGAGGACGCGTATTCGGCTCCCGTTTCGACAAGGATATGGAAGCAGTGCATGACTCAGCCTCCACACCCGAGGAAGTCAGGGCCTTCACAGGATCCAAATACCTGCAGAGCAGAATGGAAGACTGCTACGGAAGGGTAAGGGCAGCCCTGCGCGAAGGAATTCCTGTACTGTTCACTGGCACACCCTGCCAGGTGGCCGGCCTCAACCGTTTCCTCAACCGCGGAGCCAATCCAGATGCCGCCGGCAACGGAACCGGCAAATCCTTCCTTGACAAACTGGTGACCGCCGACCTAATCTGCCACGGTGTACCCTCCCCCGGAGTCTGGAGACAATATCTCGCAGAAGAAAAAGAGGTCCTCCGGAAACAGGGATACAGGGACGTGAAGATAGAAGAAGTGCGTTTCAGGGACAAAGAAGAAGGCCACGCCGGCTGGAAAGGCTACAGGTTCAAGATATTCTTCAGCGCGAAAGACCCTTCCGGTACACCATGCCGTCCCGTCCTTAGCGAAGCAGGTAAGGCCGAAAACCTGTTCATACGCGGATTCCTCGCAGACTTCTACTCCCGCCCGAGCTGCTACCGCTGTCCTGCCAGGGAATTCCGCAGCGGCAGCGACCTCACCATAGGAGACTTCTGGGGTATAGGTGACCTCCGCCCCGAATATGATGATGACCGAGGCGTAAGCGCCATACTGGTCAATACCGAAAAGGGCCGCAATCTCCTCGCCGCCCTGGCCACCCCGGCCTCCTCGTCCGCCCCGTCTGCCTCGTCCGTCCTATCCGCCTCGTCTGTCCCGTCTGCCTCGTCTGCCACCAGCCGCCAAGAGTCCAATTCCTCCGGCAGCAGTGAATCCTCCGGCCGTTCAGTTTTACCCGACGGGGCCGATTCCACCCATCATCGTGACTGTGCAGACATGCTTCAGATGACGCTGGAAGACGTACTGCGCCGCAACCGCTGTCTGCTCACCTCCGTCGACGAGACCCCGGGCCGCGCAGCCTTCTTCCAGACCTTCACAGCCCTGCCGGATTCCAACCACACTACCCAGCCGGATTCCGACTGTCCAATACTGCCAGATTCCAACTGCCATATCTACCGAGATTCCGACAGCCACATACCGCCAGATTCCAGCCGTCCCTCCCCTGCCGCGTACTGGGTCCATGACACCATACGCAGCCTCCTCGGATAGACACCGCCACATCATCAGCCACAAAGGCACATCCATTCACCACTCACACATCCACCCCCGACAGCCTGTCTGTCCATCCTTTCCGGCAGATTGCCCGTACTCGCCTCCTTCCGACAGATTACCCACCCTCCCAGACTGGTTGCCCCTCTTCACCTCCCGCCAAGTAGCCTTTTCCTCCCGACAGGTGACGAGAAAACACGGGAAAAGTGCACACCTGTCCAGGCGGTGTAGAGTGCACCCCTACCAGAAGTACCTGTAGGCCATACCGTCCGTGTTCTCCTTCCGACAGGTGAGCAGAAAACGCGGAATAATGCACACCTGCCCGGGCCGCTTGGAAGCGTGTCCCTACCAGAAGTACCTGTAGGCCATACTGCTGCCTTCCTCTTTCGCAGGTGCCCGGAAAACGCCGAAAAGTGTACACCTGCGCAAGTGGTGGAAAGGTGTTCCCCCGCGAGAAGTACCTGTTGGCCATACTACCAAGAGAAGATCCGCACATAATTTTTCCGAGACACCATCCTAACATTGGGCTAATTCGGGTCATTACCAGTAACCTACTAACCCACAGAACCTTACACCAACGCAACCAATCTGAGGCCATGTTAGGATGTTTAAAAAAATGCCACAGAACTGTCTAAATGGACAGTTTCGCGCAAACCTAACATGGCACTCTTCCGAGCCCCATCCGCAACACATTGATTTACAATGCATTATACCAGAAACACTCCATCCACGGCATTGTTAGGATGTCTGAAAAACTACCGCAGACAGCCGGACCTCTTCCGCAGGTGTACCGAAAACGCCGAAAGAGGTTCACCTGCGCAGAAGGGGCAGGCGATGGAGTGAGGTACCCCCAGCGAGAGACACTTGCAGGGCATCCAGCCACTCCTTCCACTTCCGCAGGTGTACCGAAAACGCCGAAAGAGGTTCACCTGCGCAGAAGGGGCAGGCGATGGAGTGAGGTACCCCCAGCGAGAGACACTTGCAGGGCATCCAGCCACTCCTTCCACTTCCGCAGGTGTACCGAAAACGCAGAAAGGCAAGGGAAATGGCAAATAGGCAGGCGGACCGAAAGGGCAAATGGGTAAACAGCAGAAAGCAAAGGAAGTGGCAAAGGCTAAGGCGGTGAGGAAGGCGGCAGGGAAGGCGACAGGGAAGGCGACAGGGAAAGCGATAGAGAAGGCGACAGGGAAGACGGCGAGGCAGACGCATGGGTTGCCCATGCATATCCGTACCTACCTGGTGCCCACATGGTGCCCACATCGTACCCACATCGTATCAACATGGTACCTACATCGTGCATACATCGTGCCTACCTGGTGGCTACATCGTGCCTACATGCCTACTTGCATGGTTGCTACATGGGTACGGGATTTGGAGTCAAAGGGGATTTTTCCTATCATTGCATGGAAAACACCGGCCACGGCCAAATAATTCCGATCGTATGAAAAAGACCATTATTGACCTTTTCGAGTCCTCGGTGGAGAAATACGGGGACAGACCGATGATGTGGGAGAAACTTACTGACTCCTTCAAACCTTCTACCTACAATGAATGCTACAACACCGCACTGGAGATAGGCGCAGGTCTGGCAGCCCTGGGCATCAGGCCGAAAGATACGGTATCCATCCTCTCTGAGGGCAGGAATTACTGGGTGCTGTCCGAGCTGGGGCTGCTGTATGCCGGGGCCATAAGCGTGCCCCTGTCGATAAAGCTGGAAGAGAGCAACGACTTGCTTTTCAGGCTCAACCACGGGGACGTGAAGATGGTGATGGTATCCGCCAGCCAACTTCCCAAGATCCGGAAGATACGCAAGGACCTGCCCAATGTGGAGACAGTGGTCCTGTTTGACAATGACCCGGCCGACAACGGGGAAATACACATTACGGAGGTCATCGCTATGGGGCGGGAGTACCTCAGGGAGCACAGGGAGGAATTCATGAAGATAAGCAGGACTCTCGGCAATGACGACTACGCCACGATCACCTACACTTCCGGCACCACCGCCGACCCCAAGGGAGTGATCCTCACCCACCGCAACTATACGGCCAACGTCGAACAGGCATTGTCCTGCATCTCCGTTCCTCCAGACTACAGGACCCTGATCCTGCTCCCCCTCGACCACTGCTTTGCGCACGTGGTGGGATTCTACATCATGATTGCCTGCGGAGCCTCGTTCGGTACGGTACAGATCGGCAAGACCCAGATGCAGACATTGAGGAACATCCCCGTCAACATCAAGGAGCTCAAGCCAGACTTCCTGCTGTCCGTGCCGGCACTGGCCAAGAGCTTCCGCAAGAGCATTGAAGCCGGCATCGCAGCCAAGGGGTCCAAAGCGGAGAAGCTGTTCCGGCTGGCTCTGAAGACAGCCTACGCATACAACAAGGACGGCTACACCAGAGGCTCCGGAGCATCATTCCTCCTCTACCCTCTCGTGCGGCTGTTCGACAGGATTCTGTTCAGCAAGGTCAGGGAGAATTTCGGCGGCAACCTCAAATTCTTCATCGGCGGAGGGGCATTGCTCGACAGCGAGCTGCAGCGCTTCTTCTACGCAGTAGGAATCCCCATGTACCAGGGATACGGCCTCTCGGAAGCCACCCCCGTCATTTCGACCAACACCCCGCAGAAGCACCGTTTCGGTTCTTCGGGCATCCTCGTCTCCCCTCTGGAAATGAAGATCAAGGACAGTGAAGGCAATGAACTGCCGCTCGGCGAGCCAGGTGAAATGGTAATCAAGGGGGAAAACGTGATGGCGGGATACTGGAAAAATCCCAAGGCCACGGCAGAGACCGTAAGGGACGGATGGCTCTACACCGGAGACATGGGCTATCTCGGCAAGGACGGCCTGCTCTACGTTCTGGGACGGTTCAAGAGCCTGCTGATCTCCAGCGACGGAGAGAAATACTCCCCGGAAGGCATGGAGGAAAATTTCACAGGCCAGTCCCCCTACATCGACAATGCGGTACTCTACAACAACCAGAACAACTACACTGTCCTGCTGCTCGTTCCCAACAGGGACAAGGTCAACCATTATCTGGACTCAAAAGGGTTGCACGGGGAAGAAAGGGGCCGGGAAGCAGTGAAGCTCCTCAAGCACGAGATAGACAGCTACAAGAAGGGAGGCCGGTTCGAAGGACAGTTCCCCGAAAGATGGCTGCCTGCCACATTTGCCGTCCTGGCAGAGGACTTCACCGAGAAGGACGGTCTCGTCAACAGCACCATGAAGCTGGTTCGCAACAAGGTCGAGAAGAAATACGCCGACCGCATCGCCTACATGTACACTCCGGAAGGCAAGGATCCCTTCAACCGGAAGAACATTGAAATATTTGCCACAGGATCTGTCCATCCCCAAAATTAAAACCTGAACATAACGGCGGCAAATGCGTGGCTGAATCCCCAATTGCCATAAAATGAAGAGAGCCTACTTGCATCACGAAGTAGGCCTCTTGTGTTACACAGGCTCTTCTTCTCTCCCAATAACTTTCAAGAAAATCACATATAGTTTATATAGTATTGCCCGAGCATATCGGTCACTTCGTAAAACTGTTGGATCTCATGCTGGCTAACACCCAGTCCTTGACAAGTAATTCACAACTTGATCAAAAACATTTATAAATTCAGTTAACAACAACATACTATATCGTAGACTTTTAATAGCCTGATGCCATATACTTATAATTGGTATATTGTTTATAACTTGTTTTGCTGAAAATTTCTTTGCCGTATCAACCTACCTGACAAAAAAATTGTGTACTTTTGCTATGAGTGACTATTGCAATATGATATTCTTATGCCTCTTCACTGTATAAAGTTTTTAACAGCTAATTAATACCATCCTATGAGACTCAATCTACAACCCTTGAAAAATTTTTTCGATTTCATGATATATGGAATCAAGATCGGGAGTATAGATTTATACTCACTGTTGGTGGATTGTGCAATATTACTTTATACTTTAGTTGATTGGAATTCCCTCATTTCAAATGACCATCTGCTAGTTTTGATTTTTCTTATATTTATAAACGTAATATGGCAGATTTATTCTACGATTAAAGAATGTCGAGATTTTTACAAAAGAGTCAATTGCTTCAGTACTCCCATAGGAGTCTCCAAAGATTACAAATTCGATGATGAATTATCGAAACACTATGATGTATTATTACTGGAAGAGATAAACCAAGTAGTGCTAATATCATCATCATCAAATATGATAATACGTAAATCTTCCATTAAATGCAGACGCGTGCACAGTAAAGAAAAACGGACCGATAAATATATTAAAACGTACAAAAGTATATTGCTAAAATTCCTTAATTTCAAATGGCACTCTATGTCTGATAAAGGGGGAGCCTTTTATAATGAGAAAAAATTATGCATGGCAAGTGAATTGTATGAAAATAGACTTTCAGATGGCACATATATAGTCGCTTTGTGTCAAGGCTGCTATTACAATTCTTTTTTAACCAATAATGCATACAGTATATGTCTCAACGAATCCGGTTTCATCATTGATGCTCCAAGAAACGTTAATAATTATAAAATAAAATCCTTTAGCGATTCTGAATTTGGAGACCATATCGGTGTCTCCACCATTGTAATTTCTACTGATGGTTTTGCATTCCTTATGCGTCACAACAATAAAACAGCAATGTTTACAAACGAACTACTTCCTACCGCTTCAGGATCCGTAGATTTTACAGATTATAATAAGAACCTTGACTTGCAATCCATCATAATAAATGCTGTTGAACGGGAACTTAAAGAAGAAACCAACATTAAAAACGAAGTAATTGATAAAACTGTTGTAACAGGTTTTTACAGATGCCTGTCTCGTGGAGGAAAGCCAGAATTCTGCTGCATCACATATTTGAATATTGACAAACTTGATGTTCTGGAAGTAATTAGGCCCAATGTCAGGGAACAGAGCGAAGAACTTCACGCCATCAGGATTTCGACAGATAACAACAATTTCGGTTCTATCAGTAATTTTATTAAATCCAATATTTCTGAATGCTCTTTACCTCTCTATATGTCATACTACATGATGCTAGATTACCATAATATTGTTCCTGATATAGGTCACAAATGTTCCATTAAAGACTACGAATTCAGAGACTGTCATCGTGATCTGGCTTTATGAAAAGCTTTCAGAATCTAAAAAATGACATGAACCTTGACGAGGTCATTTTTGACTTTTCGAACGTCAACTTTGCGACAAGAAGCTTTCTGGACGAGTTCTATAACGTTTTCATAAAAGGACATCATGTAAAACTTGAAAATGTCCCGAATGAAATTGCAATTATTCTGGGATACTGTTTCAAAAAGTGTGTCTGAGATAGGCTAATAAAAAAGTCTACAGATTTTTTAGATTTGTAAAAGCAAAAC
>CALVDF010000038.1 GCA_944326245.1 uncultured Bacteroidales bacterium
CCGTCCGTGTTCCCCTTCCGACAGGTGAGCAGAAAACGCGGAATAATGCACACCTGTCCGGGCCGCTTGGAGGCGTGTCCCTACCAGAAGTACCTGTAGGCCATCCAGTCCGCCTTCCTCTTCCGGCAGGTGACGAGAATGGGCCGGATATTGCACACCTGCCGAAGCAGTGGAGAATATTTTCTAAGGAGAGCTGTCTGATAAGTGTTTTTAAATCATTGATATAGTAGCTGGACGGAAGGGGAATCGCAAATTCTTTACGTTTTTGGATGGGCTTTTCGGGAAAATCTTCCTAGCTTTACACTGTAGTTATTTCAATCATCTAGTCATCAGATATTGTAAAAGGTATGAAGGGACGGTTATATCATATTTGTTATACTTCTCATCAGGAGGTCATTTGCAGAAAACATGCTGATTATGTGCGGTTATTCAATTGTATTGCTCAGGCGACCATAAATACCGGAAGCATTCTGGTCACGTACAGTATCATGTCCAACCATGTCCATCTTGCTGTCGTGGCGGATGATGCCGGACGTCTTGTGCAGCGCATACGCTCGTCTTATACGCAGATGTTCAATGATGTGTACCGCAGGACCGGGATGCTGGGCGATCAGGGATATTACAGACTGCATCTGGCAGGCAGGCTGCATGTTGCTGCGGCGTTGAGCTATATTCTTCGCAATCCGGTCCACCATAGGGTATGTGCGAACCCGTATGCTTATCAGTATTCTCCGATACTGTTGTATTTCAATTATCCGGGTACATCATTGCCGGATACTGGAAGGCAAGCTGGAAGAAATGTTTCTTGTGCGCGTTCTCGGAAAGCAATACGGAGAAACAATTATGTACCGGACAATATTCCTTTTGACAGGTTCGGTATGATGGATGTGGCGTCTGTTGTCAGTACGGATGTGTTGGAGGGATATTTCGGATCTTACAGGGCGTTTCAATATGGTCTGAGCAGGGGAGACTATGATCGTTGGAAAGAGGAGCAGGAGAGTGACAGTGAAGGTGCTCCTCCTGTAACAATTTCTTCTATAGAACCTTATCTGTCTCAAGAAGCAGCGGAAAATATGACGCTCAGGAATATGTCCTGGTTCAGGGATGCGGGGCTTTCTGATATGGAATTGTGTTCTCTGATAGACGGACAGTATCTTTCTGACTTTAACAGACGGACATATACAGAATTGACAGATGCGGAGAAAATGAGGATTGCGGGATGTATCCTGAATGAATATGCGCGTGTGTCTGTACAGCAGTTGGGGAGGTGTCTGTGTATCAGCCCAGATGCGTTGTTGTAAGGTATGGATTACGGGTAGAGGATGGATTGAAAAGTCAGTGCCCCGGGATGGCCTATGTCTCCAAGTCTATTCCTTTAGGCAGGTTCATGGTATCCAATGGCTTAAGGTTGGCATTTAATGCTCTGGTCCGGTTGCCGGATGCTTGGAGTGCTGAACCGGGAGTCCGGAATCAGATCCCTTTAGCTTGCCGGCAGGTGGAAGTGGTTCATTTGTCTGTGTCCCGCTTCATGCGGAATTTCAACGGAGGGATACCTGTTTTGCGGGTGAAGAATTTGCAGAAGACAGACTGGTCGGCAAAGCCAAGGATGTCAGCGATTTCCTTTATGTCCTTGTCGGAGAATTCCAGCATTTTACGTGCATCGGCGCATAGCAACTCGGAGATATGGAAGTATACGGTACGTCCTGTAGTGTGTTTTACTATGCGTGACAAGTATGTCGCAGTGATATTCAGATTGTCTGCATAGAATTTGATATTATGTTGTTTGCGGTAGTTATGGACTGCCAGACGCTTGAAGTTCCGGTAAATTTCGGTAGAACGCTTGATGTAGCCTGACGGATTGCTGTTGACAAGATGGATGGTATTGGATATCTGAAGCATCAGAAAACTTAATAGGTGCCGGACGGCTCCTTCACGGTACATGTACATGTTGTCCAGACGTTCGGAAAACAGTCCCATTGCCTGGGACAGGTAGCAGGTTTGTTCTGTATCCACAAGAAATATAATGGGCTGCTGCCCTCCGGTGGAGAACTGGGAGATCTGGTTGTATATAATCTGTCCGGCAGGTATGGTGTCGAAGTATTCTGGCTTGATATACAGGCAGCTCATGACGAAGTCTGATGTCATGCCGGTAAAGACGGCATTCATGCTTGGTGTCAGTACGGCGAGACTGTTGGCTGATATGGCGGTGCCGTTTTCATCTGCGGATATTGAGGCTGTTCCGTTTGTGACGAGAAGAAAATAAAAACCATCTCCTACGGATATCTCTCCGTATTGGGATAACGTATTGCCGGAGATGAACTGATATTGTGTATCAGCTTTATGCAGGTTTTTTAGGTTGATTGTTCGGACTGACTTTGTATTCATGGCATACTTTCCCCAAAAATAGCGATTGTTTCGTTTATGACCAAAATAGGTTGCTCTTTTTCTTCACTGGAATGAAAAATAGTCTGAAATTTGCGCCCTCAAATTGATTTATTGTATGACTGTCGGAAAATATACACTAAGGCGCTATCTGCTTTTTGTGGTTGCGCTGTTTGTCAATTCATTCGGAATAGCCTTCATAACCAAGGCCCTGTTGGGGACATCGCCGATAACTAGTATAACATACGTGCTGAGTATGTTTACTCCTTATTCAATGGGAGTCTGGACTATTTTGCTCAACCTGCTTTTTGTGCTGATTGAATTGCCGTTGATGACAAAGAAGGATCTTAAGGCTGATTTGAGGATGTACCTGTCGCAGATTCCCATATCATTCTGTCTGGGAGTGTTCATTGATATTTCCATGTTTGTGCTTTCGTGGCTGAACCCTTCTGTGTATGGTGCCAAGATAGCCTGTCTTCTGGTAGGGTGCGTTATCCTTGCTCTTGGGATTGCCATGGAAGTGAAGGCCAATATAGCCATGCTTGCCGGAGAATTCATGGTAAATACCATCTCCCGCAGGTTCAAAAAGGATTTCGGCTATGTAAAGCTTGGGTTTGACGTTACCCTTCTCGTGATAGCCTGCGCCTTGTCGCTGATTTTCATGTCAGGAATCCGCGGGGTGCGCGAAGGAACCGTGGTGGCCGCTTTGCTCGTAGGGCCTATAGTACATTTTATCAGTCCGTATTACCGCATTTTTGACAAATGGATAACGGATCCTGCCAAAGATCGGAAGGAAGGGATACTGAGCAGCGGAAGCGGGGTGATAATTACCATTGCCAGAGAATTCGGAAGCGGTGGGCACCTACTCGGGGAACACCTTTCGAAGGAACTGGACATTCCGTTGTATGACAGGGAATTCATAAGTATGGCGGCTCAACGCAGCGGTATAGACGAGCAGTATATAGTAAAAAATGAGCAGTCTATTCCTTCATTCTGGCTCAAGTGTATAACTTCCAGAAGTGAAGGTCATCTTCTGGAAAGCAGCATCTCTGCGGAGGATGTCCTTTTTGTTGCAGAGAGCAGGATTGTTCAGGAACTGGCATCCAAGGGCCCTTGCATCATAGTCGGCCGTTGCGCTGATTTTATCTTGAGGGATTATCCCAAACTGTTGACTGTCTTTTGCTATTCGGATCTGGAGAATGCTGTGGCGCGGTGTGTGGAAGATTACGGTATAGAGAAGGAACGTGCGGAAGGAGAGATCAGGCGCGTAAATCGCAACAGGTTCCATCACTATGAGTACTATACCGGTGAGAAATGGGGTGATCCGCACAGGTATGACCTGATGCTCAATATGGGTAAAATTTCACTTGAATCCGCATCCAGGCTGGTGGCGGACCTGTACGGGAAAATGTTGTCTGGCAGCTCAATCGAGTCCTGAAGTTAGAGTTTTGCCAGGCCTGCAAAAACCGAGAGCCCTGTCCGGGCGGTGGAGAGGTATACCCCTGTGAGAAGTACCTGTAGGCCGTTCTACCCGCCTTCCTCTTCCGGCAGGTGACGAGAATGGGCCGAAATCTGCACACCTGCCGAAGTGGTGGAGAGTTGTACCCCTGCGAGAGACCCCTTTGGGCCATCCAGTCCGCCTTCTTCTTCCTGCAGGTGACGAGAATGGGCCGGATATTGCACACCTGCCGAAGCGGTGGAGAGGTATACCCTGTCAAGGAGGGAGATATGAAAAGTGTGTGCAGGGAATATCTGTGCAGGGAATGTCGTTTGCACGGCTGATTTTGTGTTGCGGATTTGCCGGCAAATGGGGTATTGGTCGAACAGGTACGGGCAGGTCTGTGCTGAATCAGAGGTGGTCCGTGACTCTCAGGTCTGTGATGCGGCTTTTGAAGTTTCCTGCCTGGTGCAAGGGAAATACAAGTGTGGGTACGTAGTACATCACGCTTTCTCCTTCATTGTACCAGCGTTTTTCGGTCTCTAGCCGGTCTATGACGCGTCCGTTGATAATGAGGGTTGTGGAGCGGTTGTCTCCTTTGACAGTCACTTCGAGGCGGTCTCCGTCCTGGATGCTGTAGCGGAATGTGTTGAGGTATCCGTCACGTGCGAAGCCCATCATGCCGCTGATAGGGTCGCTCAGATAGAATACTGCGTCTTCGGAACGGAAGAGTTCGGTTCCCGGTGCTTCTTCCTCTCCTTCGATGGTAAAGCTGACGGTGTATTCATAGCCTATTTCCGGATAGGGCAGGGTGGTGCCAGGTCTTACTTCAGGGAGAACCAGTACGTAGTCTTGACGGTGAATCAACCGATTGTTGCAGTCAGGTGCACGGTGTGCCGGCCGGGTGGAGTCTGCAGGGAAAATGTCAGCTTGGTAGTGGGTTGCATGGAGGTGCTCTGCAGGGTGGAGCATTGGCCGGGTGGAGTCAGCAGGGTAAATGTCGGCCGGATGGTGGTTTGCAGGATGATGTGCATTCGGGTGATGGCTGTCGGCGATAGCAACGGTGTGTCTGCGCCAGGGAAGGATGCGGCCGGCGAAGTTGATGCCGGGGGCTTCACGGACGTAGGTGCGGGTGCTGTCGAACACGCTGTAAGGCAGGGTGGTCTGTGCTCCGGTCCACATCTTGACGGCAAGGGTCTGCATGGCGGGGAAGAGGCGGTGGTGGATGTCCTTGACGGATATTCCGTTGCCTGCATGGTCGTTCCATACTGCAAACATGCCTCCGAGTATGGCCGTGTCCCGTTCGGCAAAAACGGCATTGCCTACGTGTGCCGGTGTCCAGTTGTCGTAGAGGTATTCTTCGTTGAGGTAGTCGTAGTAATAGCCCGCAGCGGGAACTATGTAGACCAGTCCGTCAGGGATGGAGATCAGTTTGTATCCGTCAGCGGCCATTTTGACCGGGTCTGCATATCCGTTGTACCAGGCGTTCATGATGACGTTTTCTGATTTGACCGGAGTCTCGCCGTCCGCGTGTGTGAGGGCTCCCCATACTACTGCCTGTTTGCCGTAGCTCTCCACCAGACGTATGTAGTGGTCTGTGAAACTGCGGAACTGTTCTACGACTTTCTGGTCCTTGTTTGAGTATTCGTCAGTGCCTATGTGGACTTTGGGCCCGCGGAAGACAGGCTCGTCCCCTTCCAGATATTCCTTGAAGAGGCCGTCCACGAAAGTGTATGTCTCTGGGTTGAAGAGGTCCAGATGGTCCATTCCGTATTCCTTGGATCCTATTTCCGGTTTGTACCGGGTGAGGGCCAGGGAGTGGGCGGGTACGTCTATCTCCGGAATTATCTCCACGAAAATGTCTGCGGATTGTTTCTGGAAATCGATGAATTCTGCCTTGGTGTAGTGGCCGTCACGGGCGGTCAGGCCCGGGTAAGTGTCGCACTCAAGACGGAATGCAGCGTATGTGCGGTCCCAGTCTCCTCCGAAGTATTGTTTGAATCCGTTGTCATTGAGATGGATCTGGAGGGTATTCATCTTGTAGTAGGCCATGATGCGTGACAGTTGCCTCAGGTATCTCATGGGGATGTATTTACGGCCGCAGTCCATCATGAAGCCGCGCAGGCTGTAGTCAGGCCAGTCGCGTATCTCTCCGCAGGGAAGGCTTACAGGAGGACACACCCGGTGCGGTGCATGACAGCCTTTGAATGGAAGGGTGTCTGCATGGGAAACTGGCATGGGCACTGTACTGCGGTCCGCTATCTGGAGCAGGGTCTGGGTTCCCCAGAATATGCCCTTGGAGGTAGGGGCGTACAGCCGTATCCTGTCGGTGATGCCGATGGAATAGCTTTCGCTGCTGTTTCCGCTGAGTCTGTCCAGTTTCCTGTCGGTTTTTATTTCGATGATGATGTCCCCTTTGCCGCCTTTTCCGCTGATGACTTCAGGGTATGTCCCGAACATTGTTTCCCAGTCCGATGCCAATATCCGTGCTATCCGCAGCAGTTCCGCATCGGCAGAAGGTACTGCTATCCGCATGGTCTCCGCAGGTATGAACAATCCTTTCCCCGCTGTCCATGATTTCAGTTCGGGAATCACAAAAGGCATGGCGTTTGCCTCTTTGCTGTCCGCTGGGTATGCGGTGTAGGGCACTGTGGCTTCTGTCAGGCCGGTTGCGGCGGCATAGGATTCCCCGTTGCCGTTTGTGGCCGGAGTTCCGGCGGTTGCAGGTGTCCAGGTGCAGAATGCTGCAGCCATGGCGGTGATCATGTTCAGGATGTGTTTCATGTCGTACTGTAGGTAAATTACTGTTGTCATTAAAATTGCGGCAGGGACGGTCCGGATGCTGCGGGCAGTGTCCGGAAAAGGACCATTACGGGAAAACGGCAGTTCCGGTGGAAGGCACGGCTAGGGTGGAAGGACGGTGTGCCTCTGGCGGATCTTACTTGAGTATCTGGGCCGTATGGTTTTTGGTGTCTACTTTGGAAATTATGTCCGCTATGGTCCCGTCCCCGTCGATTATGTATGTCTTGCGAAGGGTCCCCATGGTGACCTTTCCGTAGTTTTTCTTTTCGCCCCATGCGTCGTAGGCCTGGAGGATTTTGGTCTCAGGGTCGGAAATGAGGGGAAAAGGAAGCTCGTATTTGTCGATGAATTTGCGGTGGGAGGCGGAGCTGTCCTTGCTGACTCCCACTACGGCATAGCCGAGGTCGAGGAATCTGTGGTAGTTGTCCCTCAGGTCGCAGGCTTCGGCCGTGCAGCCGGGAGTACTGTCCTTGGGATAGAAGTAGAGGACGAGCTTGCGTCCTGCAAAATCGCTCAGGCGGATGATGTTTCCGTCCTGGTCAGGGCCCTCGAAATACGGGGCTTTGTCTCCTTTCTGCAGCATGTCTGTTAGAAATAAAAATTGATTGAAAGATTTGCTCCTATATTCTGTGTTCCGAAATCAAATCCGCTCGAAGTGGGGGTGAGCAGTTCGGTCGACTCCTCCACGTTGCCGGTCTGTGTATTGTAGCCTTCCGAAGTGTAGTACAGGCCTTTCGTCCAGTTGAATGCTGCCGAGAGGTTGACTTCGGCCCCAAGGGATATTTTGGGAGCTACGAACCATTCGATTCCGGCAAACCCTACCAGACCGAAATAGTGTGTAGGTGCATCGGTAAACATCCTGAGATATCTCTGGTATTCGGAGTCCGGGATTGCGGGGGCCGTAGAGTTGTCCAATGCGGTGCTGGGACGCCTGTTGTCTTCGGTTATGGCGTTGCCGTAGGAGTATTTTTCCATGTATCTGCTGAATGCGTAGAGCAGTCCGCCTCCGAAAACTCCCTGGACCCTGCCTTTTCCTACCCTGTACTCAGCTCCGAACATGAGGCTTGCTCCGCTGTTGTTGTAGATGCGCGAGTCTATGACTTTGGCATTGGACATGGGATCTTCGAGAACAGCCGCGTCGTCGGTGGTGTAGTAGTTGTTCTTGTCGTGGGTGTAGACCCAGCCGACATTCATTCTGAGAGCGAAATTGTCGGATATGAAGTATTTGCTGGCAAAGGATACTGCCGGCTGCAGAGTGTTGAGCCCTGGATTGTATGGCTCGCCTCCTACATTGCCGAAGGTGTTGTCGACAGTGCCGTTGAACAGGTTCCCGAGAAAGTTCACCAATGGATTGGCACTGACGGTTATTCCGAAGTCTCCGGCTTCAGGGGTGTATTGCTTTTGCTGATTGCCGTCCTTGGCGGACAAGGAAAAGGCCGTAAGTAATACGAGGGCCGATAGTGTTGTGAGTCTTTTCATCTCAGTGTTATTTTAAGTGAAACATTATCTGTCCAGGCGGCAGTTGCCGGCCTTGAGGTATATGGCTGCGTCCATGGAGGCGACTGTGGCCAGGTTGACTATCTCGCGGACCGGGGCCTCTACCGATATGAAGTGGACAGGTTTGTTGAGACCTGTCTGGATGGGGCCTATGGCTTCTCCTGCGCCCATCTCCATCATCATCCGGTAGGCTGCGGACGAGGAGTTGAGGTCTGGGAATATGAGGGTATTGACATCCTTGCCGCACAGACGGCTGAAAGGATAGGTGCGGTCGCGCAGCTGCCTGTTGAGGGCCATGTCGATACGCATCTCTCCGTCTACGACCATCTCCGGGTAGAGCGAATGCAGTGTCTCCACCGCCTGATGTACTGCAGAAGGGGTTCCGCAGGAGTCGGCGGGACAGGAGGCGCATTCCTGCAGGTTGGATCCGAAGTTGCTGTAGGACAGCATGGCGATCACAGGGTCGTAGGCATAGTACTCTACGGCTCCTGCCGTAAGCCTGGCTATGTCGGTCAGTACGGATGAGTCGGTGTGCTGGTTGATCATGGTGTCTGCCAGGAAGAACACTCCGCGCTTGGTGTTGAGTATGTGCATTGTCGCAAATGTGCTGAAGCCTTCGCGGATGCCTATGATGTCACGTGCGATGGAGGCGACGGCTGCGTTGTTGGTGTAGGTGCCGGCGATGAATGCGTCAGCGTCTCCGCTTTCTACCATCATCATTCCGAAATAGTTGCGTTCGAACATCTTCTCGTATGCATCCTGGCGGGTGTAGCCTTTGCGGGCAAGTTTGGTTGCCAGGGCCTGTGCATAGCGTTCCCTGCGGCCCTTCTCGTCCGGGTGCCGTGGATTGACCACTTCGACTCCCTCGAGTGACAGCCCGAGTTCGGCTGCGCGTTTGCCGATGAGCTCTTCATTGCCGAGCAGGATAGGACGGCACAACCCTTCAGAGCCGGCCTGGACTGCCGCTTCGAGCATATTGTCCGTGTTGCCTTCCCCGAATACCACGCGCATGGGCTGGCACCTTGCCACATCGGCGAAACGTCGTACCAGCTTGTTGTCGTAGCCCATCATTTCCTGCAGATGCTCTTCGTATTCTTCCCAGTCGGTAATCGGCTTTCGTGCAACTCCAGAAGACATTGCGGCCTTTGCCACTGCCGGGGCTACTGCAGAAAGGAGTCTGGGGTCCAGAGGCTTGGGCAGTATGTAATGGCGGCCGTAGCTGATGCTTTCTAGGTTGAATGCGGCTTTGACCACTGAAGGTACCGGCTGTTTGGCAAGATTGGCGATGGCATAGACAGCTGCCAGCTTCATCTCTTCGTTGATGGCAGTTGCCCTGACATCGAGCGCTCCGCGGAATATGTAGGGGAATCCAAGTACATTGTTGATCTGGTTGGGGTAGTCGGAACGGCCGGTGGCGAAGATCAGGTCGTCGCGTGAGGCCATGGCCTCGGAGTACTCTATCTCGGGGTCAGGGTTGGCGAGGGCAAATACCACAGGCCTGTCGGCCATGGACCGTATCATGTCCCGGGTGAGGACATTGCGGACGGACAGGCCGAGGAATACATCGGCTCCGGCAAGAGCTTCGGCAAGGGTGTGCACGTCCCTGGATGTTGCGAACATGCGTTTCATGCCGTTGAGGTCTGTACGCGACACGGTAATGGGCCCTTTGCTGTCGCACATGACGATGTTTTCCGGCCGGACTCCCAGCTCTATGTAGAGTTTTGTGCAGGCGATTGCGGCGGCTCCGGCACCGTTGACCACCAGGCGTATGTCTTCTATTTTCTTGTCCTGCAGTTCGAGAGCGTTGAGAAGTCCTGCAGCTGAGATGATAGCTGTGCCGTGCTGGTCGTCATGCATGACCGGTATGTCGCATTCTTCCTTTAGGCGCCGTTCTATTTCAAAACATTCAGGGGCCTTGATGTCCTCCAGGTTGATGCCTCCGAAAGTGGGGGCAATGGCTTTTACGGCAGCGATGAATTTTTCGGGATCCTTTTCGTCCAGCTCGATGTCGTAGCAGTCCAGCCCTGCGAATATCTTGAAGAGCAGAGCTTTACCTTCCATTACCGGCTTTCCGGCCATGGCTCCGATGTTGCCGAGGCCGAGCACTGCCGTGCCGTTCGATATGACAGCCATGAGATTGCCCTTGTTGGTGTATTCGTAGGCATCTTCCGGACGGTCCTTGATCTCCAGGCACGGGTGTGCCACTCCGGGGGAGTAGGCCAGGGACAGGTCGTGCTGGGAGGAATAGGGTTTTGTGGGCAGGGTCTCTATTTTGCCCGGGCGGCCGTTGCGGTGATAGGCCAGGGCCGCTTTTTTATTGTTGTTATTATTGTTGTCTGACATGGTTGCTTGTTGTTTGTTATAGTTCCAGATAGAGGAGAGTGTCTCCTGATGTGTTCAGTACTTTGAGTGACAGTCTGTCCCCTTTCTTTTCCAGAATCATTGCCGTTGCGCTTTCCATTGAGTAGCCTCCTCCGATCACGACAGGGAATGTGTTTCCTGCAGAGCCTGCCGGATGGTATGCGTGGCTGTGGGTATGGGCGTTGATGCAGATGTCGAACGGTGCGCCTTCGAGCAGCGGGCCCCACAGTTCAAGACAGGGGTTGTAGTCGTCGCATGTGGCGTATATGGGGATATGGTGTATCAGTATCCGGCGTGATGCTTTCCGGAAAGCATCTGAAGAAAGTTCTTCTTTCAGAAAGCCGGCTTGCTCCTCCCTTAGACCGGAGAAGTCATTGAGACCGTAGTACACCCAGTGCGTGTCAGGCTTGTCCTCTCCGCAATCCAGCATTACTATGCGGGTGTCGCCCCAGTTGAATGCCCCGTAAGTACGGTCTCCCACATATTCAAAGAGTTCGCGCAGCCCGATAGAGTAGGCATTGCGGATCTCATGGTTGCCGCGGATATAGAATACAGGGATGTCTGCAGCTCCTGCAGTAGTGTTCAGCTCGCTCAGGAAGGCTGTCGCTTCATCGTGGTCGGCAGGGTCATCGATACAGTCTCCGTTGAATACCGCAAAGTCGTACTCAATGTCGCGTAGATGGCTGTACAGTGCTTTGAATGTCCCGGATTGCTTGTGCAGGTCGTTGAATATGATGGCGGTGAAGTCGCATTCAGTCTCCGGAGGAAGTGTGAATGAGTGGACCGGCGATACGGCAGTCTCCCCGAATTCCTTTTTGTATGCCTGGTAGAGCAGGATTTCCCTTGAACATACCTTGTAATAATAGGTGCGGCCGGGTTTGAGTCCGTCAATCCTTATCCTGTTCATGGTCCCGTTGCATATGACCTGCCCGTCCACTATGGTACGGACCGTTTCCCACGAGTCCATGTCAGTGGTGTCTGTGCCGTATTCGACCCAGCTGTAAGAAGGAACCCATGTCTGCCACATGACGGTGATGCCGCCCCCGGTAGGGTTCTGCAGGTAGGGCTCGGTCCGGAAAATGGAATCTTGCGGAACTGCGCGGTTTTGGGCAGCATGCATCGTAGGTCCAGGTATGGCGCAGACCAAGCAAAACAGAATGACCAGGAAAAACAGAATCAGTCGGTCGGGTTTCATGATATGTCCTTAGGCTTGACTTGAAATATTATGCGAATATAACGAAAATATCCGAACATGTAGTCTATGTCGCTGTGTGCGGCACGCGGCATGCCTTTGCTGCGTCCGGAATGCCTCTGGCGGCATGCGGTATGCCTCTGCAGCATCCGGAGCGTCTCTGGCAGCAAGCGATACGCCTTTTGCAGCATCCGGTATGTCTCTGGCTGTATGCGGTACACCTTTGCAGCGTCCGGTATGCCTCTGGCTGTATGCGGTACACTTTTGCGGCGTCCGGTATGGGGTGCTGGGTGCGGGGTGCACCTATGCAGGCAGCATGAATTTTTCCGCTGTGTCCATATCGTCCATGCCCCATCCATATCGCCCATGCCCCATCCACACCGCCCACTATTCCGCCTTTTGTGGGCGTTGTGGCAG
>CALVDF010000039.1 GCA_944326245.1 uncultured Bacteroidales bacterium
GCGGCACATGGCCTGCATCGCTCCTTCCACACCGCCCACTATTCCGCCTTTTGTGGGCGTTGTGGCAGCACCCGGGAGCAGCAGTCCCGTCCAGAAGTGCCTCTGGCGGCACATGGCCTGCATCGCTCCTTCCACACCGCCCACTATTCCGCCTTTTGTGGGCGTTGTGGCAGCACCATTAGACATTTCCACAAGGGGAAGCAGTATTTTTCTCGGGGCTTCCATGCACACACATAATCGGCTTCGGCCAGTAGCGCCAACCTAACATTGCACTTATTCTGGCTCTTGTCTTCAATTGGCTGGTCCATAGAGCATTACGTCAGAGTGGCTAATTTGGAGCGATGTTAGGATGGCTGAAAAACCGCCAAAACGGGCCGTTTCGTGCTATCCTAACATTGCGCTAATTCGTGTCTTTGTTTGCAATACGCTGATTCATAGAGTATTATATCTGAACGGCTAATTTGGAGTGATGTTAGGATGGCTGAAAAATCGCCAAAACTAGCTGTTCCGCTCTATCCTAACATTGCATTCATTCGAGCCCTTGTCTGCAATTCTTTGACTTATAGGACATTAAATCAGGGAGGCCAATTTATAGCGATGTTAGGATGAATAATACCGCACGATTTTCCTTTTCCGGAAGGTGCCGACGATATGCGGAAACCGTCCCCACCATCCTACGGGGTGGAGTGGCGCACCTCCCGCGAGAGACCTTTGTAGGGCATATCGCCAGCCCTTCCTCTTCCGCAGGTGACCATGGAATGCGTGCAAAGTGTTCACCTGCGCAATGGGAGGGAGGAAGCACAGCTCTGAGTACCATGTGAGGCATGCAGGCTGTCGGGCTCCTTCCGCAGGTGAACGGAAAATGCGTGAAAAGGTTCACCTGCTGGCCTGCGCTCAAGTGGTCTTCTTTGCTGTCTCCTTGGTCGAGCTTCTGCCTGGCGGGTTCCCTTGGCCGTGCTTCTGCCTGGTGGTTCCCCTGGGCGAGTTTTCCCTTGGTCGGGTTTCTGCTGGGCGTGCCTCCCGCCGGGCGTGGTTTGCGCCTGGGCGGTCCCTATGGAAGTGGTCCCGTCGGGCGTGTTTCTGCCGGGGCGTGCCTCTTTCCTCCGGAAGTGGTCGCGCTGGAAGTGCCTCCCGCTGGCGGGGTTTGGAGGCTGGAGGAGGGCGTTGGTCGATGGAATCGGCCGGTCTGTCGATTGGAGTTGGCCGGGCTGAGGGCCGGCAGTAGCTTTGTGGCGAAAAAAAGAAAGCTATGACAAAGCAACTGTTCACAATAGGTTTCATGTTTACGTGTGCATTCATCCCTATCCTGGCCTACGGTCAGGATGGGGATTCTTTGAGTAATGTCTGGACTCTGACCGAGTGTCTGGATTATGCGATGGAGCACAATATCCAGCTCAAGCAGACAAAGAACACGTATCTTTCCGGGGTAGAGGATACCAAACAGGCCCGTGCGGCCATGTTCCCTTCGCTGTCGGCTTCCACGTCGCAGAGTCTGGCCAATTATCCTTCTCCCGACGTGACGGACAACAATATGTACACCGGCTCGTACAATCTCAATGCCAACATGACGGTTTTCCGCGGGGGTAGTTTGTCTACGGCCCTCAAGCAGCAGAAAGTACAGAACGAAATGGATCTGCTGTCAGTGGAGGAGACAGCCAATGATATCCGCATATCCATTATCCAGGCTTATATGCAGTGCCTGTATGCTGCCGAAAGCGTCATAGTCAACAGGAGTACGGCAGATGCGTCAAAGGCACAGCGCGACAGGGTGGAGGAGATGTGGAAGGCCGGCTCGATAAGCCGTGTGGATTTTGCGCAGCTAGAGAGCCAGTGGATGAGCGACGAGTATCAGGTGGTCTCGGCTCAGACTTCCTATGACGAATACCTCCTGCAGCTCAAGCAGCTGCTGGAACTCGATATTATGGATGAGCTGAATCTTGCCGGGCCTGACGTGTCTGAAGATGAGATCATGTCAGTGCTTCCCCCCAAGTACGACATCTATCTTGCGGCACTGGACGCCATGCCTGAGGTTGAACGTGGCAATCTATCTGTCCAGGCAGCCGAGCTGGAGATCAATCAGGCCCGTGCAGGATTCTTTCCGTCCGTATCCCTTTCTGCCGGTGTCGGTACCAGTTTCATGACGGCGACCGGGGCAGGTACGGCGACAGGATCTACACCAGGTTACAGTGTCGGAAACCAGTACTGGAACAATTTCCATGAGAATATAGGGCTCACGCTCAGCATCCCGATCTACTCCAACCGCAGCAACCGTACGGCACTGAACAAGGCCAGGATAGCGGCTGACAATTCACGCCTGGAACTGCAGAGCATAGAGAAGACTCTTCTGCAGGAAGTGGAATCGGCGTATCAGGGTGCAATCTCGAACCAGTCCCGCTATATGGCGGCAGTGCAGCAGGAGGATTATGCCAGGCAGAGCTATGATCTGACCTATGAGCAGTTCTCCCTCGGAGTGAAGAATACTGTCGAACTTATCACTGCCCAGAACGAGCTTACATCGGCCAGGCAGGAGGTTCTTCAGTCCAAATACATGACTCTCCTCAACCTGGAGCTTCTCAACATCTATTAGGGAAAGGGAGTCCAGGGACAATATTGATATTAAATGAAAAACAATAAAGCTAGTACAATGAAAAAGGCAACAACATGGAAGATAGTCATATGGGTAGTGATCATAGCTGCCGTGGCTGCAGGTATATGGCATATGACAGGTTCTTCCGGAAAGAGCGATATCAATCTTCAGACCGGAACAGTATCCAAGGGGGACATCCGCAATTCCGTGACGGCTACCGGCACAGTGGAGCCGGTCACACTGGTGGAGGTCGGTACACAGGTGTCCGGCATTATTGACAAACTGTATGTGGACTACAACGATAAGGTAACGGCAGGTCAGCTGATTGCAGAGATGGACAAGGTGACTCTGGAGTCGGATCTGGAGGAGGCCGAGGCCCAGCTGGCAAGCAGCAAGACCGAGTATGAGTACAGGACGAAGGAATATCTGAGAACCAAACAGCTTTATGAGAAAGAGCTGGTCAGCGATGCCGAATACGACGAGGCCCTCTATCTCTACGAGACGGCCAAAAACACATATGCCCAGCGCCAGGCATCCATCGTGGGTATCAGACGCAATCTGGGATATGCGACGATTACTTCCCCTATAGACGGGGTGGTTATCAGCCGGGCAGTCGAGGAGGGACAGACAGTAGCCGCAGGATTCGAGACCCCTACGCTTTTTACCATTGCCAATGACCTGACTGACATGCAGGTCATAGCGGATGTGGATGAAGCGGATATCGGATCCGTCAAAGAGGGCCAGAGGGTGGAGTTTACAGTGGATGCTTACCCTGACGACGTATTTACAGGCGACGTGCAGCAGGTCAGGCTTGAGGCTACGACCGAGTCGAGTGTCGTGACTTATGAAGTGGTGATTACGGCATATAACCCGGATCTCAAGCTCAAGCCGGGCCTTACTGCCAACGTTACGATTTTCACTATGGAACGCGACGGTGTCCTGTGTATTCCGGCAAAGGCGTTGAGGTTCGTTCCTGATGCAGGCATGGTGGAGTCCATGGGATTTACCATGGCAGCAGGAGAAAGGCCTTCTGGAGGGCAGGGGAGACTGTGCTGGGTGCTCAACGGTACGCAGCTTGAGCCCAGGACAGTGACAATAGGACAGTCGGACGGGGAAAATACGGAGGTCCTTTCCGGCCTCTCGGAGGGAGAAACTGTGGTTACAGGAGTACAGATGGCATCGGCTGTGGCGGGATCGGCATCGGCTTCACAACAGGAGCGCAGCCCGTTCATGCCGGGTCCTCCAAGGTAAAAGGAAGGTAAAAGGACAGAGTCATGAGAGAGATAATCAGACTAGGGGACATACACCGCGACTTCATAGTCGGTGACGAGACAGTACATGCGTTGAGGGGGGTATCGTTCACGATTACGGAAGGGGAGTTTGTTACGATCATGGGTACTTCAGGGTCAGGCAAATCCACTCTGCTCAACACTCTCGGCTGTCTGGATACTCCCACATCGGGGGAATACTGGCTCGACGGGATATCCGTCAGGACGATGGACCGCAACCAGAGGGCCACTCTCCGGAACAGGAAGATAGGGTTTGTCTTCCAGAACTACAACCTTCTGCCCAAAACCACTGCCGTAGAGAATGTGGAGCTCCCGCTGATGTACAATTCTTCCTATTCTTCAGCTCAAAGGCGGGAGAAGGCTGTGAAGGCGCTGGAGGCTGTAGGTCTGGGAGACCGTCTCTGGCACAAGAGCAACCAGATGTCCGGAGGACAGATGCAGAGGGTGGCCATAGCCAGGGCCCTGGTCAACGATCCGGCAGTGATACTGGCAGACGAGGCCACCGGAAACCTGGACACCCGTACCAGTTTCGAGGTACTGGTCCTGTTCCAGAGGCTTCATGCCGAGGGAAGGACAATAATTTTCGTAACACACAATCCGGAGATAGCGCGGTACAGCAGCCGCAACATCACCCTGCGTGACGGCAGGGTGACAGGGGATGCCCTCAACGGCAATATCCTGGACGCAGCTGCCACACTGGCGTCGCTTCCGGCAGAGGAGGACTAGGATATGAATTTGGCCAATCTATTTAAAATAGCCTTAAAGGCATTAAGCAACAATAAGTTCCGCGGATTCCTGACCATGCTGGGCATTATTATCGGGGTGGCGGCCGTGATAACCATGCTGGCGATAGGTCAGGGATCCAAGCGGAGCATTCAGGCCCAGATTTCGGAGATGGGTTCCAACATGATCATGATCCATCCTGGAGGGGAGCGCAGGGGAGGAGTGCGTTTGAGCGCGGATGACATGGAGTCCCTGAAGCTTCAGGATCTGGAGGACATCCAGACCCAGACCAGCTTCGTGACGTATGTCTCCCCTTCGGTCAACAGTTCGGGTCAGGCCATTTACGGAGCCAACAACACTCCTACTACCGTCTACGGTGTGAGCGGGGATTATCTGGAAATACGCCGTTACAGTGTGCAGGACGGGGAGATGTTCACGGAGCAGGATATCAGGACGGCTGCCAAGGTCTGTCTTGTGGGCAAGTCGGTAGTGGATGAACTGTTCCCGGACGGCCAGAACCCCATGGGCAAGGTGATACGTTTCGGCACCATACCGTTGCGAATCATAGGCGTGCTGGAAAGCAAGGGCTACAACAGCATGGGTATGGACCAGGATGATCTGATCCTGGCTCCTTACACTACGGTGCAGAAGCGCATGCTCGCGATCACGCATCTGCAGGAGATTATCTGCTCGGCTGTTTCGGAGGACTATACGGATCAGGCCATGGAGGAGATATCCCAGATACTCAGGACCAACCACCGGCTCAAGGACTCGGATGACGACGATTTTTCGATCCGTTCGCAGCAGGAGCTTTCGTCCATGATGTCTTCGACGACGGATACGATGACCGTCCTGCTGGCGGTTGTGGCGGGCATATCCCTGCTTGTGGGCGGCATAGGTATCATGAACATCATGTACGTTTCGGTTACGGAGCGTACCCGTGAGATAGGACTGAGGATGTCGATAGGGGCGAAGGGCAGGGATATCCTGGCGCAGTTCCTGATAGAGGCGGTCCTCATCAGTGTGACAGGAGGCCTGATAGGGGTCGTGGCAGGAGTCGGGGCATCATTTCTGGTCAACCTGCTGGCGTCCTATCCCGTCTTCATACAGCCCTGGAGCGTGATACTGTCCTTTGCGGTCTGCACTGTCACCGGAGTATTCTTCGGATGGTATCCTGCACGTAAAGCAGCAGGCCTTGACCCGATAGAAGCGATACGTTATGAATGATTTTGATTAAATTTGCATCCTTATCATGACGGCACGCCAGACGAAATATACCGGATTGCTGATCCATACTCTGGTATGGGCGGTGGTGATATTCATGCCTCTGTTCAGGACCAGCCCTGACAGACCGATGATGACGGGACCTGAGTACCTGCGTTTCCTGCTGGTACCCCTGTCGTTCATGGCTGTGTTCTATGTCAACTATTTTGTACTGATAGACAGGTTCCTGGTGCGCCGCCGTGTAGGGGTATTCATTTTTGCAAATTTTATCCTTATCTCAGTTGCAATCCTTGCGGTGCATGTGATGTTCCGCTATGTACTGCCTTCAGATTTCCCTCATCCTCCCAGAATCAGGCCGTTTATGGACAGGCTGCTTTTCGTGGGCAGGAATGCCTCGATGTACATACTGGTGGCCGGAGCGAGCGTGGCCGTGCGGATGACAGCCGGCTGGTATCGGGCCGAATCCGCCAGAAAGGATTTGGAACACAGGCGTTCCGAGGCAGAATTGCAGAACCTGAGGCAGCAGCTCAACCCTCATTTTCTGTTCAATACCCTCAACAACATCTACTCCCTCATACAGATTGATCCGGTGAAGGCCCAGAGTTCCGTCCATGATCTGAGCCATCTGCTCCGCTATGTCCTCTACGGCGGTAACAGGGATATGGTACCGCTTCAGGATGAGGTGAATTTCCTTCAGGAGTACATTGCCCTGATGCGCATACGTCTGCCCAGGCACGTGGAAGTGAGCGTCCGGATGCCGTCGGCCGTTTCGGGTCAGATGATAGCGCCCCTGCTGTTCATCTCCCTGGTCGAAAATGCCTTCAAGCACGGGGTAAGCAGCGACCAGCCTTCGTTCGTGCACATATCCTTGGATGTGGAAGGTAACAGGGTGATCTGCCGGATAGCCAACAGTTTCTTCCCCAAGGCCAAGGCCTCGGACAGGAGCGGCTCCGGAATCGGCCTGGCCAATCTCAGCCGCCGGCTGGAGATGATATACCCCGGAAAGTACCAGTTCCGTTACGGGCAGGAAGGAAATGAATACCGTTCCGAACTGATTATTGACCTTGGATGATAGACGATACAGGCATGAAACTGAGCTGTTATGTCATAGACGACGAGCCTCTGGCGGTGGAACTTATGGAAAGCTATGTCCGCAAGACACCTTTCCTGGAGCTCAAGGGATCGTTCTACAGCGCCGGGGCGGCTTTCGAAGCTCTCGGCAAGGAGCCGGTGGATCTGCTTTTCTGTGACATCCAGATGCCGGAGCTCAGCGGAATGGAACTGGCCAGGATGCTGCCTGCCCGCACGAGGGTCATATTCACTACCGCGTTCAGTTCCTATGCGGTGGAGGGCTTCAAGGTCAATGCGCTGGACTATCTGCTCAAGCCTGTCTCATATCAGGATTTCCTGACATCGGCCAACAAGGCCCTGCAGTGGTTTGAGATGGCAGGCAACAGGGAACAGGGACACGGGACCCAAGGACGGGACAATGCGGAAGTGTCGGCAATATTCGTGAAGACCGACTACCGCCTGCTGCGTCTGGAACTCGACGACATCCTGTACATCGAAGGCCTGAAGGACTATGTGAAAATATGGCTGGCGGGGCGGGCGGAACCGGTGCTATCCCTTATGAGCATGAAGGCTCTGGAGGAACAGCTCCCGTCGGACCGGTTCGTAAGGGTACACAGGTCCTACATAGTGCAGCCGTCCAAAATGTCCTATATCGAGAGGGGGAGGATAGTCTTCGGCAAGATGAGTATCCCCGTTTCCGATACATACAGGCAGGGACTCCAGGAATTTCTGGAGCGCCATTCCATCTTTCTGTAATTCCAGGCAATTTTCTACAGCTCAAACGAGAAGCGCAGGCCGAAACGCAGGTAGAAATTTAACGGCCTGGCCTTGTATGTGGTCTGCAGGTCAGTACCGTCATCGAAATAGTATGCAGCCCCCGGTTCGGCATATATTCCCAGTGAAGAAGTGATGTTGAACTGGACTCCTGCGGTGGCATTGACAGACCATTGCAGAGGTCTGACATCTATAGGTCCTGTACGGTCTGTCCCGAGGTCCTGTCCGTTGAGAGTGTATTCCGTCCTGACCGTTCCGTAGACGTTTTTCTCCATCAGGCCTCCGGCCGAGGCATATATGCTGAATCGGTGACTTTCCCAGAATGTGTAGCTGACATTGAGCGGTATCCCGACGTAGTGCAGCTGCGTGGTGGCCGAATAGTGGTTGAGTTCGGACCCGGACGTTGTCGTGGAAGAGAGCCATGTGTAGGTGATGCCGGTCTCCAGACCTACCTTGGCCGGGAGTACCCAGCGCAGTGTGATGCCCGTCCTTACAGGCAGGCGGTAGCTTGTTTCCGTCTGAACGTCCTGTCCGCTGTTGGCCATACGTATGTTCTCGTCCGGGTTTATCCACAGGCCTGTGGGATTGGATGGAAGCAGCGTTATGGGTGCCGCCTGGTATTCTGACATGCGGGTGTAGCCTTGCCGGCCGGATTCTTTTCCGGGGGAGTTGGACGAAGAAATGCCGATGCTGAACAGACCCGCAGACCTTCTCCCCGCCTCTGTCCTTTCTGTCTCTGCCGACAGGATCCTCTGGAGGTTGCGGCTCCTGGAATTGTCCGGATGCCCGCCTTCCGTATTGAGGTTCCAGCCTTTCATGTTCCGGTTTCCGTTTTTCATGTCCGGCCGTTTGCCTGTAATGTGCGGAATGCTTTTGTCCTCCGTTTCCACCCTTCCCGCTGTGGTGACCGCAGCGGCCACTATGTCATGTACTCGGTCTATTGGTGTGCCCGCCACAGTCACCTGTACCGTATCTTCCGGTATTGCCCCGGCCTGTGCCGGCGGCAGGTTGCAGCTGTTCAGCCCGGCAGTTCCGTTTCCCGGGAAGCTTGTGCCATCGGTATCTTCCGTTGTGCTCTCAGGCAGGACTGTATTGTTTTCCGCCACGAGGGATGATCCGGTGCCTTCGGTAGTGTGAGGACGTTCAGGGAGGAGGAGCAGGAGCAGCAGGACTGCTGCTGCGGCAGTCGCCATGGCGTAGACTGTGCGGAGGCGTGACTTCCGCCCCGCGTTTTTTATCCTGCCTGTACGGGCGGGCTGCATGCTGCGCTCCCGGTCTGCTTTCCTGGCCGCTTCGATGCTGTCCCACAGCCCTTCCGGCGCTGGAGCCTCCCAGTCATTCATCTTCGCCCTGATATCGTCAAACATCCCTTTCATGCCTGTATTCATTTACCATTTGTACCAACATTTTTCTGGCCCTGTGCAGACAGGATGCGGATGTGGCCGGAGCCATGCCCAGAGCCGATGCTATCTCCTTGTGACTCATCTGCTGGAAGACGTACAGGTTGAAAACGGTCCTGTACTGGACAGGCAGCCTGCGGATCATCTTCTGCATCTCTTCCGGCGGTATTTCGCTCACGTCCGCATCATCGACTGTACTGTCTTCATCTGCGGTTTCGGGCAGATATTCCTTCAACTCCACCATGCTGTTCCGCCCTTGACCCTTGTCCCTCAGAAACTTCAGCGCCTCATTGACCACAATCCTCGTCATCCATGCCCTCAGCGAGCCTTTGCCCCTGTATCTGAATCTGTCCAGCGATCTGAAAATCTTCACGAAACTCTCCTGAAGCAGGTCCCTTACATCTTCATCATCGGTGACATATCTGGAGCAGACGGCTGTAAGATACCCTACGTGCATATTATAGATGACCCTTGCCGCCTTGGGGTCTCCCTCCAGCACGGCCTTTACAGTTTCTGCTTCATAATCTGGCTGTCTGCGGAATATCACTTGTTTGACGGTCCTGAGTCAATCCTGTTTTTGCTCTAACCCATGACTGAAGGTCAGCGTATTCCGGAGATGAATGTCGCTCCGCTCTCTATTTTCATCTTGGCCGGGGAAGGTTTGCCTGTGCAGTAGTCAAACTGTGCAGTATGGTACTGACCGTCAAATGACTTCCATTTAAGAGTGAGCTTTACGGTCTCCCCGTTGGTGTCGGGCAGGCTGTCCAGGCGGAAAGCGGCAAGGCCGTCGGCCGGATACCCGTTGGCGGGATGAATCTCGTCCGGGTAGGAGGCACCTTCTATCTTGTGGCGGAACTCGAGAAGATACGGGTCATCAGTAGTGTTGGTTACGAGATTGACCTTGTGGATGGTCCCTGGCCCCGATGTACGTACTCTGAACCTCAAGGTGATATAGCCGTCCTCGACTACAGTCATCCAGTCATTGATCATGGCTACGGGGTCGTTGCCATAGGTCTCGGTAAACTCCGGATCACTGGTAAACTGTACTGTGTTTTTGGTCAGTATGCTGTCTATCGCGTATACGTGTACTACCTTGTCGTAGCCCTCGACAGTCGCACCGGTCTCCTGTATGCTGGCAAGAGCCCTTACTTCCTTGTTGCCGAAAGGAGACGTACGCATGTTGTCGGCAATCAGGGTGGTGGTATCATCCAGCTGGAGATAGCAGCCGGCAGTGTCACCTGGAATCTGCTTGACTGTCACAATGGCATTGGGGAAATAAATATAATAGGCATCCGTGTCCTTGAGGCAGGACTGTACAGAGATTAGTGCGGCTATAGCAGCCGCTGCTGCTGTAAGTACTTTAGCTGTCTTTTTCATCTTTTGTCGTTTTTGTCTTCACAATCTTAAATCCAATTTCGTGCAAAACATTGCAGATACCACGATATTTTTTGCAAATTCCGCAAAAATGCCTACTTTTGTCCTCCCGTTTAAGCTGATTATACCCGGTGAGGTGGGTGAGTGGCTTAAACCAGCAGTTTGCTAAACTGCCGTACGGGTTACCGTACCGGGGGTTCGAATCCCCCCCTCACCGCAGAACAAGAAAAGCCTGAATCGCGAGATTCAGGCTTTTTTGTATCCGCCTGCGACGGGAGCTTGCTTCCGGGAGCAAGGCGGATACAAAAAAGCTGCCGGCTGCGGCCGGCAGGCTTTTCGTAATGTTCTGCAAGGGCCCCCGCGGCAAGCGGCCGGGGAATGCACAGCGCAGCGAGCACAATCCCCCGGCAGGAGGACAGAATCTTCCACGGCAGGGGTCGGGTACTGCCTTCGGAATCTGCAAGGGCCCCCGCGGCAAGCGGCCGGGGAATGCACAGCGCAGCGAGCACAATCCCCCCGCCATCCCTCCAACA
>CALVDF010000040.1 GCA_944326245.1 uncultured Bacteroidales bacterium
CAGCCATCCTAACATGGATGCAGATCGGCCGTTTTGACATAATGCCCTGTGGACCAATGTATTGCGGACAAAGACCCGAAAGAGCGCAATGTTAGGATAGCGCGGAACGGACCCTTTCGGCGGTTTTTCAGCCATCCTAACATGGACGCAAATCGGGCACCTTGGCATAACACTCTGTGAACCAACAAACTGCAAACAAGAGCCCGAATGAGCGCAATGTTTGGATAGCGGTTCTGACCGAAACCGCTTCTGTCTGCGCCTGGTAGCCTGTGGGAATGTGCCACCCCACGAGTGGCAATGCCCGCGGTACTGCCACAACGCCCACAAAAGGCGGAATAGTGGGCGGTGTGGACGAAGCAATGCAGGCCGGGTGCTGCTGGAGGTACTTCTGGACGGGACCACTACTCCCGGGCGCTGCCACAACGCCCACAAAAGGCGGAATAGTGGGCGGTGTGGACGAAGCAATGCATGCCGGGTGCTCCGAGAGGCCCTTCTGGATGGGACTGCCGTTCCAGGGCGCTGCCACACCGCCCACAAATGCCAAAATAGTGGGCGGTGTGGACGGAGCATGGGCGATATGGCGGAATAGCGGGCGGTGTGGACCGAGCAAAGAGCGTGGGAACGGTAGTGGTAGTGGAGTAAAAGGCCACAATCAGTTTTTCCAAGGACCGAACGACAATATGATGGAGGGTCACCCTTATGGAGGGTCACCCTTTAGACCATTGCAGCGAATGGCTTTGGGGCAACCCTCTAACTTTCTTATTCTTATTGTGCAATTGCGTTGTACCCTGAAGGGCTGCTCCTGCGTGCGTCACGGCTGACTGCTGGTGTACACAGACGGACTGCCGGGGGTGGCCTAGAGAGCGACTGGCGTGCATCGGCGGACTGCCGGGTGCTATTGCGGGACGACTCGAATGCCTTGGCGGTAATGCTGGATCGCCCCGGCGGGACCTATTGGAGTGAGCCGGCAGGACTACCTGAGTGAGCCGGCAGGACTACCTGAGTGAGCCGGCTGGCCTACCTGAGTGTGCCGGCGGGACTACTCGAGTGCCCTGGAGGCTACTGGAGTGTGCCGGCAAAGCGCTCGATGCGCTCACGGGCATATTCTGCCGTTATCCTGAATGTCTTGCGGCCGCTGCCGGGCAGATCGTACATCGGGTCCATCATGATGGCCTCGCAGATGGAGCGGAGGCCTCGGGCTCCCAGTTTGTATTTCAGGGCTGTATCCACGATCATGTCGAGAACGGCAGGCTCTATGGTCAGTTTCACCCCGTCCAGTTCGAAAAGATGGACATACTGCCTTACAAGAGCATTTTTCGGTTCTGTAAGGATGCGGCGCAGGGCATCGCGGTCCAGGGGGTTGAGATAAGTGACGATAGGCAGACGGCCAACTATCTCCGGAATCAGTCCATAGGCCCTCAGGTCCTGCGGGGCAATGTATTTCAGGAGATTGTCCATATCGATATGGTCCTTCTTCTCACGGGCGCCGTAGCCGACCACTCTGGTATTGAGACGCTGGGCTATACGCTTCTCGATACCTTCGAATGCTCCTCCGCAGATGAAGAGGATATTGGTCGTATTGACAGGTATCATCTTCTGCTCCGGATGCTTGCGGCCACCGGCCGGAGGTACGTTGACGATACTGCCCTCGAGCAGCTTGAGCATGGCCTGCTGCACACCTTCACCGGACACGTCGCGGGTAATCGAAGGATTGTCGCTCTTGCGGGCTATCTTGTCGATCTCGTCTATGAACACTATGCCCCTCTCTGCACGGGCCACATCGTAGTCGGCGGCCTGAAGCAGACGAGACAGGATGCTCTCCACGTCCTCCCCCACATAGCCTGCCTCCGTGAGCACGGTTGCGTCCACTATGGCAAACGGCACATTGAGCATACGGGCGATAGTCCTGGCCAGAAGTGTCTTTCCGGTACCGGTAGGCCCGACCAGAAGGATATTGGACTTCTCCAGTTCCAGACTTTCCAGAGCCGACTTTTCGGCATCCAGCACTTTCTCCGCCTCGCTTTTGCCCCGTCCCTTGGCAGACGCCCCGGCGGCTTTGCGGGCAAATGCCTCGTTGATCCTTTTATAGTGGTTGTACACTGCTACGGAAAGGGACTTTTTGGCATCCTCCTGCCCTATCACGTACTGGTCCAGGAAAGCTGTAATCTGCTTGGGCGTCACGCTCAGCGACTCGCACGACGGAGTCTTGCCCGGTTCGTGTACGGCCGAGGCAGATGCCGGATCCGCGAATATCTCATCCCCGAATATGGAGTGCACATACTCCGAAACACGTATTGCACAATCCACACAGATGGAGTTTCCGCCTCCCTGCAGCAACATCTCCACTTCATTGGAAGTCCGTCCGCAGAAGACGCATTTTTCGACTTTCTTCTTATCCATATCGTTTACTTAGAAGTATCGGGACGGGTCAGGATACTGTCAGCCATCCCGTAAGCGACAGCCTCAGGGGCCGTCATCCAGTAATCCCTGTCAGCATCCTTTGTGATCTTGTCGATGCTCTGGCCGGAATGCCTGGAGATGATCTCGTACAGCTCGTTCTTGAGTTTGCGGATCTCTGCGGCCGCGATCTCTATATCCGAAGCCTGGCCCTCGGCGCCGCCCATGGGCTGATGGATGAGGACGCGGGAATGAGGCAGGACGGAACGTTTTCCCTTGGCTCCTGCGGTAAGCAGGACGGCGGCCATGGAAGCGGCCATGCCGGTGCAGATGGTGGCCACGTCAGGACTTACGAGCTGCATTGTATCGTAGATGCCCAGACCGGCATATACCATACCCCCGGGAGAATTGATGTAGATCTGGATATCTGCCGACGAATCGGTGGACTCCAGAAACAGGAGCTGGGCCTGGACGATATTGGCCACATCGTTGTCGATGCCCACTCCCAGAAATATGATCCTGTCCATCATCAGACGTGAGAATACGTCCATCGAAGCCACATTGAGCTGGCGCTCCTCGATGATGGTAGGGTTGATATAACCGGAATACACCCTGGAATAGGAGTCCAGACGGGCCGAACTCATTCCAAGGTGTTTCACTGCATATTTTTCAAACTCAGATGCTGCCATGCCGATGCTACTCGTTCATCTTGCGCAGGTCAGCAGAGCTGATCTCCTTGTTCTCGATGGTGACTGTCCTGCGGACAAAATCCAGCACGACATTTTCCTGAGCCTTCTCGGCGATGCGGCGGCCCTGCTTCTCGTCTGCCAGGATATTGGCTGCATAGCCCTTGAGATGCTCCTCGGGAACATTGCTCAGTCCGTACATTGCAAACTGGTAGCGGGCCAGCTTCACAGCCTCGGCATTCAGGTCTTCCTTGGTCACTTCGAGCTTGTTGTCAGCCATGATGCGTCCTTCGACGGTCTGCCACTTGAAGTCCTTGATGAATGCAGGGAAGTCCTTGTCGATATCCTCTTTGGAGAACTTGCCTTCATTGACCTGATAGAGCCATCTCTTGAGGAAATCCTCGGAAACCTTGATGTCGGCCTTGTTCAGGAGATACTCACGGGCATCGAGCATGAAGCGGTAGTCGCTTTCCTGCCTGAACTCTTCAGTCATCCTCTCGGTGACGGCCTTGTCGAACTCAGCCTCATCGTGTACCTTGTCGGGACCGAAAAGAGTATCGTAGAGATCCTTGCCGGGCACTGCATCGACATAGTTCTTGACTTCCTTGACAGTCAGGTGCCATACGGGCTCGAGGGATGCAAGCTCGTCCTTCTTCACGCGGAGCATTGCAGCGCGGTCGGCCTCGTTGGGGAAAGTCTTCACGATATCCACATCGAGCTCGTCACCGGGCTTCTTGCCCATGAAGAGAGCCTTGGCCTCATCGTGCAGTACATTCATGGCTATGTAGGAAGCATCCACCTTCCTGTCTCCCTGTACCATGTCGGCTACCACGAAATCACCGTCCTTGACCTCGTCGCAGTTCTCCAGACGTGCGTACTGCTTGTAGAGGTTCTTCTTGTACTCCTCTTTCTCGGCATCGCTGACAGTTACATTATAATAAGGTATCTTGTCCTCTGCGCTCAGGCTCAGCTCGAACTTGGGTGCAAGTGCGATATCGAATGTGAAGTCGAACTCCTCGCCTCCTTCGAAATCATTCTTGCCTTCGGCATCCTCAACGGGGAGGGGCTCGCCTATGACGTTGAGCTTATGCTCTTCGATATAGTTGTTCAGATTGCTGGAAATCAACTCGTTGATGGTCTCTACCATAGCCTGTCCGCCGTAGAGTCTCTCGATCAGGGCCATGGGGGCCATACCCTTTCTGAAGCCGCGGATCTCCGCATTGCGGCGGAACCTGTTCAGAATCTTTTTCCTGTTGTCTGCGTAGTCTTCCTTGACAAAATGGAATGACAGCCTTATCGTCAGTCCGTCATTTACTAATTCTTTTACTTCCATATCTGTTTGTAATTTATTTTCAAAAGTGAAAAGTTCGCAAAAGTAAATAAAATCCTCAATTTTACAAAAGAATGAGCTATATTTGCCTATTGTATAACAAATTTAAGAAGCTGATATATGAGACAGAAAATCGTAGCCGGCAACTGGAAAATGAACACCCTTCCCGAAGAAGGTGCCGCACTTGCAAAGAACATCGCTGAAAGAATCAATGAAGTTCCATCGGACGTACAGCTCATACTCGCACCGCCCTTCACTCATCTCGACCGCGTAGGCAGCATCATCAAAGGCACACCCGTGGCCCTTGCGGCACAGAACTGCGCCGACAAGGAGAAAGGAGCCTATACAGGAGAAGTATCCGCAGCAATGATAGCATCCCTCGGATGCAGATACGTGATCCTCGGACACTCAGAGCGCAGGGAATACTATCACGAAACATCAGCCACGCTCAATGACAAGATGGCCCTGGCTCTGGCCAACGGACTCAGCCCCATCTTCTGCGTAGGTGAGAAGCTGGAAGAGCGTGAGGCCGGCAGACACTTTGAAGTCGTGGGAGCGCAGATCCGCGAAGTCATCTTCAACCTCACCCCGGAACAGCTCGCAAAGACCGTCATAGCCTATGAGCCCGTATGGGCGATAGGTACCGGCAAGACAGCCACCTCGGAGCAGGCTCAGGAGATACACGCATTCATACGCAAGACCCTGGCAGAGAAATACGGAGAACTCGCCGAGGAGATTTCCATCCTGTACGGAGGCAGCTGCAAGCCTTCCAATGCCCGCGAACTCTTCGCCAGGAAGGACATCGACGGAGGCCTCATCGGAGGCGCCGCCCTCAAGGCTGACGACTTCATAGCCATAGCACAAAGCTACTAGCAGCCGTCACAGCCTATGGAATATATCGAAGTATCCATTGAGATCACACCCTTTCAGGATGAATTCGCCGAGATAGTCACGGCCGAGATTTCCGACCTCGGATTCGAAAGCTATCTTACCGAAGAACCGTACCTGAAAGCGTATATTCCCAGGGACCAGTTCAACGAACCTCACCTGAAGACAGTCCTGAGCCTCATACCTCAGACCGGATTCACGGTGAGGTATTCTCTTTCACTGATACCTGAGCGCAACTGGAATGCCCTGTGGGAATCTTCCTTCGAGCCTGTAGTCATAGACGGGAAATGCACGGTCAAAGCCTCGTTCCACAAAGGCCTGCCGCGCACAAAATATACCATCGTCATAGACCCCAAGATGGCTTTCGGAACAGGACATCACCAGACTACTACCCTGATCATCAGATCGATGCTGGCCCACGAGAAGGATATACGCGGAATTCAGGTCCTGGACATGGGCTGCGGTACCGGCATCCTGTCGATACTGGCGGCAAAGATGAAGGCGGCCGTACCGGTCCACGCGATAGACATCGATCCGGTAGCCGTCCGCTCAGCCAGGGAAAATGCCCTACGCAACCGCACCGGAGACCGCATCCGGACCCTCTGCGGAGATGCATCGCTCATACAGGCAGGGAAATACGACCTCATACTGGCCAATATCAACAGGAACATCATCCTGGAAGATCTCTCGACCTACACCCGCGGGCTGCGTCCCGGAGGCAGGCTCATATGCAGCGGATTCTACGAGGAGGACTGCGCCATGATAGAGGCAGAAGCACAGAGACAGGGTCTGGAGCCCGAAAGCTCTGACTCCCTGGAGCGCTGGGCCACCCTTACGTTCTGCAAACGGTCCCTATAAGCAAAAAACACCTTTTATTAATAAAACACTGACTCGCATGAAAAAAATACTGATCATTATGCTCTCGGCCGCAATGTTCATAGGCGGCAGGGCAGAGGCAGCCGGCCAGGATCCGGCAGCTTCGGACAACGGAGCCGCCCCACTCTGGATGAGATACCCCAAGATATCTCCTGACGGCAGCAAAATAGCATTCTCCTATCAGGGAGACATCTACTATGTGCCGGCAGCCGGCGGGGACGCCGTAAGACTCACGGCTACAGACTCATACGAATCGCAACCTATCTGGTCCAACGACAGCCGGACCATCGCCTTCGTATCCGACAGGTTCGGGGGCATGGACATTTTCACGGTAGGGATCGAGGGAGGCAAGGCTCTGAGAATCACTACACACTCAGGGACAGAGACCCCCCTGGCATTCTCTCCCGACGACAGGTACATCTACTTCTCCGCTTCCATCCAGGATCCCGCTTCCAGCGCCATGTGGAATTCACCATGGATCACCGAGCTCTACAAGGTCAAAGCCACAGGCGGCCGTCCGCAGCAGATAGCGGCCACTCCCATCTGCTCCATCAGCTTCGACACTGACGGAGAGTCTTTCCTCTACTACGACCGTACAGGCAGCGAGAACATCTGGCGCAAGCACCATACCTCGTCGGTAGCCCGCAACATCTTCTACTACGATGCAGCCGCAGGCACCCATACCCAGATCACCACCAACCCCGGTGAAGACCGCGACCCGATCTTCACGGGCAACGGACAGATGGTATTCCTCAGCGAACGCGACGGCGGCTCGTTCAATGTGTACTCCGCACCGGTAGACGATGCAGAAAATGCTACCGCCCTGACACATTTCACAGGACATCCGGTACGTTTCCTCAGCCGTGCCGCAGACGGCACACTCTGCTTCGGCTATCAGGGAGAGATCTATACGATGGCCCGGGGCGGACAGCCTGAGAAAGTGGCCGTGACCATCCTCAACGACAACATCAACCATCCTTCCACATTCAGTCCCAGAGGGGTATCCGAGATAGCCATTTCGGATGACGGAAAGGAAATCATCCTGCTCAGCCGCGGCGAAGTGTTCGCCACTACCGACGAATACGGAACTACCAGGCAGATCACCCGCACCGCAGAGGCAGAGGAAGGCCTGACCGTCTCTCCCGACGGCAAGACCATAGTCTATGCATCCGAAAGGGACGGACACTGGGATCTCTACAAGGCTACCATGGAAAGGGAGGATGACCTGCACTTTGCCTATGCCACCCTCATCAGCGAAGAGCCGCTTATCAACGACGGCAGTGACGCTGAACGTACATGGCCTACATTCTCGCCCGACGGCAAGGAGATCGCCTTCATCGAGAACCGCAACATCCTCAAGGTCCTCAACCTGGAATCCGGCAAGGTACGCCAGATAACCGACGGGACACAGCACTACGGGGAATTCTCCTACGACTGGTCTCCTGACGGCAAGTGGTTTGCAGTCACTCTCATAACCAACCGCCGCGACCCGTACAGCGACATAGGCATAGTATCGGCCTCAGGCGACTGCAGGATCTACAATGTCACCAACAGCGGATACATAGACGGCTCTCCCAAATGGGTAATGGACGGCAACGCCATTATATTCATTTCCAACCGTCTGGGTATGCGCTCACACGCCTCGTGGGGCAGTCAGGACGACGTGTTCATCGCATTCATGAACCGCAAGGCCTACGATGAATTCAACATGAGCGAAGAGGAATACGCCCTGTACGAAGAGCAGAAAGACGCAGCTGAGAAAAAGGCCAAAGAGGCTTCGGAAGCCACAAAAGACAAAAAGTCAAAGGACAAAAAGAAGAACGACTCCGGCAAGAAGGAAGACTCTGACGCAAAGGATGCCGGCAAGGACATCGTCGTCGAGCTTGACGGCCTCGAAGACCGCGTACAGCGTCTCACCCCCATGTCGTCCAACCTGCTCTCCGCAGCCATGACCGAAGACGGGGAGACCCTCTACTTCATGAGTTCGTTCGAAAGAGGTTTCGACCTCTGGGAGCTCAAGCCCCGTACGGGCGAGATATCCCTGCTCAGAAAGGGCGTAACCCCCGGAGGCATGCTCCTGGACAAGAGCGGCAAGAAACTCTACATCCTCGGCAGCCGTCCGCAGGTGATGACACTTGCAGGCAAACAGCTCCAGCCCATCGACTTCAACATGCGCATGGAGCTTGACCGCGCAGCCGAACGCGCCTACATGTTCGACCACGTGTTCAAGCAGGAAAAACGCAAATTCTACAACTCCAACTACCACGGAGTGGATCTGGACAGACTGCAGAAAGACTACGAGCCGTTCCTGCAGCACATCAACAACAACTACGATTTCTCGGAGATGCTGTCCGAGATTCTCGGGGAGCTCAATGTTTCCCACACCGGATCGGGCTACAGCGGAATTGCCGCCGAGAAATCCACCCCGGCACTCGGACTGCTGTTTGACCTCAAGTACGAAGGCGACGGCCTGAAGATAGACGAAGTCCTGGATCCCGGTCCGTTCTCGGTCACCGGATCCAAGGTCAAGCCGGGAGTCATACTCGAGAAGATCGACGGCCAGCCCATCCTCGCAGGGGAAGACTGGTTCCCGCTCATCAACGGCAAACGCGGCATCCAGGTTCTCTTCTCCTTCTATGATCCAGCCACCAAGGAGCGCTGGGACATGGTAGCCAAACCCATTTCCGGCGGAGCACAGAATGAGCTGCTGTATCAGAGGTGGGTCAAGAGCCGTGCTGCAGAAGTGGACAGCCTCTCCGGCGGACGCCTCGGCTACGTGCACATCCGTTCCATGGCCGACGGCAGCTACCGTGACGTATATGCCGACATCCTGGGCAAATACAATCTGCGCGACGGCATCGTCATCGACACCCGCCACAACGGAGGCGGCCGCCTCCACGAGGACATCGAAATCCTCTTCAGCGGAGAAAAATACCTCGAGCAGGTCATCCAGGGCACAGTAGTCTGCGACATGCCTTCACGCCGCTACAACAAGCACTCGATCATGCTGGTGGCCGAGGACAACTACTCCAATGCCCACGGCACTCCATGGGTCTACAAGCACCAGGGCATAGGCTCCATAGTCGGCATGCCCGTACCCGGCACCATGACCTCCGTCAACTGGGAGACCCTGCAGGATCCCACCATGTACTTCGGAATCCCCGTCATCGGATACCGTACCAAGGAAGGCACATATCTGGAGAACTCGCAGCTCGAGCCCGACTTCCTCGTGCGCAACAAGCCTGAAGAGGCAGTCCAGGGCCGCGATGAACAGCTCGAAGTAGCCGTACGCGAGCTGCTCAAGCAGATAGACGCCGACAAGGACCGCTGGTAACCGACATACCGGCACATCTTTTACGGAGCAGGACGCAACAGACTGTTGTCCTGCTCCGTTTTTTTGTATGGGCCCCGGGACGGACAACGGAATTTTTCATTATCTTTGCATCTCTTTCCTGACTTCGTCAACGTGTCACCCAGAAATCATCTTCGAATAATGGAGCGATACGCTGATGACGTTTCATGAGCAT
>CALVDF010000041.1 GCA_944326245.1 uncultured Bacteroidales bacterium
ATCAGGTGGACACGTAATAAATTGTTGCTGCTCATATTTGTTTTTTACTTGTGTCCAATCTTTTTGGTACACCTCAATGGGGTTTCGAAAAGGCATCAGGGAAGTCGCGTATGTGGCAATTCGTTGCAAATAAGTCATTTAGTCTGACCGAAACTTCCCTGTTAAAACGATTCTGTCGTTTCTGTCCCGGCAGTACATTTTGTCCCGGCAGTTCATCTGTACCGTTCCTGGAGGTCTTCCGGCGCATGTCCGCATTCATCGGCCTGTGGAATGTGAACCGATTTCCTGTCACTTTCCTCGGTGGTCGTGGGGCAGTCCAGGAGTGCCTCCCGCGGCACCTTGCCGCCAGTGCCCCGTTCACACCACGCATGCTTTTTCCACACCGCCCACTACTCGGCATTTTGTGGGCGTTGTGGCAGCGCCTGGGAACGGCAGTCGCGTCCAGAAGTACCTCTCGCAGTATCTTGCCTGCATCGCCCCGTCCACACCGCCCACTTCTCGGCATTTTGTGGGCGTTGTGGCAGCGCCCGGGAGCGGCAGTCCCGTCCAAAAACACCAACCTAACATTGCACTCATTCTGGCTCTTGTCTGCAATTAGCTGGTCCATAGAGTATTGCGTCAGAGTGGCAAATTGGGATCGATGTTAGGATGGCTGATAAACCATCAGAACGGGCCGTTTTACGCTATCCTAACATTGCATTCATTCGGGCCTTTGTCTGCAATGCGTTGGTTCACAATGTTTTGCACTGAGGAGGCCGATTTTTGTCCATGTTAGGATGGCTGAAAAACCGCCAAAACTAGCTGTTCCGCTCTATCCTAACATTGCACTCATTCTGACTCTTGTCTGCAATTATCTGGTTCATAGAATATTATGCTGAAGCGGCCAATCTGAGGCCATGTTAGGATGAATAATACCGCACGATTTCCCTTTTCCGGAAGGTGCCGACGATATTGGGAAACCGTCACCACCATCCGCATCCGTTTTTGGCGTTTTGCAGGTGGTAAGGAGTTGGGCAGACCGCAACTATGCGAAACGGTGAATGGCGGGAGCTGCGGAGAGCCGAAGTGCAAGGATGCGGTTGTTTGCAGTGTGTCTCCGGATAACCTGTTGGCGGATAGAGAATTGTGACTGGAAACAGGATTGACGGACATTCTGTATGATGATGTTGGACGATCTCGATGGTTGCCAGGTGGTTAGTGTGGCAAGGCTATGCGGGGCTCTCTAAAAGTCCAAAATACACGGCATTGAGGAGTATGTCTTGATGCCTATAATGCACGTTTTGTGCCGTCTCCTGCCTGGTCCATGCAGGATTACGCCAGAATACGCCAGGATATGCAGGATATGCAGGATATGCCGGGATACGCCGGGATACGCGGGGTTCTGCCGGGTTACGCCGGGTTACGCAGGGTCTTCAAGTTCATTGAGGCCGGTGAACGGTACGGTGTATGTGCGGCGGTCGGTGGCAACGGTGATTGTCAGTACTCCGGAGCGGTCATTCGGCAGAAAGTCAGGCCTCAGCAAGAGCAGGATGCAGTCTCCTGTGTTGCACTCGCCGCCTCCCACAAGCCTCAGGTCATCCTCCGTCAGTTCCGACACCTTTCTCACTATCGGCTCTCCGTAAAAATTATCGAACGTGCTTCCTTTTCTTACGGAAAGTTCCCCTTCTGATGAAGACGTCCGGTATCCGACAAAACGGTCGCAGGAATTGTTTTCCTGTATCACCGCAAATATATCCTCATCCGGATGGCCCTTGCAGCTTATAAGGTCCGTGTATCTTCTGCGGATATATTCCAATGGGGAAATGGCGTACAGCGTGAACAGCTCCCCCAGCTCGGCTCCGGTCGGGTAACCCTCAGCCCAGTCCAGACTGTAGCTTATACCCACTTTGCGGATCTCCTCGGCAAAATAATGATAACCGTTGGACGGTCCGTAAATGGAGCTGGAAACATAATAAACCGTATCATGTCCGATATCGGAATACCGTTCGCACTTGGCCAGATACTGCCGGTATCCTTCAGCATCGTAATCGCTGTCTTCATCGTTGCTGCGTGCTCCGAACTTATATTTGGGGCTATTCCCGCAACCGATGGATATCAGCCCGTCTCCCTGTGCTGCAGCATACATGGTATCCTCTTCGGGACTCCAGTAGCCGAACACAAAAGAGTCGCTCTCATGAAATGTATATCCGTCTCCGTCCTTCTCTGCAAACAGCGAGCAGGAGCACATGCTTATCAATCCTAAGAACAATGGCAAATATTTTACAGTACCCATAGTAAAACAATTAAAAATGGTTGAAATTCACTTATAATCAATGAAAAATCAGCAGGCTGACCGATGTTTTGCAACATTGGGAATGTCAGGGTATCAGGTTGTCGGGACATTGATGTTATGTACAAATATCCAATCGGCCTTACTGATAAACGATTCAAAGTTATAAAAAAATGTCCGCAGTGTTCTTTTTTTACAGCTGTAGGGTATGGACGGATTCCGGCAGGCAGATACGTACGAAGCCATGCTGCTGCGCCTGATATGAAGGCGGCATCAGTGCCGGCTGGTATTCAAAGCGGCTTCAGACGGGTAGCAGGTATCACCGGTAATCTTTGTTCATCGGTGATCTTTGTTCTGCATCATCTTTTCAATCAGCTGTTTGGACCTGCGAATGCGGGTGCGTACTGTATTGAGCGGGAGGCCTGTCTCGTCGGCGATGTCCTGATAGGAGAAATCATGCAGCAGGCGCAGCTCGGCTATGTGGCGGTAGCGGTCGGGCAGGGAGGCAATGGAGCGGATGAAGAGATCATAGGACTGGTCGTCAATCATGTGATCTTCGGGAGATATCTCGGTCTCATGTCCTTCGACGACAGGCTCGTCGGCTTCTCCAAGCTTGACAGTCGAAAACGTGTTGTTGCGGCGTATGTGGTCGATGGATGTGTTGCGGGCAATCGAGAAGATCCACGTGCGGAACAGGTATTCGGGTTTGAAGCTGCCGATGCTCTGGTAGGCCTTGCGCAGGCTCTCCTGGCAGATGTCTTCCGCATCTGTCGGGTTGGGGCAGAAGGTCTGGATGAACAGGCGCAGCTGTCCGGTGTAGCGGGAGGCCAGGGCGGAAAATGCGCGGGTGTCTCCGGACATGGCTCTCAGCGCCAGGTCGTTGTCATCCTGGGATACGTCTGCCCTGGACTCTTGTGAAGGAGCCGTTGCCGTACCTGCGGGCATTGTTGTCTTATCTGTATCTTCTGCCATATTTCTGTAGGTATTTGTCCGTTTCAGTGTCAATGGGCCTCCAGCCAGTTGGATCCGCTGCCGCATTCGACAGTAAGGGGTACTGCCAGATTCACAACCCCTTCCATCTCCTTCCGTACCATGTCCATGACGGCCTGTGCTTCTTCCCAGGGTGCGTCGAAGACCAGCTCATCGTGTACCTGGAGTATCATCCGGGTCCTGTAGCCTCCGTCATGCAGGGCTGCGGCTACCCTGTTCATGGCCATCTTGATGATATCGGCCGCGCTTCCCTGTATGGGGGCGTTGATGGCGTTGCGCTCCGCGAAACCGCGGACAGTGGCGTTGCGCGAATTGATGTCCTTGATGTACCTCCGGCGTCCGAAGATAGTGGATACGTAGCCTTTCTCGCGAGCTTCGGCCTTGGTCCTTTCCATGTAGTCGGCGATGGCCGGATAGTGGCGGAAGTACTCGTCGATCAGTTCAGAGGCTTCTTTGCGGGGGATGTCCAGCCGCTGTGACAGCCCGAAGGCCGAGATGCCGTAGATGATGCCGAAGTTGGCTGTCTTGGCCCGCCGGCGCTGTTCAGGAGTGACATCCTCTTCGCTGACCTTGAATACTTTGGCTGCGGTGGCCGTGTGTATGTCCCGTCCGTGTCTGAATGCATCCGTCATGTCCGCATCCCCGCTGATGGCTGCCATCAGGCGCAGTTCTATCTGGGAGTAGTCGGCAGAGATGATGACCCTTCCGGGCCCGGAGGGTACGAATGCCTTGCGGATCTCCCGGCCCATCTCTGTGCGGATGGGGATGTTCTGCAGGTTGGGGTGAGTGGAGCTGAGGCGCCCTGTAGCAGTGAGGGCCTGGTTGAATGTAGTATGTACCTTGCCGTCCCTCGGGTCTATGAGTGACGGGAAAGGCTCGATGTATGTGGAGATGATTTTCTTGACGGCCCTGAACTGCAGGATGTCGCCTATGACGGGATGACGGTCCTTCAGAGCCGTAAGCGTCTCCTCATCGGTGGAGTAGTTGCCCTTTTTGTTCTTCCGGGCCTTGGGGTCCAGCTTAAGTTTCTCGAACAGTATGGTCCCCAGCTGGATAGGGGAGGATACGTTGAGACCGGGCTCCGAGCATTCTTCCCGGATGCGGGCTTCTATGACTGCAAGTTCCTTGCCCAGCTCCTGCCCGTAGGCGGCCAGCATTCCGGTGTCAATGCGTACTCCGCAGTATTCCATGTCGGCCAGGACGCGGATCAGGGGCATCTCTATCTCGTTGTAGATCTTTTCAATCGAAGGGTCTTTGGCAAATTCTTCCAGCAGGGCATCCCGCAGCGGAACCATCAGCGAGGCGTCCACGGCGGCGCGACGGTCTGCCTCGGCACTGTCTTCCGGGGCAGTGCCGGACGGTTGGGAGAAAAGGTCGGGCTCGGCAGCGCCGGGAGCGGTGCTGCTGCCATCCTGGGCAGCCGTGCCTGAATCCTCTTCGGTCCGGGAGCGGCAAAGGTCCAGGTCCAGTCCGAGATATGACTGTACCAGGGTGTCCATGCGGTGGGAGGTCTCAGGGTTGACGAGGTAGTGCATCAGCTCGAGATCGGCGAGAGGTCCGTTGAGGCCTATGTCCTCCCGCTTTAGGATCTGTATGTACCGCTTGAGGCCGTATCCCGCCTTGACAATGTCTGGGGCTTCCAGTATGCTGCGGGCTGCAGCAGGGTCGGGGGCCGCGAATACGAGGGCAGGGACGTTGTCTCCGGTACCTGGAACAGAGAGAAACAGGCGCTGTACTGCCCCTGTGGCTTCATTGTGGTCCTTCAATACGATTCCGACCGTCCCGAGGGTGCGGGCGGCGGCCGAGAACCGGTCCGGATCCGATATCATCTCCATCCGGTGTGCGGGTTGCTCTTTCTTTGCTACCGGAGCGGCTGAGGCTGCTGCGGCCGGAAGAAGCGGCAGCAGGGACGGGCATTCGTATTCGTTGAACAGTGCCGCTGCGGCACTGGCATCGGAAAGGTTGAGCCTGAGGTCTTCTTCACTGCACGAGGATATGTCCACGTCTGTCTTTATGGTCACAAGGAAGCGGCTCATCCCCAGATGGCCGGAGGCTTCACGCAGGGCAGCGGCCTGTTTCGGGGGCAGCTCGTCCAGATGCTGCATGATGCCGTCGACAGAGCCGTATCTGGCGACCAGCTTTCTGGCTCCGACTTCCCCGATGCCCTTGACTCCTGGGACATTGTCGGAAGTATCCCCCCAGATGGTCAGGATGTCGATGACCTGCTTCGGGTCGCTGATGCCGAATTTTGCGCACAGCTCTTCCCGTCCCACTGTCTCGTCCTCAGCCCCGTTCTTGCCGGGCTTTATCTGGAAGACATGGTCCGATACCAGTTGCCCCAGATCCTTGTCCGGGGATACCATATATACATTGCAGTCCTCCGAACCCCATCGCAGGGCCATGGAACCTATCACGTCGTCGGCCTCGTATCCGGGAACCATGATGACGGGTATGCCGAGGGCTTTTACTATCTCCGTGAGCGGCTCCAGCGAGTCCTTTATGACCTCCGGGGCGGCACTGCGGGTTGCCTTGTACTCCGGGTAGGCATCGTGGCGGAATGTCTTGCACGGCGGGTCGAAGGCTACGGCCAGGTGACTGGGCCTTTCGCGCGCGATAAGGTCCAGGAGGTAGCGGGTGAATCCGAATATCACAGATGTGTCGGTGCCTTTGGAGTTGATCATAGGGCGCCGGATAAACGCATAGTACATCCGGAACATCAGGGCGTGGCCGTCTATGAGGAAGAGTCTGTTCATATATTCATTGTCATTGTAATGTCAATTGTCGGATTCGAACCATTCCACGTAGGAGGTGGCTGTCTCGTGCAGGCGGAGAGAATACAGGCATACGCCCTGCGGCAACTCCTTCCGTATGATGTCTGCGAAGTGCAGGATGAGGTTTTCGCAGGTGGGCTGGAAAGGGACGGTTATGACCCTTTCGTATGCATGGGCTATCTCGGCTGCCATGGGAGCAGTGTCCCTGAGGATGAGGGCGTGGTCGAAAACGTCTATGATATGGTCGTTGACTATCCGCTTGAGGTCTGTGAAGTCTATGAGCATGCCTGACTTGGGTGTGCCGTCAGGATTGGACGGAGTGCCCTTGACCGTGACATACAGTATGTAGGAGTGGCCGTGGATGTGGCGGCATTTCCCGTCGTAGCCAGTCAGGGCATGAGCCCCCTCGAAGCGGAACTGCTTGGTGAGTCTGAGTGTTGGCATAAAGTATACTGACAGTAGTTTATAAACTTCCAAAGTTAGCAATAATTTCGGAAATGGTGCAATTCTTAAAATTTTGAAGTTTATATTGGATTTTAATTACAATTTGCCTAAATTTGTAGGCGCGAAAATTGTAGAATTTAACAAATATAAATCATTAACTATGGCACTTGATATTATCAATTACCTTTCAGACAATGCAAAGAGCATGAGAAGGTCCGCTATCCGCGACCTTCTGAACGTGGCCAACAGGCCCGAGATCATATCATTCGGCGGCGGTTTCCCCAATGCAGTGACTTTCCCTGTAGATGACCTGAAGGAGATCATGATGGAGCTTATGAACGAGAAGCCCGCACAGGTTCTCCAGTACGGCTCTACCGAAGGAAGTGTGGCCCTGAGAAAACAGATTGCCAAGAAATACGAGAACGAAGGTGTGAAGGTGGATATCTCCAATATCCTCATCACCACTGCATCCCAGCAGGCTCTTGACCTGATTTCCAGGATCTTCATCAATCCCGGCGACACTGTTCTCTGCGGTCTGCCTTCATACCTCGGAGCACTTCAGGCCATCTGGTCCTATCAGGGACGTCCCGTCGGCATCCGTCACGACGAGGAGGCCGAGGCAGTGGTATCGGCACTCTGCGCAGTGGGACAGAAACCCAAGTTCATCTATGCCATTCCTGACTTCCAGAACCCTACAGGCGTGACAATGGATGTCAAGAGACGTCAGGAGATCATCGACGTGGCCCGCAAGCATGACCTGATCATCATCGAGGACAGCCCTTACAAGGAGCTCCGCTACGAGGGAGAGTCATATCCTACCATGTATTCCATGGCTCCCGAGAGAGTGGTCCTTCTGGGTACATTCTCGAAGACATTCGTGCCCGGTTTCCGTCTGGGTTGGGTACTCGCACCCAAGGAGATCATCGACCGTCTCATCGTTGCAAAGCAGTCAGCTGACCTCTGCACCCCTATCTTCAACCAGGAGGTGGCAGCACGCTACATGGAGAAGGGCTACTACGAGAAGAACCTGCAGAAGACCATAGACCTCTACAGGCACAAGAGAGACCTGATGCACAAGTATCTTACTGAGTACATGCCCAAGGGTGTTACCTGGACCCGTCCTGACGGAGGTCTCTTCCTGCTGCTGACCATGCCCGAGGGTCTCGATGCACGCGACCTGTTCGATATCGCCATCAAGGAGAATGTGGCATTCGTGATCGGTGAAGTATTCTTCTGCGACGGCAAGGGCCAGAACACTCTCCGTCTGAACTTCTCCTATGTATCCGACGAGGATATGCTCGAGGGAGTCAAGAGACTTGCCAATGCTATCGTAAAGCTTATGGAAACCAAGAAATAAGCGGCAGTCACCTGAATGAAATGAGGTGCCCCGTGAAGCCTTGCGGCTCGCGGGGCACTTTTTTGCCTTATTGCTGCCGGAGGAGCTTTTCGGCCATGGCCAGATCTTCCGGAGTGTCTATGGATACCCTCATTCCTGAAGTCTCCACGACCCGTATCCTGCGTCCGTATTCGAGGAACCGCAGGCATTCTATCTTTTCTGATGCTTCCAGCTCCCTCATGGGCCACCGGGCAAACATTTCCAGGGCCTGCCTGCGGAATGCGTAGATGCCGATGTGGCGCCAGTATCTGGCTCCGGCATGCGGGTCGCGAGGGTAGGGCAGGGGCTGCCTGGAGAAATAGAGGGCATATCCGTCTGCATCCGTGATTACCTTGACGTTGTTGGGATTGGATATCTCTTCCGGGGATGTCATCAGTTCCTTGAGGGTACACAGGTCGATATTCTCGCCTCCCTTTTCCTTAAATGGGGCCAGAACACCGGTTATGACGTCCCTGCGGGTGAAGGGCTCGTCCCCCTGTATGTTGACGACTATGTCGCAGTCCAGGTTTTCCACGGCTTCCGCTATGCGGTCGCTGCCTGTCTCGTGGCTGCGCCTGCTCATTATGCACGGTATGCCTGCCGAGGTGACGGCTTCCATGATCCGGGTGTCGTCGGTGACGGCATAGACTTCATCGAAGATGCCCATGCCGGCGGCGGCTTCACAGGTCCTTACTATTACCGGCTTGCCTCCAAGCGGTGCAAGCATCTTGCCAGGGAACCTGGAAGAAGCATACCTGGCCGGAATCATGGCAATGATTTTCAGTTGTCGTGTCATGTCTCGTAATTCTTGCAATTGCGGTCAATAAGTGGAAAATATCCCGGACAGAAGGTTCCGGTTGGTGCGGGCGGGGGGACTCGAACCCCCACGCCTTGCGGCACCAGATCCTAAGTCTGGCTTGGCTACCAATTACAACACGCCCGCAAAGAGATGCAAAGATAATGAAAAATTCCGTTGTCCGTCCCGGGGCCCATACAAAAAAACGGAGCAGGACAACAGTCTGTTGCGTCCTGCTCCGTAAAAGATGTGCCGGTATGTCGGTTACCAGCGGTCCTTGTCGGCGTCTATCTGCTTGAGCAGCTCGCGTACGGCTACTTCGAGCTGTTCATCGCGGCCCTGGACTGCCTCCTGACTTCGTCAGTCAAAAAATGAAGATTTTATAATACATTGATAGATAATATTTTGTAAATTCGTGTCACCT
>CALVDF010000042.1 GCA_944326245.1 uncultured Bacteroidales bacterium
AAAGTCGTGATCAGGACTGTAGACAGGATTCTGGGCAGGCCTGAAGGAGCGGACATGGACCTGATAACCTTCGTTACCGACCGTGCGGGTCACGACATGCGCTATGCGATAGACGCGACGAAGCTTCACCGTGAGCTTGGCTGGAGCCCCAGTCTGCAGTTCGAGGAAGGCATAGACCGCACTGTACGCTGGTATCTCGACAACCAGGCATGGATGGACAACATCACATCCGGCGAATACGAGAAGTATTACGAGGACATGTACGGCAACAGATAGCCATTTGGAATGAGCAGCTATCTGGAGGTCAACAACGTTTCCAAGTCCTACGGACCGCGTGTACTGTTTGACCATATATCATTTCACATAGACGAGGGCGACAAGATAGCCTTGGTCGCACCCAACGGAACAGGAAAAACATCCCTGCTGAGCATCATTGCCGGCAGGGATTCTTCCGACGGGGACGGCTCCGTGCATTTCCTCAAGGATATCCGGGTTGCATTTCTGGAGCAGGACCAGCATTATGACCCTGACCGCACCATCTCGGATATAGTCCTTGCAGGAGCGGGGGACCGTGCCCATGAGATCCAGGACTATGAAGTGGCATCAGTGCTTTCGCGCCTGAGGCTGGATGACCCGCTGCGCAAGGCCGGAACATTGAGCGGAGGAGAGGCGAAACGGACAGCCATCGCTGCCGTGCTGATAGGCAAGCCTGATTTTCTTGTACTGGATGAACCTACCAACCATCTGGATGTGGACAGCATAGAATTTCTGGAGGATTATCTCTCCCGTTCACGCTGCACGTTGCTGATGGTGACCCATGACAGGTATTTTCTTGACAGGGTGTGCAATCAGATACTTGAACTTGACGGAGGCAAGCTGTACCGCTATCAGGGCAACTATTCTTACTTTCTGGAGAAACGGCAGGAACGTATTGCCAATTTCAATGCAGCCACGGACAGGGCCAGGAATCTGCTGCGTACCGAGCTGGACTGGATGAGACGCATGCCATGTGCCCGCGGAACGAAGGCAAAATACCGTATAGATGCGTTCCATGAACTGAAAGACAGGGCCGGGCAGCACATAGAGGAAAAGCAGCTGGAAATACGGGCCGGAATGGCCAGGCTCGGGCGCAAGATCATCAACTGCCGCGGAGTAGGGTACAGTTGGGGAAATCTTCCGGTCCTGAAGGATTTTACCTACAATTTCGCCCCAGGGGAGAAAATAGCGGTGGTAGGGCCCAACGGAGTGGGCAAGAGCACTTTCATGGATCTGCTAGCCGGGGTGCTCGAACCGTCGGAAGGCGTGATAGACCGTGGCGAGACACTGCGGATCGGCTATTACCGCCAGGAGGGTATAAGTCTGGACGGAAACAAGACAGTGCTGGAGACGGTCTCTGAGATAGCCGATGTGGTATCGATAGGCAAGGGAGAGACAGTTTCGGCGATGACATTCCTCAATTACTTCCTGTTCCCTCCATCCATGCACCGCAACAGGGTAGCCCTGCTCAGCGGTGGTGAACGCAGAAGACTGTATCTTCTGACGATTCTGATGCGCAGCCCCAATTTCCTTATCCTGGACGAGCCTACCAACGATCTGGATCTGATGACCCTCAATGTCCTGGAAGAATATCTGGCCGGATTCTCCGGGTCGCTGCTGATAGTTTCGCATGACCGGTTTTTTGTCGACAAGCTGGCTGACCACCTCTTCATCTTCGAAGGTGAGGGGAAAGTGAAGGATTTCGTAGGCAGCTATTCAGGCTACAGGCAATATCTCAAGGACAGGGAAGAAGAACGCAGGGCAGCCTCCAGGGAGTCCCGTAAGGATAGCCGCCCCGCAGTTGCTTCTGCAGACAAGCCCGAGCGTAAACGCCGTCTCACCTATAAGGAAAAGATGGAAAAGGAACAGCTGGAAAAGGATCTGGCATCGCTTGGTGAAGAAAAATCAGCTATCGAGGGACGTCTTTGTTCAGGGACACTTACATCGGAACAGCTTACTGCCGATTCTATCCGTATAGGGGAGGTCAATGATCTCATCGACAGCAAGGAGCTGCGGTGGCTGGAACTTGACGAGATAGAGAACGGCTGAATCCTGGTCCGCTTCTATCTGAATTGCATCCTTTTGAACATCAGGAAGGAAGCGGTCCACACCAGGACCGGGACGCAATAGGAATAAAGGAAGAAAAGGATTCCTCTTTGAGCTCCGTCGATGTGGAAAAGGCTGATCAGTATGCCGTGCGCGGCCAGCATGACCAGTACCGTAATGGCGACCTTGTGTCTCCGCAGACAGATGTTGCCCAGAACGAATACAGACTGGTACAGACAGATTCTGCCGAAATCACTCCAGAAGGCAGCGATGTCAGTACCGCCTGAATCCCAGATCATCCCTGAAAATCCGCTGCCGCTTCCAGCCAGGGCAAGAATGCAGTCCGTCGCATATATGCAAAGATAAAAGCACAGCGGAAGCACAACAGTGGCGACGAGCATCATCACGGAGAACTTCAACCATACCGGAAGAGGCAGCATTGCAAAACCGATCCCGTCCGAAGGATCGTTGATATGGCCGTACACGGCGGACGGCACTGTAAATGCAAAGAACATGGCAGCCAGATACAGTACAGGTTGTCGGTCTTCCGGCGATGCATGGCTGCCTGTCAGAAGCATTATGGCCCAGTAAGCGATATACAGCAGAGTCACGGCGGCTGCGGCCGGCCACGTTTTCCCAAGTCCGGATTTCACGTCCGACAGTGTGAGCATTGCGGCCCTTATGCATTTCTCCGGAATGCCTTTAAAGTTTACAGCAGATGTTTCCATAGCCTTACTTCCCTGAATGTCCGACATGTGTACGCAGATAGTCCGCCATACGTTTTCCCCCGGATATGCAGGCATCGAAAAGTATTTCCATGTCTATCTTGTCCCTACCCGTGCCGCGGTTGTCCGTGGCATTCGGGATTATGCTGACAGTTCCAGCCGCTGTCCGCTCGCTGAACAGGGCATCCGGCATCGTACTGTCAGCAACCTTGAAGCTGATGCAGCCGGCTATGTCATCCAGCGAACCTTCGAGCAGCAGTCGGCCGGAATCTATGACGACGAGGTGGTCGACGATCTCGTCAATCTCCCTCACCTGGTGGGTCGAAAGGACAACTGTCCTGTCCGGCCGTGAACACTCTGCCAGAAGACGCCTCAGGCATAGCTTTGACGGGATGTCAAGACCGTTTCCAGGTTCGTCGAGCAGCAGTAGCCTGGTATTGAGGGATAGGGCAAACGCGATCATTGCCTTCTTCTTCTGTCCGGTGGACAAAGTGCTGAATACGGCGTCCGGGTCCACCTCGAAAGCCTTAAGGTAATCGGCCATGGCGTCGCCGTCGTAACGGGAGTAGAACATGCCGTAGCAGCCGGCGTACCGGCTTACAGTCATGTCCGGAGCATTGAAACTCTCCGGTACAAAATACACGTTGTCAAGAAATTCCGGCTTCCGGTCCGACGGGACTCTGCCGTCTACCTCTATCCGTCCGTTTCCGCATCTGAGGAGCCCGGCGATAAGTCTCATAAGGGTAGTCTTGCCCGCTCCGTTCCTTCCCAGGAGCCCGTATACGGCTCCGTCCTTCAGCTCAAGGCTCATGCCGTCGTACACGCAACGTCCCCTGTAGCTGAACACAAGTTCATCTATCTGTATCATAAAGCAAGAAATTAAGTGTCTTGTGTGTCGCCGCGGGACGTTACGGCCAAACTTCCGGTAACAAAGATGGGACATAAAAACGGTTTGGCAAAATAATGTGTCAAAGTTTTTTACCGAATTGGAAAAATGGACTTATATTTGCATTCTCATTTCCGGATTCGGAGAGATGCCGGAGTGGTCGATCGGGGCAGTCTCGAAAACTGTTGTACTCCTCGTGGGTACCGGGGGTTCGAATCCCCCTCTCTCCGCAAAAGCCAGAAAAGCCTGAGAGCCCTCAGGCTTTTTTCATTATGGTCCTCACTCGAGAGCTTGCTCTCGGATGAGGACCATAATGAAAAACGGGGGATTCGAGCCACGCGAGAATCCCGGCTTTTCGTCCAAGCTATTGCAATGGCCTCCGCGGCAAGCGGCGTGGGGAAAAAGCCTGCGAAGCAGGGTTAATCCCCCAGCCAGGTTGGATTAAATTACGTTGCCGCCCTAAAGCTTGCTCTCGGATGAGGGCAATAATGAAAAAGCCGATGACCTTGTCGGCATCCTAACATTGATGGATTTTGGCACACGGTTGATTTTCAGCAAAATAGCATTTTGACTTCATGTTAGGATAAGCGAAAATCAGCGATATCTGCCGGATTTGGCTCATCCTAACATTGGCACGAAAACGCAATTGCTGGATAATTAGGGGTTTAGTATTTTGAGGCGATGTTAGGATGCTCAGTTCCGCCTGCCGCCTGGTCCGGGCCGAACTGTCCCGCCGCCCTGTGGTCATAGCGCCCCGGCCCTGTTTGAAAGTTACGAGCATCATGTTCCACTGCTTTAACAACAGTTCTCAGCGATTACAGGCCATTTTCGCAGGAAGGGATTCTCGTTACTAATATAACCTGTTGCTTCCGTGAAACCAGACGCAAGAAACAAGTACAGAGACTGCAAAGGCAAGCAAGGCTAATGTGGGGTATACACGATACATTTATGTCAGTGACGGAGGGAAGAAGAGAGATACCTTGCTGGTAAACAAGGATCGAAGAATGGATATCAGCGCAAGAAAACCGGCAGTACAATCGAACAATTTAAGTTCCCCGAGGAAAATAACGCCCCAGGATATATCAGGCACTATTGTAGAAACGTCAGAATAGACAGATAAATCTGCATTGAAGAATTGAATTTTGTCCGATGCCGATGATATTAAGCAAGAATTTGCTATTATTGTACCTGATAGAGGCAACTCTAGGATTATTGAAAACCACACATTGAATTTATTCCAGTATGAAGAAGACGCTTATACTGTTATGTGTCTGTTTATTTGTAAACCGGTCTTTTGCACATGGGCAGACGGGGGACGCAGAATTGGATGCACCGGCAAAAGCTTATGTATTATCGCGTTTCTGCACGGAAGTAAAATATAATTTTGCCTTTTATGATAAACTGGAATTCGATTGGGACAGTTTGTGTGTGGCTTCGATGCCGTCTTTGACAGCAACCTTATCCGATGAAGATTTCCTGAAAGGGATGCAGGTCCTTTGCAATAAACTTCAGGACGGACATACGTATATCTTCCCGATGAATAATCCCAAGGACCCGTCTGATTGGATCCGGCCGTTTCCGATGAAAACTGAACGGATCGGAGACAGAGTGTTTGTAACGGCTGTATACAGTTCGGTTCTAAAGCAGTCGGGAGTACGTCCCGGGTGCGAGATTGTAGAAATAGATGACGAGAATGTACTGGATTATGGGAATAGGCATATCCGGCCGTATTTAGCTTCCTCGACTCCCCAATGGGCAAAATACAGGCCATTTGCAGAGTTTGAATTGACCAAGGACAAAGGCTCCAGAACAAGCAGAATTTTATTCAAGGATGAAAAGGGGGAGGAGTTTGCAGTGGAGAGCGACCGGAATATTGCATGGGACTTGCAGAACGGTACTCCTTCAATGAGCTTTAGAGTAGAGGAAGGCAATATAGGCTTGTTGACAGTGGGCAGTTTTCAGAATTCGGATTTCGACCGTGCTTATTTCGATGAACTGTACGATGAAATATTGAAGACAGATGCTTTAATCATTGATATCAGAAATAATAGTGGTGGAAATTCATTACATGCGGATTACCTGATCAGCCATTTTATACATCAACCCATTCCGCAAGGAACATGGAGCTCGCCAATGTATATAGCAGCCCATGCTTCCTGGAATTATCCGCGGGAATGGTATGTGCAGACTCCGGACCCTGTTTTACCTGTCAAAGAAAAAGAAATTTATAAGAACCCCATTGTGTTATTGGTAAATGCTACTACTTTTTCCTCTGCTGAAAATTTCTGTGTATTGTTCAGAGGTGCCAAAAGAGGAAAAATCATCGGGACTCCTACCGGAGGAAGTACAGGAAATCCGGTATTTATTGACCTTGGATTCGGATTCGGTTGCTGCATTTGCACCAAACATGAATTGGATACTGAAGGGAATGAATTTGTGGGCATTGGAATTCAACCGGACATTTTAGCTGAGGAAGACATTGACACGTTTTTGGATAATGGAGATAGCGTAATGGAAAAGGCCCTTGATTTTTTGAGAAGTGAGTGAGTTGTCAATTGAAAAATTAAAGGACTGCACTTATTGTATTGCAGATTACAGCAGATAATAAACCATACATGATATGAAAACAACATTGATGGCAGCCGTTGCTGCCGCAGCATTCATTACAGCTGGTTGCTCCAGTAAAACAGGAACCGAGATAGTATGGCTGTGTGACAAGGTCGCCGGACAGCCTTTGGCACTTTTCCCCGATGCTGACAGTGCATTGACGGAGAGTCTTGGACTTATGGATGCTGTCCCGTCTTCCATGAGTGCCTTTCTGGTGCGCAAGGACGGAAAGCTACTGATGTTCGACACCGGCTACGGTCATCCTGACGGAGGTGTACGCCTCGGACTGGATTCGTCGGGTATCTCTCCTATGGATATAGACTATCTGTATATCACACACTTTCACGGAGACCACATAGGAGGAATGCTGGATGAGGCCGGCAATCCCGTGTACACCAATGCTGCCGTCTATGCTTCGCAGGCAGAATACGATGCATGGATGAACATGCCGCCTGAGCGTAATTCACAGGCCGTAAAGACTATGGATGCTTACCGCGGCCGTCTGCATCTGTTCGCGCCTGGAGATACGCTTCCGTGCGGAGTGATAGCAGTCGATGCGGCAGGACATACGCCTGGACATACTGCATACCAGGTTGATGACATTCTGGTATGGGGCGACATCATCCACGGGCTGGCCCTGCAGTTTGAACATCCTGAGATATGTGCCGTGTACGATATGGACAAGCAGGCGTCTATAGCTGCCCGCAAGCGTATGATCCGGTATGCAGAAGACAACGGTCTGCTTGTCGCAGGCATGCATCTGCCTTCAGGATTCCTGGATTTCCGGGAAGCCGGACAAGTTGCGGAATAGTACGGCGGACAGTTCTTGGACTTACTGCATAAGCAGTTTGAAAATATTGCTGCAAGTGTCTTTGAATGTGTTTGCGGTCTGGGCGGCTGTCATCGACAGGCGGTAGTCATCGTCCGTGCAGAGCCGGTGGGCAACCTTTACCTGCTGGGCTATGTCGGTAGTGCTGTATGACATGCCGTGATAATGGAAGAAACGTGCATTGTCAGTTTCGCATCCCGGTATTGGTGCCGTGTGGATTATAGGTATGCCCTTGGCAGCCGCTTCGGTGCTGGACAGTCCTCCAGGTTTGGTGAAAAGCACGTCACATGCATCCATAAGCAGGGGGACCATGTCTGTAAACCCTATGGGATGGACGTTTGCATCGGCCGCGAAATCTTTCTTGAGTCTCGAGTACAGCTTGCGGTTGCTGCCGCAGACGGCGAATATTTCTACATCCATGCCTTCCGTGTGCAGAATGTTGCGTATGAGTTCACCGGTTTTTCCGAATCCCATGCTGCCAGACATTATCAGGTACCAGTATGCTCCTTGCCTTATGGAATCGCCGTCCTGAAACAGGTTCTGGCAACCTTCACGTGCTGTCGGCTTGTCCGTATGTTCCAGGAATTCTTCCCGTACCGGTATGCCGAAAGGATGCAGCAGCTCCCGTCCGGCTCCGGTTTCGGCACATTCCTCGATCAGATGAGGGTGGGGAATTACGATTCCGTCAACCTCAAGGTCCTTCATGAGCGGCAAGGCATCGTAATCTGTCTGGACAAAGACCGTCCTGAGGTTGACCTGTCCTGTCCTTCTGAGGGCTGTCATGGCTTCGGCGGGAAAGACATGTGTACAGATGACAGAATCGAATCCTTCTTCCAGTATATGGTCACAGAGTTTTTTGCAGTATATTTTGTTGGCAACGTAGACAGGCGATTTCACCCGTTTCGAGCGGGGAACTATCTCTCCTGTTTTGTATATGGCCTTGATAAGGTTGCTCTTGGTCGTGAAAATATACAGGTCGGACATTGTCCTGGAAAAATCGGTGCTGATAAATGACAGGGTATCTGCTATCTCGCACTGTATGCTGTTGCGGGAGCCGTACTGTTGAAGAGCTTTGGCAGCGGAATTGTGGCCGCCGCCCATGTCGCAGGATAAGATCAGAGTCTTCACGATTTCTGTATTTTTCAGACAAATGTAGAATATTTGTCAAAATCTGTATAAGGAATATACCTCTTTGAAATCAAGAGAGTTAGAAGAATTACCTCGTTTTCGGGTAATGAGTTGGTAACCGTTCTAATTGCCGTGGTCTGCATCGCTTTGCTTGTTCGGGAAACTCTTACGGTACAAAGGTATGAAAAATATT
>CALVDF010000043.1 GCA_944326245.1 uncultured Bacteroidales bacterium
GCCATCGCCCCTTCGCTGTCCCCGCGCTCTGAGAGTACTGCCCCCTGCATCATCAGTGCACGTGCGAGCCTGCTGTCAGGCCCCTTGCGGCGGTAGTAGCCCGCTGCCTTGGTTATGGCGGTATCCTCCGCTACGGGCAGCCAGCATTTGTACCGCGCTTCGGTCATCAGGAGGGTGTAGTCGGCGCGCTCGCGTCCGCGCAGCGAGGCAGCGACGGTGCTGTCCAGCGTCAGAAGAGTGTCAAGGGCGGCCTCAGGCCGGGACATCATCAGAGAGTCGGCCGCTGCCAGGACGGGACCGACTTGTCCGTTGCGGCCGGAGCATGAGGATGCAGCCAACAGGATGGCGATGATGGCAGCCTGCAGCAACCGGCAGCAGCCTGCAGCAGCCGGCAGTATCATGGTGAGGCGGTGTGCGGAGAAGGATTTCATGTGGCAAATATACTAAATATGGGGTGACTGCGGACCTTCTTGCCTGCGGTTGCAGCTCCGCTTCATTGACCGGGCAGAACATTTCTTTGTTTTTGTGCGGAATAAGGTTTAATTTTGAAAATCAATTTTAAGTCACTAACGATATGTTTGCAAAAGAAGTCTACATCAGCCGGAGGAATACCTTGAAGACCAAGGTCGGCTCCGGTATACTTCTGTTCCTTGGTACCGGGGAGGCGGCTGTCAACTACGCCGGCAATGCCTACCGCTACCGCCAGGACAGTACTTTCAACTACTATTTCGGCCTTACGGACCCGGATCTGGCTGCCGTCATCGACCTGGAGTCGGGCGAAGAGATCATCTTCGGCAATGATGTCGATATCGACGATATCATCTGGATGGGCCCTCAGCCTCTGATCAGCGACAAGGCCGCTTCGGTGGGAGTTTCCAGGACATTCCCTCTCGCCGAGCTGGACAAGTATGTCTCCAAGGCCAAGGCAGGCGGACGCAAGGTGCATTTCCTCCCGCCGTACCGCTACCAGAACATGATCCGCCTGAACCGGATGCTCGGGGTGGCATTTGACAGTATGCGCAGCGAAGCTTCCGAGGAGTTCATCAAGGCAGTGGTATCCATGAGGCTCATCAAGGAGCAGTGCGAGATCGAGGAGATCGACAAGGCCTGCAACATAGGCTATGCCATGCATTTCACGGCCATGAAGATGGCCCGTCTGGGCATGGTGGAGCAGCAGCTGGTGGGTGTCATGGAGGGAATAGCCATTGCGGAGGGCCTTATGCCTTCATTCCCGATCATCCTGTCCCAGCACGGCGAGACCCTGCACAACCACAACCATGAAGGAATCCTGACAGACGGCAAGCTCATCGTCATCGATGCCGGTGCCGAGTCCAACACCAACTACTGCTCGGACTTTACACGTACGCTTCCGTCGTCCGGCAAGTTCACGACCAAGCAGAAGGAGATATACGACATCGTGTCTGCAGCCAACAATCTGGCTCTCGCCATCGCCCGTCCAGGCATTACTTATACAGAGGTACATCAGACAGTATCCCGCCTGATGGCTCAGGGGCTTGTCAACCTCGGCATCCTCAAGGGCGACCCTGACGAGATCGTAGCCGCCGGAGCGCATTCGCTCTTCATGCCTCACGGGCTCGGACACAATATGGGACTGGACGTGCATGACATGGAGGATCTCGGGGAGAACTACGTGGGCTATGACGACACCTACAGGCGTTCGGCACAGTTCGGTCTGGGTTCACTCCGTATGGGCAAGATGCTTGAGCCGGGCCATGTGGTTACCGATGAACCGGGTATCTATTTCATTCCTGCACTTATCGAGAAGTGGAAGAAGGAAGGCATCAATACGCAGTATGTCAACTTCCCTCTGCTTGAGAAGGAGTATTATGACTTCGGCGGCATCCGTCTCGAGGACGACCTGCTCATCACTGAGAAAGGCTGTCGTCTGCTCGGCTCCAAACGTCTTCCTATTACAACGGAGGATGTGGAACGCGAGATGGCGGAATCCTTGTAGCCGGGAATGCCAGGGGCATAATGTACAACAGCCGGAGATGTCGTCGCGACGCCTCCGGCTGTTTTTGTAACTAATCTTGGACCTTGTTCGTTATCTACATGTTTTCTTTTCGGAATTATGTTTTTCAATGCCGGACAAAGGCCTTTGTGACGTAATTTTTATATGGAAAGTACGCGTGTGATGTCGTACCACTTGGTATTGATCTCGTTGTGACGGCTGCATGCTTCGGAGAACGGTGTGAATACCGTTTCGTTCTGCATTTGACCTATCATCACTCCTGAACGTCCGTCAAGCAGTGCCTTTACCGCTCCGTAGCCCAGGATGCTGGCGAGAACCCTGTCGTTGCATGTCGGGGAACCTCCTCTCTGGATATGGCCGAGGGTAGTGACCCTGGTCTCGTAGTTGGGGATACGCTCCTTGACTTTTTCCGCTATCTGGTTGGCATTGCCGAGGTCTCCGCCTTCGGCTACGATGATGATGCCCGAAGTCTTGTTCTTGCGTCTCTCGAACTGAAGGTATTCGCACAGTTTGTCTATGGTGGTAGGAATCTCGGGGATCAACGTGGTCTCTGCTCCGGTGGCCATGGCCGTGTTGAGGGCTATGAAGCCGGCATCACGTCCCATTACCTCCACAAAGAATACCAGATTGTGGCTGTCTGCGGTGTCCCTGAGCTTGTCTATGGCCTGTACGGCAGTGTTGATGGCCGTGTCGAATCCGATGGTGAAGTCGGTCCCGTATATGTCGTTGTCGATTGTCCCCGGGACTCCGATGACCGGCAGGCCGTGTTCCTTGTACAGCAGATCCGCACCGCGGAACGAGCCGTCGCCTCCGATGACTACCAGGCCGTCGATGCCCAGCTCCCTGAGGTTGTTGTATGCCTTTTCCCTTACGAATTTGTCCTTGAATTCCGGGTAGCGTGAAGATTTGAGGATGGTGCCTCCCTGGCTGATGATTTTGGAAACGGAATGCGACTGCATCTGCATGTAGCTTTTTTCGATGATTCCCTGATACCCGCGGTAGAAACCGTAGATCTCTTTACCGTAGTAGATGGATGTACGCACTACAGCTCTGATGGCTGCATTCATTCCAGGAGCATCTCCGCCGGATGTGATAACACCGATGCGGTTGATTTTAGTCTTCGTTGCCATATTTATAAATGATCTCCTTTTTAAATTCCCCGCAAAGATATTCTTTTCTATAATTATTTTTACTTTTGTCCGGCTTTTTTTGAAATTGGAGAATTTATAAAAATGAGAATAGGCAACCTGGATCTGGGGGACCGTCCCCTTCTGCTGGCTCCGATGGAGGATGTGACCGATCTTTCTTTCAGATATGTCTGCAAGAAGTTCGGGGCGGACATGATGTATACCGAGTTCATTTCATCGGACGGACTTATCAGGGATGTGCCGGGGTCGCTGTACAAGCTGAAGATCTTCGACTACGAGAGACCCATCGGGATGCAGATCTACGGACATATCCCGGAGGCGATGGTGGAGTCTGCCCTGAGGGTCGAGGAGGCGCGTCCGGATGTGATAGACATCAATTTCGGGTGTCCGGTCAACAAGATAGCCCGTCGCGGTGCGGGTTCAGGGATGATGCGCGAGCCGGACAAGATGGTGGAGATAACCCGAAGGGTGGTGGATGCGGTAAAGCTTCCCGTGACGGTCAAGACCCGTTTGGGCTGGGATGAGGACAGCAAGATCATCGTGGAACTGGCGGAAAGACTGCAGGATGCGGGTATCAAGGCATTGACAATCCATGGCAGGACGCGCTGCCAGATGTACAAGGGTGAGGCGGACTGGACCCTGATAGGGGAAGTGAAGCGCAACCCGAGGATGAAGATACCTATAATAGGAAACGGGGACATCAGGACACCTCAGGATGCCGCCCGGGCTTTCGAACGTTACGGGGTGGACGGAGTGATGATAGGACGCGCCAGTTTCGGTCATCCGTGGATATTCCGGGAGATCAGGCATTATCTGGATACAGGGGAGGAACTTCCGCCCATGGGCGTAGGCGAAAGGGTGGCACTTGCGAAGGAACATTTTGCCAAATCATTGGAATTCAAGGGGGAAAGGACCGGTGTGCTGGAGATGCGCAGACATCTGTCCTGCTACTTCAAGGGACTGCCCGACTTCAAGGAGACACGGCTCCGCCTCGTGACCGAAAATGATCCCGGGGAAGTGCTGCGTCTGCTGGACTACATCGGCGAGAGGTGGGGGTAGCAGCCCCTATTCGATCTTCTCTCCCGTCCAGGATTCGATAATGGCCTTGCAGGCTATTATGCTGACAGGGGTGGCAATGATTATACTGGCCATATACCTGACGAAGGATTTCGTTATGTGGAACCAGTCAGTGCAGATGTAGAGGAGTACGAAGAACAGCAGAAGCTCAAGTACTACGGCAATGGCTACGGCTACGATTTTGCGGAAGAGCGACAGTCTTATTTTTTTCATGGCAGGCAAGGTTTTAACGGGTTACCGCTTCAAATATAATAAAAATAGCTCATATTCTGCCTATATTCTACTATAAAACCGTTTTACTGATGCAGCCGGCATCATGTCCTGAAGCCGTATGTTCTGCGTGGTTTACAGATAAAGTTTTGACAGATAGGAAATTTTGTATATCTTTGCACCCCCTTATAATAGGGGGATTGCAACAAAATTTAATGTATTAACTTAAAAATCAACACAGTGGACACATTAAGCTACAAAACAGTGTCGGCTAACCCGAACATGATCGAGAAGAAATGGGTAGTGGTTGATGCAACAGACCAGATCGTGGGTCGCCTTGCTTCCAAAGTGGCTATCATGCTGCGCGGCAAGAACAAGGTGTACTACACCCCGAGCATGGACTGCGGCGATTATGTCATCATAATCAATGCCGATAAGGTCCGTTTCACCGGGAAGAAACTCACTGACAAGGTCTATGTACGTCACACCGGCTATCCCGGAGGTCAGCGTTTCGCTACTCCCAAGGAGCTTCTCGCACGCAGGCCGGAAGCCGTTATCAGGGAGGCGATCCGCAAGATGCTCCCCAAGACCCGTCTGGGCAACAAGATGTACAGCAACCTTCATGTATATGCAGGTCCCGAGCATCCTCATCAGGCCCAGTCTCCAGTATTAATCAACATTAACGAACAAAAGTAAACAGAGCACATGGAAGTAATCAACGCCCTTGGAAGACGTAAATCTGCTGTCGCTCGCGTTTATGTGACTACAGGCAAAGGCAACATTACCATCAACGGCCGTACACTTGAAGAGTACTTCAAGGAGGACACTCTCCGTTATATCGTAAAGCAGCCTCTGAATGTGACCGAGACTCTGGCTGACTATGACATCAACGCCAATCTGGACGGTGGTGGAATCAAAGGCCAGGCCGAAGCACTCCGCCTTGCCATATCCCGCGCACTTTGCGAGATCAACAAGGAGGCCTATCGTCCGGTTCTGAAGTCCAACGGTTTCCTCACCCGCGATGCCCGCGAGGTCGAGAGGAAGAAACCCGGACAGCCCGGTGCACGTAGACGCTTCCAGTTCAGCAAACGTTAGTATTTACGTAGAACCATTCAGAATGCACAGTCAGGATCCAAAACGGCCAGACCCGTCGGATGTTTCAACGGTTACTGCACGTTTGTCCTGCTGCGAGAAATTTGGAAGACCGGCCGCATAGTGCAGCCGCTACTTCAAAATTAACAAAGAGAACTCTTGTATAACACAGAGACAAAACAAACAAAACAATGCCCAGAACAAATTTCCAAGATTTACTTGATGCAGGTGTTCACTTCGGTCACCTGAAGAGAAAATGGAATCCCAAAATGGCTCCTTACATTTTCATGGAGAAGAACGGAATCCATATCATAGACCTGCATAAGACTGTTGTCAAGATAGACGAGGCCGCGAATGTAATGAAGCAGCTCGCGCGTGCGGGCCGCCGTATCCTTTTCGTGGCTACCAAGAAACAGGCAAAGGACATCGTCGCAGAGTATGCGCAGAGTGTCGGAATGCCTTACGTTACTGAAAGATGGCCCGGCGGAATGCTTACCAACTTCCCCACCATCCGTAAAGCTGTCAAGAAGATGCACACCATCGACGAGATGATGACCAACGGTACTTTCGAGACCCTTGCAAAGCGTGAGCGTCTCCAGATTACCCGTCAGAGGGCCAAGCTCGAGAAGAACCTCGGTTCCATCGCTGACCTCAACCGTCTTCCCGCAGCCCTTTTCGTAGTGGATGTACAGAAAGAGATGAATGCCGTCAAGGAGGCCAACCGTCTCAATATTCCGGTTATCGCAGTTGTTGATACATGTTGCGATCCCACACCCATTGATTATGTGATTCCCGGTAATGACGATGCCGCCAAGTCTATTTCGGTAATCCTCGACGCTCTTTGCGGAGCTGTCAAGGAGGGACTGGAAGAGAGGAAGCTCGAAAAGGACAAGGAGGAAGAGGCTCGCGAGGCTGAAAATGCAGCTTCAGGCAAGAAGATCCGTCCCCGCAAGGGCAGCGCACCCAAGGCAGAACCTGTTGCTGCACCCGCAGTGGCAGAGGCACCTGCAGCTGAGGCCGCTCCTGTCGCAGAAAACTAATTTTTAAAACGCGAAAAAGATGGAAATCAAAGCAATAGACGTTCAGAAGCTCCGTAAGATGACCGGTGCCGGCATGATGGACTGCAAGAAGGCCCTCGTGGAGGCAAACGGTGACTATGAGAGAGCAAAGGAGATCATCCGTGAGAAAGGCAAGCTCGTGGCTGCCAAGAGGGCTGACCGCGAGACTTCAGAGGGTGCCGTAGTCGCAAAGGTTGACGGCAGCAAGGGTATCCTTCTCTGCCTCGGATGCGAGACCGACTTCGTAGCCAAGAACGAAGAGTTCAAGGCTCTTGCCAATGCCATAGCGGAGGCTGCCATCAAGGCTTTCCCTGCAGATATGGAGGCCCTCAAGGCCTGCACCATCGCAGACGGCCGCACAGTTGAGGCTGCCATCACAGAGCAGATCGGCAAGACAGGCGAGAAGCACTCGCTCGTGGCATACGAGAAGATCGAGGCTCCTTACATCATCTCATACATCCACACCATCAACGGCAAGCTCGGAGCTATCGTCGGATTCAACAAGGAAGTACCGGTTGAACTCGCCAAAGGAGTTGCAATGCAGGTGGCTTCCATGAATCCTGTTGCAGTCAACAAGGATGCAGTGCCTCAGAATGTCATCGACGAGGAGCTCAAGGTCGCTATTGAGAAGACCAAGGAGGAACTCGTGAAGAAGGCAGTGGATGCCGCCCTCTCGAAGGCCGGAATCAATCCTGCCCACGTGGACAGCGAGGACCACATCCAGTCCAATACCGCAAAGGGATGGCTTACTCCCGAGCAGGCAGACCAGGCACGTGAGATCATCAAGACCGTGTCTGCAGAAAAGGCTGCCAACCTTCAGGAGGCTATGGTCAACAATATCGCCAACGGCCGTCTGAACAAGTTCTTCAAGGAGAGCACCCTTGAGGAGCAGGAGTATCAGATGGGTGACGGCAAGACATCCGTTAAGGCTGCCATCGCTGCAGTCGACAAGGATGCCAAAGTTACCGTATTCAAGAGAATATCCCTCGTTGACTAATCTCCGAATGTTATAGCAGGTAGACAGCAGCGCTGTTTCAGTATTCCTGTTCTGCGGTTTGCATCCTGCCTGTTGTAGCATCCCTAAAAATAAAAGGCCGGAAGGACATTGCGTCCCTCCGGCTTTTTTCGTCCCTCCACCGGCCCTGTAGCCTCTTCTAGCGGCTATCCACGTCCATTCCCTCCTGGAAAGTGAACCGTTTTCCCGCGTTTCCGGTACACTTTCCCCCGTGGAAAGCGGCGCTACCGGCCCTGTAGCCTCTTCCGGCGGCTATACACGTCCATTCCCTCCCGGTCCCTCCCTGGAAAGTGAACCGCTTTCCCGC
>CALVDF010000044.1 GCA_944326245.1 uncultured Bacteroidales bacterium
GGTGACACGAATTTACAAAATATTATCTATCAATGTATTATAAAATCTTCATTTTTTGACTGACGAAGTCAGGAAAACGGCTTACGCCCATATGAACAAAATCTCTGTCCGTAAAGGAAAGTCCGTAAAGAAAGGGGATCTCATAGGGTATGTAGGATCGACAGGTGCCAGCACTGGCAATCATCTGCATTACGAAGTGTATTATCAGGACAAACTTATTGATCCTGCAACGGTTTTGTAATCTGATTGTCATATCTTTGGATCTTCCCCGAATTTTTTGGCACGCAGTTTGCAATACCTTTAATCGGATAGTTTTTTCATAGGTTAAGTATTAGGTTAAGTAATAAGGGCTACCGGTTCTCGGTGGCCTTTATTATTTTATTCTGTTCTTCCTGCAGACGTATTATAAACGAACGCCCCGGCCAGGAATTCCGGGTCGGGGCGGGCGGTCAGCGGTCAACACTGAGTTTGAAGATTATCGTGCGGGAGTACGTCTCTCCGGGGCGCAGGACGCATGAGGGGAATCCGGGGTGGTTGGGGGCATCCGGGAATCCCTGGCACTCTATGGCTACGCCGTCGTAGTCATGGTACGCACGTCCTGATTTGCTGACGGGGGATCCCTCCAGCCAGTTGCCTGTGTAGACCTGGGCGGCAGGCTGGTCTGTCCATATTTCCAGACGGCGGCCGGAGACAGGGGAACTCAGCTCTGCTGCCTGTCTAAGACCCGTGGCTCCGTCAAGTACCCAGCAGTTGTCATAGCCTTTCCCGTATTTCAGGGCAGGGAAATCCGCGTTGATGTCGCGGCCTATTTCCTTGGCCGTACGGAAGTCCATGGGGGTGCCGTCTACCGGCGCAATCTCTCCTGTAGGTATGAGGGTGTCCGATGTGACCAGCCAGCGGGACGACGGGATCCTGAGGATGTGCCCCAGAATGCTGCCGCTGTCTTCACCGTTGAGGTTCCAGTAGGTGTGGTTGGTGAGGTTGATGACGGTAGGTGCATCTGTAGTGGCCTTGATGGAGAGTGTCAGGGAATTGTCATCGTTCCAGGTGTAGGTTGCTTCTACGTGGAGGGCTCCAGGATAGCCCTGGTCTCCGTCGGGGCTGTCGAGGGTGAAGACGGCCTGGCAGGGTGACGGCTGCGAGGTCTCCCATATCCGGTTGGAGAATCCGTCCGGCCCGCCGTGAAGCTGATAGGCCGGATGGTTTTTGATGAGCCGGAATTCCTTGCCGTCAAGGGTAAATCTGCCGTCGGCTATGCGGTTGGCGAAGCGTCCGGGTATCTTGCCGGCACAGGGTCCGTCATTGAGGTAGCAGGCTTCGTCGCGGTAGCCCAGAGCTACATCGCCCATGATGCCGTTGCGGTCAGGGACCACTACCGAGACTATTCCTGCCCCGCGTGAGGTGAGCATCACCGAGGCTCCGTTCTTGTTGACGAGGTGTATCATCGTTTCCAGGTTTTCAGTGTGTTATTCTATCTTGCGGGCGCCGTCGCTGATTACTACAGGATAGACCTTGGGCTCGTGTCCGAATCTGGCTGCGAACTCGCGGCAGGCCTTTTCTATGAACATGTCATAGAGTTCGTCCTTGACCAGATTGATGGTGCATCCTCCGAATCCTCCGCCCATGACTCTGGAACCTGTCACACCGCATTCGCGGGCGATGTCGTTGAGGAAATCCAGCTCTTCGCAGCTGACCTCGTACAGCTTGCTCATTCCGTGATGTGTCTCGTACATCTTCTTGCCTACGGTCTCGTAGTCATCGCGCTCCAGTGCATCGCATACGTCCAGTACCCTCTGGATCTCTTCGATGACATATTCGGCCCTCATGTAGTCTTCGTCGGAAATCCTGCCGCGTACTGCTGAGAGCATCTCCATGTCGGCGTCACGCAGAAGCTTTACCGATGGATATCCCGCTGCCTGTATGGCTGCCACGACGTGCTCGCAGGATGCGCGCCTCTGGTTGTATGCCGAGGATGCCAGTTCATGCTTGACGACAGAGTCCAGCAGTACCAGGCGGTAGCCCTCGGGATGGAACGGGTAGTACTTGTATTCCAGTGAACGGCAGTCGAGGCGTATGAGGCTGCCGGCCTTGCCGAATATGGATGCAAACTGGTCCATGATGCCGCAGTTGACACCGCAGTAGTTGTGCTCTGTGCTCTGGCCGATGCGCGCCAGTTCGAATTTGTCTATGCACAGGCCGAATATGTCGTCCAGGGCAAATGCGAATGTGCTTTCGAGTGCGGCTGAGGATGACATGCCGGCACCGAGGGGCACGTCTCCGGCAAATGCCGCGTCGAATCCCTTGAGGACGTCTCCGCGTCTCTTGATGATCTCACGGCAGACACCGAACACATAGCGGGCCCAGGATGCGGAAGGCGCGTCTTCCTCGGCAAAACCGAACTCTGCATAGTCGTCCAGGTCTACCGAGTAGACACGGACCTTGTCGGTACCGTTGAGCCGGATTTCAGCCAGCATGCCTTTGTCTATTGCTCCGGGGAACACGAATCCTCCGTTGTAGTCGGTGTGTTCGCCGATAAGGTTGATTCTGCCGGCGGAAGCATAGAAAGTCCCGCTGCCGCCGAAACGTTTTTCAAACTGTGAATGAATTCTCTCTTTCATAAGTGTATGTGTTTTTACTGTTATTGTTCCTGTGATACGGCTCTGGTCCTGAGGACTCCGTCTGCAAGTCCGTCGGCGGAGGCCGTGAGCGTTATCCTGCCGGCTTTTTCCGAACTCTGCACGATAGCCGTGAGCATGCCTCCGAAGGCACTCATTTCTGGCTCGTGGAACAGCTCCAGGCTGGTGGGGTCACCGTTGGCGGCAGCCCTGAAAGTGCCGGCTCCGGATACGGAAAATTTCACTTTCCCGTTATATGTCGGGCAGAGATTGCCGTCGGCATCGACTATGCGGACGGTTACATAGAGCAGGTCCTTGCCGTCTGCCGTGATGGTCTCCCTGTCCGGAACGAGCTCTATGGCGTATGGTTCGCCGGCCGTACGCACTGTCTCCCTCATGGCTTCATTGCCTTCACTGTCGTAGGCGACTGCCGTGAGCTCGCCGGGTTCATAGCGGATGTCGTTCCACATCAGGCGGAAACGCTGGAGGGGTTGGTCTCCTTCCATGGATTTTTCCCTGATACCCATGCTCTTTCCGTTGAGGAACAGCTCTGCCTTGGGGTAGGATGTGTAGACAAATACCGGAGTGATCTCTCCTTCACGGCCTTCCCAGTTCCAGTGGGGCAGGATGTGAAGTGTCGGACTGTCAGTGTTCCAGATGCTGCGGTAGAGCCAGTAGCGGTCCTTGGGTATGGATGCGAGGTCTATGATCCCGAACATGGAGCTGTGGTTGGGCCATGCATCGGTGTCGTATGGGGACGGTTCACCGAGGTAGTCGAAACCTGTCCATACGAACTGTCCCATGGCCCACGGGTGATCCTGGGCCATCGCCAGGTCTTCGTCCGGGATATTGGACCACGAGCAGTACTCGAGATCGTAGGAGGAGCTCTGGTGGTCTCCGTACAGGGCATCGGCCTTTTTCTCCGCAGGGAACTTGTATACGCCTCTGGAGCTTACGGTCGAGGATGTCTCACTGCCCAGAAGCACTTTCTGCGGCAGCTTTCCGTAGCCTTCTTCGTAGCGGTGGACGCGGTAGTTGAAGCCGGGGACATCGAATACGGCCCCGAATCCGTTGTTCAGGACGGCGTCAATCTGGTCCATGCCGCATGTTACCGGGCGTGAGGGGTCTTCGCGGTGACAGATGTCCTGGAGGAAGGTGGCCACCTTGTATCCGTCCTCGCTCCACTGGGTCGGTACTTCGTTGCCTACGCTCCACATGACTACCGAGGGGTTGTTGCGGTAGTGGCGCAGCATGTTTATCATGTCGCGTTCGGCCCATTCATCGAAGAAGCGGTGGTAGCCGTTGAGGCATTTGGCCACGTCCCATTCGTCGAAATTCTCTATCACGACCATGAAGCCCATCTCGTCGCACAGCCTTATGAGCTCGGGTGCCGGCATGTTGTGGGTGGTACGTATGGCATCGCAGCCCATGTCCTTGAGCATGGTCAGCTGATGGCGTATGGCGGATTCGTTGACGGCTGCACCCAGCGGACCGAGGTCGTGGTGGAGACATACCCCCTTGAACTTCCGGTTCACTCCGTTGAGGTAGAAGCCTGTCTCCGGCCGCACCTTTATGCTCCGTATGCCGAAAGGCGTGACGTATGTATCGGAAAGTTCCCTTTCGCCGGAGGCGTTGACGGTATAGACTCTGGAAAATGCTGTATAGAGGGTCGGGTTTTCCGGAGACCACAGCGAAGGATTATCTACAGTGACCTTCTGGTCGAGGACTGCCACTCCTCCCTGCGCAATGGCTGAAGAGGCGTCTGTCAGACTTTCTATGGATGTGACGATTCCGCCTGCAGCATCCCGTATCTCGGTGAGCAGGGCTACTGTCCCGTCGGTTATGCCTTCTATCTCTGTGCGTATGTTGACAGTCGCCTTCTGTCCGGACGGATTGATGTCGGATGTTATGTATGTGCCCCAGACGGGGATGTGCACCTTGCCGGTCTCTATGAGCCATACATTGCGGTACAGCCCGGCCCCGGGGTACCACCTGGAGGACTGGGGACGGTTCTCCAGTCTCACTCTCAGTTCATTGTCCTGCCCGTCCGGATTGAGGAACGGGGTGATGTCACAGTAGAAGGAATTGTAGCCGTAGGGCCAGAAAATGACTTCCTGCCCGTTGACGTAGACCCTTGCTTCGCTCATTGCCCCGTCGAATACCAGAGTGGCCTTCTTCCCGGGAGTGACGTTGAGGGTGCGTCTGTACCAGCCTGTCCCGACATAGGGCAGGCCTCCCGTCCTTCCTGTCTTGACCGTAGCTGTCTCTTCTCCGTTCTGTATGACGGCTACCGTCTGGAGATCGTTGTCCCTGCTGAAAGGACCGTAGATGGCCCAGTCGTGCGGTACGGTGACGTCCTCCCACACTTCGCAGGAGTCCCCTTTGTGGAACTGCCAGCCCTTGTCCAGAAGGACGGTGTTGCGTGCCTCTTCAGTCTGAAGTGCCGGCTTGTCAGAGCGTCTGTTGCTGAATATCAGGAATATAACCGCAAGGAGTGCCGCTACGGCCACTACCTGCAGTATTGTCGTCAGATTCCGTCGTCCTTTCATTGTAGTGGTATGATGTGTTGTCCGTCAGTTTTTGAATGCGTCCAGAGCCTTGGTGGGCTGGAAATTTTCATCGAACGCCCCCTTGTTGTAGGAGCTCCATCCCAGCTCCTTGTAGATATCTGAGGTCCAGGCCGGGTTGCACTCCGGCTCCCAGTAGAACACACCTGCGCACGCCTTGCCGTCTCCAAGAGCGCGTGCTCTGGTTATCAGGTCGTTGAGAAATGCGTAGGATTCGTCTTCCTTGTTCCATGTCATGCCTGCCTCGCAGATCATGACCGGAGTGCCGTATTTGCGGTAGAGTGCGAGTGCATTCTCCAGTGTCGCGTCCGTTACGGACTTGTAGTCACCCTCCTGATACTGTGCCTCCGTGTCGTGGGCGTAGTATTCAGGATAGAGGGACATTCCGATCATGTCCCACTTGCCGCCATTGTCCTTGAGTCCGTCGAATATCCAGTTGTACAGGTCCGTACGGTCGCCGTGGTCCAGGTGCACTATGACCTTTGCATCAGGGAAGATCTCCTTCACCGCATTGTATCCTGATGCTGTCATGACCGCGTAGTTGGACATGCTGAGGCTGGCCTTGCCTGTGTCCCAGAGCATGCCGTCGGAGGTCTCGTTGCCCACCTGTACCCATTCGGGGGAGACTCCCGCCTCCTTGAGTGCCGTCAGTACCTCTCGGGTGTGGTCCTGGATGGCCCTGCAGAGACTTTCGAAGCTGTATCCGGCCCATGCCTCCGGTATGTTCTGCTGCTGGGGATCGGCCCACCAGTCGCTGTAGTGGAAGTCGATCATGATCCTCATGCCGAGGTCGCTGGCTGTTTTGGCCTTTGCTACCACGTCGTCCTTGCCGTTCCAGCCCTCGGGCGGATTGACCCATACCCTGTAGCGTACTGCATCGAAGCCCAGCTCCTTCATCAGGGCCGTGCATTCCCGTTCCTGGCCTGCGGCATTGCGGAATACGATGCCGTCATCGGCCATTTCGGAGGCCCATCCTATGTCAGCTCCCTTGGCAAAGGCTGCCACTTCGGGATCTGGATCCGGTTCCGGAGAAGGTTGTGTGTTTCCGTTGTTGCAGGATACTGCAGAAATCATGGCTACGGCCATGAACAAGGCCATTGAAAAGAAATTTCCCATAATATTCCTTACTGTTGCAAAATTGCTCCAAAGTTAAGGAAAACGCGAAACTTCTGCAATAGCCTATTCCGGATTTATGCGTATAAAAGGTATCCGGCGGCACCTGCGCCCAGAATGATGTAGATCGGATTGGCCTTGAAGAAGAAAAGGGCGACAAAGGCGGCTGCGAACAGGATCCAGCTCCACCAGTCTATGAAGTTGTAGGGGGTGATGAGGATGATGGCGGCTGCGGCTATCATGCCTATGGTCACGGGGCGCAGGATGTCCATCACGGAGGAAAAATATCTGTTGCTGCGGAATTTTTCGAACAGTATGCAGATCCACAGTACAATGAGGAAGGACGGCAGTACTACGGCAAAGGTGGCGGCCACCGAGCCCAGTATGCTCACGGCGGGGGAGTATCCGAGCGAATGGGGGACGCTGTACCCTATATAAGTGGCGCTGTTGATTCCTATGGGACCGGGGGACATCTGCGATATTGCCACTATGTCCGTGAATTCTTCCGGAGTCAGCCATCCGTGTCTGGTCACCACCTGATTCTGGATCAGGGAAAGCATGGCGTAGCCTCCTCCGAACGTGAAGGCTCCTATTATGAAAAACGTTATGAAGAGCTCGAGGAATATCATTTCTTGCGCCCCTCCCAGGCGTATGCCTTGACCAGGCCGGCTGTTATTGCGACTACGATGATCCAGATAGGGGAGAAGTGGAAGAATGCTATCAGCACGGCAGTGATGACGGCTACGCCTCCGGTGATGAGATTGAGGCGGTTTTTGACCGCCATTCTGATTACGGGCGCGGCGATGAGGGCCACTACTGCCGGACGTATGCCTTTGAATATGGCCTCAACCGTTTCATTGCCTCTGACGGATGTGAATGCCGCAGCGATCAGCAGTATGATGATGAACGGGGGAAGGACACTGCCGACAGTTGCGATGATGCTTCCCTTGAGGCCTCCGAGTTTGTGACCTATGAAAATTGCGACATTTACGGCGATGAGTCCGGGCGCAGATTGGGCTATGGAGATCATATCCATGAACTCTTCGTCGGAAAGCCACTTGTTTTTATCCACTATCTCCCTCTCTATCAGGGGGATCATGGCTACTCCACCACCTATGGTGAAGGCTCCTATCTTTGCGAAAATGGTGAATAGTTTCCAGTACATGGCGCAAAGATTGAAAAATTTTTTGAAAAAAATTGCAAAAAAATTTGGAGGTTCAAAAATAGTCCGTATATTTGCAGCCCGTTTGAGAAAAACGGATACCAATTGAAAGTTCTTTGATAGCATTGTACGAGTGAAAAAGGTAGAGGTTTATTAATATTAATAATCTCGTCAAAATCGGTCAGGACAAGCTTAAGGTATAAAGAATATATACAATGAAGAGTTTGATCCTGGCTCAGGATGAACGCTAGCGGCAGGC
>CALVDF010000045.1 GCA_944326245.1 uncultured Bacteroidales bacterium
CCATTGCCCGTTCTCGTGCGAGTTTTATCCAATCTGTTGATAGTCAAATAAAACCTACCTGATTACAACAAATATAGGTAAATTTGGTAATAATCTCCTTGAAAATCATTTCTGGCTATGGGGGGCTTGATGTATATTTGTGCCCCTTTACAAACAACAGAAAGAAATATGGTTATGAGAAAAGTTCTAAGTCTGGCGATACCTTTTATTATATTCTCTTTTACCTGCCGGTCTGCCCGTGCCTGGGCGACGGCGGACGGCGGACTTGCCGGGCAGCCTGGCGATACTTCCGCAGTGGGGTGGAGGGACACGCTTTCACAGGTTGTCGTGACCGGTACCCGCAACAGGACGGATATACGGCATCTTCCACTTACAGTCACGGTGATAGACCGTCCGGCCCTGGAATATTCAAATGTGCCTTCGCTTCTGCCCGTGCTTACGGAGCAGGTCCCCGGATTTTTCTCCACATCCAGGGGTATCATGGGATACGGAGTCTCTGACGGGGCGGCCGGAAACATCTCGATCAGAGGACTGAGCGGCGGAGCGGGAAGGGTAATGGTGCTGATAGACGGGCATCCGCAGTATATGGGCATGTTCGGCCATCCGATAGCCGATGCATACCAGTCCCTCATGGCTGAGCAGGTAGAGGTATTGAGGGGACCGGCATCTGTCCTGTACGGCTCCAATGCCATGGGCGGGGTGGTCAACATCGTCACCCGCAAGATGCAGGAAGACGGCGTGCGGACAATCGTCAATGCAGGTTACGGGTCATGGAACACTGTCCAGACGGAGGCTGTCAACCTGACGCGTTTCGGGGGCTTTTCGAGTGTTGCGGGCTTTTCGTACAACAGGACTGACGGTCACCGGGCCAACATGGGATTCGGGCAATACGGGGGATATGCAAAGGCCGGTTACGAGTTCAACGGAAACTGGAGGATAACGGCTGATGTCAATGTCACCCATTTCGACGCCTCCAATCCGGGTACGGTGCAGGCGCCTCTGGAAGACGCCGACCAGAGCGTAACCAGGGGAATGACTTCCCTGGCGATAGAAAACGAGTATGACAGGACTTCCGGAGCCCTGAGCGTGTTCTACAACTGGGGGGACCACCATATCAATGACGGCTACATGCCTTCTGAAGGAGAGACTCCGCTGGATTACAGGTTCAACTCACATGATGAAATGATGGGCATATCGGCCTATCAGAGTGTAAGGATGTTCCGCGGCAACCGCCTCACGGCAGGAGTGGACTGGTACCGTTTCGGCGGTTCGGCATGGAACAGCTATGTGGCCGGCGGGCGCATCGGGGAACGGGAGGATATTGTAGACGTGGCAAGGCATGAGGTGGCCGGTTATCTGGATTTCCGCCAGAACATAGGCACGTGGCTTACATTCAATGCAGGTCTGAGGATAGACCGGCATTCCAGTCTCGGAACCGAGTGGGTGCCTCAGGCCGGGCTGGCATTCCATCTGCCGCATGCAGTCGAGCTCAAGGCCTCGGCAAGCAAAGGCTTCCGTTATCCTACCATCCGTGAGATGTACATGTTCCCTCCCCAGAATCCTGACCTGCTGCCGGAGAAACTATGGTCGTACGAACTGGCAATGTCCCAGAAGGTACTCGAAGGGAGGATACATTATGGGGTGAACATATTCTATATAGACGGCGAGAATATGATTCTGACGCTCCCTAATCCGGACGGGGCGGGGATGCTCAACCAGAATTCGGGCAGGATACGAAATGCCGGCATAGAGACTCAGGTCGCGTGGCGCATAGCGCGGGACTGGTCCGTGGATGCCAACTACAGTTTCCTGCATATGGAGAATCCGGTCGTCGGGGCCCCGGAACACAAGCTCTATGCTGGCGGACTCTTCACGCACGGCAGATGGCATGTCTCTTCCGGAGTGCAGTATATAGCCGGGCTGTACACTGCGACAGGAGAAAACCCTGTGCAGGAAGATTTCGTGCTGTGGAATATCCGTGCTTCATTCCGTATACTGGACTGGATGTCGGTGTGGGTACGCGGCGAGAATCTGCTCAACTGGAGATACGAGATCAACTCCGGCTATCCGATGCCCGGAGCCAATGTTACGGGAGGCCTGAAATTCAGTTTCTGATTCGGAAGCTGACCTGCAGGAAAGTGAAGAGGCTGTGTCCCTTTCATCCGGGGCACAGCCTCTTGTCCTTTTGTCAGGCTATGACGATGTAATGCTGTGTGCTGTAATAAATACCGTTACCAGATCATTACGCGTTCGCTTTCCGGTCTCCACATCGGGTCGCTTTCCGTGATTCCGAATGCTTCGAAGAATTGGGGGAAGTTACGTACGGCCACATTGACACGGTTCTCTGCAAGGGAGTGTACGTCCAGTTTGTTGAGGCGTGCCTTTTCCTCGTCAGTGGCGTTCTGCGCCCAGAGATGTGCGTATCCGATGAAGAAGCGCTGGGCAGCGGTAAGGCCGTCGACAGGGGCGGGTTCGTTGCCTTCGAGGGCATTCTGGAGAGCTGTCCATGCCACGCTGATACCTCCCTGGTCTGCAATGTTCTCACCGAGCGACAGGGCTCCGTTGGCATATACGCCAGGCAGGATTTCCACTTCACTGTACTGTTTCTCGAGGATGGCTGTCTTGGCCTTGAATGCCTCTTCGTCCTCCGGTGCCCACCAGTTGTTCATGTTGCCGTCCTTGTCGAACAGGCGTCCCTGGTCGTCGAATCCGTGGGTCATCTCGTGTCCTATGACCACTCCGATGGCTCCGTAGTTGACAGCATCGTCAGCATCGGCATTGAAGAACGGGGGCTGAAGGATGGCAGCCGGGAAGCATATCTCGTTGGTGGTAGGATTGTAGTATGCGTTGACAGTCTGTGGAGTCATGCCCCATTCGTCAGGGTCGGTCGGTTTTCCGAGCTTGCCGAGATTGTCCTGAACATACCACATGTTGGCTGCGCGCAGGTTCTCGTAGTAGCTGAGGGCAGGATCGATGGTGAGGGTGGTGTAGTCCTTCCATTTGTCCGGATAGCCGATCTTGACGGTGAAGGCTGCCAGCTTCTCGCGGGCGTAGGCCTTTGTGGCGTCTGACATCCATTCCAGGGAATCAATGTGCTGGCCGAGTGAGATCTGGAGCTGACGGACCAGTTCCAGTACCTTTGTCTTGTACTCTTCGGGGAAGTATTTCTGTACGTACATCTGTCCTACAGCTTCACCGAGGATGCTGTTGGGTACGCTCATGGCGCGTTTCCACCTGGGTTTCTTCTCGGTGATGCCGCTCATCTGAGTGCTGAAGAAGTCAAAAGATGCATCGTAGTAGTCATCCGAGAGGCTGCCGGCAGCCGAATTGATGAGGGTTGCCGCCATGTAGTCCTTGAGCTCGTCGAGTGATGCATCCGCGAATATTTTGCTGAACCCGTCGAAGAACGAGGGCTGCATCACTATGATCTTGTCCTGGTCAGGGATGCCGAGTGTCCTGAAGAATGCCGCGAAATCGAAGCCTTTCCATTTGCGGCATATCTGTTCAGTGCTCATGGGGTTGTACTGTTTTGTATAGTCGCGGTTCTGGACGCTGGTCCATGATACCTCAGCCAGACGGTCCTCGATGCCCACTGCATTGGCCGCCCTCTTCTCTGCATTGTCATATCCGCTCAGGGTGAAGTATTTGGCCAGCATCTCGGTGTATCCCTTGTGGAGTTCTGCGTTGCTGGGGTCCACGTAGTAGTCGCGGTCACCCATGCCGAGTCCGCTCTGGGCCATGTACAGTATCTGCATCTTGCTGTCCATCAGGTCTGCCTGTACTCCGATTCCGAAAAATCCTCCCTCACCTGACTTGTTGAGCTCTGCCAGCTCCACTGCCAGTGCATCCTTGTCGGCTGCAGCGTATATGCGGTCGAGATACTGTTTCAGAGGCTGCCCGCCTTCTGAATTGAGCTTTACCGAATCAAGACCCTGCTTGTACAGATCCACGATCTTCTGGTCCACTGTTCCCTGCTCCGGAGTCATTCTGGCCATTTCTGCAAAAAGGTCGTTGAGGCGGACGATATTGTTCTCCCGCAGGACATCGAACGAACCGAAGCGTGCATACTCGGGTTTCAACGGGTTTTTACGGATCCATCCTCCGTTGGCATACTGGAAGAAGTCACTGCCTGGAGATACGGTAAGGTCCATGTCGGTCATGTCTATGGCCGGGACCTTGTCCACTTTCTGCTGGCATGAGGCCAGCATCATCATGGGAATCATCATAAATGTAAATGTCTTTTTCATTTGTGTGTTAGTGTATTTTGGTTTTAGCAATAGTGCCGGCTTCAGGTGCCGGAATTAAGGGGCACCAAGATACACAAAATACAGTGAACTTGTCAATTTCTCTTACAAAAGCTGCTAAGGAATCACGTATCTCGACTTCTGGACCGGAGGAGCTCCGGATCCTGCATTTGAGGAATTGACTCTATGGGCAGAATTCCCTTTGTATGGCTTCGAGGGATCAAGCGGATCATATTGAGGGATGGGCGTAGAGATAGTGTATACTCTTGGGTCGAAATTGGGATCCAGGAATATCATTTCGTCGAACTGGGGTTTCCCTCCGACCTTGGGACTGGGAACCAGCATCTCCCAGTTGCCGGCACCTCCGATATTGAGCAATCCCATGAAGATGGCCAGTATCTGCAAGGCGACCGGATGATTACTGAGAAACTCGGGTTGCTCGTTAATCATGCGGGTCAGCAGAAGTTTGCGGTCCCTTGCCAGAATCTCGGTGACTGTAGGTTGTCTGCCGGCCCCGGGCCCTTGTATGTCTTCTTCCCTCGGGATATGGAGCAGGCGCGGCAATATGGCTGAAGGGGACGGAGAGTGGACCATGTCTGAATAACCGGCTTGAATGTCCTTCGTATAGAAAGAGTTCAGCTTGTCCAGCCACTCCTGTCTCGTTTTCATCAGCAGATCGGCTTTCGTGCGGAGTGCAGTGTTTTCTTCTACGTGCAGGCTGGAGACGTGCAGTACGGAATCAGCTTCATGCTCGTCCAGCATCCCCGATCTGACAGCTTTCCCGATGACAGCGTGGATGTCCTCTTCCAGAAAAGTCAGCACAGCCCTCAGGGAATCATCCTGAGCTGCGGCATTGCCGGACATCACTGTGCAGAAAAGCACACACAGTACAATGCTGAAATGAAAAGCTTGATTCTTCATGTTCGGGGACAACGGATGCAAAATCAACGGAGGTAAAATCCGGAGCCAGCAAAATATATGCCGGTATCATTATATTGAAAACAAATACCAGTATCGTATACCATTATAAGGCAGACAGCCCGGCGGCCGTTGCGGCAACCGGGCTGTCTATGCTTTAAAGCTGACTGGGAAGAGCTGTCTGCTAGAACAGGTCTTCTGAAGAAACGGTCAGTTTCTTGCGGCCGTGACGACGGCGTGCTGCGAGAACGCGACGTCCGTTGGGAGTGGACATGCGCTCGCGGAATCCGTGTTTGTTGCGGCGCTTGCGCTGTGACGGTTGGAAAGTACGTTTCATATTCTAAAATCTATTATTTGTCAGTAAAATGGAGCGCAAAGTTAGTGCTTTTGCGGGAAAATGCAAATAATCTTTTTACTTTCGAAAAATTCTTCGCTGAAATATCCGGAAATATCTGTCGTGGAGACATCAGCAGGGTTGATTCTGCATTCCCTGACGCATGCTGCAATCTCTTCGGAGAGGTCCCCTCCCTTGAGGTAGAGGATGCCTTTGCTGTAGAGATGCCTTGCCAGCGGGACGAACCGGCGCAGTTCCGTGACTGCACGCGATACGACATAGTCGCATCGGTATCCGGCCCCGAGATCCTCAGTCCTGCTCCATACAGGAGACACGTTCTTCAGTCCCAGAGATCCGGCGACCTCCGTGACTACCTTGATTTTCTTGGCTATGGAGTCGCAGAGGATGAACCGGCACTCAGGCATGGCTATGGCCATCGGTATGCCTGGGAACCCGCCTCCGCAGCCGGCATCGAAGATGGAGGCAGGCATCAGCCCGTTGTCCCGGATGTACTTCACCAGAGCCAGAGAATGCAGGACATGGTGCAGGTATAGCGAGTCCATGTCCTTGCGGGAGATGACATTGATCTTCGCATTCCACTCCGCATACAGAGGCCCGAGAGCCGCAATCCGCTTCCGCTGTACATCATCCAGTTCCGGGAAGTATTTGAAAACGATATCTTCATTCATGCCGCAAAAATAAAAAATATACCAAGAAGCCGTTTAAAATTCTGCACGGGAATCCTTTTAACGGCTGCCGGCTCCGGAGATTTGCGGGTGTTGCTATCGACAAGTATCACATCGAGTTGTTTAACAGGTAAGTTTCGTATTTCCGTAATGATTGATATTCAGTAATTTATAAGACAGGTGGTTGCCATGATGTGAGGTGTACCAAAAAGATTGGACGGGTTAATATTTGTCAATTACACAGTAATTGACTGGTTTATAATAAGTTATAT
>CALVDF010000046.1 GCA_944326245.1 uncultured Bacteroidales bacterium
ACAGAAAATACTCCTATCATTGTAGAACGTGTTGTCGCTGATATTGATGAAAACGTGGTAGCTATTGTGCGTAAGTTTAAGGATGCTTTTAAAAGCATCACTGCTCAGCGAGAGATAAAAAAGAAGCTCCGCTCAATCCTTTGGGTAAATTACCAAATCAAAGACCAAGAGGTATTTGACAAGGCTTATCAGTATATTGAAATGTATTACTAACTACTGAGACTACTTGAGATTTTAAGACTTTTATTAGATACTGTTCCCAAAAGTGTGTTTAAAAGTAGGGACAATCTGATGGATGACTCATAATTACTGAATTAAACGAATGGTCCTTAGTAGGAACAATTACTATACTGCTGCAGCTATTTCATACAGAGAAGCGGGTATCGGTTCACGCATTTTCCAGTTGATGGTCATCGGACATTCTCCTTTTGCATCTATGAAGTCTACGAAGCCAAGGCAGTAGTAGGGATTTGTGAAACCGTAACTGTTGCATTTGCTATCACGTACGAAGAGAAGGAAACGCCATCCGTTTCTGGATTGTTCCGTGTATAATCTGCCGGTAGGGGAGTCTGCCCTAGTATTGTTCTGGGACTGCCAGTGGAAGGTGTTAGGGTCTATGGCATAGTCTTCATACATAGTCTCTACAGAATATTCCTTGTCACTTTTGTTGATCGTACAGAACAGCATTTGGATTTTGTACTTTTTCAAATCATACTTCCCGGCCATGTATGCTCCTCTGGCGATATCTCCATCTGCGATGATATTGATTTCATCACGGGAATACAATCCGTAAAGCTTAAAATCCAGTTCATCACACAAAGGTTTCATGACACGGTTGATGTTATGTTCTGTCACATCGAGTATTTCTTCCAGTTCCTGTCTTAACGAGCTCATGCCTTTCAATGCATGAAGTGCATCCTGAATACTCCTGAATGCAGTTCCCATATCTGTATTCAGCTTTTCCAATTTCTTGAAGAAGATATTGTAATACAGCATTGAGGCATAATGCTTGGGAAGACTTTCTATCACATCCAGACTAAAATCACTCTCTACAACCTTTCTAATGGCCTTAATGAAATCGATGTCATTTATATGTATCAACTGGAAAATATATTTCTCAACTTCCAGTTGCAGCCTGGACGGTTTGTCATTAAGTAAACCGACTGAACGCTTCAAAGCATTCCAGCTTTTGTCGCTTTTATTGTATAGTGCATAAGCTTCAAGGTCGTAGTAATTCAGGAAATTCAAGATGGTCAGTGGTTGGCCGGTAGTATCCTCAAAATTTTGGATTTCCTGACGGATGCGCTTAAGATTAAACACACTGTTCTTTACTGTTTCAAGTATATGCTCGCGTGCTACTTTCTCCATTTCAATGTTACACCCCCGCGGGAGAAATAGAAACCCATTTCTGATACCTTCTTCAGTACTTTTCCTGCTTCCTCCGGTCAATGCCCTGAAACGACTTTCATAGTCATATTGTTTGTTGGCCTGAGCAATAAAATCCAGTACTGTCAGTTCCGTTTTCCCGTCCGCAATACGGAGACCACGGCCTAACTGCTGCAAGAAAATGGTAAGGCTCTCAGTCGGTCGCAAAAAAAGAATCGTATCTATTTCCGGGATATCATATCCTTCATTCATTATATCGACAACACAGAGATAGTTTATTTCTCCTCTTGTGAATTTTGTCAGGATCTCCCTGTGCCGGTCTTTGTTTTCCGATGTCAGTGCAGCTGCCTTGTATTTCCTACCCAACATTTCTGCCATAAAATCGGCATGCTTGATAGTAACACAAAAACATACTGCTTTTACTTCTTGCGGGTCTGTCAAATAACGCTGCAATGCCCTATCTATAATTTCAACACGTTCGTTGTTTATCAGTGCTAAGCTTAACTCATTTATGTCGTATTTTCCTCCACGGAAAGTGATATTGGCCAGATTTAAAGAATCAGGATCTGCTACACAGAAATAAGAAAAAGGACATAGAAGCTGTTGATTGAGAGCATCGTACAGGCGTATTTCTGCTGCAAACCTATTGTTGAAATCCGGCTTTATCTGTTTACCATCCATTCGTTCAGGAGTGGCTGTCAATCCTATGAGAATTTCAGGGGTGAAAATCTCGAATACTTTACGGTAAGTGTCAGCGGTAGCGTGGTGAACTTCATCAATAACAATATAATCGTAGAATTTGGCTCCGAGGCGTCTGAATTCTTCTATACGTGAAGAAAAAGTCTGGACCGTTACAAACAGATGCTCCAAGGAACCTTCTGACGCCGGACGTATGGTCCCTGTCCAAATTTCTCCGAAGTTGCCGTCTGCCATAACCGACCTGAACGTAGCTCTGGCTTGTTTCAGAATTTGCTCCCTGTGTACGACAAAAAGCAGACGGGCATCACGGTGATGCTGCTTGCGGAATTCTTTATTGTAATCCTTGAAGTCAAATGCGCTGATTGCCGTTTTTCCGGTTCCTGTTGCTGCAATTATAAGATTGCGGTAACTATTCATTACCTGACGTTCATATTGCAGTTGTTCAAGTACCTTTATCTGATGAATCTTACGCTCAAATCTGACAACTATTTCAGTGGAATCATCGTTGGCATCGGTATGCTTGTGACGTTCCTGCGAAATGGCTTTTTCAAATTTTCTTAAATCTTCATCATTATCTACGGATTCGAAGTTTTCACTGTTCCAATATGAATCAAATGAGGCCTGAGCCTTTTCAATGATATGCTTGTTCTCAATGGACGTAACACGCATATTCCATTCGAGACCTTTGGTAAAAGCGGATTGGGAGAGATTCGAGGAGCCTATATATGCCGTATTCAGGCCATTCTTCCGGTTGAAAAGATAGGCTTTGGCATGAAGACGTTCCTGGGAAGAGGTATACGATACCTTTATCTCCACGTTTCCGAAGTCTTTCAGTTCCAGAAGGCGTTTCAAAGCTTTAGGATCGCTATTACCCATATAGGTAGTAGTAATGACACGTAGTCTGCCACCCCTCTTTACAAATTCCTGCAGTTCATCGATTATAAGCCTTAAACCTGTGAAGAGAATGAATGAAACCATCAGGTCTATACTGTCCGATGTCAAAATGTCCCTACGCATCTCTTCATCTATTGACAGATCTCTGTTTGACCCCGTGAAAAGATTGCTAACACGGTATCCTGAGGACGGGTGAATTGAGGCTTTCTTCTCAACTTGTTCTATTTTAAGGCCAACTGTGCTGTATATGCCTCGCAAAAAATCCTTTTCGATGGCCAGCATGTCTCCTGAAAGATCTATTTCCCATTTTTCCTGGATAAACAGGAAGATTTCATTGATCCTTTTAATCTGCTCAGTAATGGTCTCGCTGGAATTCGCGCTCTTGATATCTTTTAATATGCCGGACACAATTTCTGCCAAATAATTGGCGAAGAAAGTATTGGAATCAGCGGAGTCTATCTTTTCCTTAGCGATATAACAGCCTTCGGCAGACTTCTCTTTCAGCCTCTCTTCAATGGCTTCGCTAATCAAGGTTTCATATACTCCTGTCGTCAGCTCCATAGTTTATGTCTACCTAGTTTTTACAAAAGTAGTAAAAAAACATCAATGCTTCTCCTCGATCCTCATCAACATCTAGTATTCTTTTCAGTACATACCAGGGCATACATTCCCAAAAGTCTTTCCGGCATTTTCATTTGATCAACAGTCCTGTGGGGAAGAAACGGTTGGCGCAGAGCAGCAGGAGGGATAGGGATGGAAGCATACCACCCGCGGTCTGTTAGTGGGAGGGGCCCGCCACGAGTATCACCGTATTACGGAGTAATGCGTTGATACTCACGGTGGGAGGGAAAAGCGCGAAGCGCGTCCTTCCATTCTATCCCTCCTGACTGCTCATCAGTATACTGACAGCCAACGGACAGGCAGCAATGCTATCTTCTTTCCAATGATGCGAGCATCCCCTCCAATGCCGCATATTCTTTCCTGTATCTCTCGAGGCGGGCGAGGTCATTCGGGGTCGGGTGGGGGATGCGGGAGAGATCCATGTTGTGGCGCATGTCGGTGAGCTTGACCCTTATCGCCAGGCCGTGGCCCCTGAAGCGTTCGATGTACGCCTGACGGTCGGGGGCCGTACGGGAATTCATCAGCTCGAGGGCCTCGGTTATTTCGTTCCAGTCGTCCTCAGATGGTCTGTGGCATATCTCTTCGCAGCTGTCCGATACCATTGCACGGAGCATGCCGACAATCCCGCCTACAGTATGTCCCGTGTCTTCCGCCGCATCGTGGAGGAAGCCGACTGTCTTTTCTTTCCAGTCAGCCCCATTGTTCCCTACAGTGGACAGATGCCCCTCGAAATAGTCCTTGCCAGCCTTGTCCACCTGACCCCGGTGCAGCTTCCGGGCAAGACGTGCCGCCAGACGTTCCATCGTGATCACGTCACTTGATGTTCAGGCCCATTTCATAGGCAGCCTCAAGCTTGGCATTGCCCTCGATGGAGCGGGGAGCATCCACACCTCCGCAGAATAGCGTACCGGCAAGACGGCTCTTCGGATAGCAGTCAATCCATCCCGTAAGGCCTTTCTCCGCACGTACAGGTACTTCCGGAGCATCCTCCGCTGCCGTTGACAGCATGTACACGTCGCGGAACCTGTACTCCAGGTTGTACATCGCATTCATACGGTCGATGAGTACCTTCATCTGTCCGCTCATCTCATAGTAGTAGATAGGCGTGGCCCATACCACGACATCGGCATCCAGCACTTTCTGCATGATTCCGTTCACATCGTCGCCGATCACGCATTTGCCCAGTTTCTGGCAGGCCAGGCATCCGTGGCAGAACCTTATGTCCTTGCCGGCCAGTGAGATCTTTTCCACATCGTGTCCCGCCTTACGGGCACCTTCGATGAACTTGTCCGCGAGCATGTCGCTGTTGGAGCCTACACGCAGGCTGGTAGAGATAACTAGAACTTTCTTCATTGTTTTACGTTTTTTGCATTCCGGGGAATCCCGGTACAAAAATAAGAATTTAAGCTATTGCAGAATTGCGTGCGAGTATATATTTTTAAGCGATTTTATTTTGGACATGAAAAAGACGATTTTATTCCTGATCGTGGCAGTATGCGGGGCGGCTGCGTCGTATTCCTGCCGTCAGAACTCCGGTTCCGGCACCGATGAGGCCCTTGTGCGCTTCGAGACCACTCTCGGCGACTTTACGGTCAAACTCTACAACGAAACCCCTGTACACCGGGACAATTTCCTGAAGCTGGCCCGGGACGGGTTCTATGACAGTGTGCTCTTCCACCGCGTCATCGCATCGTTCATGGTGCAGGCGGGCGATCCGGAGAGCCGCCGTGCTTCCGATACCGCCTATCTGGGAATGACCGACATAGGCTACGCTCTTCCGGCCGAATTCCGCGAGGGACTCTACCACAAGCGCGGGGCACTGGGAGGTGCCCGCGAGGGTGACGACATCAACCCTGAGAGAGAATCTTCGGGCAGCCAGTTCTATATCGTGACAGGATACGTCAGCACCGTGGAGGAGCTGCACGAGCTGGAGCAGGAGCGTAACGCCTCCATCACCGACACGCTGGCCGAGGCACCGCTGCACTTTACGGACGAGCAGATCAAGGTCTACACTACGGTGGGCGGAGCGCCTCATCTCGACGGCCGCTATACGGTGTTCGGGGAAGTGACCGAGGGTATGGATGTCATATCCAGGATAGAGCACGTGGCGACCAACGAAGACGACCGTCCGCTGACCAATGTGCGCATCCTCAGGACGGAAGTCATCAACCCTTGATCACGTCGAAGATAAGCCAGGCGACCAGAAGGGTAAACACGATGTTGAACCCCTGGGCTGCGAGGAAGGCCTTGAGGGTGTTGCGGTTCTCTTTCGAGACAATATCCCTGAAGCGGGTCTCGAGCCCTACACAGACAAACGCTATGCTGAAAAGGGAGTTGGTAAAGTCCTTTGCGATCTTTCCGGCTTCCCTTGCGGCCTGGCCGTCTATCAGCAGGCTGAATACCAGCGATGCAAGCACAAACCCTACCACGAATTTCGGGAAACGCTGCCATATCAGTTTTGCCGTAGGCTTCTGAGCGGCTTTTTTCGTGCCTTCGCTCTGGAATGACCAGAATATAGATATCACGAATGCGGCCACGCCGAGCAGCACGTTCTGGGACGATTTTACGATGATTGCGGTATTGGCCGCCTCTTCCCCCAGCATTGTTCCCGAAGCCGCCACTGCGCCCGTCGTGTCTATTGTACCTCCGAGCCATGCCCCCGCCACATCCGAACTGAGGCCCATGATATTGGCAAGCCACGGCATAAGGTACATCATGGGCACCGCGCATACCAGCACCAGCGATACGATGTAGGAGAGTTTCTTATTGTCCCCGTTGATAACCCCTGCCGTCGCTATTGCCGCGGACACTCCGCAGATGGATACCGAGCTTGCCAGCATTGTGGAAGTCTCTCCGTCCACGCCCATGCGCCTGGATACCCTGAATGCCATGAACCACACTGCGAATACCACGACAAGTGCCTGCAGGAGACCGTAGGCCCCAGATTTCATCACATCCCCTATGAGGATGGTGGCTCCGAGACAGACGATGCCTGTCTTGATGTAGAATTCGCTCTGTATAGCCGGTTTCATCCAGTCCGGGACCTTCAGCAGGTTGCTGACCAGCAGGCCGAACACTACCGAGAAGAATACAGGCTCGAGCCCGATCTCCTTGATGAAAGGGATGTTGGATATAAGCTGCGAGGCCAGGGATATGCCGTAGATTATGGTCAGTGACAGCAGAAGCCCCCTGGTCGCCCGCCTGAGGATCAGGAAATCCAGCAGTATCACTATGTACAGGAAAGCGAGCAGATACACTGCCATGCCCGCATCATTCCAATTGTCAAGGGTCTTGGGCATGGAGGGCATGTAATGGGGGAAAAGGAGTGAGAGAATCAGGATAAAGGCTCCGGTAATGACTATCAGCCAGTCTTCGCTTATGGAAATTTTCTTGGTGCTCATCGTTTGTCTATTCTTATAAATACCGCAAATGAGGGCACAAAAATAACAATGTTTTCTTTCACCCGCACAATCCGCGTAAAAATCGATTGGGATGTCGGGGAGCCCACCATACCAACTTCTGGCGATTGTGCGGCAGCAGCCGGAGCCATACCTTTGCGCCGCGAAATCTGAAGGAAATGACAAGAACCAGTGTCCTCATACCGATCTGTCTTATAATGGCATCCGCGTCACTCCGCGCACAGGAAACGGCGGTACTGAAAGGCAGGATCATCTCTGCTGAAGACAGCAGTACAATAGACTTTGCAGATATCTATTTCAAGGGAACTTCATACTGGTGCGCAGCCGATACGAACGGCATGTTCCGGCTCGACGCTCCTGCCGGTACCTATATTTTGGGGGTATCGGCAGTGGGGTTCGGGAGTTACGAAGAGAAGGTGACAATAACGGCAGGCAAGGAGCCGTTCAGGACGATAGCGCTGAAGGCGGAAGGGGACAGGCTCGATGAGGTAGTGGTGGTATCCGACAGGAAAAGCCGGGTGAGGCGTTCGGCATTCAACGCCATGGACGTCAGTGTCAAGCAGATGCACAATACCAGCAAGAGCCTCGGAGAGGCGCTGACACAGCTCCCCGGGCTGAAACTCCGCGAGTCGGGGGGCGTGGGCTCCGATGCCCAGCTGACTCTGGACGGGTTTTCGGGCAAACACGTGAAGGTCTTCATCGACGGTGTCCCGCAGGAGGGTGCGGGTACGGCTCTGGACATAAACAACCTGCCGGTCAATTTTGCGGAGAGGATAGAGGTGTACAAGGGAGTGGTGCCGGTAAGTTTCGGCACGGATGCGCTGGGAGGGGTCATCAACATAGTCACCAAAAAGCAGCGCGGGGGATGGCATCTGGATGCATCGTACACCTACGGCTCGTTCAACACCCACAAATCGTACGTCAATTTCGACCAGACGTTCAGGAACGGGCTGACGTACGAATTCAACGTGTTCCAGAACTTTTCGGACAACAGCTACTGGATAGACAGTTACATCACCGAGTTCGGCGACGACGGAGTGACCGAGAACACGGACCGCAACAAGATATATCACGTGAGGCGGTTCAACGACCGGTTCCACAACGAGGTGGCGATAGGCAAATTCGGGGTCAGGGGCAAGTCCTGGGCGGACCGCCTGCTGGTGGGATTCAACTACTCGCACTTCTACAAGGAGATACAGACCGGAGTGTACCAGTACATAGTATTCGGGGAAAAGCACCGCAGGGGACAGTCATTCGTTCCCTCACTGGAGTACAGCAAGAGGAACCTCTTCACCGAAGGACTTGACGTGGCTTTCAACGCCAACTACAACTACAACATCACGATGAACATCGACACCTCTTCATATAAATACAACTGGCTCGGAGACCGGAAGTACACGGGGAGCAGGGGAGAGCAGTCCTGTCAGGACAACAGGTCGCTCAATACCAATCTCAATCTCACATTCTCTGCGACATACCGCCTGGGCAAGGCGCATACGTTTGCACTCAATCACGTATCGGGCATGTTCCGGCGCACGACCAGTTCCAAGGTGGACGGCAGCTCCAAGCTGTCGGATTTCAGTATCCCCAAGCTGACACGCAAGAACATCACCGGACTGTCCTACCAGCTCGCTCCCTCGGGCAAATGGAGTATCACGGCATTCGGAAAATACTACAACCAGTACAACCAGGGACCGGTGTCCCAGAGCAGCGACGGAGTCGGCAACTATATCGAGATGAACCGCACAGTCAATGCCTTCGGGTACGGGGCGGCCGGTACCTATTTCATCGTCAAAGGCCTGCAGGTCAAGCTCTCGTACGAGAAGGCCTACAGGCTGCCCACTACCGACGAGCTGTTCGGTGACGAGGACCTGGAGGCCGGCAAGACTGACCTGCGCCCCGAAAACAGCGACAATGTCAATCTCAACCTGGACTACAGCGGAAATTTCGGAAAGCACTACGTCAGCCTCGAAGGCTCGCTGATATACCGCGATACCAAGGACTACATCCAGCGCGGTCTCAGCACCGTGAGCGGCATGAGCTACGGCTTCTACGAGAATCACGGCCGGGTGAAGACCCAGGGTTTCAACGTGTCGGCCCGCTACGGATACTCCCGCTGGCTGAGCGTCGGAGGCTCGTTCAGCAACATCAACGTACGTGACAACGAGCGGTATGTGGCCGGAAACACCCTGCAGGAGAGTGCCACCTACGGCCAGCGCATGCCCAACCTGCCTTACATGTTCGCCAGCTTCGACGCCACCCTGACATGGCACGGCCTCTTCGGCGAAGGCAACTGCCTTACCTTGTCCTATGACGGATACTACCAGCACGAGTTTCCCCTGTATTGGGAGCGCTTCGGGGATCCTTCCTCCAAGAGCGTGGTACCGGAGCAGCTCTCCCACAACCTGAGCATCGGCTATTCGCTCCAGGACGGGAAATACAATATCTCCCTGGAATGCCGCAACCTCACCGACGGGAAGCTGTACGACAATTTCAGCCTGCAGAAAGCCGGCCGGGCCTTCTACGCCAAGCTCAGGGTCACGTTCGGCTCCTCAGGCGGCCACAGACACAAACACAGATAATCATATATTCAAAATACAGCAATCATGAACAAACAGTTTTTTTCTTCAGCGGCAATCGCCGCTCTCTCCCTCGGCTGCATGCTTCTGGCAGCCTGCAATGAAAAACCCACCGACGGACCGGACGGACCCGGCACAGATACCGAGACCATAAGCCGGTATGTAATCGTAGCAGAAGCCGGCAGCGGAAGCCAGTCGGCCACATATCTGGTGACTTCCGAGTCACTCGACGAAGGCTCGGTAAGCCCGGACGGAAACGGATGGGAGACCCAGTCCGCCTCCAACTGGATCTACTACGGCGACCGCTATCTTTTCGGATTCCAGTACAATGACGGCAATCAGGGCACAGGGTTCTCGTTCAGGCTGGGCGAAGACGGAAGCGTCATCGAGGACCGCCAGTATACCTTCAACCGCACTACCACCTACGGCACATGGGGAGACAACGTGATCACGGCTTCCACCAATGCCGGAACCGACGAACAGGACGCGGAGGGCAACTATGCCTACTACCTCCAGTTCAACTATCTGAGCGTCACCAACGGCAACAGCTCCACCGGAAGCCACATCGCCGAGAATTTCCTCGGCAACGGCGAGCGTGTCAGCTTCGCCGGCTTCGTGGAGGCCAACGGCAAGCTCTACACATCGGTAGTACCCATGGGCATGAGTCACTACGGAGTAAATACCTTCCCCTGGGCTATTCAGGACCCCAGTTATGTGGCCAACGGCAGCGGCGGAAGCGGCTCCGGACAGTACACTGCCGGCATGATACCCTCCACACAGTATCCTGACAGCGCCTTCGTAGCCATATACAGCGGGGACAATTTCGACGAGACACCTGTCATCGCCCGCACCGGCAAGATAGGTTTTGCCAGCGGACGCATGCGTTCACAGTACTACCAGACCATCTGGGCAGCAGACAACGGAGACCTCTACGTATTCTCGCCCGGCTACGGACGCACCACCACCACTCCGGTAACCAACAACGACGGTACACAGTTCAACCGTGTCCAGGGCAAGCTGCCTTCAGGTGTAGTACGCATCAAGGCAGGGGAGACCGGTTTCGACCCTTCCTACTATGTCAATATCGAGGAGCTGGGCAACGGCAACCCCATGTTCCGCTGCTGGCACATCAGTGACGACTACTTCCTGCTGCAGATGTACAGCGGGGGAGCGGAGAATATGAGCGGAACCAGCGCACCACGCAACGAACTGGCAGTATTCAAGGGAGAGGAAGGCACTCTCACGACAGTGACCGGACTGCCCTCTGCGGACCAGCTCTCCAGCATCGGCACACCTTACAGCGACAATGGTACGGCATACATACCCATCACCACCACCGACGGAAGCAATCCTACCATCTACCGCATCGATGCCGCCACCGGAAAGGCTGAAGCAGGTCTGACAGTCACCGATGCAATATCGGTATCGGCACTGGGACGGCTCTCTACATCAGATGAATAACGTACACATCGATGAAAGCTCTGTTCAAGAAAATACATCTATGGCTCTCGCTGCCGCTCGGTCTGGTCATCAGCGTCATCTGTCTTACAGGTGCCATCCTGGTATTCGAGCAGGACATCACCAGGGCGCTCCAGCGGGAGCTTTACACCGTCACGCCGCCTGAGGAGGGAGCGCAGCCTCTGCCTCCCTCGGCTCTGGCCGCCGGCATCATGGCCAGCATGGCCGATTCGACCCTCTTCACTGCTCCGGGTGCCCCTGCCACATCCAGACAGACACTTGAGCTCACCTCCATACAGATTCCCGGCAACCCGGACGGAAGTGCACTGGTCTCATTCAGGCAGACCGGCAGAAGCCAGCTTGCCGTCAATCCTTACACAGGTGAGATACTCGGGTGGACGCAGTCCTATCCCTTCTTCCAGACCGTGAAGAAGATACACCGCTGGCTGATGGATCCGCCCCCGTCCAAAGGACAGAAATCCGCCGGAAAAATCATTGTAGGGATCAGTACCGTCGTCATGGTGGTCATACTCCTGAGCGGACTGGTCATCTGGATACCTCGCAACCGCAAGGCCCTCAAAAACCGCCTCCGGGTATCGCTCAACAGAGGCTGGCACAGGTTCTGGTACGACAGCCACGTGGCCCTGGGATTCTACGCCACGGTATTCCTGCTCGTAATGGCCCTGACCGGACTGACCTGGTCGTTCGGATGGTACCGCGATGCCGCATATTCACTCTTCGGAGCAAATGACAGGCAGGCCCCGGCAAGCGCCGCCCAACCCGGCAGCGCCCAAGTCCGTCAGCAGCAAAACCAGCCGCAACGGCAAGAGCCGGCATTCGACTACTCGGCATGGGACAAGGCCGTATCTGAACTCAGGGACGCGTATCCGGTATACAAGACCATAACGCTGAATGAGAAGACCATACAGATAATACCGGACCCGCATGCTGTCATGCGCAAGGCCGACATCATCACATTCGATCCAGCTACAGGCGCGATAACAGATATCAGCCTGTACTCCGAACGACCGCGTTCCCAGACCATCAAAGGATGGTTCTACGCCTTCCACACCGGAAGCTGGGGAGGTATGGTGACGAAGATCCTGTACTTCCTGGCTGCCATCATCGGAGGTGTCCTGCCTCTTACAGGCTACTACCTTTGGTGGAAAAGGATACGCCGCCGCCGCACTTGAAGCGGCCTCAGTCAAACATCACGCCCGGATTCATCCGCGCAGGACTGCGCCAGACAATGCCGTAGTACTCTTGCAGCACTTGTGCCTTGGTACTCCAGTATGCAAAGCAGAATCCCATTCCCCGCGGATGATCCTCCAGGCATGACTCTACCTTCCGCTCTGCTTCGTCGATAACACTCTCGTACCCGGCTGTCCACTCCACCGGGTCGTGCCGCAGATGTCCTTTCTGCACTATGCTTTCCAGTTCGCCCTTGTCAGCCAGGGCTATATTGCTTCTGTACATCGATATTTCAGACATAGTATCATCGGCCGCACTCAGATCATGGCCGTGAATAGCCTCGATGCGCCGCAGTACCAGCAGATCCAGTTCCAGAAGCTTCAGCTTGAGCCTGGGATGCCCGTAGGTAATATCGGCCATGCGCGAGAGGGCCGAATGCAGATTGCTCAGCATGTGGTCGTATCCCTCGAGATAGGCCGCGATATCCAGCAGCTCCTCCGCCAGGGACGCATTCTCCCATTGCCGGGTTCCGTTCGAGACATTTTCCTCCGCCAGCAGCACATCCCCGCAGCACACCTCCCAATAGGCATCTATGTTCGTGGACAGGCCGTTGCGTTCCAGGCCTCCGGCCGCCTTGCGGGCCTTTTCCAGTTCAGTTCTGATTTTCATTTTTCCGTCATTTTTCAGAGTTCGAGATGGACCTGATGATTTTCCAGAAGCTGAGGGGCAGGTATACGTTGCCGAGGAATGCCGCCTCTGTGAACATGGGGGCGATCTCTTCCGCCTTATATCCCGCAATGCCGCAGCCGACTGCCGTAACCAGGAACTTGAGTTCGCTGTGCTGCCGGGCAAATGACGTGAAACGCCCGACTGCCGGTCCGATGTTTTCCAGACCTTCCATCGTGGGGATTGCGTAGGACCGTCCCTGAAGGCCTTCCCCGATACCCATGACCGCCCCGAATCTTTCCCTTGCGGTTCTTGCGGCTCCTCCCATGTGCCGTCCCTGGAAATTGCTGCCGAATACGAAGATCTCATCCGGAGCGAGTACGTTGATCTCTGATGGAGTGATTCTGGTCGGCAGAGTGCCCGTATTGCCGCCCGAGCACCAGTATTTTTCCTCTTCAGTGTAACTGTTTTTTGACTTTTCCATAGCCGGTGAATTGAAGTGAGGCAAATATAGCCATTTGTACCGGTATTTCCGAAAATTTTTCTGCGGAAACACATACAGTCTAGCACACTATTTGCATAATGGCGCCCCTCGGAAGAATATAGTTATGGCACAGTTGAGAGAGATGACATCAGGGCCGAGTCTGCCGCTGATTTTGAATTTTACTTTTCCTTTGCTGCTTGGCAATCTCCTTCAGCAGACATATTCACTGGTGGATGCCGCCATCGTGGGAAGATTTCTGGGTATCGATGCACTGGGAATGGCCATGGCCACATACTCCGGACAGAACTACGGGGCAGGAAAGCCCGAACGCATATGGATGGGTGTCAAGTCGGCCACGCTGATGATGGTCGTCTACTCCCTGGCCATTGCCGCAGTCATGTGGGGCCTTGCCGACAAGTTCGCCCTGCTGTTCATCTCTCCCGATGAGACTGAAATCATGAAGGATACGGTGCTCTTCCTGCACATCAACACATCCGCCTTCATGCTGCTGGGCCTGCTGAGCATTCTGCGCTATACCATTCAGGGAGTAGGATTTATACGTCTGTCCATGTTTTCCGGCGTATCCGAGATGGTCGCCCGCATACTCGTCAGCCTCTTCCTGGTACCGGCCCTCAAATTCCTTGGCGTCTGCCTCGGCGACCCAACGGCCTGGCTCTTCGCCAACCTCTTCCTCGTCCCCGCCTTCTACTACGTCTACCGTCATCTGAAACAGTCCGTCGTCCTGCAGCACGTGCCGGTAAATTCCTGACAGCACGGCGAGACACCTCATGCTTCCTGTAATGCGCTGGTCCCTAGGGTACCAGTAGCTCGCAAATCATCCTGCTGCAAAATTTTCCCAAAATTTTAAATGCAAAATATTTGCATTTGCTAATTATTTGCATTATGTTTGCATCCGAAATGACAAGGACGATGAACAGCGAAGGACTCAACAGGATCAAGGAGGCGGGGCTGAAGCTGACCCCGCAGCGCCGCGAGGTATACGAGGCAATGATGCAGCTGCGCCATGCAACGGTGGAGGATATCATCGAGCGGGTGCAGTCCCGCAACAAGGAGGTGACCTTGTCGACCATCTACAGGATTCTCGACAGTTTTTGCGCGGCAAACATCCTTTCGTTCATCTACCATCCCGATACCGGAAAATGCTATTACGACATTACGGTGGCGGAACACCATCACCTCTTCGACGGCACATCCATCGAGGACTATGCGGATACGGAACTGTCGCAGCTTATCAGGACATACCTCGAAAGCAAGCATTTTACGGAAGAAGAGATTGCAAAAATACAAGTACAGGTAACACTGAAAAAGAATGTCTAACTTAAAAACACAATTGTTATGAGAAGTATCACAACATTCGATCTGCAGTATGCACACCGTTTCTACGGTTTTCAAGGAGAGGCTCAATATCTTCACGGCCACACAGGTACTCTGACCATCGAGGTGGAAGATACCGTCAGTGAAGGTGTAAACATGGTGTACCCGTGTAACGAGATTCAGAAGGTAGCATGGGAGATGCTATGCAATTTCGACCACGCACTGGTACTGCGCGAGGACGACCCGCTGCTTCCGGCAGTCCTCGACGTCTACGGGAAGCAGGGAATCCGCAACGGCCATCCCCAGAACAGGATGAAAGGCCCTGCCTTCAAGACGGAGCTGGCCACTGCTTACCCCGACTGCCGCCTGGTCGTCACCAAGGAGACACTGACTGTCGAGGGAATGATCAAGATAGTCTACGACCTGCTCAAGGACAAACTCAACATCGCCAAAATCACCTTTACGAGCGGTGTCAACGCCGCCTCGGCCGAGTTTGTGACCAAGAATGACATAGAACGCTGCCCCCTGTGCGGAGTAGCACTCGACGAAGAGGGAGTATGTCCTAAATGCGGATACCGCAGACAGTAGCCACGCCTTACTTGCTCCATGAACGGGCAGGACAGCCGGGTTCCGGATATGGGACCCGGCTTTTTTCTTAATCCGTAAAACGGGTATGATTTGCGTGTTTATGGTTAAGAAGTCTTTCACTTCATGGTGTAAATTTGCATCGTATTCGCAAAGTAACAGTACATGAAAAAAACAATAGGAACAGTAGCTGTCGTGCTGGCATGCTGCCTCTCCACGATGGCACAGACAACAGAGAAAATTATGGACAGAACAGAAGTTTGCAGACAGAACTACCGGACATTGTTCGGCGGTGAAGCATTGACAGGGGAGGGGGCTGACCCTGAGATGATGGACATCCTGCAGAAGTTCATCTTCGGAGAAGTGTTCCAAACAGGAAACCTTACATTGAAACAGCGTGAGATGATCACCTGCATCACCATTGCCGCCATGCAGACGCTCCCGCAGCTTAAAGCCCATGCAGGGGCGGCACTCAACGTGGGTGTGACCCCCGAAGAACTGCGCGAGGTGATGTACCTCACAGCACCGTTCATCGGTTTTCCCAAGATGCTCAATGCTGTGGCTACGGTCAATGAAGTATTCAAGGAGCGGGGCATCTCCCTGCCGCTGGAAAAGCAAGGTACGGTAACGGAGGAAACGCGCCACCTGACAGGCAAAGCCATCCAGGACAGGCTCTACCCGGGAGGCATTGCGTCGGTGATGGAAGGGGTGCCGGACGGCCTGGGCAAGGATGTGGAGCAGTTCCTCACGGACTATTTCTTCGGAGATATCTACAGTCGCGGCGCTCTGGACTTGCCGACACGCGAACTGCTGGGCTATTGCGTACTCGCAACCATCGGGGCAGAAAGCCAGCTCCATTCGCACTATCACGGCAACATCAACGCCGGCAACACGCCTGAAACACTGACCGCCGCCGTCATACAGTGCCTGCCTTACATCGGTTTTCCTGCCGCCATCAAGGCATTGCGCATCATCAAGGAGGAATATGACCTACCTCTTGCTGTAATACTGCGCCATGGAAAAGACACGGTGCAGTGCAATTAAAGTTGCACTAAATAATTGGAGACACTCTTGTCCACTAAAATTGTGGACGACAGTTTTTAAAGTTTAACAGTTAAAACAAAGTAGGTTCACTTGAATCATCTAGTTCATTGACAATATTGAAGTTTGGCCTTCCTGTCAGTATGGCAGTTCTTACGCTATTAAATATTACTCAATAGCGATCTTATACTGCATAAAATAGTATATATTTTGTGCAGTATATATTGTTGTTTGAATAAAAAATAGTAATATTGTATTCGAATAACAACATATAAAGATGAAAACAATCATTTTGAATCAACGCAAAGAACGTGACGAACTAATGTCTCGTCCGTATTTGATACGTAAGAGCAGCCAAAATACAGATTTGCTATTGAGCAACCATCTTATCAAGTTGATAACAGGTCCTCGAAGAGTAGGTAAATCCACTCAAGCGTTATTGATGCTGCGGGACAAGAATTTTGCATATTTGAACTTCGATAACTATCAATTGTTGAAAACCTGGAATGCTGATTTGGTCATGCGAATGCTGGATGACGTCTATCCCGGGTATGAATATATCCTGTTGGATGAGGTCCAGAATCTTGATGGATGGGATTTGTGGGTCAGTGAATTGTATAGAATGGGGAAGAATCTTATAATAACGGGCAGTAATGCCAGAATGCTCAGCAGTGAAATGGCTACAGTATTGACTGGTAAATATCTTCAGGTAGAGATGTTGCCATTTAGTCTTGAAGAGTTTTTCAATTGGAATAAGCTTGATCTGCATGCACTGGAACCGGAACACGTGACGGAGTCTCTTGTGCTGACAGATGACTATTTGAGGAATGGCGGTTATCCTGAAGTAGTTGCTTCACGCCAATTGACTCGCAGCTACCTTGATACGTTATTCGATTCCATCATATGGAAAGATGTTGCCAAACGCCATAATGTCCGGAATGTGACCGATTTGAATAATCTTGCCATGTATCTAGTCTCGAACTTCTGTAATCCTGTCAGTGCTAATGAATTAACAATAGAACTTGACTTCTCCAGTGTCAATACGACAAAAAAATATATGGACTACCTCCATGAACCATACCTTTTCTATTATTTGTCACGTTACAATAATAAGCTTAAGTTGATGAAAAAAGCTCCAAGAAAAGTGTATGTTGTAGATAATGGTTTTGTGGTGTCAAAGGCCTTTTCCTTGAGTGATAATATGGGGCGATTACTTGAAAATCAAGTTTTCGTAGAACTTACACGCCGAGGCCACAATGTCGAAAAGACTATCTTCTATTATCGCTCACGGAATGACAGAGAAGTTGATTTCGTCCTTCGTGAAGGGACTCGCATATCACGTCTTGTCCAGGTATGTTATGATATGAGCAGCCCTAAAACGGAGAAGCGGGAAGTGGATAGTATAATTGAATGTGCTGAAGAATTAAAGTGTGACAATCTAGTTATTGTTACTTTTAAGGACAAACGCACAATAGAGAAAGATGGTTATAAGATAGATGTAGTGCCTATAACAGAGTTTTAAATATTATGGATGTCCTGACCCATTTTAGGAGCATAGAGGAATTGACCAAAACACTCTCCCGTGAGCAAGAATTGCTGAGTGAGATGTTTGAAAAGCGGAAACTCATAAAGTTTCCGTTGGGGCTTGCCATTGACCTTGTCGAAGGGAATGAGGCCAGGCTGAGAAAACTGGTTGACTACGGTGTACTAGTAGAAGCTGGCGATGCGCTGGAAATTGAAAGTGATTACCTGAACTTCTTTGAAGAGGTGCTGAATGTCAATGAAGAGATCAGTGTATTGAGTGTGCAGGAATGTATAAATACATTGAAGGAAAACATAGGATATTTTCTGCAGGAGACTAACCCCAACCGTAAAGCAGGATACCAAGATAATGTACGTCAGCTTCTGAAGAAGACAGGATTCAGGACCTTGAAAAATGTGGTGGATCTGAAGCGCAATATGGACAATGCGTACAAGCAGGAGCCGAACTATATCATCAAAAAAAAGAAACTGCAGAATCTGGACGAAAAGAGTCATAGTATTCGCGCAATGATACGTGAATGTGAAAAACTGATGGACAATGAGCACGCTTTTTTCATCATGGCCAATGATCCGCACATGGCCAAAACATGTAGCGATGTAAAACATGATTTTGTAGAATCCTATCATGCACTGATGGAGATTGACCGACAGATCATATCGTATATCAATCAGATAGACGAGCAGAACAAGCTTTACAGAAAGATACGCAAGTTGAAGTATCTGCAAGACCAGATTCTAATCAAAACAGATACAAACATAATGAATATTCTGGAATCTACAAATCCTATCTGGATGGAATCCCGACAGTACAGTAGGCTACGGCTGTCATTGGAAATGCTAAAGGAAAATGACCAGATCATTAAGATACTGAGGCGAATTGCAGAACACAATGGAATACAGAAGACGGCGAGAACGGAGGCCGAGCCTTTGACAGAAGAAGATCTGCAAGACCATATTCTAAAAATGAAAGATATTGATTCTGCAGAAATATGGAATGCGTTTCAGGCATCAAGTTATAACCTTTTTGATTTTATTCTGAAATATGACTACAAGGTAAAACGCAACATCGAAGAACATGTAGCTATCTTCTGCCAGTTAGTCATTCTGCATCCGGATGAATGCCGAATGACAGGAGAATATGCAATTTATCAAAACATTGAATACCCTATAATTTATGCGAAATAATACCCAAAGAATATATGAGCGTCTAAGTCGGGGGGAATTTCTATCGGCAGACAGTACAGATATCGCCATCCGTCATTTGTATGATGATATTGAGGAAAATCTGGAGGATTATACCGATTATTTTCGGGAAATAGGCCTGCAAATTGAATCCGGCAATGGTTATTTCTATTTTTCACGAATAGGAGAAAGCAAGCAGTCCATTGAGCAGAAACTGGACAGCTTTTCAAAATGGCTGGACTATCTGGACTTTCTTAAATGCTATAACCAGTCATTTGCAGCCGGATATCAGTTTCGCAAAAGCCATCTGATGGAGCAGATAAGTCTGGATATTGAGATGAAAGAAAAGGCGAATCATCTCTTCAAGAAATATGGTGCAGGGTCGAACGTTGAGATTGTGAACAAGCTGCTTCAGGAGATGCAAAGCATGGGGTTTGCAGAGTGCATAAGTGAACTTGACGAGACATATAAAGTAACTTCGGCATTCCGGTATGTCGAGGAATTGGTTGACATAATTCAAATAGCAAACGAAGATGAAGTACCTGAATAAAATCATTTTTATAAATAGTGCCAATATCCCATACGCAGAGATTTCAGTAGACGGCAACGTGCATTTTACAGGGACGCAGGGAGTCGGTAAAAGTACAGTACTGAGGGCACTTTTGTTTTTCTACAATGCTGACAAGCATCGCCTTGGCATTCAGCAGGGACAGAAACCGTTTGATGAATTCTATTTCCGTCAGGCAAATTCCTATATCCTTTATGAAGTCATGCGTGGCAACGGTGCATACACGATACTTGTCAGCAGATATCAGGGACGTGCTACATGGAGATTTATTGATGCTCCATATAAGCGTGAATGGCTGATTGACGATAACAAGCAGGTATTAAGTGACTGGGTAAGGATAAGGGAACGCATAGACAAGAATGTGACTGTTTCTGCGAGAATTGAATCCGGAACAATGTTCAGGGACATCATTTTCGGCAATACTCGAGATTCAAAATATGTGCGTTATGCATTAGTACAAAGTCCGCATTATCAGAATATTCCACGAAGCATCCAGAATGTATTCCTGAATACCAGACTGGATGCGGATTTTATCAAGAATACTATAATACAATCCATGACAGAAGAAGATCTGCCGATTGATCTGCAGACTTACAGACGTCTGGTGACAGATTTCGAACGGGAGTATGATGAGATAGACTGCTGGTTCCGACAGTCGCGCGACGGCAATTATCCAGTGCGCCAGCAGGCAATGAAGATTGCAGAACAAGGTCGTACAATTGTCGCTCTAGACCAGCAATTGATGGAGATATGGCATATGCTGAACCATGCCGTGACTTATAGTGAGCAGCACATCCCGCTTCTGAAAGTTGAAGCAGAAGATGTAAAAGTCTGTATCGGGAAAGAACGCAGCAGAGAAAGGGAACTTACTGAAAAATATAACAAAGAAAAAGATTCGCTAAATCAGGAACTCGGTGCAAAAAAAGGGAAACTGAAGGAAATAGCGCAAGCAAGAAAGGAGTTTGATGCGATGGGTATAGGTACGATACTCGCTCTCGCCGACCGTGAGACTGCCATCAGACAGGAAATGACGGACAAACAGACATTATTGGATGATTTGTTGAAAACCCATGCATCGATAGAAGAAAAATATAACATTGCCAGAGGAAAACTGGAGAATGCACGGCAGGCATTCGAGAACTTACAAAAAGAAGCATATTATCAAAAACAAGCTGAACTTCAGGAGAAGCGCAGATTCTTGGACGAAGAACGCACCAGAAAACGGAATCAGGTTATGGAGGCTTTCAATGTCTGGAGACACGAATCGGATGAACGGTGGCAAATGCTTCTGAATGAACAGAACAGGACAGAAAATGCGCTGAAAGAACTACGGCAGTGGCGTCCTATGGCTGGTGAAATAAGACAGGTGGAAGAACAGCTGCTGCAATTGGACATGAAAGAGAAAGAAAATTCTGCCAAGCAGACCGCAATAAAAAGCCAGATAGCCCAGGTTTCAGCCGAGTATGAGATGAAGGAAACGGAAATAAGGCAGAACTTTCAACGTGAACAGGAACGCCTTGAGACAGAATGTGCAAACGTCAGGGAGCAAATTGTAAAAATTGATGTACTGCTTTCACATCTGGACGGGTCTCTATACAAGTGGCTTTGTGCGAATGTGGAAGGCTGGGAAAACACTATCGGCAAAGTCATTGATGAAGAAAGAATTCTATATGCTCAAGGACTTGACCCTCAGTTGTATAATCCCAATGACAGTCTTTTTGGCATCAAGTTAAACTTGGACAATATTGACTCTGTACATCGTACACCTGACGAGTATAGATTGGTGAAGCACAATCTGGAAGAGAAAGCGGCGCAGATTGGCTCCCGGCTTGCACAAATTCCTGTTGCTCTTGATGAAGGGAAATCCAAACTTAACAAAAAATATGCTGCGCAGGTCAATCCTCTTCGTCAGGAAATGACATTTTTGAGCGTCGAAGCCGGACAGTTGCCTGTCAAACGTAAGAATCTGCAGAACCAGCGGCATAAACTGGAGATGGATGAGCAGGAACTGATTCTACGGGAAAAGGAAAACCGTGAACATCTTTTCAATGAAGCATTACTGAAAGCACAATCGGAGAAAGAAGCCCGCGACAAAAATGAAATAAAGAATAGGAGAGACCTTAAAGAACTGGATTCATCATATGTCAAGGCTTGCAATGCACTTGAAAATGAACTGCATATCTTCAAAGAATCGCAAAATTCCGAGACTGCCGCACGCAATCAGGAATTTGCAAAGCAGAAGAAACAGCTTGACGAGCAACAAAATGCAGAACTTGCAGGAAAAGGAGTCGATACTAATCTGCTTGATCAGTATCGCAAGGCACTGGATGATTTGAAAACACTTGTGAAAAAGATTGACAAAGAACGTCCTATTGTCATCAGATATCAGGAATCCGAGAGGAATCTCTTTTCGATAGAACCAGAAATCAAAGAGAATATAAAAGTCATCGAACAGCGTCTCTCATCATTGCGACAGCGATATGAAGACAAACAGTCCCGTATCATAAAGAAATGCATGGAAATGGAAGAACATCATAAGTTACTCCAGAAGGAACTGGAACATCGAATGGAGGGACTGGAGCGTTACCGTCAGATGATCGATAATGAACATCTGGTACCTGATACATATCTTTCGGATGACAAGACAATGGAGACTGATAAGGATTGCCAGCAACTCTTGAGTTTGTTAAGAGGAACAGTAAATCAAAAACGCGAATCAATTGATAAACTTAAATCATTGGTTGTCACTTTTAACCGTAACTTCAAGCCACAGAATGCATTTCATTTCAACACAATGCCTGTGACAGATGACGATTATATGCAGATTGCCGTTGATTTACAGGATTTTATGGATAATAACAAAATCGAGGAGTTCCGCAGACGCACCAGCGAGCATTATAAAGATATCATGGGACGTATTTCAACAGAAATCGGATCTCTGATAAAAAGGAGGGCCGATGTCGATGGAGTGATACTTGACATAAATCGAGATTTCGTAGAAAAGAATTTTGCAGGAGTGATCAGGAGCATTGAACTCAGGTCAAATGAATCGTCTGACAAACTTATGCAACTGCTTGTGTCTATTCAGAATTATACTGCAGAAAATGCTCTCACTATCGGCGAGCTGAATCTTTTCTCTGATAATAACCGGGATGAAGTGAACAGTAAGGTCGTTGATTATTTGAAAAGCTTGTCACATCAGTTGCAGAACGAACCTAACCGTCTGACAGTTTCCTTAGGTGACACTTTCCGCCTGCAGTTCCGTGTCAAAGAAAATGACAACGATACCGGATGGGTTGAACGTATCAACAATGTCGGATCGGATGGTACAGATATTCTTGTGAAGGCAATGGTCAATATCATGCTCATCAATGTCTTTAAGAAAAAAGCAGCCAGGAAAAGCGGTGATTTCATAGTACACTGCATGATGGATGAGATCGGACGCCTGCATCCTAACAATATCAAAGGTATTCTGCAGTTTGCCAATTCCCGTAACATATATCTTATAAACAGTTCACCTACATCGTATAATCCTTACGACTACCGCTATACATATCTGTTAAGTAAACATGGGATAAAAACGAGAGTGGAAAAATTGTTGAAACGAATTAATTAGTCTATAATATGGCTATCAATACATCTATACAAGCATTGCTGGCCGGAAAACAAGTAGCCGGCTCAAAAATAAGCAACAGGTTGCTTGAAGAACTGTTGGCGGAAGGCATGCTGTCGGTAATATCACGTGGCTCAAAAAAATCATATCGTGCCCGTGATATAGAGGCTCTCAAAAGATTCCTTATAGACAAGGATGAAAGTTCCAGGATTCTCGAAGTGAATCATCCTGATTCCCGTGCATCAATGGCAATGAAAACAGGAAACTCCAAACTTGTTAAGGTCCGTTCCTGCCCTGGATTTCCTGTAAACAGCTATGAACCTATTGAATGTTTTCTATGCGGGAAGCCATTTCTGGTAAATCCACAGGAGGGAAGCTTTCTCTTTGTTTCAGACTGGGAGAAATTTGAAATTCCTGATGACGTGGTAGTTATCGGTGTCGAGAACATGGAAAACTTCAGGATGATTCATAAGCAACAAACTTTCTTTAAAAAGTATCTCCAAACACATGAGTTTTCAGACAGAGTGCTCTTTGTGTCCAGATATCCACAATCCTCTGATCTTAGGAGATGGCTGTGTTCCATTCCAAATCATTATCTACATTTCGGGGATTTTGATTTGGCAGGAATAAATATATTCCTTGTTGAATTTCAGAAGTATTTGGGAAAGGAACGTTCTTCATACTTAATTCCTGACGATATTGAGCTACGCCTTAAATCAGGTTCTCGGAAAAGATATGATGAACAGCACAGCCGTTTTATGGATATCAAGTCAGACATACTAGAATTACAACAGTTGATAGATTTAATTCACCATGAGCGAAAAGCATATGATCAAGAAGGTTACATATGTTATAATCTCTAAATAAAATATTCTTTGTGCAGAAAAGACCGGACCGCACCATTTACCTCTTGCTGTAATACTGCGCCATGGAAAAGACACGGTGCAGTGCAATGCGGGTGCAGACAAATGAGCAGACGGAACCGGTAAGGAAGGCTACACCTGTAGAGACCATGATGTTTCCAAGACCGAGATACTGTTTCAAAAAGTGTGTCTGAGATAGGCTAATAAAAAAGTCTACAGATTTTTTAGATTTGTAAAAGCAAAACGATACTGTTTCAAAAAGTGTGTCTGAGATAGGCTAATAAAAAAGTCTACAGATTTTTTAGATTTGTAAAAGCAAA
>CALVDF010000047.1 GCA_944326245.1 uncultured Bacteroidales bacterium
TGCCACACCGCCCACAAAAGTGGGAGATGTGGGCGTTGTGGACAGGGAGCGGGTGCAGTACCGCCGCGAGAAGGCGCTCCAGCCGGCATCTTCCTCTTTCGGCCGTGCCACACCGCCCACAAAAAGGTGAGATGTGGGCGTTGTGGAGAGCGCGATTCTACCGGATCGCTGCCAGAGGTGTCTGTAGGTGGCATTGCCTTCCGGTCGTGTTGCCACACCGCCCACAAAAAGCGGAATAGTGGGCGGTGTGGACATGGTGCGGACAAAGTATAGACTGCTGGAAGGGTTATATATTGGCAAGAAAAAAGCCCTTGAATTCCTGTCCCGTCACCCGGCACCGATTGCCGGAACAGCAGCGAATCAAGAGCTTTATTCTGTTACAAATATATCTTCGAGAATCCAGACGACATGACCGACAAGGATAGACAGTAAACCGTCAGCCGGAATTGCTGGAGAAAAGGGGGACATCCGGACAGGGACAATGCAAAGTCGGACTGGTATGTTTTTCGCTTGAGATGGAGGCGTATGAAAAAGTCAGTTTTGGTAGCCGCAATGGCGTTGCTCGCATTGTCTTCCTGCGGGACATCCGTCAAGCGGTCAGGGGAAGACATAATATTGCATGACAGGAACGGAAACGAGATGGCTGTGCCGGTGCGCAAGGCTCTGCCTTTGGAAGCGGACCGGGCCAGATATCCCGGTTTCAGGCAGGAAACGCTGCTTCTCAAGGCCGGAAGCGTGAGGAGGGAAGGCGCAATGCCGCTGCCGTGCGACATCCTGCTGGAAAGGGATGTGCCTGTGAAGTTGAGGGACGGCGTTACGATCTATGTGGATGTGTTCCGTCCTGCCGGTGACGGCAGATATCCTGCCATTTTGGCATGGAGCCCGTACGGGAAGGAAATAGGCGGTCAGATGCTGGATGACGTGCCGGCACGTTCCGGTGTTCCTTTGAATGCCACATCAGGGCTGGAAAAATTCGAGGGACCGGATCCGGCTTATTGGGTCTCCCATGGATACGCGGTAGTCAATCCGGACAAGCGCGGGGCATACATGTCGGAAGGCGACCTGCTGTACTGGGGGCATGAGGATGCTCTGGACGGCTGTGACGTGATAGAATGGATAGCGACGAGGCCGTGGTGCAGCGGAAAAGTCGGCATGTCCGGCAATTCGTGGCTCACGGTTTCCCAGTGGTTCATAGCGGCCGAGAAGCCTGAACACCTGGCGGCGATTGCCCCGTGGGAAGGATTCTGCGACCATTACCGCGAATCCGGAACCAGAGGCGGCATACCTGCTCCCGAATTCCCGGAAATGATAGCTGAAACATTCGCTTTGGTTGGTGGACGTCTGGAAGACCAGCCCAGAATGATTGTAGAGAAGCCTTTCATGTGTGATTACTGGGAGGACAAGGCCGCAAGGGTGGAGGAGATAGAGATACCTGCATACGTGGTGGCCAGCTATACCAATCCTGTGCATACGCACGGCTCGTTTGCCGGATTCCGCCGCATGTCGTCCAAGGACAAATGGCTCAGGGTCCACAATACGGGAGAGTGGTATGACTACTACACCCCTGCCAACGTGGAGGACCTGCGCCGCTTCTTCGACCATTTCCTCAAAGGGGAGGACAACGGCTGGGAAAATACCCCGAGGGTGCGCCTGTCCGTACTCAACCCTGGAGGTGAGGACATAGTCAACCGTCCTGAGACAGACTTTCCTCTGGAACGGACCGAATATACCAGAATGTACCTTTCCGCGCAGGACGGGACATTGCAGCCGTCCCTTCCGGCAGAGGAAGCGACTGGTACCTATGATTCTGAGTCTGACAGCAACAGCCTGACATTCCGTTATGTAATGCCTGAGCAGACTGAGATAACCGGTTACATGAAGCTGCACCTGTGGGTATCCGCACCGGAGAGTGACGATATGGACCTTGCCGTTTCTGTCGAAAAACTCTCTGCCGACGGACAGCCACTTGCCGACAAAATGGGCAACAGGGTAGCGGCAACCGGCTATCTGCGTGTGTCCATGCGGCAACTGGATTCTGCCAGGAGCACTGAGTCAGAACCTTACCATACATTCACCGGGGAACAGAAGCTGAAGCCGGGAGAGATGGTTCCGGTAGAGATAGAAATATGGCCCATGGGCCTGCTTTTCTCAGAAGGAGAGATACTTCAGTTGACGGTAGGGGCCTACGAACCTGCTCAGGACAACATACCTTTCGGCTCCGCAAGGATATCCGTACCTGAAGAAGGGTTCACATTCATGCCCGGGACCGAAGTACCGATGATAACCGTTGGCGGCAATGCCGATGAATGTGCAGATCCGTCCCAGCGCGTGACATCACCGCGTACGCACAATTCCGGCCGGCATTGCATATACACCGGAGGACAGTACGACAGCTACCTCTATCTCCCTGTCATCCCGTAATGCTTTCAGTCCAGGGAGAACAGTTCGTTTACTGTCTTGCCGAAGCAGGCGGACAGCTTGAGGGCAAGTTCGGTGGATGGAATGAATCTGCCGTTCTCGATGGCGTATATTGTCTGGCGGGATACTCCCACGATGTCGGCCAGTTCCTGCTGCGATATCCGCATTATGGCCCTTTCGACCCTGATGTTATTTTTCATGATTGCACCTCCATTTGTAAATTGCCAGGTTCGTCTTCAGAGTGATGATGTAAATGAAGAACATCATGAATACTGAGGACATCAGGTTCAGTGCATTGTAGACCATCATTGTACCGGTGTCCGCCATGTCCGGGGTCCCGTAGAAATTGTAGGTTATCAGGAAAATAAACCAGATAATGGCGATCGTAAAGGTAATGCCGGCGGCAATGGCGAGAGATTTGCCTCTAAGATGCTCTATGAATTCGTCTTCGGACTTTTCTTCGGAGAACGCAATCATCATCAGCGACAGTCCTCCCAGAATCATGTCCAGAATGATGCAGCACCTCATTGCAGTATCGCTGATCTTTCCAAGAAACAAGTTGAGTAGCAAAGTCATGGCGATCAAGCTCACAGGCAGGATGATCCATCCGGCAATCTGGCATTTGTACGGCAGTAAAAACTTGTTCTTTTTCATAATGACAATATTTGTTTGTGTAAATTAAACTTGCACAAAAGTAAAGTAAACTTTACATATATGCAAATAATTCGAGCTTTTTTGTAAAAATTATTGTTTTTCGATAATTTTTGTATATTTGCATATTGAATAACAATAAAAAATTATTGAATAATGAAAAAGAGAACAAAAAGTATGCTTATTGCAGCGACGGTGCTGGTTGCTTTGGTATGCGTAATCAATGCCGTGTGGCTCGTGATGCAGAGCGGCGGCATAGCCGGATGGTATGGTGCAAACATGCAGCAGGCAGTTTGGAACGAAGATGTGCTCGGACTCCAGAGATTCCTCTTCTGGGGCAGGCTTCTGGCCGGCATAGCCTTTGATGTCCTGATGGTGCTGTTCATGGTCAAATCCCTTGTGGCGGTAAGGTCCGGAATACTATTCCCGCGTGCGAATGCATTTGTCCTGATTGCTGCCTCTGTATGCTATTTCCTGTACAGCATCTGCAATACCAATATGGGCATATTGATAGATTCGGAAAGGCTTTTCATGATTAATGATTCGGATCTGATGATACCTCTGGTGCTTTTTGCATTTGCGCTGATTTATTCCATGGCGGTGAGGGTAAGCGAAGAGAACAATCTGACCATATAGGAGGGACTAGCCATGCCGATCATAGTGAATATAGATGTCATGCTCGCCAGGCGCAAGATGTCGTCGGGCGAACTCGCCGAGAAGATAGGGATTACCCCTGCGAACCTCTCAATTCTCAAGACGGGCAAGGCCCGGGCCGTAAGGTTCTCGACCCTGGAGGCGATATGCAAGGCATTGGATTGCCAGCCAGGGGACATACTCGAATACCGCGAGGACATCCCTGACGGCACTGTGGGATAGGGTGTACCGGACATCATTGCAGAAAATGGAAGCTCAGGCATTCATTGACGCTTCCATTCCGGAAAAATTCTACGGTGCGGAAGGCGTTCGTCTGCATGACCTCTATATCGTGGAGATAGAAAAGGTCTGGGTCGGATAAGACGGTTTTCAGTCGAGGCTGTTCCGGATGATTCTGGCGGGGACTCCGGCGGCGATGCAGCCGGCGGGGATGTCTTTGGTGACTACCGATCCTGCGCCTATGACAGCATTGTCCCCGATCGTTACTCCCTGCAGGATAGTGGAATTGGATCCTATCCATACCCTTTTCCCCAGGACGATGGGAGCCGGGATCATGGCGGCCCTTTCTTCCGGAACGAGGGAGTGGTTGAGGGTGGCGAAGACTACGTTGTGCCCTATCAGGCAGTCGTCTCCGATGGCGATGCCGCCCTGGTCCTGGAAATGGCAGCAGGCGTTTATGAATACGTTCCTGCCGAGAGATATGTTTTTCCCGAAATCCGTATAGAACGGAGGAAATACCCTTAGCGAAGGGTCCGTCTCTTTGCCGAAGAGCCTGGCCATCAGAATCCTGATTTCTTCCATGGTGTGGTAGCTTCCGTTCAGCTCGAATGTGATTCGTCTGGCCTCGTCGCTCATACGGTTGAGGAATTCGTATATTTCGGGTGTGTCCAGTCTGCGGCGTGCGCCTGTATGCTCCAGAAATTCTTTCAGTTCCATTTTGCCTGTATAGAAGTTACCTCAGATATTCCATGAAAAACGATTCGATGATGCCGAATGGAATGACGTCGGTCCGGTCGTAGAGGTCGGTGTGGTTTGCACCCGGGATTATGAGCAGCTGCTTGTTGTCACCGGTGAGCCGGCTGAAGGCGTCTTCGCTGAAATAGCGCGAGTGGGCTTTCTCTCCGTGTATCATCAGGACCGCACTGCGTATACCGTCGCTGTATTGCAGGATCGGCATGTTCATGAAGGAGAGGGAGGAAGTGACGTTCCATCCGCTGTTGGAGTTCAGCGAGCGTTTGTGGTAGCCGCGGGGAGTCTTGTAATATGCCCAATAGTCTTTGACGAACTGCGGTGCGTCCTCGGGCAGGGGGTCGACAACTCCGCCTGCGAGTGCACAGGTGCCGTTCCTGTAGTCTTCAGTCCTTTGTGCGTTGAGTTTCTGAAGAAGTCCGTATCGCTCGTCCGCAGTCATGGAATCGAAGTATCCTCTGGAATTGACCCTGCTCATGTCGTACATGGTGCTGGTTACGGTAGCCTTGATCCTGGTGTCCATCGCGGCGGCGTTGAGGGCCATGCCTCCCCATCCGCAGATGCCGAGTATGCCGATCCTCTCCGGGTCCACGTCCGAACTGGTGGAAAGGTAGTCCACGGCTGCGCAGAAGTCTTCGGTGTTGATGCCGGGGGATGCCACATACCTAGGCTCTCCGCCGCTTTCACCGGTGTAGGAGGGGTCGAAGGCTATCGTGAGGAATCCCGCTTCCGCAAGTGTCTGGGCGTAAAGTCCGGAAGCCTGCTCCTTGACGGCTCCGAACGGGCCGCTGACCGCGACTGCGGGTAATCTCCCCTCCGCATTTGCGGGGATGTAGAGATCTGCGGCCAGGGTTATGCCGTACCTGTTGTGGAATGTGATTTTTGAGTGCTTTACCTTGTCGCTTTTCGGGAATGTCTTGTCCCATTCTTCAGTAAGGTTGAGTTGCTGTTCCATTCTGTTGCCCTTTTGTGTGTTCTGTCCGCAGGAAGCGGCTGCTATGCATACCGCTGCCATACATGCCCCTGCGAAAATTCTTTTCATTAGTCGTATTGTCATGTCGTTCGATTGTTTTCAATGCAAGTCGTGCAGGTTCCGTTCCCGGAATTCTCCGGGGGTGCGTCCTGTCTCCTTTTTTATCAGGTCTCCGAAATAGCCGTCAAGCAGCTCTTCGAAGCGGGTCAGGATGTCGCTGTTGACCTTCTCCCGGGTGTAGAACTGCCTGTCGTAGAAGCGCATGCAGTAATCCAGTATCAGCTCTGTCTGAAGGGAGAGGAGCTCCCGGCTGTGTCTGTCCACCGGATACTGCAGTTCGTATTCTATTTTCGCAAGGCAGTCCATGATTATGCCCCTTTCCTGCTCCGAGAGGTGGAGCGCCTCGTTCTCCGCATAATTGAAGAAGGTGTAGCTGCCTATCTTTTTCCCGAGTGACGTGCCGTGGATCAGGTCCGGATGAAATAGCAGACCATATGCTTCCGGGGCTTTTTCCTCACCGATCATGTCCACTTTCACGACCTGCCCGGGGGCGAAACTCACGATTGTCCCTTCCTGGTAGTCGTAGTTCTGTCTGCCGTACCTGAGTGTGCAGTTGATGCCGTTCTTGAGATACAGGGCGTAGATGCCGTAGCTCATGACCACGTGGTTGACTGTGCGTACGGCCTTCCTGAGGTCCACGACTGATATCAGCGGGTGCAGGGTGTGCAGTCCGTAGAGCCTGTTGTATGCATCGATGCTGTCGAGTCGGATTATATCGTGCTTTTCTTCCATTTCCATTGTTTTGCACAAAATTAGGCAATTCTGCTTCAAATCTTCAGGCCTCAGCGAGGAAAAAGGAATTCGGGTCAACATGTCCGGAATATGTATACCGGCTCAGGCCGGACGGTATGGTAATTTTGCAAAAAACAATAAATAAGCAGGCAATGAGAATAATCTGTATTTCAATCATTATCATTCTATCAAATATTGCAGTTATGGCACAGGACAAGGAACAGCAGGCAGTAAAACAGACTGCGGGGCGGGATCAGCTGGGCGGTTTCGCTCCCAAATTCGCGGAACTCAACGATGACGTTCTCTTCGGGGAAGTGTGGAAAGATGAGGAATGCAGTCCAGCGGATACAGGGGAAGGCAGCGGCATTGCAGGTGGAGATGGACCGGCTGCCGGCGGATCAATGTCCGGGCGGTCAAGAGCGGCGTTCGAACGGGAAATGCTCTTCCCGATAGGTGCCCCCAACGATGCGTATGCTCAGTATTTTACAGGAAACAGCTATCTTTCGGTCCTCTCGTCAGGATCCTTGACGGTATGTAACGTGACTTTCGAGCCGGGATGCCGCAACAACTGGCACATCCACCGTGCATCGGAGGGCGGGGGACAGATTCTGCTGTGCATTGCCGGCAGAGGCTGGTATCAGGAGTGGGGAAAGCCGGCTGTGGCGCTGGAACCCGGAGATACTGTGACTATCCCTGCGAACGTGAAGCACTGGCACGGGGCCGCCGCTGACAGCTGGTTTGCGCACATCGCTATTGAAGTCCCCGGAAAGAACCAAAGCAACGAATGGCTGGAACCAGTAGATGACAGGCATTACGGGCAGCTGGAATAGACGCAGTGGTATTTCTTATCTGACGCACTGTCCGAATGGTACCAGAGCCAGTTTGGCCAGCTTGAGATGCTGCATGCCGAACGGGATACCAATGATGGTTACGAAAAACATCAGGGCTAGCACAGCATGGGCCAACGCGAGTTCGATGCCTCCGAGGAGGATCCACAGTACGTTGAACAATATGCTGACACATCCCATGCTTCCGTTCTCGAACTCAGGTGTCTGGCCGAAAGGGAACATGGCCATCACGCCGAGTTTCATGAGCTGGTACCCGAAAGGAATCCCGATGATGGTGATGCAGAACACCAGACCCACAATGATATACCACATCCCTAACAGGAAGCCCCCGAGGATGAACCAGATGATATTTCCAAGCAGCGACATGACTTTACAGTATTTCAGGAGACAAAGGTAGGAAACTTTCCGAACATTCGCATATCGCCGTGGCGTTCCGTCAGACAGCGGCCGGTCCTGTCCGGAGCCGTACTGTTTCAGTCGACCGGCGAGCAAAGTCACTCAAGTCCATTTCAGATACATTCTGGCGCCTGAGTAACATGCAAGTTTCGTGTTTGTGGATTGCTTGAATCACAGAGACTTGCTGAGATGCGACCTGCCGTGTTGGGGTTTTGAAAAGGCATCAGGGAAGTCGGCTCTGCAGCAACTTTTTGAAATTCAGTCCTTTCCTCTGGACGAAACTTCCCTGTTGCGCAATTCCCTCAAACATCCCCGGATGATCGATGCGTTTCGGCGGAAGAGTTTTGTAAATTTGCGGGAAACATAAATCATGCTTGCGTATAAATATATTTCCAAAGGGCACTTCGGGCTGGTGGACAAGCCTGTGCCCGTGATACAGAAGCCTGGGGACGCGATAGTGCGGGTCACTCTCGGCAGCATCTGCACCAGCGACCTGCACATCCTGCACGGGAGCGTGCCGAGGGCGGTCCCGGGGATAACCGTAGGACACGAGATGGTAGGGGTGGTGGAAGCGGTAGGAAACGGTGTGGCGTCAGTAAAGCCCGGGGACAGGGTCGCGGTCAATGTGGAGACGTTCTGCGGCAAATGCTTTTTCTGCCGCAACGGCTATGTGAACAATTGTACTGATCCCGACGGGGGCTGGGCCTTAGGCTGCCGGATTGACGGAGGTCAGGCGGAATATGTGAGGGTCCCTTATGCCGACCAGGGGCTGACTCCGATTCCGGAAGGAGTGACTGACGAGCAGGCCCTTTTCACCGGGGATATTCTGGCGACAGGGTTTTGGGCTGCGAGGATAGGCGACATCAGGGAGGGAGATACGGTGCTGATAATCGGGGCTGGACCGACCGGAATATGCACCCTGCTATGTGCGGCCCTGAAGCGTCCGGGCAGGATAATCGTGTGCGAGAGCTCTCCATGGCGCAGGGAGTTTGCCTCGAGGATATGTCCGCAGGCGGTCGTGGTCTCTCCTGAAGAATGCCGCGAGGCGGTAATGCGCCTGAGCCGCCATGGCGGGGCGGATGCGGTACTGGAGGTGGCCGGTACGGATGCCAGCTTCGCCCTTGCATGGCAATGCGCCCGTCCCAATGCCACTGTCACGATCGTGGCCATGTACGATGCCCCGCAGATACTGCCACTGCCGCAGATGTACGGCAAGAACCTGACTTTCAAGACCGGTGGAGTGGACGGCTGCGACTGCCGGGAGATTCTCGGTCTCATCAGGGACGGCCTGATCGACACTACGCCTCTCATCACCCATCGCTACCCGCTCAGCGACATAGACAGCGCCTACCGCCTCTTCGAAACCAAGGCCGACGGAGTGATGAAGATTGCCATTTCATAGGACTGTTTGCGTTTATTTCTTAACTTTGCTGAAAATGAAGTATTCCGATAAATACTTGTATATCCATGGTGGAAATGCTATGGAAAACTTTAACATAGTTGGTGAGGTATAATGTATGGCAAAGAAAGTAAGATCATTTTCACATATAGAGGTACAGGATGCACTGGAAAAATTAAATGAATTGCATCCTACTGGCGAAGAATTGGTTTTCGAAATCCTTCGGATATTTTGCTGTTACGGTGAGGGAAACATACGCCGTATCCGTGAAGGAGTGGGCAACAAAGCGAAAGACGGACATACCATTCTCATTCCGAATATTATCGCTTATAGAGCGAAAGGAGAGTTGGAATTCCATGAGGAAATTAAGAACATGCAGGCTGATGCATATATCGCAAAACAGGCTCCGCGTCTTTATGTGGTAAGCGACGGTGAGACAATCGTGGCAGTTGATCCCAAAGAGCAGGATATATATGAGAATGAAGTGGCTTTGATGTGGAAAGACTTCGAATTTTTCTATCCTTTGGCAGGCATTGAGAAGATACGCCACATTGAGGAGGCGGAAGCTGACGTAAAATCTGCAGAACTGATGGCCAAAATCTTCGACGAGATACGTCGCCATAACGACATCAAGGACAAGACAGAGATGCATAACCTTAACGTATTCATATCGCGCCTGCTTTTCTGCTTCTTTGCTGAAGACACCGGGCTCTTTCCTGAGCCACAGCTTTTCACCAATTCCATTAAGCAGCATACGGCCGAAGACGGCCACGACCTGGCCGAGTTCATAGACCGCGCTTTCCTGGCAATGTCCACGGAAAATACAGCCGTACTTGATACACTTCCAAAGCAGTTCGCCATTTTCCCTTATGTCAATGGCGGCTTGTTCGAGAAGCGTCTGCCCATCCCAGTATTGAGCCGCCGTGCACGGATTCTGATAATCAAGTGTGGAGACTTCAATTGGAGGGACATTAACCCTGATATTTTCGGCTCGATGATACAGGCTGTCGTTACACCTGAAATGCGTGCCGGACTGGGTATGCATTACACTTCTGTTTCAAATATAGTGAAACTCATCCGTCCTCTGTTTTTGGATGAACTGAACGAAGAGTTTGAAGTAGCAAAGAATACAAAAGACATCAAGCGCCTGCGTAAGTTGCTTGATCGATTGGGAAAAATCAAATTTTTCGATCCCGCCTGCGGAAGCGGCAATTTCCTGATTGTTTCCTATAAATGTGTGCGTGAGCTCGAAATCAAGATTTGGCAGGTTTTGCGCGAATGGGACGAGCCCGAACTTCCCATGTCAAACATCAACCTGCAACAATTCTATGGCATTGAGATAGACGATTTTGCCTGCGACACGGCGACTCTTTCTCTTTGGCTGGCCGAGCACCAGATGAATACCAAGTTTGAAACTGCTTTTGGCATTCGCCCTAATGCTTTGCCTTTGCGCCCCAGCGGACACATTGTTTGTGGCAATGCGTGTCGATTAGATTGGGAAACGGTTTGTCCGCATACGGCAGAGGACGAGGTTTATGTGATGGGGAATCCGCCGTACTTAGGAAGTTCAATGCAAGATAATGAGCAAAAAAAGGATTTGGCATCAGTTTGTGGACATTTCCAAAACTATAAAAACCTTGATTATATTGCATCATGGTTCTATTCAGGTGCTAAATACATTCTGAATAGTAAATCCAAATGTGCTTTCGTAAGCACGAACTCAATTTGTCAAGGAGAACAGGTTTCTTTGCTTTGGAATCCTATTTTTAATCTTGGAATTGAGATTGGTTTTGCCTATAAGTCCTTTAAATGGAGTAACAATGCTAAAAACAATGCAGCTGTCGTTTGTATTATAGTCGGCATACAAAACCATTCAGAATGTCTTAAACGCCTTTATGATAACACGCAATTAAAGAGGGTTGAATACATCAGCGCTTACCTTATACCGAACACTAAAGCTATTTTATTGGGAGAATATCAACTCCAATATCTAAATTTCCTTCAATGATAAGAGGTAGTATGCCTTCCGATGGAGGGCATTTAATCTTGTCACAAAGTGAACGAAATTCTATTTTAAACGCTTATCCAGATGCAGCACAAATCATCAAACGATATATGGGGGCCGACGATTTTTTAAATTCAATTGATCGTTATTGTCTTTGGATGGATGAAGATGATTTCAATAGTTTTGGAGATGTTGAGCCAATAAAAGTACGTCTTGAGATGGTTAGAAAATTCCGTCTATCTAGTGATACGGTGACGACTCAAGAATATGCTCAATACCCATACCTTTTTAGACAACCGCAATATGTTGAATCGGAGTCTATAATTATCCCGTCTACATCTTCGGAAAGAAGAGAATATATTCCAATAGGCTTTTTAAGCAAAGATGTGGTTGTGTCAAACTCTGCCTATGTTGTATATAATGCAAATCTTTTATTATTCGGTGTGTTAACCTCAAAAATGCATAACACTTGGATGAAAACGGTTTGCGGAAGAATGAAAACGGACTATAGGTATACAAATACATTATGCTATAACACCTTCCCTTTCCCTGCTATCAATGATGCGCTGAAAGCGGAGTTGGAGAAGCTGGCGCAAGAAGTATTGGACGTGCGTGACCAGCATTTCGATATGACGCTGGGCGAGCAATATAATCCTGAAACCATGCCCGAGGCCTTGAAAGAAGTACATCATCGCCTCGACCTGGCTGTGGAGCGTTGCTATCGTCCAGAGCCTTTCTCTTCAGATGAAGAGCGTTTGGAGTGTTTGTTTAAGTTGTATGCTAAAATGACGAAGAAATGAAAAGCGATAATATTCCAGAAGCAATCACCCAAGGAATTGTTACAATGGCATCATTTTCTGGAAAACCTGAAATAGCAGTAGTTGTAAGTATGCTATCTCCTATGATAAAAGATGTTAGTAGAGAGATGTATGAAAGAGTTTTGAGCGGTTTGCAAATGCTTAGAGTAAATGAAGTTATATGCCAAGTAATAAAAAAAATTACACATAGACTTAATAATGGCGAACAGCTTCGAACAGACCCGCTTATTACTAGTGATAATGGAACGATGTTGAAACAAATCCTCGAAGGTTTATTGCTTAATGCAATGGAAGAATTCGAAAACAAAAAGATTAACAGTTACTCTGATCTGTTTACGAATATTTGTTTTGACGAACGTGTTACTTTTGAACAAACAATTGCAATTATTAGGATTATAAAGGAATTAAGCTATAGGCAGTTATGTGTTATAGCACTAGCTGAACAGAACGATCTTCGAACAGATGGTTGGGATATTAAGTTTAAATCGAATACATTACTTAATCAATATGCAGATTTCTTTAGTGAAGTGCTTGTTCTGTATAATTTGAGAATCTTGCAGCAGGCTGATGCTGGTATCTCGCTGGGAATGAGAAGATTGTCGTTAAGCCAATTTGGTGCATCAATTGCAAAACAACTTGACTTAAGCACCATTCCTGTTTATGATATAAAACAGGTAAGAGAATATATACATCGAATTAATAGTTTATAATAAGCCCTATGGAAAATCTTGTGGAAATAAAATACCCCCAAACAGGCCAGTCGAGCACTACCAACGAACTAGGTATGCGAGAAATGCAAGCCATGGTGTACGAACAGCGTCAGCGGCCTTACTTGCTGGTGAAAGCCCCGCCTGCATCTGGCAAGAGCCGCGCCATGATGTTTGTGGCCCTTGACAAACTGACGAACCAAGGTATCAGAAAGGTTGTCGTCGCCGTACCAGAAAAATCCATCGGCCGTTCGTTCAGAAACACGAATCTGAAGGACTATGGTTTCTTTGCCGATTGGAAGGTGGCACCTTACTATAACCTATGCGACTTTCTGCGATCGGAAACGTCCAAACGCAAAGTGCTGTGCGAATTCCTGCGCCCTGAAAACAAGGCGCAGATATTGGTGTGCACGCACAGTACCCTGCGTAATACGTTGAAGGATATTCCCAACGAGTGGCTGGACGATGTATTCTTTGGCATCGACGAGTTCCATCATACCTCTGCCGATGCCAACAACAATCTGGGCGAGCTGATACGCAGGTTGCTAAATGAAACGTCTGCACATATACTGGCTATGACGGGAAGTTATTTCCGGGGAGATGCCATTCCTGTTATGCGGCCCGAAGATGAAGCGAGATTTCAGCCTACTATCAACTACAACTACTATCAACAGCTCAGTGGATACAAGTACCTGAAGAGTCTGGGCATCGGATATCAGTTCTTTACAGGCAAGTATATCACGGCCTTGCCTGAAACGCTCGATACGACAAAAAAGACACTGATACACATTCCCAATGTGAACTCCAAAACGGCTTATGCATCAAAATACGACGAGGCGGCCGACATCATCCGCTGTATAGGCGAGATTGTTGAAAAGGACTACGAACACCACATCTACCATGTGCAGACTCCCGACGGGCGTATCTTGAAGGTGGGCGACTTGGTAGAAGACAATCCTTTGCGCAGGGACGCCCTACAAGCCTATCTGCAACGAATGAATTCGCGCGATGCGCTCGACATTCTGATAGCGCTCGGCACGGCCAAGGAAGGTTTCGACTGGGCATGGTGCGAATGCTGTATTACTATCGGCATACGTTCCTCGCTGACTGAAATCGTGCAGATTATAGGACGCTGTACGCGCGATTGTGAGGGTAAGACGCATGCGCAGTTCATCAACCTGATACCATGCCCAGACGCCGCACAGGATGACGTCACGATGGCCGTCAACGACTTCCTGAAAGCCATTTCGGCCTCCCTGCTGATGGAACAGGTCATGGCGCCCCGCTGGACCTTCAAGACCAAGCGGGATGAAGACGCCCCCGATGAGGAGACAGATGAAAGCTCGACAATAGGCACTGACTGCGGGCACATCATTGAAGTGGAAGGACTGCCCACTCCTACCGAACGAGCACAGGCTATCATAGACAATGATCTCGATACGCTGATAGCCACCACGCTATCGGACAAACGCATCCGCGAAGCCATCCTTGGTACGGATATGGCAGAAGTTATTACGCAGGTGTATATCCCCAAAATCATTGCCGAGAAATACAATAATCTGACGGAGGAAGAGGTGGACCAGGTATCCAAACATGCCATCCTGACGATAGCCACGCAGGGACAAGACATCACGACGGATGACAGCGGCAACAAGTTCATCCGCCTTGCCAACCGTTTTGTCAATCTGGACCATTTGTCCATCAACCTGATAGACTCCATCAATCCCTTCCAGCGTGCCTACGAGATATTGTCCAAATCGCTGACGCCCGAGGTGTTGCACACTATCCAATACGAGATAGAATCCCAGCGCGAAGAAATGACACTCGAAGAAGCTATCTTGCTGTTCAAAAAGTACCTGCCAAAGTGGATGGAAGAGCACGACAATAAATTGCCGACGCTCAACGAGGCCGACGCCAACGGCCGGCGCATCGCGATGGCTTTTGAATATTTGCGTAAACTTAAACAACAATCACTTGCGAAGAAACAATGATAAATTGGGAAAAAGAACTGGAGAAAATTTTCAATGATCCTCTTTTGGCTGATGTTACTGCTCCTCCAAAAAAAACAACTTCCAGCGACCGACTGATAGCCGGTTTTCAGCGTATAGTGGAATTTGTGGAGACTCATAGACACCTGCCACAATCAAATAGTCCGGATAAAGATGAGCATGTGTTGTACAATTATCTCAAGGGCATAATGAGTGATTCTATGAAAAAATCACGTTGTATGCCATACGATTCGCTTGGTATACTCAATACAGCAGCCGGTGTCGTTTCCGAACCGCAGGGAATTTATGTCTCGAAGACAGAGACGCAGGATAAGCAGCTTGATGAAATCTTCAACGATCCGCTTTTGGCAGACGAAGACGCATCTGTTAATAGTATTTTCGATCTTCCTGAATATATGAAGAAAAAACTGGAAGAACGGCGTGAAGCTGATTATGTGGCACAAAGGATAAAGTGTAAAGATTTTGAATTATATGAAACCGGATTCAAAAATGTACATTCCGGATTGAAATCAGGAAAATATCGTCTGGTGAAGTTTAAAGAAGCACACATTCTTCAAGGAAGGTATTTTATTGATGGAGGAATGCTTGTCTATATTGCCGGGCTGGAGCAAATTGAAAAAGATAGACATGGCAAGAGAAATTGCCGGACAAGATGCATTTACGAAAATGGTATGGAGTCGGATATCTATATGCAGACTCTATGCAAGAACTTATACAGTTCGGGATACAGTATTCAGAATGTATCCGGAACAGAAAAAGACTATTTGGAAAAGAAGTTTTCAATTTCTGCCGGGGATGTTGAAAGCGGAATGATATATGTCCTGAAATCACTTTCAAACAATAGTGATATTGCATCTATTCCAAATCTTTACAAGATAGGTTTTACTACAGTTCCGCTAAAAAACAGGATTGCAAATGCAAAAAATGACCCCACGTACCTTTGTGCAGATGTTGAGGTGGTCGCAACATGGAAAGTGTACAATATCAAAAGTTCTACGTTTGAATCATTGATTCATAAGCTATTCTCCGGTGTTCAACTCCAAGTCAGGGTAGATGGTAAGGTCCCTAAGGAATGGTTCGTAGTCCCTTTCCATATAATAGAACAGGCAATAGTTTATCTAATAAATGGTAAATCTATTGCTTATGATGCACAACTTCAGCAGCTTGTTTGTTTGTCGGAATAGGGAAAACTTTTAAGTGAAAAATTTTAAGCAGAGAAGTTTAAATATGAAGCTATATCATTACACATCATTTGATAGTTTTGTTAAAATATGGTTGACTAAACAATTGAAGTTCTCACCTTTGAATAATGTTAACGATATTTTAGAAATTGATTTTTCTGTGATGTCGAAAAATCCACAGCAGTTGCCTCTGTATCATGCTTTTATAGATTTAAGATTATCATATAGGCAAATTAGTTTTACTATGGATTATAGTGAAAGTATAAAAGGATGTATGTCTCCAATGATGTGGGGACTTTATGCTGATAAGCTGAAAGGTGTATGTTTGGAAATAGATTTTGATAAATTGGATTTAAATGAAAAAATTCTTCACGGTGAGGTTAAGTATGTCGACAAAATAAACAAAGTTAGAGAAATAGATTCTTCTATAAGAACTATAGGAGAATTACATGAGTTTATGGTTGATAAAAAGGATGAACTTATGTTTACAAAATTCAAGTGTTGGGTAGAAGAAAATGAATACAGAATTCTTAGCAGGGAGTTGGAATATTTGGACATATCTGAAGCTATTTCTGCCGTGAATTTGACTTCGTATGAAAGTCTTGAATATAATCTTGCAGAAAAGTTGGTAGGAAATACGGTGCCAATCCAATATTTTCATTATACATCATCAAAAGATTCTCACCCAATTATGTCAGATGCTCGACAAGCTGCGGAAAGTAAGAAAAAAGTTAAAAATGGAAAAAAAATTTATGAACAAAGTAAAAAGTATTATGAACGATATAAGGGTGACTGGAATTATGATATTAGTAAAGTTGAATATGATCTCTGATATTAAATAATGTAAAGAATCTATTTTTTAATACGGATTCAGTCGGTTTCGTGTTCGGAGCGGCGGTACTGGAGGGGGGTGATGCCGGTGCGGCTGGAGAAGTAGCTGCAGAGGAAGGCTGTGGAGGGGAAATTGTAGTCCCAGGCGATTTCCTTGATGGAGACAGTGGTGGACGTGAGCGTGAGCTTCAGCTGCATGACGATGTATTCGTCGATGAGTTCCTTTGCGGATTTGCCGGATACCCTGCGGGTTATCGTGGTCAGGTGTTTCGGGGTCACCGACAGCCTTCCGGCGTAGTAGTTCACGTCGTGATGTGCCCGGTATTCCTTTTCCATTATTTCCATGAACAGGTTGAACTGATCCCTTATCCGGTCCCCGCGGGACTGGAAGTAAAGGATATCGACGGGGTGGCCAGCCTGGACGGATTCAGCAGTGACGTCACTGTCCACATGAATACCCTCGACCCCCATGTGCTGGCACCTGACGGGTATGAAGTCCCTTCGTTCGACGATTTCGGCAGGATATTCAATTCCACAGGCGGGTACATCTGGATAATGTGGGACGGGTCCCATACCTCTCCATGGAACGGAGGCACACTCATCCAGCGCAGGAACAAGCGCAGGAATGACGTCACCGTCGGAAGCATAGCTCTCGGCAATCTCTTTTATATGGCCATGTACACCGAAGACGGCTCAGGCAACGAACCGGTGGTATGGTACGGCGCGGGTGCGCAGTGGAACGGTTCGGGAGTGAAGCATGCCCATTACAACAGCATACTCTTCACGGTCTATTCCCCCGAGAAAAAAGGCTGGTATTTCAACGGGAACATGGATGCCTACTACATCACGCAGAACGGGGCGATACTGTTCCAAACAGTGTGTCTGAGATAGGGGAATAAAAAAGTCTACAGATTTTTTAGATTTGTAAAAGCAAAAA
>CALVDF010000048.1 GCA_944326245.1 uncultured Bacteroidales bacterium
TAACGAATAAATTGATATATTTGCAAAACTAAGAGGTCTGAGGACTTAACCCAGACACACTGTTTGAAACACTACCTATTCTGGACACCGTATCCAGGACTCAAAACAAAACAAAGAATTTCAAACAGCAGGACAATGTCAAGTCATTCAAGACCGTTGACGATTTCTGCTCATATATGACATCAATAGCATTCTAGCTAGAATCTTTCTTTCCAACAAGAGCACCAGCCACCTGATCACTGACGGCTGCCGGGGACGGTGCTGTCAGCAACGGTACTGCCGGCGGTGAGGGTACGACGGTGATAGTACCGGTGATCACTGTCCAGGCAGTGACGGCGCCGATGGCGAGGGTCCGGCGGTGAGGGGGGCGAGGAGGGCGGGGATGGGGATCTGGCGGGTCCTGAGCTTCTCCAGCCGGCCGCGGCCCTCTGGGGTCAGGGAGAAATACATCTGACGTCTGTCCTCGCTGCCAAGGGCCCTGGCGACCAGCCCGCCGGCCTCGAGCCCTTTCAATATCTTGGATATATGGGATGGTTTGAGGCCGGTAGAGTCTGCAACAGCTCCGGCCGACACTTCCGAGTCCCCGATGCAGCAGAGGACCACGGCCTCATTGAGGGAGAGCCCGTGGATATCCATGAGACTGTTTTCAAGAGCGGCCATGGCCTTCACCAGGCCGCTCATCATGCAGATACATCCTATCTTTTCCATGCGTTTCCAGGTCCTTTCCTTGTCCTTTCAATGCCAGTACAATGTGCCGGCCACTTTCCTACGAACATTTGTCCATACGGGCATCATGCCTGCCGCCGTCGGAATACTCCGGTACCCGGCCGCACTCCGGAGCCGCCGTGCATTTGCCGTCATTCTGCCCGGGAGCGCAAGGCCTGGAGACAGCAGCCCTGTAGGTCCTGATGCCTCCCACCAGATTGCGCACGTCCTTGAAACCGTTCTGCCGCAGGATATTGGAGGCCAGATAGCCCCTGAGCCCCACGCCGCAGTAGAGTACCACCGGCCTGTCCGTAGGAATCTCCGCGAGCCTCTCCCGGATATCGTCCACAGGGATATTCACCGAGCCGGGAATATGGTCATACCTGTATTCTCCCGCAGTCCTCACGTCGATGAGGGCGATGCCGGCCGGATCCAGATCCTTCAGCTCCCGCCAGTAGATAGGGACCATCTTGCCCGAAAGTATGTTGCCGGCCACATAGCCTGCGATTGCCACAGGATCCTTGGCAGAAGAAAACGGAGGGGCATAGGCGTGTTCGGTCATAGTAAGGTCGTACACAGTGCCGCCATGCTTGATCACGGCCGCAAACTCGTCAACCCGCTTGTCCACCCCGGCACGGCCCACGATCTGGGCTCCCAGAAGCTTGCCGTCCGACGGGGAGAACGTGATCTTGATGCTGATCTGGGCCGACCCCGGATAGTATCCGGCATTGGACCCGGGATGCACCGTAGCCGATAGGTAAGGTATATTCATCTGCTTCAGACGTTTGGCCGGAAGACCCGTGGAAGCCACGGTGAGATCGAACACCTTGGCCACAGAAGTGCCGATCGAGCCCTCGTAGAGGACCTTGTCCCCGAACACCATATTGTCCGCCACTATCCTCGCCTGACGGTTCGCCGGACCGGCCAGGAAATTGAGCCACGGCCTGCCCGTCAGAGGATGGGGGAACTCCACCGCATCGCCGACCGCATAGATGTCCGGATCCGAAGTGCGGAGATACCTGTCCACCTTGATGCCCCTCGCCTCGCCTATCTCCAGTCCGGCTTCGGAGGCCAGAGACGTCTCGGGCCGTACGCCGATGGAGAGCAGCACCATCTGGGCCAAGATGCTTTCGCCCGTATTGAGATTCACCGTTATGCCGTCGGCAGTATCCTCGAAAGATTCCACCGCCCTCTCCAGATACAGGCCCACGCCATGCTGCTGCAGGTGGCCGTGCACCAGAGCCGCCATCGAATAGTCGAGCGGCCCCATCACCTGGTCCGACATCTCCACCACATCCACTTCCAGCCCGGCATGACGCAGGTTCTCAGCCATCTCCAGTCCTATGAAGCCGGCCCCCGCTATCACCGCACGGCGTACATTGCCCTTGGATATGAACTCCTTGATACGGTCCGTATCGTAGACATTCCTCAGGGTAAACACCCTGGAGCTGCCGATACCCTTCAGAGGAGGCACCACCGCCGAAGCACCGGGGGAAAGCAGGAGCCTGTCGTAACCCTCATCGTAGGTCCGCCCGTCGGAGGTCCTCACAGACACGGTCTTGCGTGCAGGATCTACCTTCAGCACCTCAGAGCCGGTCCTCACGTCCACATTGAACCTCCGCCCGAAACTCTCCGGGGTCTGCACGAACAGATTGTCCCTGTCGGTGATCACCCCGCCGATATAGTACGGCAGGCCGCAGTTGGCATAGGAGATATACTCCCCCTTTTCGAACATGATGATTTCGGCCTCCTCAGAATTCCTTCTGATCCTGGCAGCGGCAGTCGCCCCTCCGGCGACACCACCTACAATAAGAATTTTCATAATCCCTGAAGTTTATTTACAGTTTTAAAAACAATTTATTTTCCATTGGAAAATATTTACAAAGGAAAACAAAATTCCGCAAAAAAACAAAAACATTTTGAGGACTTGATGAAAATGATATTTACAGCTCTTTCATTATTTTTATCAAACGCCCCAGTTCCGAGTATGTATATTCTCTGTCACCCTTTTGCTTTTCGTCAACAGAGCGGTTGGCATTGGCGACAGCCTCATTGAGATTTCCTCCATTCCTTTCAAAATAACCATGAAGACCTTTACTTTTAACGAAAAAATCTATAGTCTTTTGATATTTCACACATCGATTCAAATCCTTTAACAATGAGCTTTGATTCTTGTACTGGCGTGAAGTATATCGGAAATAATAAAGAAAAAACAATTCCGTGCACCGATGTGTCTCAAAGAATTCAACCTTGCAGTATATGCCTTTCCTAGGTTTGCTGACAGGCTCGGCATACTTTGCCTTTAATTTTTGATACTGGGAACGTTCCGGATCTACGGCCTTCGTGTCCATATCGACAATACAGAAAATGCGGTTGTAACCCATTGCCACACCGTCCGATATCTTGGTCTCAAGTTCCTTTATGGTTGTATGTTTGGGATAGTCAGGCTTAATAGTCAAGTGTTTGAAAACATCGCACAAAGACTTGAAGTAAAAAAACTCCGAAGGGCCTTCTCCCAGAACAAGTGCCGTTTGCCTTAATGTTCCCATATCAATCATCCAAATTGATAAAAATACTGCCTAATTCCGGTTTCGCACCTAAACGTCCAATACGATATGAATTATAAAGAGACAGATTCTTGTGCAACCCGAAAGAGTCGCCGCGGGAATACTCTGAGGAAGCGGTCTCTTTATTCTTCTCCACGAACCACACAACTCCTCTATTTTCATTGATCAGATCCTGCGAAAGAAGTGTCGTTTCCTGGCTTGTAATAATCAACTGCGATTTTTCCGAGTTGAAGATAAAGACATTGAGATAGTAGTACAATAAATCATAATGCAAATCCTCACCTAATTCATCAAGATAATACACATGGGAATTTGTTATCATATCGTACAATGCGCCAAGAATGCGAACATATTTTCGGGTACCTTTGGACTGCCATCTGAGCGGAATTTCAAAATCCCCATTTAGTGAGTGATTTACAAATGCTACAGAATCGGACGTAGGTTTCAGCAAGGCCTCTTTCAGTCCTTCCGGAAGATCTTCCTTTTGGATAAGGTCACGGAAACCATTGGGTATAATGCGATCTTCTACAACAGGTCTATATTCCAAAATGTTCAAATCGGCTTTTTGAAGCATGACATTATAGAACCTGCGCTTTTTCTGATTACTGTAAGCTTCTTTCAATATCTCTACAATTCCTTTTTCGCCATCGCCATCAACATCGTGATAATTGTCCATAATCCAATCATGCAGCGTATTGAATGGAGAAGCATCTTCCTTCAAGGCGACCTTTTTGCAAACTGCCAGGACGCTGTGGTTATTCAGGGTATTCTCGCGAACGCTATCCTGCGTTTTAATGAGCAATTTAAGACTAGGACCAAAACTTATTTTTGCCTGCACATTATCACCTACAAACGTACGGTCATAGAACAATGACTTTGATTTGCCAGGATAGTAATACAGACTCTCCTTCAGAATATATTTATCATTGAATTGAACGTCATAGTCATATCTGATGCCATTCGCATAAAATGACACATACATTTGAGTCGGCTTATCACTTGTTTGAATAAAGGGAATGCAACCGTCTATTCTCTGCGCTGCATCAGATTTAGGCGACACCAACAGGCGGAAAACCTCGTTCAAAGCAATCAGTATATTGGATTTTCCAGAAGCATTGGATCCATATAGGATTGCCAGTTTGTACAGAAATGTTCCTTCGACAATTTCTGTAACAAGCTCGGAAGAAGGTCCCTTAGCCAAAAAACTCAATTTCTGTTCATCACGAATAGAAAGATAGTTACTAACCCGAAACTCCCTAATCATAGAAAATAATTTTTCACCTTTATTGTAATTTTTCTACAAAATTAGAAATTATTTTCATCGAAACATGTATTTGCACACTATTTTTGGTAAAAATAATACAGCAATATCCCTAAATGCTGTTATCTCCAAAGTTGAGAGTGGCAGCCATTCTGCTCCAAAAGGGGCTGTAACTACAGGAGCATCCTATTCAGAAATGATTTCCTTATGCCTGGATAGATACAGGTCACGCAGCCTGATACCCATAAGTCTGACTATGGCATTCATCTATCGTCTCGGGCTGATTGCAGACATAATTTTTGACAGGATCGAACATCACCGCTACTACTACGATGACACGCAATACAGGCCAATTCTCCAGAATCCGCCTTGTTAGTCAATGTCAGTATTCCATACTGCATGTGTTCCGGCAATCACTGCATTCCTGATATTTATTTACGAAGAATTTGTTAAATTTGCAAAGGAAATCCATAGGCCCGAAAAAATGACATATACTGCCAGTCATATTATGAGACTTATACATTTCGACAACTTGGAGGATATTCTTAAGAACGGAATGTACAGCAAGAACAGTGGGCATATCATTCCCAACTATGTAAACATCGGGGATACAATACTTATCAGACAAAGAGAAAACTTCAAAGTCAGAATAGACCCTCCTGATGGCAACTTGGGAGATTATATTCCTTTTTATTTTGCAGGACACTCCCCCATGCTGCTCAATATCAAAACAGGCAACCGAGGCATACGGCAACGTCCACAAAATGAACTGATATATATTGTATGCAGAATCAACAACATTATAGAGCACTGCCCTGAATGGTGTTTCACAGACGGCCACGCGAAAAACAATCTCACAAAATTCTATAATCATACCGACGATTTGTCCAAACTTGATTGGGATATAATCCGACAACGTTTCTGGAACGATACAGAAGACGACATGGACCGCATGCGCCGGAAACAAGCAGAATTTCTTGTCAAAGGACATGTGCCGACAAAATGCATCTGCGGAATCATTGTATTGGATCAGGAGCAAGAAGAAAAAGTAAAGTCAATACAACAAAAGACTGATGTAATAATCCCTGTTTATGTAGACAAACAAAGAAAATATTTCTATCCATGATACGATTCACAAAAGGCAACCTTATGAACTCAGAAGCGGAAGCTTTAGTAAATACCGTCAACACGGTCGGTGTGATGGGTAAGGGGATTGCTCTGCAATTTAAAGAAGAATTCCCACACAATTTCACCATCTATGCCAACGCATGCCGCTCTGGAGAATTCGTACCTGGCACACTTCTCATAACAAAAGAAAAAAACAGTGCCGGAGAAGAAAAAACAATAATAAATTTCCCTACAAAAAAGCACTGGAAAAATCATTCAAAATACGAATACATTAAAGACGGGCTAGCAGAACTTACAAAGGTAATCAACGAATACAAAATTGCCAGCATAGCCATTCCTCCTCTTGGATGTGGAAACGGAGGCTTAAAATGGGACGTAGTAAAAAAAATGATGGAAGATACTCTCGGTAACATCGATATAGACATCTGCATATATGAGCCTGACGAAGAAATAAAACATGTTCTCCAGACAGAGACCAATAACAACAAAAAAACCAAACTGACACCTTCAAGAGGTCTGATTATATATGCAATGTACTACTACGACTCTTTGGGCGAAAACTGTAGCCTGTTTGTAGCAAACAAATTAGCATACTTTCTGCAACGCCACGGTTCCAAATCATTTGCAAAAATAAAATTCAAAGCACATCACTACGGCCCATACAGTCCCCAAGTTGATCACCTCATATATGATCTTAACGGCAGTTACATAACAGGGCTTGAACAAATGAGAGCAACAGCATTTGAGCCACTTACAATGCAATACGACCATATAAATGAAGTGAGCAAATACGTAAGGACTCTCGACAAGACAGAACAGGACAGTCTTAAAAAGACCATAAAACTAATCTCCGGATTCGAATCGACTTTAGCCCTTGAGGTTCTGGCATCTGTAGACTATATCCGCTGCAGCAAACCTGGAATAAGTATAAATGATACTATTGAAGCAATACACAATTGGTCGGACCGTAAAAACAACCTCTTCAAAAACGAATATATCCAGATAGCCTACGACCATCTGGATACATTCAATAAAAATCAGATACAATCCCTATGATAAACTCACTCTTTATGAAAAAGGTGTGAGCACTATCCTATGATCAGGCTCTTGATCGAGTCGACGATGTAGCGGGCATCTTCGTCGGTCACGCAGGGACCGCTGGGGAGGCAAAGGCCTACCTTGAAGAGGGACTCGCTCACGCCGTTGGTATAGGCAGGGCAAGAGGAGTACACCGGCTGGCGGTGCATCGGCTTCCACAGGGGACGGGACTCTATGCCGAGAGCATCGAGACCGATACGCAGAGCCTCGATGTTGGTATTGGGCTCGCAGTCGGTGTGGGTGGAATCGGCAGCATGGGTCACGCCGGCAGCGCCTCCCACAGCACCGCGGATGGTGTTGCGGTAAGCATTCTCCTCTCCCTTGACTTTCAGCTTCGGGTCGACCGTCACAGTGTTGAGCCAGAAATTGCTGTCATAGCTGGGAGAAGGATTGCCGTGGACTGTGATGCCGTCCACATCCTTCAGCAGTTCCTTGTATAATGTGAACATGTGCCTGTGATGGGCTATGTGCTCGTCCACTATGGTCATCTGGCCGCGGCCTATGCCTGCACAGATATTGGACATACGGTAATTGTACCCTATACGCTCGTGCTGGTAGTAGGGATAGGCCTCGCGGGCCTGCGTGGCATAGAACATGATCTCGTTCTTGGCATCTGCGTCAGGACAAACCAGCGCACCGCCACCTGAAGTGGTGATCATCTTGTTGCCGTTGAAAGACAGCACGCCGTAACGTCCGAAAGTGCCCAGCACCTTGCCGTCAAACCTGGAGCCGAAGCCCTCGGCGGCATCCTCAATGACCGGGATACCGTAGCGGCCGGCCACTTTGAGGATCTCCTCGATATTGTAGGGCATGCCATACAGAGCCACCGGAATGATGGCCTTGGGGGTCTTGCCCGTCTTGGCGATACGGTCCTTGATGGCCTCCTCCAGCAGGGCCGGATCCATGTTCCAGGACTCCTTCTCCGAATCCACAAACACCGGAGTGGCACCCAGATAGGTCACAGGATGCGATGAAGCGCAGAAAGTAAAGCTCTGCACCATCACCTCATCCCCGGGATGCACACCGCAGGCTATCAGAGCCAGATGCACAGCCGCCGTACCCGACGACAGAGCCACCACCTCACGGTCACCTCCGACAAACTGCTTCAGATCCTCCTCGAATCCGTTGACATTGGGTCCCAGAGGCACAACCCAATTGGTATCAAAAGCCTCCTGAATGAAGGCCTGCTCCCTGCCGCTCATGTGAGCGAGACAGAGGTAAATTCTTTTTTTAACTTCAGGCATATTATTTTATTTCTACCAAATAATCATTTTTAGCGAACATTCTACCATACTCAGGACATAGGAGAGAAATGTCTGCCACTTCATTTTTTATCCATTGTATAAGAACTTTTGGAAAGTTCACTCCTGCTTCATAACTGAATGGGAAACCTCCTCCAAACCGGGGATTAAGTTCAAGTACACAATATGCACCGTCAGCCCTCTGCATAACATCAACATCCAAATTCCCTATGTGGCCGAGAGCTTGCCCAATCCTATATCCAATCTCACGGACAACCGGAAGATCCACGGTAATCGCTTTATCTGTCTCCCCAGACCGCATAGCAAGCTTTTGCTTTACACTTACTCCAACATTTTTACCATATAAATCATTCATTACATCAAGTCCATATTCACTGCCTGTCAATTTTTCTTGTATCATGATATACTCATCCCCCACAGACGCCTTTGCCAGTATAGTCCTCTTTATTTTCTTCATCAAAAGTCTATAGTAGGTATCCAATTCATCCATATCCGAGATACTTTCAAGCCCAATAGAACCAGATCCCCAGCGTGGCTTCATAAAAAGAGGGAATTCTACTTCTCCAGTAGACAATGCCTTCTTAACATCTTCCAGACGCACAAAAGTTTTAGGAGCCAATAGCCCGATTGATTCTACCCACTTTGCTGTTTTATACTTATCAAATGCAATGTCTATAACCTTTGGATCACTCACTACCACCTTTACTCCAATCTTCTCAAATCTATCCTTGTTTTCTGCAAGAATCGGCAACTCGAGATCATTAAGAGAAAAAAGTGCATCAATTTTATACTCTTTACAAATACGGAGAGTAATATTGATATAATCCGGATCATATACGGCAGGAACTTGCAGTTTTATATCAGCAGCCTGGAGCGCCGGAGCTGAAAGCTGCATATCTGTCGCTACGATCTTATCGTCTTCAGAAAGATTCTCTCTGAAATACTTTAGCAGATATGTACGTCTGCCAGCACATGTAAATAATATATTCATCACTAATAAGAATCTGATTCTGGTTTATAATTGCAGATAATCCTTTTGTATTTTCCAGATCTCGTTACAGGTAATTTATCTAGATAGTCTATAGAAAGATTAATACCACTTCCCAAAACATCTTCTAATGTCTTTTTATAATCTTCGTTCTTATACTGTCTCTTGGGATCAATTATATTTAGGATAAAATCTTCTTTTGTATTTTGAATCAATTGATATTGTTTTATTTCGCTGAAAGTTTCCAGTGCACAACCTATTGCAAATGTTGAAATTGGTTTATTATTCATATCATAAACAATATCAGATACCCGTCCTGCAACCTTTGTAAGAATATAGCGCCTACAGCCATTGATATTTTTATAAGAAAACGCCCCGAGATCCCCAGTATCATATCTAAAGAAAGGTTGAGCGAAGTTGAAATAATCAGTTACTATAATTCGCCCTATCTCATTTTCTTCTGCAGGCTCATCCGAATCTATCTTTAAAATTTCAATATAATAACTCGCTCTATTGACTATAAAGTCATGCGAAAATCCATCAGTTTGCGCTATAAGTCCATTATCCTCGTTTGAATACCTATCATATACAGGACTACCGAATACATGATTTAGTTTTGTTATTGTAGCATTTGTCAACACTTCAGAGGAACTCACAATAGCTTTCAATGGATATTTATCATCATAGTTTTTTTCATCTAGATATGTAACTATCCTTTCTAAAGCAGAAGCATAGCCCATCATAAATTGAATCTTTCGGTTTCGTAATAATTTTCTTCTTAATCGTTCAATCATTTCTTCATCCATCTTAGTGACATCAAATGCTATAACATTTTGTTTAAGTTTAGAAATGCTATTTGTCTTTTCTATTCTCGATGGACTAATTAAGTTTACAAACTTAGCACCCAATTCATCACCTGTTAATTCACGATAATATATCACTTCTGCTTGTATTCTTTTTGCTTTTCTCGTATCCTGCACTATTTCAAAGGGTATTCCAGTAGATCCACTCGTATGCCTAATCTTACCAATTTTCAAATCAGCATCTGACCTGAAAGCCAGCATATTATCTTTCATCATAATTTTATTAACGATAGGGAATTCTTCAAAATTATGTGACTGTATATTTTTATAAAATGGCACAGTTTTTTTAATATGCGAAATAAGCTGTTCAATACATTTTTCATGTAAATTTTTAGCAAAAGTATCGTCCGTATTAGCCCTTTCAATCTCCGACAATTGATTACGAACCATACTGTTCTTGTCTAACATGAAAAAAAATACTTTTCGTATATTCATAACTCTTAATATTTCAATTACTACAATTATGCATTTTTATTATATGCGAAGCTCAATATTTCCCACTTGTTAATAATCCATATATGTATCTATCTTGCAAGTGTCCATTCTTCATTGTATGCTCACGCAATAACCCTTCTCTCACAAAACCTGCTTTCTCATACATTTTATTCGCCCTAATATTCGATGCGAAAGTATATAGGTATATTTTATGTAGCTTAAGTTCCTCAAACCCATATTTACACAATAATTTTAAAGACTTAAAACCGAGTCCATGCCCTTGAAATTGTGGTGATAAATAAATATATAATTCTGCATTTTTGTTTTCCTTTGATATGTTTGTCAATCCACCCATTCCAATTATATCGGATCCTAATACAAAGACACAATCAAAACGCTTGGCTAAATTTCTATTCTTAAACCATTCTTTTGTTTTTTTAATGTCAAAACATTCTGACGTATTTAAATTCGAAGAAACTTCTGGCATATTCAACAATTGAACACGACGATCAAGACACTCTTCAGTCAAAGGGCGAATCGTTACCACACTGGCATTATTATCAATTGTAGTCCTATAAACATTTAATGGCAAATTTTTCTTTTCATCCAGAGCCACTACAACATCCTTTCGTGAAAGTACATTTTTTATAGTTCGCAGTATAATCTTCATGTCAAGAGCCAGTGACACATGCTCGGCATAGTAGGCATCCATTTCTAAACGTTCATTCCAAGACAGATTATTTCGGCCGCTGACTTGGGCCAATCCAGTAATTCCGACCCTCACAGAATGTCGCAAAGATTCTCTACGAGTATAATATGGCAAATATTCTGGCAATAATGGTCTAGGACCTATTAAGGCCATATCCCCTTTTAAAACATTTACCAACTGCGGTAATTCATCTATAGAAGTCTTACGTAGAAAGGCTCCTACTTTTGTAATCCGTTCGTTGTTGGGCAAAAGTTTACCATTTTCATCCCGCGCATCAGTCATCGATTTGAATTTAATTACCTTAAAAATCTTACCGTCCTTTCCTGGCCTTTCTTGTGTAAAGAAAGCCCCTGCCCCTTTATTCGCAAAATGCAGCCAAATTGTAATAATTAGCAGAAAAGGCCATATTACCAAAAGTGCACAGAGGGCAATCGTAAAATCAATCAACCGCTTAAAGAAATGTTTATACATAACCTACTTATTTAAATGTTTGATAATGGTGAGATATGTATGATCGGTTGTATAATTATTCAAAAAAAACTGATAGCCGCTCTCCCCCATACGCTTTATGTCAGAAACAAGTAAGTTGTTCACGACTTTCACAAACCCGTCTACAGAATTACTTGGGCAATAGAAACCATACCCATTGGCTTCTGCTATGGAACCCATATCACAATTCGGATCTGTAACGGCAATTATAGGCTTCTTTTCCATTAGATATGGAAGTAAACGGCTGGGATAGTTGGGAACTGAAAAACGGTAATCAAGGAATATCAATCCAACGTCGCATGCTGCGGCTAGGGCATCATAATCCTTTTTAGGCAGACTTCGGAATAAAGAGACAGACTTTGGGCTATTTTTTTTTACAAAATACTCCAATTGGGGATATTCCGTTCCATCCCCTACTATGACAAAGTGACAATCATTCCTATCCTTTACTGCCTCCATGCACTTTATCAGGAATGGTATGCCTTGCGGTTTACCCATATTTCCCCCATAAATAAAGATAGGCACATCTATCGGCAAACCATATTTTTGCCTAATTTCATTCCTATCTACATGTACTTCATTAGGCTCTGGTATATCATAAGAATTGGGAGCAATTTCTACTTTATCTTTCGAAATTTCAGGATTATGCCCCAGAAGATAATCGACATTGGCGGGACTCATGCAACCTATGAAGTCGGAAATTCCATATAGTTTTTTTTCCTTTGCCCGAAACATTTTATATAAAATACCTTTTACACCTGACTTCTTCAACATTCCTATATCAACTGCATTCTGTGGGAATATGTCTTTTAACAATAGGTATGTAGCTGCAGATGTGTTGCATCTCTTCAAATAAACTATCAACTTGGTGAAAGTAATTGGCGGGGTTGAATATAATATCAGGTCAAATTTGATATTTTTATAGTATCTTTTTATTGCCGACTTGAATTGATATTCCAATAAAACTTGTCCAATACCCTTTTCTATTACATTTGCTTTAATGACATTTAATGTTTTCACTCCCAGCAAATGTATACCGGCAAAATCATTACACTCTGTTGGTCTTCCCGAACGCCTTTCGTTGGGATACACTATATATACTTCATGACCATTTTCTCTGAACTTTCTCATCAGGTCTGTGTAAATACCACTCTCCTGCATATTTCTTATTCCAGGAGACATAGTCAAAAACAATACATTCATAACAACTGAGTCTATTATTTTCTCCAAACCATCTTGTTTACAACTCCGGTATAGCTCTGGATGATCTTTACGACCTTTGTCGAGACATTCTCGTCCGTGTAGTCAGGTACGGGGATGCCGTTGTCTCCGTTCCTGTTCATCTCCACGGCAGTATCAACTGCCTGCAGCAGTGATTTCCCGTCTATCCCGGCCAGGATGAAACATCCTTTGTCAAGCGCCTCCGGCCTTTCGGTAGAAGTCCTTATGCAGACTGCAGGGAACGGCCGGCCAATGCTCGTGAAGAAACTGCTCTCTTCAGGCAGTGTCCCTGAGTCTGACACGACAGCGAATGCATTCATCTGGAGACAGTTGTAGTCATGGAATCCCAGCGGCTCGTGCTTTATGACCCTGCGGTCCAACTGGAAACCGCTGGCCTCCAGCCTCTTCTTGGACCTGGGATGGCAGCTGTACAGTACAGGCATGTCGTATTTATCCGCCATGGCATTTATCGCATTGAAGAGCGACAGGAAATTCTTCTCAGTATCTATGTTCTCCTCACGGTGCGCAGACAAGAGTATATATCTGCCCTTCTCCAGATTGAGTCTGCTGTGGATGTCGGACTGCTCTATCTCCCGGAGATTGTTGCGGAGCACCTCTGCCATCGGGGATCCGGTGACATATGTCCTCTCCTTCGGCAGACCGCACTCGATAAGATAGCGGCGCGCATGTTCTGAATAGCAGAGGTTGACATCCGATATGATGTCCACGATCCTCCTGTTGGTCTCCTCCGGCAGGCACTCGTCCTTGCACCTGTTGCCCGCCTCCATGTGGAATATGGGTATGTGAAGCCTCTTTGCTCCGATCACGCTGAGACAGCTGTTCGTGTCCCCGAGCACGAGCACCGCATCCGGACGGCATGCTACCATCAGCTTGTACGATGCGTTTATTATGTTTCCGACAGTGGCGCCAAGGTCATCCCCGACAGCATCCATGTATACTTCAGGATCCTTGAGCTTGAGGTCTTTGAAGAACACGCCGTTGAGGTTGTAGTCGTAATTCTGCCCTGTGTGTGCAAGGATGCAGTCGAAATACTTGCGGCACTTGCCGATGACGGCGGCAAGTCTTATGATTTCGGGGCGTGTGCCCACAATTATCAGGAGCTTAAGTTTGCCGTTGTCTGCAAACCTTACTTCCGAATAATCCGTTTTTATGTCCATATTGTCTATTCTACTGGTAAGAAATAAGTGTCCGGTTTCTCCGGATTGAAGGGCTCGTTGGCCCACATGAGGGTCACGAGGTCGTCGGTGTCTGAAAGATTGATGATATTGTGAGTGTATCCGGGCAGCATGTGTACGGCCTGTATCTTTTCTCCGCAGACCTCGAAGTTGAGGATTTCCTCCGAATCGATCCTCCTCTGCTGTATCAGCGCCCTGCCGCTGACCACGACGAAGAACTCCCATTTCGAATTGTGCCAGTGCTGCCCTTTGGTTATCCCCGGTCTTGAGATGTTGACGCTGAACTGCCCGCAGTTCGCCGTCCTGATAAGTTCAGTAAACGATCCGCGCTGGTCGACGTTCATCTTCAGCGGGAACATTGCCTTTTCCTTGGGGAGGTAGCTCAGGTATGTAGAGTACAGCTTCTTTGCGAGGGAATTGTCAGGTATCTCGGGCATCAGCAATGTCGACGGCTGCTTCCTGAACGTCTCCAGCAGCTCCACTATCTCACCCAGTTTGGCATGGTGCGTCACAGGACAGTAACAATACCTGCCGGCACTGTCGGGAATCACGTCAAGACCGTTGAATTCGCATCTGTGTTCCTCACCCTTCAAAGCACCTATCATCTCGTCAACAAGATCATCGATATACAGGAGTTCCAGTTCCACCGACGGGTCGTTGACCTGGATCGGAAGGTCATTGGCGATATTGTTGCAGAAGGTGGCTACGGCCGAATTGTAGTTGGGCCTGCACCATTTCCCGAAAAGGTTGGGGAACCTGTAGACCAGGACCCTCGCCCCGGTCTCGGCGGAATAGCCGAAGAACAGTTCTTCGCCTGCCTTCTTGCTGCGGCCGTATTCGCTGTTGCCGAAACGGCCGGCTAGGGACGCCTGTGCCGATGAAGAGAGCATTACGGGACACCTATTGCTGTACTTCTTAAGGGTGTCCAGAAGGGTGGATGCGAAGCCGAAGTTGCCATTCATGAAGTCCTCCTGGTTCTGAGGCCGGTTCACTCCGGCCAGGTTGAACACGAAGTCACAGTCACGGCACCACATGTCAAGCTGCTCCGGTGTCGAGTCAAGGTCGTATTCATATACGTCATCGACCTTGAGATCACCGTAGCATCTGGCCTTGCCTTCCCTTATGTTGTTGAGCTGCGCACAAAGATTCTTGCCGACGAATCCTTTTGCGCCGGTGACAAGTATTTTCATTATGATCTTTCTGTTTGTTTTTTCGGACTCGAGAATGTCCTTAAGTAGATGGTTGCTGCTGTAAATGCATCCGCAGTACGATGCCGGAACTTGTATAGGGGGCTGACTACTCTGACCTGATGTCGCGTGCCTTTGCCCTTGGAATCAGACCGAGGTCCTCCTGAATGAAACGCAGCCTCATAAGCTGCTTCTTCATGCCTTCGACATCAAGACGTGCCGTGTTGTGGCTGTGATAGTCCTCGATACGGGACACGTCTTCACTGCCTTCCTTGAAGAACTTGTCGTAGTTTAGGTCGCGGGTATCGCAGGGTATACGGTAGTAGTTGCCCATGTCTATTGCACGGGCCATCTCCTCCCTGGTCACAAGGGTCTCGTAGAGCTTTTCACCGTGACGGGTACCGATAATCTTCACTTCGGTCTCGCCGTAACGGGGATCTACCTTGGCATATATTTCCTTCAATGCCTGCGCCAGTGTCGACAGAGTAGCCGACGGAGCTTTCTGGACGAACAGGTCACCGTTGTGTCCGTGCTCGAACGCGTAGATTACCAGATCCACTGCATCGTCCAGCGTCATCATGAAGCGGGTCATGTTGGGATCAGTGATGGTAATGGGCTGGCCTTCCATCATCTGCTCAACCCATAGTGGGATGACACTTCCGCGGCTGGCCATCACGTTGCCGTAGCGGGTGCAGCAGATGGTGGTAGCGGCATCTCCCCCGAGTTCACGTCCCTTGGCTATTGCCACTTTTTCCATGAGTGCCTTGGATATGCCCATGGCATTGATCGGATATGCAGCCTTGTCGGTAGACAGAACGACTACATTCTTTACTCCATGTTCGATGGCTGACAGCAGTACGTTCTCCGTACCTTCCACGTTGGTGCGGGTAGCTTCCATGGGGAAGAACTCGCAGGACGGGACCTGTTTCAGGGCTGCCGCCGAAAACACGTAGTCGACACCACGCATTGCAACGTCCACCGATGTCTTGTTGCGTACGTTGCCTATGTAGAATTTCACTTTGGGATTCTGCAGCCTGTGCCGCATGTCATCCTGTTTCTTCTCGTCGCGGGAGAAAATACGGATTTCCTTGATGTCGCTGTCAAGAAAGCGACGCAGGACGGCGTTGCCGAACGAGCCGGTGCCGCCGGTAATCAGTAAAACTGCATTTTTAAAAATAGACATTTTTAATTTTAATCAATTGGATTTTAAAACTTTATCTTCGTAATTAGAGATGGTTTTTTATATTGATAAATTGTTCGATATCATTCATCGATATGTTGGGCTGCTGAAAAAAAGTAATATTTCTTTTCAACTCATCATCTGTTAAACTCCACCATTTCAATTCCATAAGTTTTTCTATGATATCTTGTGAAAACCTGTACTTAATGATTTTTGCGGGCACACCGCCCACTATTGCATAGGGAGGAACATCTCTAACAACTACAGCGCCAGCTGCAATAACAGCGCCATCCCCAATAGTAATACCACCTTTCATTAAAACATGCGAACCGACCCACACATCATTACCCAAAGAAACCTCTCTTCTTTCTAACACATGACATACATCATTTTTAACCCAAGCCTCATGACATCCATTAATTTTTTGTGTAAAAATTGGACTTGTGGATAGTTGATTTAATGCGTGTGAAGCCATTCCTATCCGACAATGGTCAGCAATACTGCAAAATTGACCAATATTAGCATAATCTATACTAGTGTTATTCCCCACGTATGAATATCGTCCTATTACGGACTTATTAATTTTTACGAACCTATTTATTACAACTTTACGATGTATATCACTATTAATTGAGACTATGGAAAAGAACGAAATTTTTGGATTTAACAAATACTTGAATATCCCTTTTACATAACGAGCTCTATAAAACATTATTATTTATTTAAATATTTCTTTAATACGTTAATTTGGAAATAAGGAGTCCAATTTTCATCTATTTCTTTCATACACGCAAGACGTATTTCCTCTCGTTTATTTTTATTTACTACAAACCATTCTTCAATTTTTGAAGAAAGATCATCAACGTCATTACGCCTAAAAAATGTACCTGTTACACCATCTACAATAGCTTCAAATTCTGGCATCTGATATTTAAAATCGTCATGGGTGATACAAGGCGTCCCATACACCATAGAATGCATGGCGGTCAATCCTATATTGCCAGGTGCAACACATAAATCAGCATTATAAATAAGGGATCCTAGCTCTCTTTCATCATAACATGGACCATAAAACCATACTTGATTCCCAATGTCTAATCTTTTAGAGAGTGATTGAAGCTCTTCTTTTTCCTCACCAGTTCCTATTAAAGTCACATTATAATTTACTCCATTATTTTTACAGATGGCAACGGCTTCCAAAAGTTGACCTAAGTTTTTTACATGCGTAAGACGGCCTATAAAAAAAAGGTTTTTATTTTGATTGCCAAAATGATTTTTATATATAGGGAGTTCCTTTAAACTCTTTCGGATTATTATTTGCTTGTCATACGCTAATGAGTTGTGTATAGTATATATTCTGTTGGCATTAAACCCTTCTTCTATCATCAAATTTCGTGCATAATTGCCATAACAAAACACCCCACAATTGGGAAGGCGAAAAAATATTTTTTTTATTATTTTTTCTATTTTCGACTCTTTTCCATACCATGCATGAGACCAAAAGAATAACTTTTTATATGGCTTAACTATACGGGATAATATACAAAACACCCACGTACTGAGTGCCCTCGTCTCTCCTAAGATTATATAGACATCATAATTTTTAAAAAGCTGTGAAATAATAGGCTGCCAACTCAAACCACCTGGTAACTTCAATGTATGAACCTCTGTTATCTTCCCATGTAAAAGAGAATAATCCATTTTTATTACATCTCCCATATTGTCGCCAAAAACGAAATCACAATCAAAGGTTCTATCAATTAATTTAAAGATACCAGAACGGTAATGTTGCGCATAGTTGTATATTAAACATAATTTCATTTTCATAAATATAAGACAGATTAATGTTTTATACTTAACGGTAAATCACGTATTAAGAATTTTCATGACACTTTTTGAATAATTTTATATTCAGGAAAGTAATCAGGGTAAAGTAAAATTAATATGACTCGTTTAGCGACATTGTCATGGTGTACTACAATATTCTTACTTATATCAGGATACTAGTTTGACATTCTAAAGTCGTATCTGCATATCATATCTTTTCTTAGAACACTTACAACTATCTTTCCGTAAGCAGATCTGCATCTCTTTAAAGAATACAAACAGCCTATGTATTCACTGAATACTTATTACAGAGTTACGCGTTTGGAGAAAAAACAAACTTACTAATGTCATAACAAAGACATCTTTCTATGCGAATCGTACAATATTTAAAAAATTTATACTTGACTCATTAACATATTCTGCTATTGCCTTACATATATGTCTTCTATATTGTTTTCACTGAAATACTTCCTTAAAGCATCGAGCTGTTTATCATTTCTGCTCCCCGGCCCATTGTTTATGGAGCAAAGCGCGATAGAATCATTAATAATAGGTAAAGTTAAGACCACTCTCTCTGATTGAACTATTTTTGTACCATTTAAGCGAGCCATGGCATTCAACCAAATATCATCTGCTGTTGGAGTTAATGCCATGAAAAGTTCTTGATTTTGCGCCATTCTATGCAATGTCCCTCTTGGGTACAACACTCCTCCAACTCCTATCTGCAATTGGTTTTCAGACGCATAAGGAAGTTCGTTAATAATCCACTTAGAGTACGGCAATAATTCTCCATGTTCACTATACTGAATATGAGAAGTATGGTTCGCAATTACACTTTTGGGGTAGAGTTCTGATGTATTTAACAACCTCTCTATCATATATGGATCATAAAAAACATCATCATCGCAAGTTATAAAATCTTTCTCTGGATATTCTTTTAAAACGTAAAAATATTTTTTGTGCGAACGAATATCATTTTCTACGAATCTTATTTCAAAAAGCTCATCCACTTCATTTATAAGATTATTTGGAACATTTTTATTAGGGAATTGATCAATCGACAACCATAATATAATTTTTTCAGGTAAAATTGTCTGCCTTTTTAAGCACTCTACAACCATCCACACATCGTTAATTCGTTCTGGGAATGAGGTAAAAGATACCAACAGCCCGTTTTTTATTACGTGTGATTTTTTTGTATTTCTTGAAAGTAGTTTTGGGAATACAGTGTTAGCTAAAATTCTCACACTTCTTCGCAAAGGAGAAAAAATCCAATATGGCATTCCATAATTTCGTAAACTTCCATAAAAATATGTTAAAATTTTATAAAGATCCATTATGTTTTATCTTTTTATTAATCAATAGACTTGTTAGCTTTGATATTTTATTAATTCAGACGTGACCCGTTAAACATTAAAAATGCTATATAATACCAATATTAGATTTAGATCTCAATTTTAAAGGCCACTATAAAATTACCACTTATAATAAAATTGCATTAAATTACAATTATTCTGATTGATGTCTGCGAATAGACTACACTAGCACACAATTATAATCATAAATCTGGGTACTGAAGAAACCTTATCAAACATTTACATTAACATTTTTTGCTTCTATTGAATCTTGACTTTTATCAAAAATTTATTTAAATATGATTCAATAGAATCAAACACTTTCCCCATAACACGCCTTCGTATATAGTCCCAAATAAAACTAAAAATATAGAAAATAAGACTTATCAAGACAATAGAAATAAAATATAAAATCCAACTCATATTATCATATAAGAACCTATCCACCCTTGTTAACCAACCCTGAAAAGGAGAAACTATTTGCAATATATATACAAATAAACTACTTGCAGCAATACTATTTATGTATTTATTATGAAATGGTTCTTGATTTGCAAACACCATGAACAATGATACAGCTGATATTATCATAAAAATATTTGAATAATACCAAGTCCATGGTACTTTAAGAACACTAAGCAAGATAATAATAGCCGACATTAAAAAATACATTCCCAAATAATATCCAAAGCCTATCCTTTTAAGACTCTTAGAATACATGTTTAAACATCGTCCAATCAAATACATTATACAAAAGTGTAACCCGGAATATCCTTCGCTGAAATAAAAAGTCTTTAATCCACAAATACAATCAACCCAAAATTCAAACAACACGAACCCTACTGTTGTAATAACAACACCCCTCTTCGTTCTACTGGAAATGTATACATTTATAAATGGACTTACCAGCAATAAAAAAATATATCCATTTATAAAGTAACCATCTCTTGTCGAAAACGGGAAAAAAGCTTTTAATAAATCACTCCACTGCAAGTCATGAAAATCAAATATTATTTTTAAAATAAAAAGTGGAACATATATAGTGATTAAAGATTGCCACAATTTATATAAAGCATGAAATGACAACTTTATTCCAAAGTATCCAGAAATAAGGATAAAGCCATTTACTGCTATACAGGACAGTGATTCTACAGCTATTTGCTGAAAACTATGAAAATTAAATTTGTGAGTATCAAGTCCGATATAATATCCATTTAAATGTACAATTAACACAAACAATGTAACAAGAATACGAAATAATTCTATAGAGCTGTTTCTCTGCATCTTACTATTAAAATCAACATTAATAATACATATGTTTTTATAATGCTTAACAACTTTATTTAATTATACTCTATCAATGCGAATCTACATAATAAAACTTATTTCAATTAAATTTGAATCAATATTAAGGTTATATAATTGACTTATTAAAGTTAGGTATGCGTTGAGTTATAAAATTTCCAACAAATAGAAGAATACACATATACACAACGTATTTAGACTTAAAATCGAAGTAAAAAACACCCATGAATATAATTTGATAATATATCAAGTACGCCATAAATATCGAGAAATTATATTTCCCAGTTTTTAAATTACGTTTATGACTAAAAACCATCGTAAAGAAGAAACTTATCAATCCGATAACGAGGATTGCTCCATACGAAAAATCTAATAACATAAATCCTGGAATCCCTGAAAAAGTATTCAAGTATTCACCTGCATTGATATAATAATTTATTTGTTCCACTAGCTGCTCTTCCTCTGGAAATAAGTATCCAAATGATAATCTTCCACCCAAATTCTGCTGATCGATATTTATATAAGAAAATATATAAGAAAAATTAAATGGTTGCTCTCCTACATAAACCAATATGCTGCGTCCAACCCCTCCATCAGAATCACCGAAACGAGACATCGTCATAGCTATGACAAACGCAACTAATGGCAAAGAGATTAATATCCCTATTTTTTTTATTTTTTCTGCTATTTTGCGTGATAATATAGGTTTAAAAAAAATATATGCAAAAATAAAATTTGACAGAACCACAATACAGGCTTCCCTTTCCCCAATTAACAAATTTGATAGTGCAGGGACTAAAGAAACAATAGTCAACAGCACGGAAATTAATTTATTGCCCTTAATATAATTAATGAAAGCCAAACATGGTGAAAAAAACTGTATGTACCTGACCCAATTTGCCATAATGAACAATAAAGAACTGTTCGATTCAAAAATATCATCTCCATGATAATAAGCAGACCTCAATTCAGAAAGATTGTTAAGGTAGGTCTGTATAGTAAACAAATTAGGTATTATATTCGCTAATGATATTATTCCAAAAATAATAAGAATATAACTTAACCATTGAATAAATTTTCTCGGAAAAGTGAAGTCTTTACAGCTTATACCTCCTAAATTCCATATAGGGAATAGGAGAATGATTGTACATATTATATAATATATATAAGCAAGTACATTCTGCTCATAACGCAATGGTATAAAAATATAGTATAAAACACTACAAAATGCAGAAAAACTATATACGCCGAAAATTAGCCTCCTTATTGTATTTTCTTTACGAACTCTCCAAAAAAAGTAAAATATTACTAGAAAATATAGTACCACTAACATATTTTACCTATAAAAAATTTAATCAAATAATATGGATTCAATGCTTTGAACATATTATATATCATGTTATTTATTGGCGTCCTTTTATTATGTAGAACATGAATAGTCAATTTGTATTGAACAATAAAAGAAAGCTCTTTAATCCAAAATACTATTTTGTACCATGGATATAATGGGTATATCATCTCTCTTCTGAACAACAAGTAATTCTCAACAAATGTTTTCTTGTAAAAATGTTTCCTATTTCTTTCTCTAGTTACAGAATCTCCATCACTCCTATATAACACAGTATCTTTGTTAAGATGATATATCTTTGTACCATTTTTCAATATTCTTACATAAAAAGGCGTATCCTCAAACACTTTATACTTTTCTATGAACCCAAAACTCTTAGCAAATTCTACATTCATAAAAACTGATGGAGAAATATTAAATCCCTTTTCTATATATGTATACAATTGAGTGTGCGCATCTGCGTCAAATTGCATATTAATCTTATCATCTAATTTTTCATCTAAGACTTGAACAGAGCCATCACTTGCGCTTATAAATGATCTATAATTGCTATATACAACTTTTGCTTCAGGTTTTTGCTTGATAAACTTTAAAAAATCGTATATACAATTTGGTAACAATAAATCATCCCCAGCTATTATTTTTATCCACACACCATGTGCTTCTGATAATAATCTATTACAATTTGCTGGTATTCCTGTATTTTTTTCTACTGCAATAACTTTCGCTATTGTAAACTCATTCTTATGCGCTACTATCCATTGTTTTACAGATTCAACAGTGCTATCATCTGATCCATCGTCACTTATAATAAGCTCAATGTTATTATATGTTTGTGCTAATACACTGTCCAACGTATCTAAAATAGTTGCTGCTGAATTATATGCAAGTACTCCTACTGTAACTAGCGGCCTTCCTTCTACAATCATATGGTTTGTCAAAACAAATAATACATGACAATATTCTTTTATGATCTTTATTAACGCTCCTAGATAAAATATCGTTAATCTCTTACAAAAAATTACAACTACATTCTTTTTTTAACAAAAACTTTAATTTTATATTAAAACCTGCTTAATACTAATTTAATCAAAGTTCATCTATGACAGGAATAGAACATATTTTATCTTTGATTTCACCAATGATTAATTATATTTGCCACTATATCCATTTCTTTTTCTGCTAACACCGGACTCATAGGCAAACTCAATTCCTCCCTGTGTATTTTTTCGGTTACAGGCAATGAAAGGTTGTTCCATTCTTTGTAGCATTCCTGCTTATGTGGTGGTATGGGATAGTGTATGTTTGTCTGTATGCCATTTTCGGTGAGGTATGCCTGAAGTTCGTCTCTCCGTGAGGTTCTTATGGAGAATATATGAAAGACGTGCCTGTCCCAATTTGTTACTTTTGGCAGTACGATGTCGGGATGTTTAATGTTCTCAATATAATACCTGGCATTCTGTTTCCTGATAGCATTGTCCTCATCCAGATGTTTCAGTTTGACGTCCAGAACCGCTGCCTGTATTTCATCAAGTCTGCTGTTCCGTCCTACATATTTGAACACGTATTTCCTGATTGAGCCATAATTTGCAAGTGCACGTATGACATCGGCCAGATCTTTGTCATTCGTAGTAACTGCTCCGGCATCACCCAGTGCTCCAAGGTTTTTACCGGGATAAAAACTATGGGCCGCAGCATCACCGAGCGATCCGGTTCTGTGTCCGTTATAGAGGCATCCATGGGCCTGTGCATTGTCCTCAAGAAGTTTCAGTCCATACTTTTTGCAGATTTCACCTATCTTGTCTGTGTAAGCGCAGCATCCGTATAGATGAACTATCATTATGGCCTTCGTTTTGGGTGTAATGGCTGCTTCTATAAGACTGTCATCTATCTGATAAGTGTCAATGTTAGGTTCTATGAGTACCGGTTTAAGCCCATTCTCTGTTATAGCCAGAATAGTGGCAATATACGTATTGGCCGGAACGATGACTTCATCTCCCGGATGCATGACTCCAAGTTCTAGATATCCGCGCAGTATCCAGATTAAGGCGTCAAGACCATTGGCTACGCCAACTGTGTATTTTGTACCGATATATTCGGAATAGTGCTTTTCAAAATTTGCGTTTTCCTGTCCCTGAAGGTACCATCCAGAATCCACTACACGCTGAACAGCCTCATGGATTTCATCAGCATATTTTGCTGTTACTTTCTGTAAATCAAGAAATTTAATCATTATGCGATATTTTTATATTATGATTTATACAGTAATCAATTAGTTGCTCCTTTGTGTCAAACGGTTTTCCATCATTTGATACGTATTTTATAAATTTTGCTGGATTCCCATACCAAATAGTATTAGCGGGGATATTTTTCGTAACGACGCTTCCGGCACCGATCAGCGAGTATTCTCCGATTGTGATGCCTGCTACAATTGTTGAATTTGCCCCTATTGATGCTCCTTTTTTTACTAATGTCTTCTCGAAGTGTTCAGGCCATTGCTTTGATCTCGGATAAATATCATTTGTGAAAGTTACATTGGGGCCAATGAAAACGTTATCTTCTACAGTTATGCCATCCCACAACTGGACCCCAGATTTAACAGTGACGTTGTTGCCCACTCGGACATCATTCTCTATCAAAACATTCGCACAGATATTGCAATTATTGCCAATTACAGCTTCCGGGAATATTACACAGAATTGCCAGACTTTTGTATTCTCTCCTATTTCGACTGATTTAACGTCGGACAATGGGTGGATGAAATTCGCCATTATATCTCACTTTTTTCCATTTAAGAAAATCTTCATAATTCCTAATGTAGTCTGCTTCGTCATATTTTTCCGAAGCCAAAACCAGACAAACGGATCCTGCTGAAAAATTGTTAAGGTCCCTCCAGATACCGGGAACGACCAGCAGTCCCTGGTAGGGACGGTTAAGGGTGAACGTACGTTTGACGTTGCCGTCATCCAGCGTGACGTCGAAACTTCCGCTTGCAGCGACGATGAGTTGCAGGAGTGCCTTGTGGGCGTGCGAACCCCGTGAGCCACCGCCCGGGACATCGTATAGATAATACGCCCGTTTTACATTGAACGGTATAGTCTTTCCATTCTCTACGACAGTGATATTGCCTTTCTGATCGCTATGGTGCTTGTCCATTTCGATCAACGTACAGTCAAAAACAGTTGTCCCTTTCATATTATTCCCTTTGCAGCTTGCAGAAATTCGTTATAGTCGCGTATATAATCATTTGGATCGTATTCGGTTGAAGAAAGTACCAAGGCCAGGGAATTCGTAGAGAAGTTGACCATCGTCCTCCATGTCATCTTAGGAATCAGAAGTCCGTAATATGAACGGTTAAGACTTATTTTTTCCGTTTCTTTACCATCGTCGAGCAAAACATCGAAACTACCGGACAGCGCTATGACAAATTCCATATTTTCCAGATAGGCATGTCCTCCACGTTCCGTTCCACCTGGAACATCATAGATCCAATAAGTACGTCTTATCTCGAACGGGATTTGGTTCATATTCTCGGCAAATGACAAATTTCCCCTTTTGTCCAATATTTTTGGAAGGGTAGCAACATGTATATCCATAAACTATCTTTTGGCTAGCAGTATTTGCCTGAAGGCAATGATCATCGTTATTGTATACAAAACATAATTCATCATATAAGCCTGGGTAAGGCCTACTATTCCCTTGTTTCTGACCATAACAAAACCCAGTGTCAGATATATCGCGGAAAAGATTATTTCTGTTGAGATGAACAATTTGGTTTTAGCCTTGGCAATCATCAGGAACGACAGCAACCAACTGGATATCTTGAACAAGTCTCCAAGCAGCTGCCAGATAAACAGTTGTTCCATGGGATAGAAATCCGGTGTGAACAGAATTCTGATAACAAAATTTCTGAATACATAGATCAGAGTGAATCCGACAAGAAGCATCGGAATAATCACTGCATATGACTTCAGTATTTCCTTTTTGAGTTCCCAACGTTCTTTGATTTCAGATAACCGGGGAAGGTAATAGACCGAAAAAGAAGTTGTAATGACCATAAGATACATGTTTGAGATGCGGTTCATACCCTCCCACCAACCAGCTTGATCTATAGACAGTTGACTGATTACTGCTGAGCGCAGAATCAACTGTGATACCGGGACACAGGCCGTGGTAACCAATGCCATAAGTGAATATTGCAGGTATTGCCTCAAAATAGGGACACTCAGTTTCTCCTTGAAATAATCCAGACTCATCCATGGCTGCTTTCTTACCATTGCCAGTGTAATGAAGAACATTACACTCTGATATGTCACGGCACTGATCATTGCACCTTTGAGTCCCATTGTAAACACGAAGCATAGTGTAAATGCAAGCCCTACCAGACTGTTTGCAATATTTACTATTACATATTTCCGGAAATCCTTGAATCCGTTTATTACTGACAGCATCATGCTGTTCAAGGCATATAGAATCAGGGTTATTCCGAAAATTACAAACACATACCTGTATTCGTTGCTCAGCATTATAAGCCTGCTCAGATATCCATTAACAGCGATAATGAGTGTACCGGAAATTAAGGAGCAACATACAACGATACGCAATGCTGTCGATAGATATGACGAAATTATATTTTTATCATTTTTAAATTCAGAAACATATTTTGTAATTCCATTGTTTACTCCTCCTGAAGCTAATTGTAGAAGTATTGCCGAAAAATTGTTAAGTTGTCCCAATAATGCTACTCCAGCTGGACCTATGATGCTAGCAACTATTTTCATGCTTACAAAACCAGTTGCCATTTTAACAATAGTTGAGACTGTTGTTAGCGAGAAAACTTTTATAATGTCAGTCTTAACAATTTTATTCAGTATGTTTAACATTCAAGAAATGTATCTTATCGGTTATTATGTTATAATAACCTCATCGTAATGCAAATACGGATTAAAATAATATTAAAAATATTTTGGATATTAGTTCTCCTAATAAGTCACCTCACATTCATTATCTACTAATAGATCTACAACAACAGATAGAATCCATCACGTCAATAAACCTATCACACTTATAACAAGATTATTAATACACCGAGCATAATATACATTTGTTTCAGTCCCTATTAAACAAATCCCTTGTGTATACTTTCCCCTTAACGTCATCCAGGCATGTGTCGTACCTGTTTGCGATGATGGCCTGTGACTGACGCTTGAATTCATCCAGATCGTTGACGACCTTGCTGCCGAAGAATGTGCTTCCGTCTTCTAGAGTGGGCTCATAGATGATGATCGTGGCGCCTTTGGCCTTGATGCGTTTCATCACACCCTGGATGCTGCTCTGACGGAAGTTGTCGCTGCCGGTCTTCATCGTAAGGCGGTATACGCCTATCACGGTGTCGTGCTCCTTCGATGCATCCCAGCTGCCGTCATATTCGTGTGCTCCCGCCATTTTTAGTACCTGGCCGGCGATGAAGTCCTTTCTGGTGCGGTTGCTCTCCACTATGGCTGTCATCATGTTCTGCGGCACGTCGGCGTAGTTGGCCAGCAGCTGCTTGGTGTCCTTGGGCAGGCAGTAGCCGCCGTATCCGAACGAGGGGTTGTTGTAGTGCGTTCCTATGCGGGGATCCAGGCCGATGCCCTGGATGATGGCCTGCGAATCCAGCCCTTTTACTTCCGCATAGGTATCCAGCTCGTTGAAGTAGCTGACCCTGAGGGCAAGGTATGTGTTTGCGAAGAGCTTCACCGCCTCGGCTTCCTTGAGCCCCATGAACAGTGTGGGAATGTCCTCCTTGATTGCTCCGTCCTGCAGCAGGGCTGCGAAGGTATGCGCTGCCTCTTCCAGTGCGGGTATGTCCGCGATGGACTTTATGGCCTCGTTCTCCTCAGCAAATTCCGGTTTGTAGATGAGCTTCGGTACTCCCACTATTATGCGGCTGGGGTACAGGTTGTCGTACAGGGCCTTGCTTTCGCGCAGGAATTCCGGGGCGAATATCAGGTTGAGCCTTTTCAGCCCCTGTTTCCAGTATTTCACGTACAGGTTGCGGCAGTATCCCACCGGAATCGTGGACTTGATGACCATCACCGCTTCCGGATTGACTTCCAGCACCAGGTCTATGACCTCTTCTACATGGCTTGTGTCGAAGTAGTTCTTGACCGGGTCGTAGTTGGTCGGTGCGGCGATGATTACGAATTCGGCGTCACTGTACGCTTTGCGGCCGTCGAGTGTAGCCGTCAGGTCCAGTGGCTTTTCGGCCAGGTATTTTTCTATGTATTCGTCCTGTATTGGGGATTTTTTCCGGTTTATCAGGTCTACCTTTTCCGGTATTACGTCTACGGCTGTCACATGATTATGCTGCGCCAGCAGCGTAGCAAGGCTAAGCCCGACGTAGCCTGTGCCGGCTACGGCTATGCGGTAAGATCTCATGATTTATGAATTATGAAGCGTATGAAGTTTAAGCCCCTGACAGGGTCAAGGGTTATTGTCGGTTACCCGACTGGAAGATGTCGATGTAGATGGTCTGATGATGTCGGACGCTCTACCACCTGCCGGCTTCGGTGAGGAAGCGGGTGAGCAGGGAGGCGGCTTTCTTGAGGTGACCGAGGAATTTGGCAGGGGCGTTCATCGATGTGACGCGGGCGCGGATGTCGCGGGCGAGGTCTTCGATGGGCTCCGAGGCTGCCTCGAGTCTGTCCATGAGGGTGTCGGATGTGGCCTCGACTAGCTCCCGTTCTACAGCCCGCAGGGCCAGGGCTGCCTCCTCGAGGGCCCGGCGCTCTTCGTCAGTGGTATCGGGGTCGAGACGGAGACCGTCGTTTTCGGCTATGGCTTCGCGTATCTCCGCGAGAGTCCTGAGCTGCTGCCCGGAGGTCCCGCCGTTTTTGCCTGCCTTGTCCGCAGGGGAGTATGCTGTGCCGTCTGCCATTGTCTTTGATATGATTGTTATATTTTTATCAGTTAAGCATCTGTGATACCCGTGATGCCATGTAGTTGAGCTGCAGGAGCTCTTCCCATACCTCCTGGGTCACTTCCTTCTTGCCGGAGGCGAAGTCCGCCGCCAGCTTGGCATGGGCGTTCTTCATCGAGCGGAGGGCCGAGACGCAACTGTTGCGTACATCCGATAGCCTGTCGGCCCGCCGGATCAGGTCCACATAGTGGCGGTCGCTTTCGGGGGATACCGGCTCCCCGCGCAGCTCCATGGAGCGGAGATAGGCGGAATAATTGTCTCTGAGACTCTCTTTCTCGTGGCGGATCAGCTCGTCCATCGCGTCACTGCGGAGGATGTCCATGAGCGAATCACAGCTGGCAGCTACCAGGGTATCTCCGGCCATGACTATGTTTTTCACGGCTGTGCCCTGAACGGCCTGCATCACTTCTTCGGCCACATAGGCCAGCACTCTGCCGGCCATTCTGGCATATCCTGTGGGTATATCTTCGTATCCGGTATCGAGTCTGTTGTATCTGTATATGACCGAGTCCACTCTGGATCCTATGCCGCGGAGCTCTGTGCCTATCCCCTTCCACCTGGCTTCAGCGCTCACACTGTGGAGGGCCCGGACGTAGCTGTTGAAAGCGTCCACGTAGCCGGAGGCTTTGCGGACCAGGGACTCGTCATCGATGGAGGTTTCTGCCAGTGCAGTCACTTCTTCAAAACGGGCTTCTCCGGAAGTAAGCGAGGCCGCATAGAAAAGTCCGCGCTCCAGTCTCAGTTCCGAGATCTCCCCGAACAGCACTGCAGGCGAGCGGGACACGGTATCGCTGCGGAATGTCAGCTCTCCGACGGCCTCCATCTGAGCCTTGGACAGCGGAGAGCAACCGGCGGCGAAAATAGCCGTCAACAGACTTATAATAAGAATGTTATATATCGGACAAAACCTCATCTTCATTTACGGCTCCGCCCCCTGAGTCCCATCTGCATGCTTTTGACAACAACAGCAGATGAATCCCAGCAGGCCGAAGCAACCGGCGGAGAATCGGACTCCGCACGGCTACCTATGTCAGGAGTCCAGTCTCTCGTAACGGGAGTTGGCACTCTTGTATTCGGGAACGATGTTCTTCATCGCCAGCACTGTATCGTCCTTCTTCATTCCATGGGCGACAATCCTCAGATGCTCAAGCTCCCTGTCTACCTCTGCCATATCGTATTCGCGGACCTTGGCCCTGAATATCTTCTTGTGGACAGTAGGCAGGGTGTTCTCCTCGTCCTTGAGCAGCTCTTCGTAGAGCTTCTCTCCCGGACGGAGACCCACATACTTGATCTCTATATCCTTGCCCAGCTGCAGACCTGCCAGCGAAATCATCTTCTTGGCCAGGTCGTCTATCTTGACCGGAGCACCCATGTCAAATACGAATATATCGTTGCCTTCTCCCATCGTGGCTGCTTCAAGCACGAGCGAGCAGGCTTCCGATATGGTCATGAAATACCTGATGATACGTGGATCGGTTACTGTCAGCGGACCGCCCTTGGCTATCTGCTCCTTGAAGAGAGGTATCACGGAACCGTTGGATCCCAGCACATTACCGAAACGTGTGGTGATGAACTTGGTCTTGCCTGCCATGCGTCCTTCCGCTATCTCCTTGCCCACTGTCTGTACATAGATCTCGGCTATTCGCTTGGACGCACCCATTACATTGGTAGGATTGACAGCCTTGTCGGTGGATATCATCACGAATTTCTCGATGTTGTACCGTATTGAAGCGTCCACCACATTCTTGGTACCGAACACATTGGACTGCACGGCTTCTACAGGGTTGGACTCCATGAGGGGCACATGCTTGTATGCTGCAGCGTGGAACACCACATTGGGGCGGTACTTGTCGAAGAGGGCATCTATACGGTCCTTGTTACGCACATCTGCGATGACAAACTTCTTGTCCACCCTAGGGGCCTGGCTGCGCAGCTCCAGCTGCATGTTGTGCATGGGGGTCTCGGCGAAGTCCACCAGAATAAGCTTGCGGATAGGCATGTTGATCAGCTGGCGGCAGAGCTCGCTTCCAATGGAGCCGGCACCTCCGGTAACTATGACTACCTTGTCCGTAAGGAACTCGCGTATCTCCAGTATATTGATCTTGATCTCGTCACGGCCGAGGAGGTCCTCTATCCTGATCTCGCGTATCCTGTTGCGGAATATGCTGTCATCAAACGTCTCCAGCGAAGGCCTTACCAGTATCTGGATCCTTCTTTCCGAACAGAACTTGACTATGCCGTCCTGCTCGTTGCGTGCAGAGACATTGTTGGGGAATACCACTGCAGATATCATGCGGGAAGTCACCAGACGGGCAAAGTCCCTCTTGTTGTCGATATGGTATATCCTGTATCCGCACAGCAGCTTGCTCCTGTCGTGCTTGTCCGGAGTTATGAAACCGGCACAGCGGTAGGACGAATGGAGGGTCTTCTCCAGGAAATTGAGCGTATAGACCGAATCCTCGTCAGTACCGTAGATCAGGGTATTCTTGACATAGTAGTCAGGAGCGATGGAAAGGGAAAGGGCACTGTAGATATTGGTTATCAGTATGCGGACCATGATCAGCAGGAAAAGGGTGAGGATCATGTCCAGCACGGCGAACACCAGCATCCAGCTTCCGCTGACGGGGAAATCCAGATGCATGGGGGCAAATACATAGATGGCCGCGGCTATCAGCACACCCTTGATGATGGATGCGAAGGATATGCGCCACATGTCACGCATGGAGGTATGCCTTACCACACCCGCATAGCTTCTGGTGATAAAGAATGCCAGCAGGGATATGACGGCGGAAATCCCCGCTCCCGTAAGATAGAAGCGGAGATTGAGGTCATCATGCACCGAAAAATAGTCGAATACTGCCGTTACCAGTAAGGTAGATATTACGGAAGTTACTGTGTCAATGAGCAATACCCAGTATCTGTTGATATAATGCTTCGCCAGATACGATACTATTTTTTCTATTTTCTCGTTCTTCATAATATTTAAGGAAAGTGCACTTTGGTTTGCAAATATAGTATTTTGTTCCGTCGAAACAAAAATATTCTATCTGCTCAGCAGCATTTCCCTGTACTTAGGAAGAGGCCAGAGTTCGTCATCCACCAGCATCTCGAGCTTGTCGGACACCTCGCGGATCTTGAGCATATACGGCTGTACGCGGCTGCAATATGCCTCTGCACGCTCTGTCACGTCATGTATCTGGTTGGCCACACGCCTCTCCTCTATCATGTCGTGTACGTCCTTGCGCAGCGAATCCACATAACGGGAGATCTTCTCTATCATCCTGAGCTGGGTCGAGCACAGGTCCCTCATCTTCTCCTGTCCGAACAGGTCATTGAGTCCGCGGCAGTTCTCGATAAGCGTATTCTGGAATTTGATGGCTGTCGGGACGATATGGTTTACTATCAGGTCTCCCAATACCCTGGCTTCGATCTGCAGCTTCTTGGTGTAGGTCTCCTGCTGCACTTCATAGCGGGCATACAGCTCCCTGTCCGAAAGGATGCCCAGAGAAGAGAACAGCGATACTGTCGAAGGCTCCAGAAGGGCCTTGTTGGCTTCGGGCACCGAACCCAGAGCCCTGAGACCGCGGCGCGCGGCTTCCTCCTGCCACTCTTTGCTGTAGCCGTTGCCCTCGAAACGGATATCCTTCGATTCCAGGACGAACTGCCGTATCACATTGAAGATGGCATCGTCATGCTTCTCTCCGGCAGCGATGCGGCCGTCCACCAGTGAGCGGAAACGGATCAGCTGCTGCGCTACTGCCGCGTTGAGCACATATATGGGGGCTGAGACATTGACGGATGAGCCCACTGCCCTGAACTCAAACCTGTTGCCGGTGAAGGCAAAGGGTGAGGTACGGTTGCGGTCCGTATTGTCGGGAAGTATCTCGGGAATATCGTTGACCACTTTGAGACGGGCCCTCTCCCCTTCCTCTCCGCCATATTCGCTCATGTCCTCGATGCTGCGCAGGACCTTGTCAAGAGTGGTGCCTACGAATACCGACATGATTGCCGGAGGTGCCTCATGTCCACCGAGACGGTAGGAATTGCTGAGCGAGGCCACGCTTGACATCAGCAGGTAGCTGTGCTCGCTGACTGCCCTGATGACCGATACGAAGATGCTCAGGAACTGCAGGTTGGTCCTGGGAGTACGGCCGGGGGAGAGCAGGTTGACGCCTGTATCGGTGACCAGGGACCAGTTGCAGTGCTTGCCTGAGCCGTTGACGCCGTCGAAAGGCTTCTCGTGGAACAGCACCTTGAAATGGTGTTTCTTGGCCACTTTCCTCATAAGCAGCATGAGTATGAGATTCTGGTCTATGGCCAGATTGGCTTCACAGAACAGGGGTGCGCATTCAAACTGATTGGGCGCCACCTCGTTGTGGCGTGTCTTCAGCAATATGCCCAGCTTGTAGGCATTGGTCTCGAAATCCTTCATGAAGGCCATTGTCCTGGAAGGGATGGTTCCGAAATAGTGGTCCTCCAGCTGCTGGTCCTTGGCGGCCGTATGCCCCAGAAGGGTCCTGTTGCAGATCTGCAGGTCAGGTCTGGCGCGGTAGAATGCGTCGTCGACCAGAAAATACTCCTGCTCCGGCCCGAGCATCACGTCGACCTTGCGCACATTGCGGTCGAAGAGACGTACCACGTCCACTGCTGCCTTGTTGAGAGTCCGCAGGGACTTCAGCAGAGGAAGTTTCATGTCCAGGGACTCGCCGGTATAGGCTACGAATACCGTAGGGATACAGAGCGTATTGTCCAGGATAAATGCCGGAGAACTGGGGTCCCAGGCCGTATAGCCTCTGGCTTCAAATGTATTGCGGAGACCGCCGTTGGGGAAGCTGGATCCGTCGGACTCCTGCTGAACGAGGGCGCTGCCCTTGAAATTCTCGAAGATGTGTCCCTCCGCGTCGCGGTCCACGAATGCCTCGTGCTTCTCTGCGGTGGAATCGGTCATGGGATGGAACCAGTGGGTGTAGTGGGTAGCTCCCATCTCCACTGCCCACGCCTTCATGCCGGCTGCGATCTGGTCGGCGAAACTGCGGTCAATGCTAGTCCCCTCACGGATGGATGACTGCACATGAGCATAAGCGTCAGGCGAAAGATATTTGCGCATGCGCTCGAGTGTGAATACATTCTGCCCGAAATATTCGGACACAGGCCTGTTCTCTTCGAAGAACCGCTCAGCCCTGCGGGTTGAGAACTCCTGCAGGGCACGAATCCTGAAATTGCTCATTTACTTTGTTTTTATAGTTACCTTATACATTCTGGGCCAGTATTTTCCTGTCAGATACAGAGAGCCGTCGGCGGGATTCCACGCGATGCCGTTGAACACATCCACCGCCGAAGTACGGTATCGGGAGTCCAGCAGCCCGCGGCAGTCCACCTTTCCGGTCACGTTGCCGGATACGGGATCTATGATGTATATCTCGTCCAGGCCGTAAATGTTGGCCCAGATCTCTCCGTTTATGTATTCCAGTTCGTTGATGTACTGCACATTCCTGCCTCCGTCGCGTACTTCCAGAGTCCGCTGTTCGAGGAAAGTGAGAGGGTCGCGGAACGTGAGCGTAGAGCTACCGTCACTCATTATAAGCGACTTGCCGTCGGTAGTCAGGCCCCAGCCCTGTCCCTGGTACTGGAATTCCGCAAGTTTGGTGAAAGTCGCGATATCGTAGACCAGGCATTTGCCTTCATACCATGTAAGTATGTATGCCCTTCCGTCGAAGACGCATGAACCCTCCCCGAAGAAATCAGGGGGCAGAACCTCCGTCCGCAGCACCTTGCCTGTAGCCGGATCTACCTTCCTGAAGGATGATGCCCCGTACTGGCCAGTACTTTCATAGAGTACTCCGTCATGGAAAAACAGGCCCTGCGTATATGCCGACATGTCGTGACGTATCTCTTCCTTGGAAGCTATCACGTATTCCGTGGCATTCCCCGTCTGCGCGGCCGAGGGCTGATTCCTGGTCGCAAATCCGGTAAAGACAGCCGCGGCCGTCAGAGCGGCCAGCGGCACGAGGAACCTGTGACTTCTCATTTGCCTGCTACCTTTGCGGCATCATGGGCATCATGGGCGTCATGATACTCCATGGCTGCCTTGACGAAAGCCACGAAGATCGGCTGGGGATTTTCAGGCGTACTCTTGTATTCGGGATGGAACTGCACACCTATGAAGAAGGGGTGCGAGGGGATCTCCACGATCTCCACAAGTCCGGTCTCAGGGTTGCGGCCGGATGTATGCATGCCGGCGGCATTGAGGCGCTCCACGTAGTCGTTGTTGAGCTCGTAGCGGTGACGGTGACGTTCGCTGATCAGGGGCTTGCCGTAGATGCGGTAGGCCAGGGAACCTTCCTCCACCTGGCATTTGTATGCACCCAGACGCATGGTTCCTCCCTTGACCGTGGTCGTCTTCTGGTCTGCCATCAGGTCGATTACCGGATTGGCCGTATTGGCTTCCACTTCCGTCGACATTGCATCCTTGAGTCCCAGCACATTGCGGGCAAACTCCACTACCGCCATCTGCATTCCGAGGCAGATGCCGAAGAAGGGCACTCCCCTCTCCCTTGCATAGCGCACTGCCTTGATCTTTCCCTCAAGTCCCCTCTCGCCGAAGCCCGGGGCGATCAGTATGCCGTCCATGCCTGCGAGCTTTTCCTCCACATTTTCCTCAGTGAGGTATTCGCTGTGGATGGGCACCACCTTGACCTTGCAGTGGTTGGCCGCACCTGCATGGATAAATGCCTCCAGAATGGACTTGTAGGCATCCTGGAGCTCCACGTACTTGCCGACCAGAGCCACTGTGATGTGCGATGCGGGATTGGCCAGACGGTCGAGGAAGCTCTTCCACCCTTCGAGGTCAGGCTCACGGACATCGGTAAGACCGAATTTTTCCAGCACGATCTCGTCCAGCTTCTCGTCCTTCATCATCAGGGGTACCTTATATATAGTGTCCGCATCGATGGACTCGATGACAGCATTGGGACGTACATTGCAGAACAGGGCCAGCTTCTTGCGCAACTCCTGCGAGAGCTTGTGCTCCGTACGGCAGATCAGTATGTCCGGCTGGACACCGTCCTGCTGAAGCAGCTTGACCGAGTGCTGGGTCGGCTTGGACTTCAGCTCCTTGGCTGCACTCAGATACGGTACGAGAGTGAGGTGGATCACCAGGCAGTCCTCATCGGGCAGTTCCCACTGAAGCTGCCTCATGGCCTCGATGAACGGCAGCGACTCTATGTCACCTACCGTACCTCCTATCTCGGTGATTACCACATCATACTGCCCGCTCTTGCCCAGCAGCAGCATGCGGCGCTTGATCTCATCCGTGATATGGGGAATGATCTGTACTGTCTTGCCCAGATAGGCGCCCTGCCTTTCCTTGTCGATGACAGTACGGTATATCTTGCCTGTCGTAACGTTGTTCGCGCGGGATGTGTAGATATTGAGAAATCTCTCGTAATGACCCAGGTCCAGGTCGGTCTCGGCCCCGTCCTCGGTGACAAAGCACTCGCCGTGCTCATAGGGATTCAGTGTGCCGGGGTCCACGTTGAGATAGGGGTCAAACTTCTGGATGGTGACCCGCAGTCCTCTGGACTGAAGCAGTTTGGCTAATGAAGAGGAAATGATGCCCTTTCCAAGTGAGGATACGACACCTCCCGTAACGAAAACATATTTTGCAGACATACTATATTATTTACTTACGGGGGTACAAAGTTAATGCAAAAAAACTATCTTTGCAAGATATTTTTCAACCTCATTCCTGAATGAATAGTCATACAATAAGATACAGAATCCGCACCTGCGACGTGGACATGCGCAAGAGCTACAAGGCATTTGCATTCATGACGCAGGCACAGGAGATAGCCAACTACCATGCCTCGCGCATAGGTTTCGGCTATGCCGACCTCATCAGGGACAATATAGTATGGGTACTGTCAAGGATGAAGGTCCGGTACATCCAGGCACCGTCATGGGAAGACGAGGTTCAGCTCACCACATGGCACAAAGGACGCGAAGGGGTATTCTCCCTCAGGGACTTCGAGGTAACTCCGGCAGAAGGCGGGGATCCGCTCATCCTGGCCACCAGTTCCTGGCTGCTGATCGACGTCAACACCCGCAGGATGCTCCGTCCGGACCATGTGCTCGGAGAGAAGAGTACCGCAACGGCCCTGTACCGCGATGCCATCGGCGAGTCCTGCGGCAAGCTGGCCATTCCGGAAGAAGGGATGGAACAGGTACGGAGCCATGAAGTACTGTATTCAGACATTGACTTCAACACCCATACCAACAACGCAAAATACGTAGAATGGGCCTTCGACGCCATTCCCTACGAAGATATTGCCGCCCGTGGCGGGATTGATTCATACCAGATCAACTTCAACCACGAGACCCGCATCGGGGACCGCGTCGACCTGTACCGTGCAGCCACCGCTCCCGGAGAATATGCCATCGAGGGACGCTGCGGCGACAGATCCGTATTCCAGACCGTAATACGGCTCAAACCCTGAAACATTTCAATACAAATTATAATACACTAAAACCTGCAACCGTGAATCTGACAGACTGGACAATATTCGACCCTCACTTCTTCCACATCGTCGAACGTGTTATGATAGTTCTGGCCGTAGTGGTCTTCGTGGCCCTGCAATACTTCAAAGCCGGCTACGGCTACCTCCGGGCCAAAGGATGGGGACCGATGATAGACAACAAGCTGGGATGGGTCCTCATGGAGATACCCGTGCTGATCGTATCCGCAGCCATCATCATTGCCACCCGCGGATGGCAGAACATCACTGCATTCATAGTAGTATCCTTCCTGCTGGTGCACTACATCCAGCGCTCGCTCATCTACCCGTGCCTGATGCGCGGCAAAAGCCGGATCCCCGTCTCCGTTGTCCTGATGGGTGCCGTGTTCAACATCATCAATGCCTACCTCATCTGCGGCTGGCTCTTCATACTGGCCCCCGAAGGACGGTACACCCCGCAGTGGCTGTACTCTCCCCAATTCATAGCCGGCGCAGTGATATTCATCTTCGGCATGGTGGTCAACCTCCACTCCGACTACATCATACGCCACCTGCGCAAGCCCGGTGACACCAGGCACTACATCCCGCGCGGGGGCATGTTCAGATACGTGTCATCCGCCAACTACTACGGAGAGATCACCGAGTGGTTCGGATTTGCAATACTCACCTGGTCCCTCCCCGGAGCCATCTTCTGCATGTGGACCTTCGCCAACCTGGCTCCCCGGGCCAATTCCCTGTACGAGAAGTACACCAAGGAATTCGGCGAAGAATTCACGTCCCTGAAGCGCAAACGGCTGATACCGTTCATCTATTAAACCGTACAACCAGCGTCCATAACATACGATAATATGGAATCCTTACTCTTCACACCGGCCAAGATAGGCCCCATAGAACTCAAGAACAGAGTAATACGCGCCTCCGCATACGAAGGCATGTGCGACGGGCATGTCCCTACGCAGCAACTCAAGGACTACCACACTGCCGTTGCCAGAGGCGGAGTAGGCATGACCTCGGTCGCCTATGCCTCCATCAACAAGAGCGGCCTGTCCTTCCACCGTCAGCTGTGGATGCGTCCGGAGATCATACCCGGACTGAGGGACCTCACCGACTCGATACATGCGGCAGGAGCCAAGGCCTGCATCCAGCTCGGACACTGCGGCAACATGTCGCACAGGATGTACTGCGGACAGAGGCCCGTAGGAGCCAGCAGCGGATTCAACCTCTACTCCCCCACATTTGTCCACGGTCTGCGCAAGGATGAGATCCTGCAGACTGTCAAGGACTTCGGCAATGCAGTCCGCATAGCCAGGGACGGAGGCTTCGATGCAGTGGAGATACACGCCGGACACGGCTACCTCATATCGCAGTTCCTCTCTCCCTACACCAACCACCGCCGCGACGAGTTCGGCGGACCGCTGGAGAACCGCATGAAGTTCATGGACATGGTCATGGAGGAAGTGATGAAGGCGGCAGGCGACGACCTGGCAGTACTGGTCAAGACCAATACCCGCGACGGATTCAAGGGCGGCCTCGAAGTGGAGGACTGCATCAAGGTGGCAAAACGCCTGGAGCAGGACGGGGCACACTGCCTCGTGCTCAGCGGAGGATTCGTAAGCAAGGCACCTATGTACGTGATGAGGGGAGCGATGCCCATCAGCGTCCTCACTGGCTACATGCCCTGGAGACTCTGGTGGCTCAAGATGGGAGTCAACCTCTTCGGCAAGATGATGATCAAGGACGAGCCTTTCAAGGAGGCCTTCTTCTTCGATGACTCGATACGGTTCCGCAGGGAGCTCAAGATGCCTCTGGCCTTTGTCGGCGGTGTCAACTCCATGGCTACCATAGACAGGGTTCTCGACGCCGGCTTCGAATTCGTCGAGATGGCCCGGCCTCTGGTATACGACACGGACTTCATCAACAAGCTCAAGGACGGGGTCTGCACCGAAAGCGGATGCAAGCATGCCAACTACTGCGTGGCCCGCATCTGGAACTACGACATGCAGTGCCATGAGAACTGCACACTTCCGCCCCGCATGAAACGCGAAGTGGAACGCAACATCCGCAGATACTACGGCAACCGCTGACGGCCCGTGGCAGATGACGGGTCACGGCGACGGCCGCGGCAGATGGCCGATGCAGAACGGCCGTGGCAGATGGCCGATGCGGCCTCTGTAACCTCCTGGCACCGTCAGTCCAGCCGGTTCCGCAAGTCAGTCGGCCACTCGCGGATGCTGAATGAGGCAGAATGAGGCAGGACATATTGAATAACTTATACGGCAGCGGTCAGGTCCGGAATTACCGCCGCTGTCCGGAACATATAAAATAAAATCGGCGGGGCGCTCTATCGCTGCTGCACTTCGGTGCAGGGGAGGAAAGTCCGGGCAGGACAGAGCACCGCACTGTGGAAAGCACAGGTAGGCGAAAGCTTACGTCACGGGTAACAGAAAACAACCGCCCCTCCTGCGGCGGGATCCGCTTCCGCTTCCCTACGGGACAGAGGCAATGGTCCTTCCGACGGAGAGGTAAGGGTGAAAATGCAGGGTAAGAGCCTGCGTTCGCGGCATGGCGACATCCGCGGAGTATCCGTCTGCGGCCTGCAAGGCCAAATATACCGGCAGTCAAGGGTTGCTCGCTCTTTGCCGGGGGGTAGGCTGCTCAGATAAATGATAGAGGCCTCCTGAGTCCGCTCCGGAGGTACAGAACTCGGCTTACAGCCCCGCCTTTTTTATTTTATTTCCCTTATCTTTTCATTATCCTTTTCATAGTTCTTGTTTAACAGGCAAGTTTCTTATTTTTGTGCATACTGATTCCCAGAGACTTAGCAAAACGCAAACTTGCCGGCGTGCAACGGCATGCTGTGCAGCACTATATTTTTGTATATTGCTGATTATAAACCATTTTAAAACACAACTGATCTTTTCGCCTGAGGTGTACCAAAAAGATTGGCCGGGTTAATATTTGTCAATTACACAGTAATTAACTGGTTTATAATAAGTTATATATTTGTGGCCGTTTTCCGGCCGTTTTCTCATTTTCCATATATTCCCTCAGGTATT
>CALVDF010000049.1 GCA_944326245.1 uncultured Bacteroidales bacterium
ATCAGGTGGACACGTAATAAATTGTTGCTGCTCATATTTGTTTTTTACTTGTGTCCAATCTTTTTGGTACACCTCAAGCGCCCCAAACGCAGGTTTCAAACGCCCCGTTTGGGGCAAGCCACTCTTGATTATCAGGCACTTAAAAGTCATCTTGCCCCCTGAGAATATTCCCACTCAAACTTTCCACCCGACGAGTCATCCCTATTATTACCCGTCAACCGTCGCAGACTACACCAGCCATCTTGCCATTCCCCGAATGTTTTTCCTTCCCAAGCGCCATCTGCCGCAAAACACCATGCAGGCATCCAGACCACCGTTACACTTCCGCAGGTGAACCGGAAATACAGGAAAAGGTTCACCTGCGCAGGCGATGCAGGCTATGGAGTGAGGCACCCCCAGCGAGAGACCCCTGCAGGCCATCCTGTCAGTCCTCCCCTTTCCGCAGGTGTACCGGAAAGGCCGAATAGGGTTCACCTGCGCAAAACGGAGGGAAAGTGAACCGTTTTCCCGCGTTTTCGGTACACTTTCCCCCTTTGGAATCCGTGCTACCGGTTCTACAGCCTCTTCTGGCTGCTATCCCAGTCCATTCCCTCCGGGAAAGTGAACCGTTTTTCCGCATTTCCGGGTAGTGTTTCATTCAGTGTGTCTGGATTGAGTCTTCAGACCTTTTAGTTTTGCAAATATATCAATTTATCTGTCAACTCATCGGCAGGCTAGCCTGCCGATGAGCATTTTTATTCGTCCGGGAATAGAGTCCTGTCAAGATCGATTCTCGGGACCTGCCTCAGGTAGGACTTCTTGTCCATTGCTGTCTTACCCATAAGCAGGATTACCGATTCCTCGTTGGGCATGGCCCCGCGCATCCTCGTGACCCGCCGGAAGTCCTTCTGCAGCCGCTCTATCCAGTTCGTGGTGTAGATCATGGACTGGATGCGGTGGCCGTAATTCAGGTAAGTGAAATACGCCTTGTAGGAAGCATCCTCACCGCGTCGCCTGATACTTCTGTAGTACCTGCCCCATTTGGCACAGAACTGCTGCCACTCATCCTAGGCCTGTTCCACGGTATAGTTCCTGTCTCCCGTACGGAAGACCTGTCTCAGGTCGTCAGCAACATCCCCCTTGTCACCGTTGCGGACATCGCTCAGTATGTTGCGCTTCAAGTGGGTGGTGCATCTCTGGAGGCTGGTGCCGGGAAACACTTCGCTGACGACGTCATCAAGTCCCTTGAGACCGTCCGCGCATATGAGCCCTATTTTCGAGACACCTCTCTCGTAAAGGTCATTGAGCATCTCTCCCCAGCCAAGGGCGCTTTCCGTAGGCTTGTTGTAGATGCCTAGCACCTCTCTGGTCTTGTCCTCCTTGACGGCAAGGATGACATAGAAAGCCTCAGTATCAACGCTGCGCTTGCGGTGGATCTTGATATGGACGCAGTCGATGAACACTACAGGATAATAGCTCTCAAGTGAGCGTTCAAGCCACTCGGTGACATCACGGCGCAGATAGTCGAGCATCCTTGATATGCTCGACTTGCTGTAGTGCTCCCCATAGATGTCGTTGAACACTTCCCCGACCTGCTCCTGTGTCAGGCCTTTGGTGTACAACGTGCCGGCAAGACGTTCACACTCTTCCTCCTGATCGCGCAGTATGGCCAGTATACGGGGATGGAAGTTGCCGTATCGGTCACGTGGTATACGGAAGGTCAGTGTACGGCCATGACCGTATGTCCTGCCGGGACGGTAGCCGTTGCACTTGTTCCCTGACAAGCCCTCTTCCTGTAAATACTCTCTGCGCTCCGACACCATAAGACTCTCAAGCATTATCTCCATCAGGTCCTGTAACCCGTTTTCTTTTTCCGTATGCTTGCATATTAGCTCGGAAAGTTGTTCCTTTGTGAAATCCATAAAGTCTACTCTTTTTTAGTTTTTGTTTGTATTGCTTTTACAAATCTAAAAAATCTGTAGACTTTTTTATTAGCCTATCTCAGACACACTTTTTGAAACAGTATCCATTTCCGGTACACTTCCCCCTGTGGGCATGGAAAGGCGGCGGCAGGAACGCCGTCCGTGCCGCCGCACACCATTAAAAACAATCTTAACTTGCCCGTCTCTCTCTAGAACCACCAGCGCATACCAAGCGATGCTCCTAGGTTCTACCCCGGTTTGCAGTCCTCCGAGGGTTCCGCACCGCCGGATGGAAAGGCGGCTTTTTTCGGAAAGTGTCTTCCTCCGGTTCTTCGAGGGGACGTGAACCGGCTACACGGCAGAACACAGATTGGAAATGACTGTCATGTGTTTCCATTTTCAACGGTTAAAGGTACTCCGACAGGTCATAGCTGTAGAGGGTGTCGTCATCCTCGGTACAGCAGTACATCTTCCTGCGGACAGGGTCGAATACCGTTCCGTACGTGGCAAGGTCCTCGGATATCAGCAGCCTGTATTCAAGGTTGCCCTCCCAGTCGAAGACCAGAAGTGCGGACTTCGCGTCCCCAGACCCTTCCCCGACGTTGTCCGTCCTCACGCACACGCAGTCCCCGAAGGTGAACACTCCGCAGCAGCTCGTGATGTCGGGATAGGTGAACGACGAGCGGTATGTGTCGTACACCGACTCGAAGTCCGTCCTGCGGGCAAACGTCACTGACTCCCTTTCTCCGGTCGACAGGTCGAGGATGTTAAGGCATGGGTAGGCAGACATCGCAATCGCGGCCTTGGTACCTTCACCGTTTAGAGCAAGCCCGAATGACATTATCGAAAAATAGTTCATGGGGATGTCCGTAAACAGTTTCCACGATCCGAGAAGAAGGCCGTCCCTCGTATACCGCTCCAGGACCATCGTGTTGTCCGCAAGACGGTAATACACGTTCGTGCTGTCGTCTGCCTCGCGGGCGTTAAGGGTCACCGGAATGAATTTACCCAGCCTGCGCAGGATTGTCTCTCCGTCCTGCACCGCCGCCGTGACGTTGAACGACACGAAACTGTTCTGGCCCGAGACGTCCATCCCGTTCAGATAAAGGGAGTCGCCTTTGAAACGGATCTGGTGTGCGGAAGAGAAGGACAGAAGTTCCATAGGGCCGCGACCTTTGCGTATGTATTTCCCTAACAGTTCGCCGCGGTCAATGTCGAACACCCCGGCCACATATTCGCTCTTGTCAAGGCTCACGACAAGAAGGCTGTCGTAGGCGCAGGCAAGGAGGTATGACAGGGGGTTCGTCGGTGGATACCCTGAACAGGGGGGTACCTTCAAGAACAAGCTCCACCTCCGGCCTCACCGTACGTATCGCAGGACCGACATGCTCATGCTCAGCTGCACCACCAGAGACAGCAGCGTGGCCATTATAAAAATCTTCTTTCTCATATATGTCTTGTTTTACAGGTTTCTATTGATTGATGCTGTATATCACGGTGTCATGCGCGGGAAGGACGGAACGGCGCACGGCCGTCGGCAGGCAAGGTCGAGATGTAGACGGGGACTCCGAAGCTGTCGGACACCGTAAGGCTGTAAATGCCTGAGGAGGAAAAGCTGACCCTCAGGACTTCATGGCTGATGGACGCTTCGGGGACTTCTACGATGCTGCGGGTAGTGATGTCTATAGAATGTAATTCTATATTGC
>CALVDF010000050.1 GCA_944326245.1 uncultured Bacteroidales bacterium
CGATAAATCAAAATTTGAATTAAAACAATGTATTGAAAATATAGATAAAGTCATCAAAAGTTTAATAAACGGATAATATATATACTATGCAGACAGATGCTTCAAATGTTACACTTCCTGGTTTATTTGCCAATAAGTGTTTCCGTATACCAAACTATCAACGTGGATATGCTTGGGGGGAAACCCAGCTTAATGATTTGTGGGATGATATTATGGATATTCAAAAGAATGGTGCGAAATACAGACCACATTATACTGGTGCCATAACATTACAGCAGATTGATCTAAGTGATTTATCACCTGCAGAAAAGAAATTATCTACGTCTGGTATGGAGTATTACAATGTTGTTGATGGTCAGCAAAGATTGACAACCCTTGTTATTCTACTTAATACACTAGTTAAGAGAATTACAAAAGGTAAAAAACAGTTGATAGAAAACTATATTAAGACAAAGCAAAACGTATGCAGATTCGCATATGGGGATACTAACGGAAATAGTTATCGTTTCTTTATGAAAAACATTATGGGAGAAGCTAATACTCTTCCTTATAGTTCTACCATTTATACTGCAAATCTTGAATATGCATCTTCGTTTTTTGAAAGTAGATTATCAGCATTGAAGCCTAAGGAGCTTAATGAATTTCAAGAAAAACTTCTTACTTCATTAGTTTTTGACACAAAGTATATCCAAAACAACTTGGATGTTCAGGCAGTGTTTGAGACAATGAACAACCGTGGTAAACCTTTGACAACTCTTGAAAAACTAAAAAATCGCTTGCTATATATGACCAGCAAGTTTGATGATACCGTTAATATAAAGGGACTTTCAGAAGAAATCAACAATGGTTGGGGGTTGATATACGAAACTCTTGGTAAAAACAAAGATTATTTGTTGAGCGAAGATGAGTTCCTGTCAGCATATCTGACATTATTAAGAGAACCTGCTGATTATGCATTTTCGGAATCTTTGGCAGAGACAAAAGTGTTTCAAATGTTTTGCAATCATGCCACTAAATATGACTTTAGTATGGCTAGACAACACGATGCGTCTATTAAAGAGCCGGTAGTGGATGAAAATAAAATTAAGACATTTGTTTCTGGCATAGCAAATTTTGTAGGGCATTGGTATGATGTATATTTTCCTGACTTGAATACCGAAAGAGGTTTACATATACAGAAAATTCAGTATTTGAATGGATCAAAGGAAATGCGTATTTTTCTCGCGAAATTATTGATGATGGTAGATACTCAATCTGCTCAGGTTGATGACTGTCTGGCAATGACGGAGAAAGTTTTGTTTAAAAATGCACTACCAGGGGTTTCATTGTTAGATGAACGTCGTTTTGCAACCCGTGCTCGTGATTTACATAATGGAGAATTGTCACTAACTGAAATTAAGAATGAGTTAGATAACTTATTACTCAAACCTATTGATGTTCAATCTTTGATTGGTGGATTCCGCTATTTGTTTACTTATGTGAGAGGTAATATTGGTTTTCATCGTTGGGGAGCGCTTAAGTTTTTTTTAATGGAGTATGAGATTCACATACAGAGTAATAAATTCTCTCATGTTAAGTGGGATAATTATTATAATGTTCAGATAGAACATATAATGCCAAGAAACTGGAGTACCCATTGGAACCTCGAGATGAATGATTATTTGAATGCACACCAGTCTTTGAATTATGAAGAAGTTGAAAGAGCTAAAAATATACTTATCAATTCGTTGGGTAATCTAACTGTTATTCAGGATATAAAGAATGCTGGTATTGGGAATAATCCTTGGAGTACGAAACAAAAAGCCTATATTAATGGTAGTTACAGCGAGATAGAAATTGCCACGAATACGTCTTGGCATCCTTGGGGACATGCTTCAATAAAATCTAGAGGAGAGCAAATGCTTGATTTTTTGTGTGATTATTTGGAACATCATAATCATCGTCCGCTAACTATTACTCGAAATGCTGTACAAGATGACTATACTGACATTCTGTTCTATGAAGCCAAGTATAATTAAAATAAATCTATAATTTTAAGAAAATAATACTTTGAAATATAGATAAAATCTTCAAAAGTATAAGATGAGGATAATGTTGATGCTGCCATATCGATTAAATTAAATATATAAGAGTATGAAAGCAATTTTGATTAATGATATTGAGCAGGCTATGCAAGGAGTATTAAACAACGAGCAAATGAGCCAATTGCGAAAGGTACTTGAATATACTTTCCGCAACATCAACGTGTCTTCAAATAGCAGTGATGGACAGACTAATGACGATAGTGTGAAGCTGATAGATAATTTTCTTTCCGCCAAGCGAGTAGAGGGTTGTTCCGGCAAATCTATACACTATTATAGGAGTACACTGAATAATGCAATCCGTAAAATTGAAAAGAATGTACGTCACATTACTACTGATGATCTTCGTAGCTACTTAAATGAGTATCAACAAACAAGTGGAGCTACAAAGGTTACAGTAGATAATATCCGCAGAATTTTATCAAGCTTTTTCTCGTGGCTAGAAGATGAAGATTATATAGTAAAAAGTCCTGTAAGAAGGATTCACAAGGTAAAGGTTGGTAAGACAGTAAAAGAAACTTATACTGATGAAGCATTAGAACAGATGCGTGATTACTGCGATGGAATTCGAGATTTGGCATTGATTGATTTGTTGGCTTCGACTGGAATGCGTGTAGGTGAGCTGGTAAAACTTAATCGAGAGGATATAGATTTTCAGAATCGTGAGTGTATCGTTATGGGTAAAGGAGATAAGCAGCGGAAGGTCTATTTTGATGCTCGTACGAAGATACATCTGCAACGCTATTTAAATGAGAGAAATGATAATAATCCAGCTTTATTTGTTTCTTTGTTAGCGCCTTATGAACGGTTGCAAATCAGTGGTGTGGAAATCCGATTGCGTAGGTTGGGACGAGAGTTGAATATACCAAAGGTCCATCCTCATAAATTTCGTCGTACATTGGCTACAATGGCGATAGATAAAGGCATGCCTATAGAACAAGTTCAACACCTACTTGGGCACCAAAGTCTTGATACAACATTGCAATATGCAATGGTTAATCAAACGAACGTAAAATTGTCTCACCGTAAATTCATTGGATAGTATGTCGCAATTTATCGAGATGTTTAGTTCATATCAAACTACACCAGTTGGTAACTACATAGAGGATAGTTATCCTGGGGAATGGGGAACAGAGGATAAGGATGGAAATGGCATAAAAGTTATTCGTACTACTAATTTTACAAATAGTGGTAAATTGGATTTAACAGATGTTATTACGCGTTCAATTTTAGAAAAAAAGATAGAACGAAAAGTAATTAGAAAATATGATACTATTCTTGAACGTTCAGGTGGCACTGCTGATAATCCAGTAGGTAGGGTTGTTTTGTTTGAGGAAGATGAACAATACCTATGTAATAATTTTACACAAGTTCTTAGATTTAAAAAGGTGGATCCTATATTTGCTTTTTATTCTTTGTTTTATTTCTATCAGACGAATAAAATGGTAGTTAGCAGTATGGGAAGTAAAACAACAGGCATACAGAATCTAAATATGAGTAGATATCTTGAAATTGGTATTCCTAATGCTTCAGATAACGAACAAAAGAAGTTTGTTGTAATTGCTAAACAGGCCGATAAATCAAAATTTGGCGACTTCAAATCGCAATTTATCGAGATGTTT